>CAXOVX010000022.1:0-71584 GCA_964213345.1 Alphaproteobacteria bacterium | reverse complement strand
AACCTACAAGATAAATTTTTGCTCTATAAACGTACAATTGTTGAAACTATTTTCGGCAAACCCAAGCAATTTCAAAGACTATGGCACTCTACTTTCAGATCCGTAAAAATGCTTCTTGTAGTCTTATGGCTTGCTTGATTTCATACCAATTATCTCCTAATAAACCTGCTATCTCAACAACTATTATCTTGTAATCTTATCCTTACTTCGGGGTTAAATGGGTCGATTTTTGAGGGTAGCGTCCACAGCATCTGCTAAAGAAGGAAGAGTATTCTTTCAATATTTTTTGCCTACCGACGCCTTTAAATTGGCCAAATATTTCTCGATTGGATTTAAATCTGGTGACCAGTCCACACTACTTCTACAGGACCAAACGACTAAAAACCTGCTTGTCATCTCTTTAAACTAATTCGGTAAACGCAGTTCAATTAGCTATACTACATGATTGAGTCTGAATTCTGCAGCGCAACAACGTGAGCGCTAAAAAAGAGAATTGGGTGTAAAAATACATCGCCATCCTGTGCTCCATATGCTCATTGTATTTCATGCAGCATAAGCAAGTTTCAGGAGAAATCGGACTAAAATTATCCACATAACACATATTTTACTATCTTATCGCTCATTACTACACTACGTTAGCGCGGCATCTTTAAAATAAATTTCTGAGACAAAACGTACCCCCTTCGCACCTCTTTTTAGCTGTATAATTATATCTACTACGTGTAGTACATAATCTTTTATCTGATCTGGCGGAATACCCAATCCTGCCTGCATTACCATCAATTTTAATTGCTCTACTGCCATCTGGGGAGTATCAGCATGTAACGTTGATATAGAGCCTGGATGTCCCGTATTTATAGCACGTAAAAAGCTAAAAGCTTCGCCCCCTCTCAATTCTCCAACTATTATACGATCTGGCCTTAGACGTAAGCAAGCTTCTATTAAATCTTGTATAGTGACCTTTGCCCTGCCTTGTCCACCTTTAGAAGCCAGCAAATGTAGCCTATTCGGATGCCCCGATATTTCAATTTCTCGTGCATCTTCACAAGTAATCAGGCGTTCATCTACAGAAATAGATTTGAGCATTGCATTGGTAAAAGTAGTCTTTCCTGTGGAAGTACCGCCGCTTACTATTATATTTTTATGATGAACAATTGCATTACATAAAAAATCCTTAATTTTCCTTTCTCTCAGCAACTGAGCTAGTACTGCATCATTATCGTCGGTAGCATTACCAACAACAACATCTTTAAATGCTCCCATCTGCTCGTATGCCTCGAGGTCCAGCTTCATAGTAGACGGTTTCCTGATAGACATACCTATTGTACCAGATTCGCATGCTGGAGGTATGACTATTTGAATTCTGAACCCATTGGGTAACGTAGCTGATAAAAGCGGGGCTTCTTCACTAATCTTCTGCTCAGTTGAGCTTGCTACTAACAGTGCAGTACCACGCAAATGATCTAAATCCAGTACACTTAGTACCTCTCGTCTGATAATACCACGTTTTTCTATCCAAATTTCGCCGGGTCGATTAATCGATACTTCACTTACACCATCTTCTGCAAATACGTGCTTTAAGGGCTCTAGGTACGTTTCGAGTGCAGTATTAGCTTGCATATTCACTGCGTAATTTTATTTATAATTTGTGAAGAAAATATTAAATCTTTCGTTACTATAATATTAATCTTTGTTCCCTGATCTACAGTGATTGTAGGCTTTAAGTTAAATCTCTGCGTTATAGTATCTCCCGCAATTTGCTGGAATTGTTGTGTAGCATTTTGCATTGCCATTGCTTGCGCACTACCGGTTGTAGTGGTGCTGGAAGGTGTCGTCTTTCCGTCAGGAGTAGTTCCTCCTGTATGGACAGTAACACTAATTTTATCATCCTTATTAGTTAGATTACCCATAGTGAGTGGTACCATGTACGAAACCAAAAAAGCATTGCTTAATTTTGTCATCCACTTATCATCAACATTCCCAGAAACTCCAGCTCTTCCGAGCTGATCCGCACCAGGAGATCCTATTTGTATATCAATACCATTGGGCATTATCAATCTATCCCATACAATAGCGACTCTGTTTTGTCCTGGTGCAACATCTGAAGAATATGACCCAATTAAACGAGATCCTTTGGGAATAAGTACATTTTTCCCTTGCTCTGCATATACATCACGAGCTACTATTGCCCTTAATATGCCCGGGATGTCCGTATTTATAGCAGTCTCTAATACCGAATCTATTACTTTGCCTTGAACTATGGTTCTATCCAAATTTTTTACTATGGTTGCGGTAACATTAGCAGTTGTAGAATTATCCAATGCATCACTATCTATCATACCATTATCAAATCCTAGAAAATTGGTGACTGTCTTTTTTGAAGCACCATCTTTTTTCTGCGTTTTATCCTTATTATCGTCCTTAGTGGCGTTACCATCTCCTGCATCAACACCACCGCCAAATACCATAATTTGTGCTTTCATCTTTTCAGCTATCTTTTGTTTATCTACTGTGTTATCAGCGACAATGGGTAAATCTGTGGGATTAGGCATAGCAACAGCAGGTAGTGCTTTTTTTGCTGTAAACACTGGCACCGGTGGTGCAATAGGAATTGGTGGTGGTGGAGGAACTGGGGCTTCTGGTGCTTTTAGTACAGGAAGAGATTGTAATGTAGGAGGAGGTGAAGGAGCAGGTTGCATAACAATGTTGCTTGGAGAATGTGTAACAGGTACTGTCGGTGCAATTTTTTCCTTATCCGTGGTAGACTGCTTATTACTCTTACTGCTGCTAAAAAATAGAAAGTATACTCCAGTAATGGCAGCTAGCACTACAATGATTATACCCACTTTTTTAGATCTATCATTCCCAGTTATGTTGCTGAATACTTCTTTTATACTTTTATGACCGCTGTTAGTAATATCTGCCTTGAACTGTTCTGATTCATTTACATCTTCTTGGACAAGATTATCTTGGTAAGCAGTGCCACTCTCTTGCTCGAGCACTACCTCTCCGCCACTCTCTGTTTGCTGTGATGGCTGAATATCTACTAAGTTTTTGTTATTATCACCTTCTTTCATTACATTTTTTATTTTTAATGGCTTTCCATATTCATATTAGCTATTTAGATGTTACAACTACACTTGCACCATTATAATCAAGCTGAAATTTCTGTCCTATATAATTGACAACTAAATAATTTCCTACTGTTTTTGGCTCTAGCTTAACGCTCTCATTTTTATTTTGCGCAGTTATCTGAGGAATAAATTTAGCTCCGTTGTCGAATTGAAAGAATGTATTTATCCCATCATCAAAAACGTTACTCAACCCAAATTTAGTGGAACCTGCTATTAGGTAATTAAAGTTGTACGGCTTTATAATGGGAATCGACCTATCATCATCGTCAGTTTGAGCGGCTGTATCTGGCTTTATGGCGTCTTCAACTTCATCAGGATAGAAAAAACGCACCGCGTACGCTAATTCTTCATCAAGCGCATTAGACATCATTTTTGACTGTAACTCAAAGTAATACCGCCTTTTATTAGTAATTACAGTCATGTTAGTCAAAATATTTTCCTCTAAAGGCTTTATAAATAATGTCCTGCCTATCGGTGAAAACTGCCACGCATAGCTGTTACCTACAGAGTAGGTTTGCATACTTTCTCCCTGCCCAAATTCTATTGCCGTTTGATACCCATAGTGTAGAACTATGGGGAATACTTCATTTTCGCTATAAACAAAAGTTTTTATTCTACTATCTGTTGCAATTGGATAATCATCTGCGCTGCTGCCATTAGCTACAGAGACAACCCCGTTACATATAGCAACACCCATAGCGCACACCGTGAAAAATGTTCTTATCTTATATAGCATGGCAAATTAACACATATTATTATTATTTCCCACATTATTGAGAATTATTATTAACACTGCTATCAGAAGATGTGTTCTCGTCTTCAATTTTATACATAGTCACAACAAAACCAAGGGGATTTATTAATCTTTCTTCATCGTTCATCCCAATATTTTGAAAATCAAATGCAAGTAGTACCACTTTATCATTTCTAGTAGAGAGTGAACCTTGCACCTCAGCTGACAACCTTACTTGAGCTAATTGTGGACTTTGAAAGATAATAGACTTGCGATTTACTACGCGAATATTGTTTTGTCCATATATATTGGATGGACTATTTGGATTACTTGGAGAAAATTTTGGTCTGTAATCACCATAATATACATCCGGAGAGGATAAAACGCGTACTACTGTATAAAAATTGCGTTGGAAGGTTTGATAAAAATATTCCTCCCTTGCCTTAATATATTGCATTATAAAGTACCGTTTTATACTCTCATCTGCTGTATAGTCTTTTGCCGACACGGATTCTACTACTGTTGGTACTCCAGTTTTGCGCTCAATCTCTATAACAAAGGGCTCAATGGATTTGGTGCTTTTGATATACCTTATAACAAATATTGCAGAAATGACAATAACAATGGAAGCTATAGCTACAATGATAAAAAAATTACGCTGAACAATAGCTGCTTCATACGCTTCTTGATACCAGGTCTTCAATGAACGCGACTCCGCATTTTCTTGTTTTTTAGTTTCCGCTGTAGATCTGCCTGAAAAAATTTGCCTCATATTTAAAGCCATATTTGTCAATGGTGTGGATAATAAAGTTATCTTAAGTTATCTCATTACAATTTCTTCACTAAAGGTGTAGAAGGTGAGCGCTCTCTTGTTGAAGACTCTAAAATTGCCTTTTTCTATACCTATTTACTTTGTTATAGACTGAAATTTTTGTTCAGCAAATTCCCAATTTAACAATTTATCAACAAAAATTTCCAAATATTTTGACCTATGACTTTGATAATCAAGGTAGTAAGCATGCTCCCATACATCAAAAGCAATTAAGGCTTTTTGGTTACGAAGCATTGGAGTATCTGCATTAGAGGTCTTTGTGACTACCAGCTTTCGTTCTTTTAAATCCCAAACCAGCCAGACCCATCCGCTGCCAAATTGCTCCAATCCTCGCTTTATAAAAGTTTCTCTAAAATTTGCAAAATTATCCAAATCTTTTTCTATTTGCACCATTAACCTCACGCTCGGTATCCCTCCTCCATTTGGTTTTATAGAATGCCAATAAAAATTATGATTCCAAATTTGGGCAGCATTATTAAAAACGCTCACTTCGTTTATATTTTTGTGAGTTTGTATGATAAGACTTTCTAGATCATTTGTTACCCAATTACGTTCTACTAACAAACTATTCAGGTTATTTAGATATGCCTTATGATGTTCGTTGTAGTGACAATCTATCGCTCTAGCTGAAATGAGCGGCTCAAGAGCATCCAACTTATACGGTAATTTTGGCAATAAAATTTGCATGTTATTCATGTCATGTCATCTAAACGCTAAATAATCTCACTCTATTTACAGATGTCCACAGTACTACTGTAAAAAATTATACTGAGCAATAACGTTAGTAAAATTTGTATCAAATATAAAGATATTTTTTATAGCCTATGCCCGTTATACCCAAAGTCTCATTTTTAAATAAGCACTAGGAGCGCAATAGTGAGGGCGAAGGAGTATAGTAATACTACATGACTAAGTCTGAACCCTGCAATACGACAACGTGAACATAAAAAGGGGGAATTGGTATTATCTCTTTTTCGTGCAGTAACTACGATACAAAGTAGTTATAAATATTGGTAGTGCAAAACCGAAATGATTAATTTCTGTCACATTATTTACTACTATTAATTTCTATATATAAAAAATATTACATCAATGTTAAAAAAATAGACTTGCTGATTCATTATCAATTATTATATTTTATCATGTTAAGAACAATCCTATAAGAGGAAGCAAAAATGAATATGACCTTTATAAAAAATCAAGAGATTTTTCATAACCATGTAGATAATTCTGCGCGTGATAATAGTGAAGAAATGGGGATGCAAGGTTTATGGAAAGCTGTAATTATGCAAGCATTAGTTGATGCCGCAAGTAATTCTAAAAAAAAGCAAGTTAAAGCAAATAAATTACGAGCACTACGGTGGTTAAAGGGAGATAGTGATGATTTTGTAACTGTATGTATGCTAGCCAATATGAATCCAAATCATGTAAAGCAACAAGTGCGTACAGCGCTTTCTAATGGCTGTAAATGGCGTAGTGATCCTAAAATTCCTAGCTCAGGACTAGATAAATATATTTTTAATGGTGGATTGGGGATAAAAAAGTGATTTTTGCTCCTTTACTTTTTATTCAATACTTATGAAAAGGGGAAAATGTGGTAGGTTTGCAAACGTGCTGCAAAAACGGAAGGTAAGCTAAAATTTAGTAGTCGAAAAACAGTCCTAAATATTTTTTTTTAATGATCGTTTTGGGTATTATAGATTATAATATATATATAAATCCGTTATATATTATAAATATATCAAAAAAGGTAATTATGTTAGATCATGAGAAAAATGTCCTGGATTTGTTTAGAAATAAAACACAGGCTAAGCTTCAAAGTATTGGTGCAGAAGAAGATTATGACATTTTGGGTGCATTTCCTGCTGTCGTAGCTGGAAAAGCAGCAAAGTACGCAAAGGGGGAGGAGCAAATGTGGAACAGTGCTCCAGGGGTAACGAAGGAGACAAGAATTGCAATACGTGGCGATAACAATTGCAGTAAGCGCTCTTTGATATACGGATATCTAATTCAAGCAGCAACCCTGGTAAAAAGTGGCAAGGCAGAAGATGGAGGAAAGCTCCTAGATAAGCTTAGTGCTGAAATGAACGATTTTGAAAAATTTAATTGCCCAAATGCAGCTTTAAACGAAATGGTTGGTGACTTTCAAAAGCAAAATTACGCATCACAAAAAAATGAAATTCAGTTATTGATAGAAAAGATAAGAAATGGCTCTGTTGGAGTTGCAGAGCTGGTATATCTAGCTAATCACGATTGCAATGCTACTCTGAGTGCTCCTGACCCTTTGAATTTGGGATTGGCAGCTTTGGCCAGCTTTATTATGTTGAAAGGTATGTCTCAGTCTATAGCAGGTGTAGTTGGTGAGGCAGCTATAGGAAGCGATAATTTTATGCAAAATTATGAAATGATTGCTCAAAACAAAACGAGTAACACCTTATCACTGAGTAAAAGTTCTTCATCTTCTAGTGAGAGAAATGCATTCTGTGCTCAGCTTGGTGTAAACTTCAAAGATCACACACTTTTTGGTGGAAAATATAACGTGATCACATTTCCGGATAAAGAAATGCCGAATACTCCAACTTTGATTTGCTCCACAAAAACTGGACACACTAATTTGGTCATTAATGAAATGCAACATGGTATCCTTCAAGAAGAGGTTCAGGGGTGGACCAAAGATGATACGCCTGATTCTCTAAAAAGAGATTTTGCTACTCTTCCATTGGCAAAGAATGGTCCTTTTGATCGACTTATATCAACTCAGGGGAGAGAGCGGACTGCCCTTATAAAAATTCTTACTGATTGCATAACTGCAAATGAATTCCAAACTGGTGATAAGGCTGAAATGTTGAAATATGGTAACCAACAACTAGTTACTGACATCAATGCTTTAATGCCTGGTGACATCAGCGGATCGTTCAAATTGTTTGTATCAGATGTTCAGCGTGAATTAGAGGAGCGAAATGGACCTCATGGTAAATTTGAGATGGTATTTGGCTATGTAGTAAAAGCCTTGTTGGGGTTGTGCCATAAAATTGCAGAAGTATTTCATCACAACAGAGAAGCTGATGGCGTTAAACAGTCAATAGTTAGTGGTCTAGCTGATTTTAAAGAACATGTTCTTGATAACTTAAAAGCAAGTAATATATCGAATAAACTACAGTATGAGGATGTGTCCAAATTTGTAAACATGCTGCAGAATCAGCGCGGGCAGGGAGCGTCCGGAGATAAAAAAAGGCAGTAAGAAAACGAAATAAGTATTTAGTGCAAGGAAAGGTGTAGGCACCAAAAAATTATCGTTAATAACCTGCATGGGGGATTTGTTCTCCCCCAACAGCCCCCCGTTCACCAATTTAGAGCATTTTTTTACTTGTAGTGCATCTTTATTTCAACAATATGCAATATTTCGTTGTCATTTTTCGCAAATCATACTCAAATTTCTACACTATAGGTTGACGGTCACTTTTACGGGGGTTACTGATACTTAGTATCAACTTCACGTTAGGTGAATGCTACACTTGTAGCAGTGACTTTGATACTGCAATGGGCAAAAAATGGGGCGGCGATATGAAAAATACGGGGAGCGTGGGAAGTAATGAATTAACGAAGCAAATGCAAGTGCTTGAAGATAACAAGAATCCGGGAGTTGAAGATATTTTACAATGTGTAAAATTGATAAAAGATGTAGAAGATGTAAAGTATTTTAGGGATATAAGAGCAATCTGCACGAAAGAGGGAATTGGAGATGTAGGGTTGCTGTCTGATATTAAGGCCGCCGAATTCTGCGTAGTCTATGACGATTTACAAAAACAAATAAGTGCGTACGGGAAGAATCCTAGTGTCAAATTAGTGATGACAATCATAGGAAGGTTCTATCAGGCTTTTGCGTTACTAGATGGTATGGCAGTTTACACGAAAGTCAAACCTGTTATGGATGCTGCTTTGCTAGAGAATATACAGAAGATTGTGGTAGAAAAAAATAATCTACAACCGATTAACAGTCGATTTCCAGATATTAGCAAAAGTATTGAGCAGGAGATGAATCAGCTGAAGGAGTATGAAAAAAATGAAGGTAAGCAAGGGAAGAAATTTAGTGAAGTTTTGGATTTTATATCCAGTGACATCGAGAAATTGGTTAATTGTGAAGAGAAAAAGATTCTTTTTTATTTTGTACTCGGTGCTGGCAATGTACAGTGGCAAAAAGAGCCAGGGTTTACCAAGGGATATGATCATGTTCATGTAGTGTCAATGGATATGCATTATAAATGTTATGATGAGAGTGTTATGATGAATAAGACGGATGGCAAGAATTCAACTGTGATAAAAATTCCTGGTTGTTATGGCGGCGTAGAAACGATACTACTTCAGCAATTTATTGATAAAGGATTGCCAGAAAAAGCGGACGTGGTAATGCTAGACTCAACCTCAGTAGCAGGAGTTAACCGGGCATTATATGATACTTATAAAAAAACAGAGAGACCTGTACTTTATTTGACATGCGTTGAATCTTCTGACTTATTTTCGGATGGCATTCCGCTCACTGTTGTACCGAAAATCCAAGCTCCAAAAGCATATGATGTAAATGTTTATAGTATAGAAGCAGCAGACTCTATATGCTTAGTGAACAAAGGTAGCATTTATAACCAAACATCAGAGCAGGTTCTTGGAAATTTGAATGTGAAGAGCTGTCTTGGGGAACTTTCCAAACAGAATCGTGCCAGTGTAGAAAAGAGTTTTTCAAAATGAAAGCTTTGATTTTCCAGTACATGTAAAATGCTTCTTTACTAGATGATTCGTGTGTTATACAATCCAGTCTTTGTTTTGAGGAAATAGCGTCTTTTAGGTTATGGATAGGTAGAAATATGGCTCCTGTGGTTTTATCTTGGGGAATTTGGGTTATTTTAGCTGCGTTTTACGCGTATGTATACGTGTTGAGGTTACTCCCTGGAGTTATTATGAATGATTTAATAGCTAAATTTCACGTTAGTACTGAGCAAATTGGCCATTTTGCCGGCATATACTATGTTGGTTACGTGCTAGCTCATATTCCCATTGGTATTCTTGTTGATAAACTGGGAGCTAAGAAAGTCTTAGGTTTTTGCATATTAATGGTAGCTGCAGGGCTGCTACCAATAATATATTCTAATTCATGGGCGTTAGTGTTTACGGGGCGAGTATTGATTAGCATAGGATCTGCAGCATCAGCGATAGGTGCAATGAAACTCATCAGAGTTTGCTTTGGTGAATCGAAATTTAGTTTAATGTTAGGCCTTATGGTTACCATGGGAATGATAGTAAGTACGATATGCAGTGGTAGTTCTTTTAGCGCACTAGTATATAAGTTCGATTTCCATTCCGTACTTGGAGTACTAGTATTAGGCGGGGTTGTTTTAGCATTTATCGCGTATTTCATCATACCTAATAACGATAAGTTGGAGATAATTTATGCTAAAAATTACGTACAGGACGAAGTAGAGTGCAATGAGGGTAAGAAAAACAGCTTAATGGCGGATCTCAAAGCTGTTTTATGTAATCGCAACATACTTCTAATAAGCCTTATGGGCGGACTGATGGTGGCTCCATTAGAGGGGTTTGCCGATTTATGGGGTGGAGTGTTTTTTCAGAACATATATGGCTTCAATCAGCAAGAAGCTGGCATCGTTGCCACTTTGATTGTTATAGGTACAGCAATAGGATTTCCTATGTTAGGGTTTATAGTGGAAAAAACGCGCGCATATTATAGCGTCATCATATTATCTGGTGTTGTTATGTTGGCAGCCTTTACCATGTTCCTTACTGGAAAAGGGAACATTTCGTTTAGTATATTTGGATCTGAAGTGAAATTTTTATGCGTTGCCCTGTTTTCTGTGGGACTGGCTTCAGCATATCAAATACCTGTTATAGATAAGGCTAGTACGTTTGCCCCTGTTAGGTTGGTTGCTTTAGCTAATGCCACCGCTAACATGATCATCATGATATTTGGTTATGTATTCCATATCTTGCTGGCAAAGCTTGTAGCATTTTACTCTTTTGCTACTACTAGCACTGGAGAAAATTTTGCCTATACCAAGGAGGCCTTAGTTAAGGGTATTCTGCCTATACCACTAGCTATGGGAGCAGCTGTGATAGGCTTAATAATCATAGCTGTAAATGAAAAAAGAAAAAGAATAGTACGGGGTATTAATTAATGAGTACATGTAGGGTCTCTCTCTTCATCATAATAGTTGCTTTTTTCTTTTTTGTAGGCTGCACAACGACTGTACAACAGGTACAGGTTGCACCCAAAGCAGCACGAGAACAAGATAATAAAAATTTTGTATTTAATGTTGCCAATATAGAGATCATAAATAATGATATAGGGCGCGAAAATACCACGAATATTGCTAATGTTCTGCCTCGCCAGTCATTGATTGATTGGCTGAGTTATAGAATGCGTGCACATGGTGCTCAAGGGAAATTAACGATTACAATAGACAAGGCAAAAATAGAAGAAGTTGAAAACATAACTCAGATAAAAAACAGTACCGCAAAAAAAGCATTTTTATGTTCTTATAGGGTATCGTTGCTATTAGAAGATGGTATCACTCACAATAACATAAATATTGCAATTGATGTGCATAACAAACGAGATATTGTCAGTATTTCAACTGGGCAACAGAAAATTTCTCTAGCCGAGCAGCGTAATGTTTTAGTTGAACAGGTTCAAGATCTTTTATCAATTTTAGCGACAGAAATGCAGCAAAAAATAGATTTTGTGTTGAGTCCCTATGTTATAGAAGGATAAAGATCAAGTTCGTTAGACTTGTTTTTGAAAGTCTGAGGTGCGTAATAGTGTGACCACTCGCGCTATAAGAGGTTTTTTTGTTATAAAAAAAACCCCAAGATATGTATGAGAAACACGATGCAAACAGAGTCCATACCATCTAAAAGGTGGATACGTTGATATTTTACCACCGGAGGAATACCTTCCGCTGTCAGCCAGGCATTTCTGCGCTAGAAATCCTGTTTTGCATTTCATCACACAACAAGACAACTATAAGATTAAACTTCTTTCGAAATTTCACTTCCTACTAATGGAATGCAAGGAATATACGGAGTGTTTTAAGTCCATCAGGTGCAAATTTTTACGTATGAAATTTTTGATTTTAAACCAATAATGGTCAGTGTGGTTCAGCTCTGGAGAATATGGTGGTAAAAATTCTTTGCTATAGGCCTACCCATCATCTCTACCTTAGTAACTGTAAATGAAAATTTTCATACATATAATATTTTTTGATCATCATTACTACTATTTTTCATTTAACTAAATATGGGTTTTTATCAAATCTATGAATTATCTCCTTTCTATTCCGCTTATCTGATATCTCTGCAGCTACTTCAATATCCTTAAAAGTATCTTTTATCCCCAACAAATCTACTTACCTCTTACTTGTCAAACCCAAAGTAATGATAAGCTTACAAGATAATAGTGGTAGAGATAGTGGGTTTATAGTAAGACAATTGGTATGATACAAGCAAGCCATAAGATTACAAAAAGCATTTTCTACGGATGTGAACATAGAGTGCCATAGTCTTTGAAATTGCTTGAGTTTGCCGGAAATAGTTTCAACAATTGCACGTTTATAGGGCAAAAACTTATTTTGTAGGAGTAATAATTTATTTTTCATGTTCTTCTTAAGCTTCGTAATGAGCAACAAATCTTGATCTAACAGCTGTGTTGCTAATCCTTCTGAGACATATCCTTTATCGCCAAATAATTTTCCCCATAAGCCTTTTGCCATGGTCAAGACAGGCTTTCTGTCGTCAACATTACCAGGTGTAATTCTGATAGAAACAAATTCGCTTTTATCATTGAAAATTGTGTGTAATTTCAGGCCATAAAACCAACCGGTGCTTGTTCTACTTTTTGCAGCAATTCCACGAAAAACCTTATGTCTAATGCCACATAGAGCCTTACATGTCTCAAGTATTGGATACCAGTAACATACATAATATAGGCAAAATACGCATCATACGAGTGTTTAACATACACATATCGGTAGTAATATTTAAAACAACTAAACTTACTCTCTTGGTAGCCTAATATTATCGTCACCATCTCACTAAGGATCATATTGCACTTCCTACTCCTCTTGCCTTTCCTTGTTCTTGCCTTTTATAAATGTATTTCCAACTAAAAAATACTTATAAATCCTTTGCAAAAATCATCAACATAACAATATATTCCCGTAAAATCTATTTCCATATATTTCCTCTTTGTTAGCCTTTATCAGCTTCTTTAAACAGATATCATATCTCCATCTTATTGCATTATATTATTCATTCCTTAGCCTTCTTCGGGTTGTTTGGACCTCTTTCGTAATTCTGTACTCTTGTTATGAAGCGTTGCTTCGATGCTCAAACCCCGCAGTATGACAATGCATACGTTATAAATGTAGTTGGGCATAATGCATTGCGGTTTTGTACTCCGTATGTTTCTTGCATTCCATCGGGATAAGCGAGTTTCGAAAAAAATCTACTTTTGTAAAAAACTCAGTGAGGTTTTTACCTCAGTATGTTTTCAAGTACACTATTGAGTGTGGGTATGATTTGCATGAGGTCAAACGTGCTGCTGTCTACGTAAGGCTTTATGCGATCTATTATACTAATGAAGTCATCATCATGCATTGTGGTTTTTATGTTACCACCGGCATGTATTCGCACTAAATTTTCTGTATTTGCTACGCATAATGCAACAAATTCGCCTATTCCCCCCCTATAAAGGCCTAGAGACTTCTGTTTATTGTATAACAACCAGCCTACTCCTTGTTCTATTGTATTTTGTAAAATGTCAAATAACCTAAGCTGAACGCTTGCGCCGATCTTACCTCTTAATCCTTCCACGGCTTTCCAGCATTGACCCAACTTTAGTCCATACTTAGTAACGATAAATGCTTCGATAACGGATAGTGCATCATACATGTTGTGACAGGATAACTGGTAAAATAGCAAGCATCCCAAAGTATTCACGAAATCATTTGTCAAAATTACTGCGATAATCTCATTAGCTAATTTGTGTTTTGGTATATAAGCACTAAATTTTTGGTCATTTACTAATTCTTTAGGAAAATAGCTGAACAAAATCTTTTGGAAATAGCTATCTCCTTTAAAATTAATATTTTTTAATATATTTACCATATGACTTTTAGCGTACGCTATAAGTATCGCTATTTCCGGCCTTGTTAACCCCAAACTTTGCGAAAGCATATTTTGTAATTCTTCATCATTTGGCAATTTTTCAAGTTTCCTGTTTAATATTTTTTGATTTTCTAAATCAGTAATGAAGCGCTGATACTTTGTTGTTAGTTTTACGGCCTTACTTTCTTCAATTGATAGTATTTGGTTTTGCAGATAGTTATTTTCCAGTACAGCTTGCACAACCTCTTCTGTCATTGCAGTTAACAACTCATTGCGCTCTGTAAGAGTTATTGCTTTTTCTTCCAGCATGGTAGCAAAGAAAATTTTTAAATTTACCTCATGATCAGAACAATCTACTCCACCTGAATTATCTACAAAATCAGTGTTTATTAATCCCCCATTCCTTGCATACTCTACTCTTCCTAGTTGAGTAAAAGCTAAATTTGCTCCTTCTATTACAGCTTTAACCCTTAGATCTTTTGCATCTATTCTGAGTTTTTCATTGCTTTTGTCTGATACTGTTTGGTTATCTTCGCGAGATGCCTTAACATATGTTCCTATCCCACCGTTTATGAGTAAATCTACTGGTGCTTTTAATATAGCTCTTATTAGCTCTTCTGGTACCATTTCTTTGACCTCTGGATTAATACCTAGGGCACCGTACATTTGCTGACTGATATTGATGACTTTACTAGAACGCAAAAATATACCACCACCTTCTGAAATTATGTTAGTATCATAATCTGTCCATTGGGAGTGATCCATGTCGAATAGGCGGCGTCTTTCCCTAAAACTCACCTCAACATCCGGGTTGGGATCAACAAAAATGTAGGCATGACTGAAAGCTGCTATCAATTTCATTTTTTGCGATAACAATACACCATTACCAAAAACGTCACCGGACATACCGCCTATACCTATTGCGGTAAAATAATCTCTGTTTACGTCAATATTTAGGCGGGTCAAGTGTTGAACTCCTGAGATCCATGCACCACGCGAAGTGATGCCGATTACTTTATGGTTGTACCCATTTGCTCCACCAGAAGCAAATGCATCACCTAGCCAAAATTTATACTCCGCAGAAATTGCATTTGCATGATCAGAAAAATTTGCTGTACCTTTATCTGCAGCAACAACTAAATATGGATCGTCTTCATCGTAACAATGGACTTGCTTGGGTTTTTCTATAATACTGTCTTTGCCAATATTGTCCGTGATGTCTAATAAACCCCTTAGGAATGCCCGATAACACTCTACGCCCTTTTTAAAAAAGGTATCTTTTTGACTTGAATCTACTCCTTTTACGATAAAACCACCTTTTGCTCCCGTTGGTATGATGATCACATTTTTCACTATTTGTGTTTGTACCAAACCCAGGACTTCAGTACGGTAATCTTGATAGCGATCTGACCACCTGATTCCACCCCTTGCTACTTTCCCATTCCTTAGGTGAATACCTTCAAAATCAGGAGAATAGACGAAAATTTCAGCATATAATTTTGGTAACGGTAGGAATGAGAGTTCGTTAGAGCTAATTTTGAGAGCTATACACGGTATAGAACGCTCTTTACCTTCTTTGTAATAATTGGTACGTTTTATGGCCAATATGAGTTCTATGTAAGCACGAAATATCGGAGAAAAAGTACTTTCCTGCACTGTTTTTTCAATTTCATATTCGATTTCTGCGACTATTTGACTGATTTCACCAAAACTTAATTTATGCTCACAACCAAATTTTGCGTGAAAAAATTTAATAAATTTTTTAGCAATGCTAGAATATTTAACAAGTGCTAAAGTGATTATGTCGTAAGAACTGGGGGATTGACATTGCACAAGGTATTTTGCGCAAGCACGTAAGAGCATTATCTCTTTCTCAGACATGGAATCAAATAAATCTTTGTTATTTAGGTTATCGTCTTCAAACTGAACTTTATTTACGTAATTCATGGAACATCCTAAAACATTTATTTTGTCATAAACCCAGCCCTGGATCCACATGCCCTTCTAATAAATGTTGGAGCAAATGTCAACCAAGAAGAACGTTACTGGCACGAAGTACGATAGCGCCGCAATGGGGAAATTAGAGCATTATACCAAATCACTTTTGAATACCCGGGGTCGTACTGTGGGATTCAGCTGGGTTCAGTATGTTAGCCTACTCTTACTGCACACCCCCACTCTTGTACTTCTAGTGTTCATTTAAAAAATGAAATCTGGTATTTTACTTAATATAGTCAGCAAAAGACATACTTAATATACGTTTTGTAATTGTAAATATTGAATTTAATCGCGTCATATTTTCTGAAATTTCTAGCACCAATTGAGCTTGTTTCTCCGGGTCATTAATGCCATTGAGGACTTCATATTCCCTGGATAATACTTGAAATTCTGCCTCTACTGTAGTGCTTGTTTTTTTTATTTCAGCATGTACTGTTCCAGCCCTAAATTGCATTTTTAACAATCCTTGTCTAGCTGAATTTAATAATTCTGTTATTTTATTAAAACCAGGAAGATTACCACTACTTTGCCGATTTTGGGTTTTAAAAATATGCAAGGCTCCTATAAATTGCTGAAATGCAGGATCGTTTGCCTGTATACCATATCTGAATTCTTGACTTCCCACGTTCATACTTATATCAAAATCATCCCCATGGTAGTACGTAGCTGTAGGCTTCCTGTCTGCATCAAGATTGCTGATATTAACGATATCCCTCACTGGCTGCGTATTGCCCATAGACCCGCTAAAAATATATTGCCCACTTACCCTGGTGTTAAGTAATGTTTGCAATCCTGTCAGTGCAAGTTCTGCAGTCATTTTAATATCAATTGCTCGCCCCGCTGGTGTATTTGCTATAGCAATTTTGTGCTGAAAATCATCAACATTTTCAAGCATTTGCTTCAAGAGAATTTCGTACTGATTCAATGTATTTAGTGAGCTATCAGCTAATTTCAAAGATTGGAGTATCTGCTTATGTTCTTCAAGTGCTATTTCAGCCCTGAAAGCATTGGTGGCATCTTGTGGCTCCATGGAGGTGAAAGTAGTATTTTGCACTCCTTCTTTTTGTGCTTGCTGAATTCTATATATATCTTTTTTTGTATCTACTACAGCCTCATACGCTGTTTTATGCATCAAAAGATCGCTAATTCCATTACTCATATACCCCCTCTAATTGAAATACATTCATGCCTACACTTTTAAAATGATGACAACAGCGCATCGAACAACGATCTCGCTATACTCTGTACTTTAGCTGAAACCGAATACAGCTGTTGGTATAACAACACATTGCTAACCTCTTCATCTAAATTTACTCCAGTTGTAGCTTGTGATTGATATTCTAAGCTATGTCTTTGCCCTTCTGCATCTTTAAATTTTTCCGTCATCGTTATTGCGTTTGTATTATTCATGGCAATAATTTGTATTGAATACTCCCTAAGACCACCAGCATAAGTTTCTGGTATCCCGCCAGCTTTAGTAAAATGCAAAGGAGCTCCAATCACTTTCTGATAACTTGAGATAAGTTGAGTATTACTTATTCCCAATGTATAAAAGAAATCCTTAAACTTTTTAGCATCTTCGCCATTGAGATTTGTGTATGGTAGGGGCTGACTCACGGAAAACAAGTTAGGATCATCCTTTATTGCATCATCAACCCGAAGATCAATGGCAGCATTTTTGTACTCTGTGGTGCTATCAACATGGCGATTTACATCAGGTATATGCGTCAAGAATAAGTTGTTGAGGCCAAAGAATTCACTAAATGGCAAATTATTTCTTGCTGTTTTGTCATCTACTTGACCAGAAATGTCGCTGGTTTGCGAGTTTACAACCAAGTGTAATTCTGCATTAGCGGTTTTTAGATTCAGATGTCCTTTAGTTGTGGGACTTGCAATCGTATCTATACTGGCTCCACTGGCATCTACTAACTCAGCATTAGCAAATTGCACTGGAGTTTGCTGTAATATTTTCACGCCCTCTCCTACTACAACACTGTCGATGGAAATCCTCTTCCCTCTTGTTGTAGGTAGTGTCGCGCCTAACTTATAAACTAAAGTTACTGGCTTTTCTTGCCCTTTTGTTGTTACTTTGCCAACAATTTTAATTGTTTGATTTGATACCAGTTCTACAGGTGTTAGAGGAAACGATAGTGCAGATCTTGTCCTTGTTTTATCGCCACTTTGCATACTATAATCTTTGTTAATAAACATCGGTGTATTACTGCCTACGGTAACTGAATCAACTCTAAAGACAACTGTACTTTTGGGATCATCGCTAAATGTTGTAAGTTCAAAATCAAAATCAGTGTTAACGCCAGGGGCGACTGGTGGGGCAGCAACTAGTTTTGCATCGTAAATCCCATCTATCTCTACTCGCTGCGCACTACCAAAATGTTCGTTAACTTCCATTATAAGGTCTTGTGTTGTAAACTTCCCGGAAGTTCCCCCCAATGCTCCCAAATCTAGTTTTAATGCTGGTAACCGTCCGTAATTTCCAGCATTTACCGGATTACCATCATTACCTACAATTGAAATTAGCACGTTGCCAGTTCCTGCAAAATTTGTATTGCCCGACACTGCATAATGGGATTTGAGCTTTGTTGCCGGTATGGAACCACACCCCATGTTATGTATTGCATTTGTTTTTTGAGCTATCTGAAACGCTAATACATCTATTTGATCTAATAACTTAGGTATTATATCATCACGTAACTCTAACCACCCCGCAAGTCCGCCAGAGTCAAAGTGGTGTTTTACTTCGCCCGTTTTACCTCCTGTCACCAAAATGATAGGTCGTCCTATTGTTGGATTTTTTGAACCGTCAAAAGAAACGAGGTTTACGCTATTTAAAGGATCATCGCCAATAAAAGCATACGCATCTCGTGCTTTTGTGTACTGTAATTGGTATTTAATGCGACCTACTATCTCGTCGTCTCTACCGAGTATCCTGACGTGCAAAATGCCTTCGCCATCGTAATAATTACGGATGTCAAAGTATTTCGATAGTATCAGTAAATTCTTTTGTATCCCATCCTCGGTACTTGCATAACCTTGACTACCCTTGGGTTGTATTAGTAACGCAGCATTTAAATCACGTAGCTCATCCAATGTATTATTGATGGTATCGATACTACTTGCAATCTTTGCATCTGCATCAAACCTTTTCTGATATAAAAATTTAGCTATCTGCGTAATATTTCCAGCTAAACTATTTGCTTTACCCATTATGTCGTCGCGTACACTAAGGCTTGCTGCTGCGTCATTACTTGAACTTAGGTCATTAATGCTACTAAAAAAATTGCTGAGCATTTCGACAATCCCAGAAGTTCCAGGTTTCGCCAATTTGTCTTGTATTTCTATCAAGCTTTCAGACAAAATTTTGTACATAGCGGAGCCAGGTGTTGCCCTTTGTAAGTGTTTTAATAAAAATTCGTCAACACTTCTTATTATGCTATCTACCTTAACACCCTGTGGGGTGCTGCCTGCGGTTTCCTCAGATACAATTACTTTTCTATTCACATAGCCTGGATCAGAGGCATTCGCTATATTTTGAGCAGCAATATTTATCTTCTGCTTCTCAGTCCTTAAGGACTTTTGGCTAATTTCTGAAAGATTATCTACCATACAATTAACTTACCCATTACGGATTATTAAGCATTCTCATTAAACACGATATGTGGGGTCTGATTGATGTATATCCTTTTATTCGTAATTTTCTTATGGCTATACGTATCATCTCTAGTTTCTTGCTCTACTGCCTTCGTCATCATTTCAACAAATTTTTCGTTCAAAAACTTTCGCTGCGATATGTGTTCCATATTACACTCAGACAATTCCGATAGCTCTTGAATCAAAGAAGTTATACGCTGCCTTACATCATCCACTACTGCCAAGTCTTGATTTTTTTGCGCTTTCAAATACTCAATGATTGCAGAGCGCTGCCACTCCAAAAAGGTAATTAAGTCAGTTTTTTCATCAAAAGACCCCATCAATTCTTTTGTTTGTATCCCCGCATGCAGCAACCTAGCTTCTTGCCTTAAAAGAGCTACCAATTTAGTAAGTGCCACCTCTAAGAGAGAGACATCCACTGGTTGCTCCGTTCCCGCCGTATCGGCACTATCCACACCCACAGATCCTCCTATTGTCATTTCTTCACTTTGTGATGTCATACTGATCTTTAGATGCACCCCTTTGTTTTCCATATAAGATTTTCTTTCTATACACCCATATCATAATGCTTGTTCTTTTGTAGTGCTCGTTGCACATACGTTTTGACGACATCTGTACGCTCACTTATTATTGCGCAATATTCATTCAACAAAAAACTATATAGCACCTTTTCGCCTATCCCGCCGCCAACTACTGGATCTGGATCCTTATTTCCATATACCAGGTTAAAAGAGTGGGACAAAAAATAAGACTCAAAATCTTTTGATACTTTGGAGACATCTGAACCACTGCACGCTTCCCTATCTTTTCGCACCATATGGCTACTAGCATCAAGCACAGAAGGATTCGGTATAAAAAAATCCTGCATGTTCAAATTTTGCATATCGCTATACCATAACTCTCCGTACCCTCGTTAAAACCCAACTGCTATTGGACAAACTTATAAAGCACGCTTACACTCTCTGAGCAGTATATAATATTTATGTGCGTTATAGCAATAAAATTTGCAGTATTTTTTGGAGTGAAGTAGTAACGGAACTATACCGACTCCCTTTTTGCCCAGGTTGTAGTACCGTGTGATTTGTCTGGCGGGCCCCCCAGGATTCTTCGACATTAGTGCCACAACTAGGTAACACAGAGATGCTGCTGTATTTTATCATGTTTTTGCATTTTACCAGCATAAGTGAGTTTTGAAAGAAGTCCAATATTATTTTCTTACGGATGGTACCTGATTTTCTATTTTTGGAGTACATTGTATTTGAGGGAATTTCTTATCTTTTGGTCCTTTTTTAGGTACCTTAATGCATGGGTGAGAAACTTTGGCATACACGCCACCTACGCACGTTCCTTTTGGCTGTGGTGTCTTACCTGGTTGCGATGTTTCATCCAGAGTTAGATCGACGTTACATACCACCTTACCTGAATCTATAAATTTCTGGAGCTGTTCCTTATAATTTTGTAAATTAGCTACATCATTGATATCGATATACCCCTTTCCCTTTATATCATTTTTGCTCCACAACTCCTTTAGAGCTGCTTCTGCCTTTAGCTTTTCTTGCTCATACCCCTCTAAGTTCTCTAAGCTATAACTTGTTCTGCGGTATATATAGTCAACATTCTCGATCCCGCCTTCGTTACATATTCCGTAGCCTACCTTACCGAAATCTGTGGTAATAGGCCATATTGCATTACCGGTATTAGGAACTATATTTATTTCGTCTGCTACACAATTAATTTGCTGCAAATCTGCACAAACCATATCTGGCACTTTTGCACTAGCTTTATCGGAGATTGCCGCTGTGCTATTATTTTTGTTTGAAATAAAATCCCATTCTCCCGACTTTGAACTTAAGCAAATTTTCGTAGGTATTGGTTCGTATTTCGGATCTGGTATAGGACCGCTGCTATCATCTTCATGTTTAGGATATGAGCCTGGGCATACCGCTTCCTCTATTTCCTTGCTACTACTACTATTCTTCTTGCACAGGATGCAGGTACATGTTGCTTTAGTGCGCTCTCCTGCAGCGCATTCTCCGGTCTTCAGATTGGTAACATCATCACAATAACAATGACTTCTGTCCCGGTCGCCTCCTAAAACTAAAAACGGCATCGGCATCACTTCATTCTTATCTTCTTTTTCCGCATAATCATTGCAATTTTTATCATCTGCACGTGGTAAAGCAAATTTTAGGCCTGCAAGCTTTGATAAACCAGAAATACCATCTGGTTTAAACAATTTTGGGATAGTAGCTTCTACCATTACCGTAATTTTCTGCTGAGTTAATCCACCAATCGTTAATTGGGCTGTGCTGCGCATGTAGACGTTGCCAAAGTTGAAATATTCCCTTATTGGCAGTGAAGTTATCTTATCTTGTTTCGGACATATGGCATTTATAGCATCAGCAACATCAGGATTGTCGGACTTACAAGAATCAGGCAAAGAATAAGAATCTTGCATAATCCACTCCGGAATTTCTACTTTGATCCCAGACTCTAGCGTACAGGCCGCTTTGCCGCTGCCAATTAACCCTACCTCCTTTACTCTTACTTGGTCCGCATTAGCTAGTAAGTCACAATTCGCTGCTTTACGTGAATCACTACCAGGTATTGCCTTATATACACCGTAGTATCTTATAGCATCATCACTTACCGTATTCCCTATCATTACACCTATCACATCCTTATCTGCATCTTTGCCTATCGGACTATCAAACTGTTGCAACCCACTTATAAATAACGGTATAACCCCTTGGTAGCGCGAACCATCCCTCGCTATAAAACTCTGATAGTATGGTATGACCACTAAACTCGAATTGTCAATAATACTAGGCCTCGGTACACATCCCAGTAAATTCGAAACATCAGATGCATTGTAACTCCCAGAATATGCACATATTTGATCCGGCTTGTCATTAGGTAATCCACCACAATACTTCCTTCCTCCACTAAACGAACCACACACAAACGCTCCAGAACCCCTCATGTCGTAAATTAAATCTAGTCCAGGACTGTTCGGCACTTTTATCAACCTAATACTCGGCTTATCAAAAAAACTTCCATGCACCTTGAACCATAATGTTCCCAACTTCTCATCCCATCCATCCACATATGGCGCATCACTCGGCATTATCACTCCATTCAGTATCGGCGGCCCAGGTAACTCTATCCTACTCACACATCCTATGAAATCAGATTTATCGGCAGTAAAACTAAAAAGTCCACTACGAGTCGCAAAACCGCATACATACTTTATTGCTCCAATATCTCTGGCTACGTCATAGTTATAATATTTATTAAATCCACCTGGAACTGATTTATTCGGATCTACTATCTGAACACATCCATTCACATTGTAATTGATGTGCTTCAGGCTACATGCTGTATTCCCGCTATAAATCTCTGCCGAAATATCACCTTGCCCAAATGTATGATCATCATACCCACTCCAACCCATGCAGTTTGTTCCATGAGTCTTTTTCTTACATATCGCAACAGCAATTGCACCAAAGATGGGACCAGCAGACCACAACACTTCACACGGGCTATAGCACGCTTGTGCGGCTATCTTATACTTATACTGCAAATTAAACGGATCATCATTTGTAGTAAATATCTTAGAGCGTAAAAGTGGAAATTTTGAATCTAATGTGTCTCCATTACAGTTTTGCCCATGAATCTGCCCACTTCCCCAGTCTTTACATACGTCCGTGGATCCACCATATGCTAATCTACACGCACAAACACCAACCAACACCAACAACACCAAAGCAAATACGACAGCCCCGTGCAAGGTTGCTTGTTTCTCTGACATACTCCCACACCCATCACTCACCCTATGGTTTGGATTATATCAGATAAGTTAGTTAAGTTAAATGATGTTACGATAGAATTATTTTGCTGTTTTATTAAGAATATACGTGCATTCTTATCGTGAAGTTTTATTTGATGCGCTTCCCAGTCGCTTAATTGGAATATCTTTTTATACGTTTTATCTACAAATTTATGTGGCATGAAGATTTTTGTTTTAAATTTAGCCAAAACCTCATCTACATACTGATATTGTGCTATATACTCTTTTTCTCTCAGTGTAAATACACATATGCCATTAAGTGCAGTAATTTCATCTAAGAGATTTGATATATCTATGCCTGTTTCACCACATTTGACCGCAAAATCCATATAATCGGACGACACTATATTACAATCGGCATTCGAAAGCAAGCTCGGAAACTTCATGAATATCAATGTTGCAAGCAGTACTCCATACTCAGAGTTTTGCTCATATATTTTGTTTAAATTAATGTTAAGGATTTTATGTTTGATAATAGGATCCAAAGCATCTTTACTGAGTAATTGCTTATAAAATTCAGATTTTAAGAATTCAACAAATCTTTTTACTGCCGTAGTACTGGAGTCTAGGTGAATCTTCTCTATTATATTTGCAATGACTTGCTGTCTTGTAGTTGCTTCAGCTTGCATTATCTCCTTCAACATATCTGTTATGTTAAATTTGTCTTCTGCACTTAACATCATGCATATTACGCATTTTTCTAGCAAGCTGAATAATTTTTCTACGTGGTCCATACCGAAGTTAAATACATCACATTGTATTTCTTGTACTTCATCGCTGTTAATAGCTAGATCTATACTTGTTCCTCCTATAGCTTGTATAAAATTCTTATTATGTTTTCCTACTTCTACGTCTACGTTGATTATTTTGTAATTAAATTTCATTGACTGAGTTAATAAGAATCTAGTCAAGGTACCAACACCTGTATCATGCTCTCCTATGACAAGTGTGTGCCCAGCGTCTTCTTCGTTATGAAAGTTAAAATAATACGGAAGTTTATCAATTATATTGTGAAAAATGGTAACAACTGGACCCCATTTGCTGCCTACGTAGTTGCCAATAGCTTTAGGGTGTATAGATGTAAACATACCAACATTGCTGATTGTATTATAAAATTTGCGCTTTAGATATTTTGCATTGCCGGGCAATTTAGCATAAGAGGCACCTGGTAGGTATAAATCTTCTCTTATCATAATTAACCCTAGTTCTTTTAGTAGATCGGCAAATTTGCTAGTTTGGAGTACAAAATTATCATAACAGTCATCATAAATTGTGAAGGTTATTTGTTGTTCGCAATAACGAACGTTTTTCTCTCTATTTTGATCTAGCAAAGCATCAAGCTGTCCAAGTTGGATCATATCTGTGGCTTTTGCCGAAGTGTAAACATCATAAAATTGTTTCCATACTGCTGTAGCTAAATGTTTAGGAGCGAAGTAAAAATTTTCTGCTATCATGAAACGGGAGCTAAATCGCAAAATGCTATCTAATATCTTGTCGCTAAGTAAGTAGCGATGTTTCATGCTGTAGATTGCAGCATATTTTTTATGGACATCGTTTTTATTAATTTCTAAAGTATTAGGTAAGTAGTTGATACTGGCGTTTCGTGATAAGTGTTTTGCGAGATCATAAACGTCTACTTCTATGTCTTTATGGTGCATGTACAATAGGTAATGGTATAGTGACAGTAGTTCTGAGATGCCTGTTTTATCTGGCTGTGGTCTTATACCCAAAATAGTGCTACCATATTGAGATAAACTATTTGATAACTGAACAACTACTTTGGTCATCTCATCTGCACATTTATCTAAAGGAGCAAAGCTGCGTTTTTTTAATAATGCGAACAAAGCGTTATACAATGCTTTATGCAGTCCCAGGTGACCCTTTAGCCCTTGATGCACTACAGCTATGTAAAGTGTATTTAGCAGCTGCCTATCCCACGTATTAGATTTGCACCATGCTTCATTTAGTTTGCGAGCAAAATCATTTTGAAAGTATCCAGCAGGTGAGGCATCTTCATAATCTCTCGTTACATATATGTACACCCCATAATGTAATGACGTGATGTGAGTTGAAATAGCCTCTCTAACTGCAGCCCGTAAATCTGAAGTACTTATATCATCCTGAGATTTTACAAAGCCCTTTACTTTTATAATTTGGATCAACTCGCCATTCTTAGTTAATAGTGTATTCTTGTTATAGTGACAAGCGATAGGGATAAAATCCGCTATCTTGCTATTATAATCAATAGATGCATGTTCTAATCTATCTGGCACTTGAAAGTACTAAAATTTTTTATTAACACTTACTGATTGAGGTATTAACATACCTGTCGTTCGCCGCATTAAGCAATGAGGCACACACTATTACCATACCTACGCTCTAATCTACCAGCTAATTCCAATTCTAATACCAATAAATCCAGAATGCTAATTGGAATTTGTAAATCTGCAAGCACAGCTTCTAAACTCACAGGAGAGAATGAGAGTTTAGTTAATAAAATTTCCCTAAATTTGTTTAATTCTTGTTCACTGGGAAGTCTTTTTCCCTCGCTTTCAAAAAGTAATCTTTGTTTCTTTTCCATACAGATATTACTACTTCGTTGAATGATAGTTTCCAGTTCGTACAACACATCATCAGCATTCTCTACCAATATAGCTCCTTGTTTGATTAATGCATTTGTTCCTTGATATCTTGGATCGAACGGAGATCCAGGGACTGCAAAGACTTCACGTCCTTGTTCTAGGGCAAATCTTGCGGTAATGAGGGTTCCAGACTTTACAGCTGCTTCCACAATAACCACACCATAACATAATCCAGATATAACACGATTACGTTGCGGGAAATGCCTAGATAGTGGAAGTTGCCCAATTTTATACTCACTCAGTACCAAGCCTTGCTTATAAAGCATGTGGTACAAATTTTTATTTTCTCCTGGATATATTTGATCTATACCACAAGCTATTATCCCAATAGTGCCAAATTCTATACTACCTAAATGCGCTGCTGCATCTATACCTTTAGCAAGTCCCGAAGCAATTACATAGCCTTTTGCCGATATGTCATGCGCTAATTGTAGAGCAAAATTGTATCCATTTGTTGATGCTTGACGTGCTCCTACAATAGCAACTTTATGACGTGCAAGAAAGCCTGTATCTCCTTTTGCTATTAAGATAGGTGGTGGATCGGCAATTTGTAGCAATAATTCAGGATAATGACGATCGCATGCCAATATGAGTTTGGCATTGAATTTCTCAGTCATTTCTAATTCTTTTTCTATTTCTGATATAGGGGCGATAGTAATTCCTTCCTTCCTCCCTCCACGTTTTGCTAATTCAGGTAAATTTTTTAGTGCTATTTGAGGAGTCTTAAATATCTTTAATAATTCTGCAAAAGTACGTGCACCAACATTGTGGCTTCTCGCTAGTTGCATCCAGCTTAATCTGAATTTTGAATCATTTATGTTATAGTTATCTGCAACATATTGCATATCAAATCAGGTCACGGTTAATTTTACGCATTATAACGGAGTAAGCGGAAAATGAAAAGCATTATTCATTTTTGAATCTAGCATAAATTTTCAAGTTAATACGGGAAATACGCCTTACATACATTAAAATACAACAATAAAAAACATATACGAATTATTTGAAAAATATATCCGTATTTTCATTTCAAACAGTAGACATTGAATTACATAACACTATACACTCATCTCGTTATGGGATTTTGTGTTATATCTTTTTACCTGCACAGCTTTACTCATTTTGTTGTGAAAATGTTGGTAGATTTTCTGTTTTACCGCAAATGCTTACAAATAAATGTAAAATATAAGTGATAAATATTGATAAATATGAGTGATTTTCCACATTCAAGCGAAGTTGTTCCTCTTGATGCTCAGACTGTTATGGATACTATGAATAAAGATTGTACTGTGAAAGCAGAGGTTATGCTGGCTTTTTGTCCTTTTTGTCCGTATCCGCCAGACGTAATTGAAAAAATCAAAAAAACTACGGAGGCTATGACTGCCTTAGCTGGCGTGAAAGTGTCCGATATAAATCAGCTTGCTGCGCAGCTGTCAAATATAGCTAAGGCAGTGAATATAATTCAACCGAGTGCGATCCTGAGTGATGGCCAGATTTCAGCAGATATAGTAGGTAATGTAGCAGATGCACAAAAACTTGCAGTAGCCATCAAAGCGCTAAGTAACATCTCAATACGAGATGTAGATGGGCTCGTAAAACAGCTAACAACCCTAGCTAATATTATCATAAACACTACAAAACAAGATATAATCCAGGATAGTAATAAAATTGTACAGGAGATGAAGGGATATGTACAGGATTCCAAAGATCTTGCTGACGCTAAGACTGCATTCAGTAGTGTAAAAATAACAAATGTGGTGGAGCTTGCCAAGAAGCTACCAGATTTAGCTAATGCTGTGAATCAAATTGAGTCAGGTACAATCTCGAATGATGTTCATATTAAGCAAAAAGTAGAAGAATATACGAAAGATTCTGCAGATCTCGTTAATGCAAAAAAAGATTTGGGTAGTATCAAAATAACAAATGTGGATGCGTTGCTTAACCAGCTATTAACCCTAGTTGGTGTTGTGAATGGAATTAAGCAAGGTACGATCCTAAATGATGCTCAGATTAAGCAAGAGATAGAGACACATACTGAGAACTCAAAAAAATTTATCGCCGCTCAAAATGGGTTGAGTGGTGTCAAAATAACAAGCGTAGATGAGCTGGCTAAACAGCTGCTAGACTTGGTTAGCGTTGTGAATGGAATTAAGCAAAATACGGTCCAAAACGATGCTCAGATTAAGCAGAAAATAGGAGAGTATGCAAAAGATTCCGTAGATCTCAATGCTGCTAAAAAGGATTTAAGTAATGTAAAAATAACAAATGCAGATGAACTAGCTAAGCAACTATCAAATTTGGCCAGCACTGCAAATAAAATTAAGCGAGATGTGATCTTAAATGGTGCTCAGATTGAGCAAGAGATAGAAATGCGTACTGAGAATTCAAAAAAATTTACTAATGCTAAAGACGATTTGAGTGGTGTCAAAATAACAAATGTAGAGGAACTTGCCAAGAAGCTACCAGATTTAGCTAATGCTGTGAATCAAATTCAAAAAAACACAGTTCTAAACGATGCTCAGATTGTGCAGGATATAAATGGCGCTTTAGCAGGCTCTCTAAGGTGGAGTCGCATTAAGGTGATTGTGAACAGCATGGAATCTGTTGATAAGTTATTGCATCAAGAGCATCCATCTTTTTTTTGCACTTTCATCTCCTGGTCTGTTGTTGATATGAGCAAACCTGGCAAAGATTGCCCTGATGGTGCAGTGTCTATGATTGCATTCGATTCAGCTGTTCATGCGCGCTTGTGTGCTTATTGCGGTAAATGTCCGGGAGTATTCCATGACGGTATAAAGATGCCGAGCAAAAGCATGGCGGAGGAAATTTGCTCCCAGTGTAAAAAGGTATGTACTGCTTGGGGAGGGCATGACTCTTTAAATCCAGATTTTGCATTTGGAGGTGAAATGAGTACATGGCATTACAATAGTGCTACTCATGAATGTTATACTACATAGATTACTATATCAATCAATAAACAAGAAGCGGTAAAGATGAGAAATAGGCTAAATTGTCTAAAATGTTCGATATTAATGTTATCGATGTTTGATTTTACTCTTGCACACGCGGCGGGATATCCAGTCACCAGCTCACCTCCAGCGAAGAGAGCTTCGTATTTTCATGCTGTGCACGCAAAGTCAAAGCATTCAGTAAAAAAAGCTCCATTTTTAGGCGATAAAATTTATGTAGGGATTGACGCTGGAGTAGCAATGCCAACGGAGTTTACTAACTATGACTATTATAATAACTTAAAGCCGGAGAAGAGTGTGGTATATGGTGGTAGTATAGGATATAAATTCTCTCCTAATTTGAGGGAAAGTATTTCAGTACTGCGGTTCAATAATTTTGAATTCAAGAAAGAAAGTAGCAAAATTACAACAAAGAATTATCGGTACCTTTTTACGCAAAAGATATCCAGTACTGCCTGTATGCTGAATACTATGATAGATGTAGCTGCATTTAGAAAAATAAATCCTTATATAATTATTGGGGTAGGGGGAGTTAGAAATAAAGTTAGTGATTACCAATTGTATGACACCGCAGATAAGTCTAAATTGATTGCAACATTGCAGGGAAAATCTAATTGGCAACTTGCTTGGAACGTCGGAGCTGGTATAAATTATGATGTATCAAATCGCGTAAGTATTGACGTAAGCTACAAATACCTAGATCTGGGAAATGCTGCTACTACAAACCAAATGACTATGGCAGATGGTAAAAAAGATACTCATAATCCTGCCAATCCTAAGCTATCTGCTCATGCCGTATTTGCGGGTATTAGGCTACGTTTCTAGGCCCAAGCCCATGTTTGACGTTATTAAGTGCTAATAAATGTTTGGATGCTGGGGTTTATGTAGAGGTAATTGGTATAGTATCAAACAACTTAATGAGTGAGTTCTGCCACAAGGCTAACGTCTCCTTTTAACGCTGCCACGTTGTCCGCGTTGCAAAATTCAGGCTCAGTCGGCCCCGCATGACTGCGCTCCTTTACCATCACCATTTACGCTCCCAGTGCTCATTAAAAAATGGGATTCGGTATAAATCTATTGCAAAAATCATCAACGTAACAACAATATACTTCTTTAAAATCCATTTCTATATGGCGTTCTGTTTACTGGGTTTTTTAAAATAGGTATCTACCACATGTCCATATCACTGCCCACCATCTATTCCGTAGTGGGCTAGGCCCTCGACTGTCACGAACTGCTGCACCTCTTCAGTGCTCAAAGCCTTCATTAGTGATAGAGTAGCGAGCTTTTTTTGAAAAAATCTAATATATGAGACCGCGGGGGGAAGTTTTTGAGACCTCCCTGCCGTCTTTGGCCCCCTTTTTTTGCATCATTTGCTGCTGCTGCTATCTGTGGTTGTTGCAGTAGTATCTGTACTGCTTGGCTGCGCTGTTGCTTGAGGCGCAGGTTGTTTTCTTGCTGCATCTACCGCTTGTTGCAGTGCTTCATAGCTTAGTGCCCCTACTAACAACTGATCCCCAAGTATGCACGTAGGCGTGCCGTGTACTTCTAGATCTTGAGCTAGCTTCAAGTTATTTTGTATTACCTGATTAAGTTGAGCATCATTATTCTTATCTGAGAAAATTTGCTTTAATTTTGCTACATCAACCCCTGCTTTTTCCGCAAGTTCAAATAGACCATCTTGCTTTTGCTCACAAGCATAATTCAATTCTTCAAAGGCAGAAAATTTTGTTTTATCAAGTTTATTTATTGCCAAAGCGAACTTAATGGGCAGTACTGAACTTTCTCCCAGTATAGGCATTGGCTTCAATATAAACTTCACATCTGGATTTTTATCTAATATCTGTCGTTTGACTGAATCCATCATCTTACAGGCACTGCAGCAATAATCGAAAAATTCTACAATTTTGATGGTTGCATTAGGATCGCCCAACACTGGATCATTTGTATCATTTTCTAATTTATCACGTAGAGCTCCAATTTTGTAGGCGGCTTTGGCTTTATCTGCATATGCTTTAGCTGTAGCAAATTTATTTACGCTTTCAATTAGCAACTCTGGGTTATTTTTTATAATGTCTTTTACTATTGTTTCTACCTGAGCCGTGGTTAAATTAGTGCTTCCCGTCAGTGCGGTTTCTGGAGACTTTCCCGTATCTAGCTCTAGCTTGACTGCATCTAAAATACTTTGCTTCAGCTCGTCTTTTTCATGTTGCATAGTCTTATTTGTATATTTAGAGTAAGCAAAAATGAGAAAAACAACAAAAAGTATAATTAGCAAGTAGGAGGTGATAGCTTTACGATTCATAACTTAAACTCTTTTTTCTATAGGTTTATCTTACTCATACAACGCAGGATGATAGATTAGAATGTACAATTTATCAAGTAGGGAAAGGATTTAAAAAATTAATTGGTAAAAAACGCAGAGTTATATGCATACTGATATCCTAGGTAAGGCAAGTATTGGAGATGTACAAAAAAAACAGCGTCTGGCATCTAGCCCATGGGCTAGCGTGTACGTGGATGCGTCGGCGGGTAGTGGTAAGACTAAGGTACTTACCGATCGCATATTGCGTCTTTTATTAAAAGGAGCCAAGATAAGCAGCATTTTATGCATAACATTTACCAATGCTGCTGCAGAAGAAATGTTAACTAGGTTAGAAAATAAATTATGCTGGTGGTTAATTTGTTCACAAGAAGAATTAATTCAGGATTTGTTGATATTAACTGGTGTTAATCCTACAGAGAAAGAAATAGAGCTAGCACGACAACTTTATGTCCTTTTCTTACAAAGAGAACAAACTATCAGAATTCAAACTATACATGGGTTTTGTGCCTTTATACTAAAGCGTTGTAGTGTAATTTTAGGCGTAGATTACCCCATAGATACCGGTACCATTATAGATGAAGTAAAAAAAGGTAATTTATGGTCAGAAGCATTCGATGCTGTATTGCGTGAGGCATTGATGGATGATACTGCGAATTTAAAAGATAGTGCTAGTAAGCTGCTTACATTATTTGACATTGACTCACTGTGCAATTTAACTTTTGAACTTACAAATTGCACGACTGATGCGCGTAAGTACTTTGCGCATCTAGAAAATGAATCAAATCTTGAGTTGTTAGAACAATTATTTACGCAAAAAAGCTATGACTTGGTTGGAGCATGCATTGACAGTAGCAGTGTTGATGTTATAGGAAAATACATTGGCAGTTTAGATGTGCATACATACTCGGAATTTATTGACTTTGTCTACTCTCATGGTGAACAAGTGCAAGAATTACGTGAATGGATAGCGCAAGACCAAGAAGGTAAGCTTGCGACTTTTACAAGGTACAGCCAATTTTTTTTAACATCCCAATATAAACCGAGGCAACGTTTAAAAATAAAAAGCCAATTTTTAGAACGTTATCCACATATTCGTGAATTTATAAGATGTGAGCAATTGAAATTGGAAAATTTATGGGAAGAAATTAGAGCCCAGCAATACGCTGCTAATGCAAGCGCGTTTAGCATTTTTGCGCTACATGTTTACCGGAAATATCAGCAATTAAAAAAAGCGAAGCGTTATTTTGAATATAATGATTTAATCGTCTATACAATAGAATTACTGGAAGACCCAGGTGTTGGGCTATCACTGCTATATCATCTTGGCATGATTATTGATCATGTTTTAGTAGATGAAGCACAAGATCTTAGCGCATTGCAGTGGCATTTATTAAAAATTTTAACTTCTGAATTTTATACGGGATTAGGAGCTCGCGGAACTGCTAATAGAACAATCTTTATAGTTGGAGACTTTAAGCAATCTATTTTTGGTTTTCAAGGTGCTCAGCCTTGGATTTTCCAAGTAATTAAATTTTGGTTTAAGGACAAAGTTATAAATGCAAAACAAATTTGGTATGAAATCGACCTAAATATGTGTTTTCGCTGTGCTCCTAATATTTTAGAAGTAGTGGATAACATTTGTAACAACTCAGTATTTAGTGGGGCTTTCCCCGCGGTTTCTGAAGGTGTAAACAGAGATAAAGATTGCACAATAAAACATATTGCAGCGCATGATAGAGTTAATGGTGCAGTTGAGCTGTGGGAAATTCCTATCGACAAAAAAGAGAATATTCGTAGCAATAATGACGTGTGGGCGCTGCCAATCTATGAAAAAAATGCGGATAATGGACTTTTTGTTGATGAAGTGGGTAAGCAGATAGCTCAAGTAATAAGTTCTGAAATACATAAATGGCTTAGTGCTAAAAGAGTAATAGTGGGAACGCAAAAACCAGTTGTGGCTTCTGATATAATGGTTTTGTTTCGTAAACGTTGCGACGTACAACGATGTCTAGTAGAAGAACTTAAAAAGCTCAAGATTGGAGTATGCGATCTTATCAGTAGTAATATGTACACTCACATTTTGATGCATGATTTGCTTGCCATAGCGAAATTTGTGCTACTTCCTTATGATGATATGAATTTGGCTATACTGCTTAAATCGCCACTTATAGGAATAAATGAGGATCAATTATTCACTTTAGCTTATAAGAGGCAAGATTTCATATGGAGTGAAATTGCGCGTAGAGCTAGTACTGAAAAGTGGGTGATGTCATGTTATGAAATTTTGTCATCATTTATCGCTACCTATCAGAAATTTTTTCTTGCTCATGATTTTTATAATATGCTGTTTAATAGGGATGATAAGATAATAGTTGAAGCTACTAAAAAGGCTTTTGGTGAATATGGTGATATATTATTAAGTTTTTTTATGCAACAATTGTTTGAATTTCACTATGTTGATTCGGGTAAAGAGAGTGGAACGCTTACTTCTTTTGTTGGATGGTTTTGTGCTGCAATGCAGCATAGATCTTCTAAAAAAGTGGAAAACTCTATTCACCTAGGAGTAAAGATTATGACGGTACATGCTGCTAAAGGCCTAGAAGCCCCAATTGTGATCCTTGCAGATGCATCTTATTCGGAATCTTTGCCTCCCAGCGGTATAATATGGATTGATGACTGGTTTTTAGTCAACATGGGTAGTGATACCAGTTATATAAGCTATTTAAAGAGTAAAGATAATACTAGGGAAAAAGAAGAAAATATGAGGTTGCTTTATGTAGCCTTAACCCGAGCACGTAGTGAACTATATGCTGCAGGCATACGTGATAAAGAGCGAAAAAACAGCATTAGAAATTGGTACAATATTATAAAAGAGTGTGGTGTTAATTGTATCGAAAAAGGAAGTTATTTCTAATGTCTATAAATTTCTGTTTGATATCATGAAATTATCGCTTACTCTAGTGGACGTTAGTTTGTTAGTAACTTTATTCAATTGAAAGAAAAGATTGTGGCAAAATGTAATAAAATTGCCCTGATAGGGGGGGGAAACATAGGTGGTGCCTTGGCGTATATGATGAGGTACAAAAATTTGGGAGATGTTGTACTATTAGATCGTACTGCTGAAACAGCTCAAGGCAAAGCTTTAGATATAAATGAGTCTACTGGTATAGAGTTGCAAAGTGGGTGTTTGTTTGGAACAGCTGAATATAGCGATATAGAGGGAGCTGATTTAGTGATAATTACAGCAGGAGTTGCACGTAAGCCTGGTATGAGTAGGGATGATCTATTAAATACTAATGCTGAAATTATAAAATGTGTAGCAGAAAAGGTAAGAAAATATGCCAGTGATGCGTTTGTTATTGTTGTTACAAATCCGCTGGATGCAATGGTTCATGTTTTCCAGAGCTACAGCGGATTGCATCGTCACAAAGTAGTGGGGATGGCAGGGGTTCTTGATTCGGGAAGATTTTGCTATTTTCTAGCTAAGGCGCTAAATATTTCTGCAAGAGATATTTCTACAATAACACTGGGGGGACATGGCAACGGTATGGTACCTCTTCCTAGATTTACCTCAGTGGGAGGCATTCCTTTGTCGCAAATTATCGAGATGGGAATGCTGTCTAAAGAGAAATTAGAAGCAGTAATCGAGCGTACTAAAAATGGGGGAGGAGAGATAGTAGCATTACTCCAAACGTGCTCCGCATATTATGCTCCTGCTACTTCTGTTATAGCTATGGCCGAGTCATATTTATTTGATCAGAAAAGAATGTTATCGTGTGCAACCTATTTAAATGGTGAGTATGGAGTAAATAATTTGTATGTGGGAGTGCCTGTAATCATAGGAGCAAACGGAGCAGAGAGAGTTGTGGAAATACCACTGAATGAGCAAGAGTATGCTATGTTTCATGAATCTGTAGCAGGGGTAAGGGCTTTGACTTCTATGCTTAAGTTCTAAATTGAAATATTGATTTTGGAAAAGATGTTGCGTTAAGAAGTGCAGTGATATATACCCTTCGGGGTTTGGTGCTTTACCTATTGAACCCATTTTTTTTTGCATATATATGATTACGTCTTATAAAGTCCGTATGTCGCTGTTTATTATGATGGTCTTGGCTTCTACAACAGCATTAGCAGAAGAAGTAGTTGAGACAGTGGCTCCAAAACAGGCATCTATGTGGACAAGTTTCATTCCGCTTGTTTTAATAATGGTGGTTTTTTACTTTCTTCTGATACGACCACAGCAAAGGAAAGTGAAGGAACATCAAAACATGGTGGCTAGTTTAGTTAAAGGAACTAAGGTTATGACAGCTGGTGGTATTGTAGCTACTGTAGTCAAAACAGAAGGTAACAGCAATATAATTACTGTAGAAATTGCTCCAGATGTAAAGATACAAATACGTAAAGACAGTGTAACCGAGGTAATAAGTAGTTAGTATTGAGTGTTGTGATGATGCAGGCTCCGCGTGCTCCCAAAATACCTCATGTTTTTACGTTACATGATGATGAAGTGATCGATTATTACGCGTGGCTTCGCGATAGAAGTTGGCCTTATGTTAATGATCCGCAAGTTTTAGAGTACTTAAACGCAGAAAATCAGTATTTTGATGCTCAGATGTCAGGGTATCAAGAAGTGATGGATGCAATTTTGTCAGAATTGAAGGGAAGGATCGTTGAAGATGATCAAACTCCTCCTTTTAGGTGTGGTGAGTATTATTATTATTGCTATATAAAAAAGGGGCAGGAGTACTGGGTGCACGCCAGAAAGTATGCAAGTCTAGACAATGCAGAAACAGAGGTGTTGCTAGACGAAAATATCGTAGCTCAAGACTATCCTTATTTTAGACTAAGCGCTCTAAAAGTTGGTTCAGACCATTCTTTATTAGCATATGCAATTGATACCGAGGGTAATGAGCGTTATAGCATTTTTGTCAAAGATTTAGAATCCAACAAAGTACTGGATGATGTGGTAATCAACACCATGGGTTGTGTGGAGTGGGACGAAAATGGTAGACGCGGCTTTTTTTATACCCCAGCTAATGAATTTTGGAGATCTGATAGAGTCTTATACCATGTGCTAGGTACTACGCAAAAAGAAGATAAATTAATTTTTCAAGAACTAGATCCAACTTTTACAGTAAAAATATGTAAGTCTGGTAGTAGAGATTACCTGTTTATCAATATCAAGAGCTCTACTTCAAGCGAGGTTCATTTTATTGATCTGCGCAATGGTCAAAATATGGAATCAAAATTGGTAGCATGTAGAAAAGAAGGGCATTTGTATTGTGTATCACATAATGGAGGCCACTTTTACATACTTACAAATGACAAAGGAAAAAATTTTAGGTTAGTACGTACTAGTGTAAAAGCACCAGAACAAGAAAATTGGAAAGAAATAGTAGGACACTCAGATGCAGTTTATCTAAAAGACTTAAATTTATATCAAAACCATTTAGTACTGACAAAAATGGTAAATGGACTGCCGGAAATTGCTGTTTTTGATTTTCAGACTAACACCACTAGTACTATACCATTTAGATGTGCGTCGTACACAGCAAATGTTTTGTATACAACATATGTAGCAGAAGGGGTACGTTACTCATATACAGCGCTAAATGTGCCCAATACCTTATTGGAGTATGATTTTAAAACAAAGAAAATAAGTACTTTAAAGGTTCAAAACATTCCTAGTGGATTCAATCCTGATGAGTACATAACAGAGCGCATACACTCCAAGGCCAATGATGGTGTGGATATACCGATATCTTTAGTCTATAAAAAAAGTTTATTTAGGGAGGATGGTTCTAATCCATTGTACTTGTATGGATATGGATCATATGGTATAGCCGTAGAGCCAAGTTTTAGATCCACAGTTTTCTCGCTTGTTGATCGCGGATTTGTTTATGCGATTGCCCATGTCAGAGGAGGAGATGATTTAGGCTTTAATTGGTATGAAACTGCTAAATTCCTCAATAAAAAATGTACTTTCGAAGATTTTATAGCAGCTGCAGAGCATTTAGTAGCTACTAAATATACAAAAACAAAAAATATAGTAATACATGGAGGAAGTGCAGGTGGGATGTTGGTTGGAGCATGCATTAACATGCGGCCTGAGCTATTTAAGGCAGCGATTGCCGATGTACCATTTGTTGATGTGCTAAACACAATGATTGACGATACGCTGCCACTTACTCCGCTAGAATTTAAGGAATGGGGTAATCCCAAAGATAAAAAATTTTATGATTATATAAAATCTTACTCACCATACGATAATGTGGTACGACAGGAATATCCTCATATCTTTGTAACTGCAGGTGTAGCAGATCCAAGAGTTACATATTGGGAGCCGGCAAAATGGGTAGCAAAATTAAGAGAAATGAAAAAAGATAGTAATCTATTGTTATTTAAAATAAACATGAATGCAGGACATGCGGGTCGTCCAGGACGTTTCACTGGATTAAAAGAAGTAGCTGAAATGTGGATTTTCATATTTGGTGCATTTGGTATGTTGTAGCAGACTATAAGCAACTCAGAATTGCAGTATGAGCGGGAATATTGTATATTGCTTATTACCGCGTTTTTTTTGTGTCATAAGTAGGGATAAAAAAAATGTTTTTGGGTTGAGAAATTTCTGATGCTTACGTTAAGGCCTGGTCAGACAGCAATTATACCAAATCCCTTTTTTAACACTTACGTCGTTGCGCTGCTGGGTTTAGGCTCGGTCATGTAGCATTTCTATACTCCTTCTCCTCCATCATTGCACTTTTGGTGCTCATTTAAAAATGGGACTTGGTATAATAGAACGCTAAGATAAGTATGATAAAGTGTAATAAAGTAATCTCGCAAATGGAGGTTGTTATGCGAAGCAATTTATTGGAGCAGTTGGATTGCCAGAACTGTGGTGCCGTGGAGAGCTCTGCCTTGCTGGTAAATGGTCGAGTGTACGTAAAAGGTTTATGAGATGGTGTAAAGCTTTGGAGTGTGGTAAATGATTTTTCATACCCTTGCTGTTTGGTACGTAAGAATAGGGCAGATCTAAAGGGGCTACTACTAAATTACATGCAGTCTGTGACGGCCTAGGAAACCCTTTGAGATTCTGTATTACAGCCAGATAAAGATCTAATTATACCAAAAGGCCTATTGAGGCTCTTATTGCAGACAAAGGATTGATGTAAATTACATAGTGGGGCTGTTGCGAGATGGGATAAATATTAAGGTATTATTGATGGAAGTGTGCAAGATAAATGGTAGGTGAATGGTATTAAGTCAAATAATAATGGTGAGTTTGGAAGAGTTGGTATCTAGGGATAATCAATAGAGGAGTTTCAAGGCATTATTTGATTTTGCGGCAATTAGTGGTGAGTTATCAGCAGTTGAGTTGCCAGCTAATTACAAAGGTTACAGAGTTCATAGGCTATTTAAGTGCTTCTGCAATTGATGGAAGATTTGAGCGATAAGAACTTGAAAGATAGAGTGATGGCAACGCAGCAAAGTGGTTTTGTGAGTTTGATTTAAGGGATGCGACTCCAGATTATAGCGTATTTAGTAAGCTAAGGGAAAAGATAGGGACCAAAGCTATCTAGGATATTTAGTATTTTCAGAGATCAGCTTATGGCGCAATTATATAAGCGAGGTATTTACATTTGTTGATGCATCGCACCTAATATCGAAGGCAAGTTTGTGGGAAGAGAGAGATGAGGCAAGGCGGAAGAAATATGAAAAACTGAATAATGAAGTTTTGTCTAAAGTGGCACATGATAAACAAGCTAAGATCGGCTGTAAAGGTGGTACTAAGTTTTTGTATGGTTATAAAAAACATGTGAGTGTAGATAAGGCGACGATTACACCAGCAAACGTTAACAGATGCCCAGGGATTTAAACATGTGTGCCCGTCTAGGCGCTCTATATACGCAGATAATGGGTATTGCACGTCTCCTGCCAAAACTATAGCCATAGCTAAAAGAGGGCATCTTGGAGGAATTAAGAAGACTGATAGGAAGGGTAAAAATGGTGGGTTCGACCCTTCGGATTCTATATGGAGGGCGCCTTTTGAGTGGGTCTTTTCTAAAGATACTATATATTCACGCCTCTTTAGCATAGCAAAGAATAAGTTTTCAGCACTTATGCATGCTATTCGTTTTTATTTAAAACGTTGTGCATATTGACCCTGCCAATCGAGGGATTGGTATAGCTAATCACCAAAAATATAGAGAATCTTCTAGAATACACAAATAATAAATTTTAAACACAGTCTATAAGACACATTCCTTAGCTAAAATCATTCAAATAATAGCGTCTTTAACTCCTGAAAATACAAAAACTCCATCCAGCATCAGTCCCATAAAAGCAAATAAAAATAACAATTTCGCTATTTCAATATGTTATGCAAGCCTTATCCAAAGTTGTGTCTTAAAAGCAGCATCTACAGCATCGACTAAAGATCTAATATTCTATACAAAACCCCCCCTTTTAATGTCCACGTTGTCGTGCTGCTAGACTCAGTAGTTTACTACGCTTCTTTGCCGCTCGTTATGCTCATAGTGCTCATCAAAAAATGAGATTTAGTATTAGATACCCTATACTCCTTTGTTTTCTATATTTTCGCAACTCATAGTTTGCATTTAGCATCTTTTACTATATATATGTGTCTCATTATACAGTATATTTTATTAATAATGTGTTAATAGCAATCAATATTCTGGGAATATAGTCATTTTATGCAAAAAAAGACTGAAAATGGCGTATTAATTGGAGCAATTGGAGTTGTGTTCGGTGATATTGGCACGAGCCCGCTGTATACTCTCAAAATGTGTTTTCAAAGTGGTAGTATTGCAATAGATGAAGTCAGCATTATCAGCATTATCTCTCTTATTTTTTGGTCTCTCACTATTATCATCACATTCAAGTATATTGGACTGATATTACGTGCTGACAATAACGGAGAGGGAGGGACTTTAGCACTAGTATCGTTGATAAAACGCAGTAGTAAAAATATAAGCAATCAAACTATTACTACATTGGGAATACTTGCTATGGCCTTTTTTTATGGTGATAGCGTAATTACTCCAGCTATATCCGTATTAGGAGCGCTAGAAGGGTTATCAGTGGTTACTTCTAAATTGGACCATGTTATTGTCCCGCTATCAATATTTTTATTATTGATGCTTTTCCTGTTACAAAAAAAAGGAACGGCAAAAATTAGCCATTTTTTTGGTCCAATAATGTTGCTATGGTTCATAACCATCGCCTTCTTGGGGCTAGCACAAATTATAAAAATGCCCAAAATTCTCCTTGCGCTTAACCCCTTTTATGCAATAAATTTTCTATTTAATTGTAAATTTCAGGCTTTTCATGTCCTTGGAGGTGTCTTCTTGGTTTTAACTGGTGCCGAAGCGTTATATGCTGATTTAGGACATTTCAATAGAAGTTCAATCAGGATATCTTGGTTGAGTCTCGTATTCCCCGCCTTGGTAATGAATTACTTGGGGCAAGGAGCCTTGTTGTTGATGGATCATACTGCTATTGCAAATCCTTTTTATTTACTTGTACCATCTTGGGCTATGTATCCGGTAATTATATTAGCAACTATATCTACAATTATTGCTTCCCAGTCTGTAATTTCTGGTTTTTTTTCGATGAGTTGGCAAGCTATACAATTAAAATATCTACCTAGAATTGCTGTGATTCACACATCTTCAAATATCTTAGGACAAGTTTACTTACCTTTTGTGAATTACCTGCTACTAACATTGACTGTATTATCAGTGCTTTTGTTTCGTTCATCAAATAACTTAGCTTATGCTTATGGAATGAACATAACTGGTATTTTTATTATTACTACTTTTTTGGCAGCGGTACTGTTTTATTATCGGTGGAACTGGTCTTTGTTAAAAACTTTGTTGATTTTTACACCGTTGCTGTTTATAGATGCAAGCTTCTTTATAGCTAGTATATTGAAAATTTTAGATGGTACTTGGTTCCCACTAATGATAGCAACTATAGCTTTTATAATCATCACGACCTGGTACCGTGGCTCTTCTACTCTGGCCAAGATTAACACCAATATCAAAGTCAAATTGATTGATTTTATCAATAACATAAGAAGCGAAAATGTTACGGTAATACCGGGCACTGCCGTTTATATGTCTAAGATCCCTATTATAGCGCCAAATGCCTTTAAGATTAATATAAAACATAATAAATGCCTGCATAAAACAGTGTTTTTTTTATCCGTTATTGTAAAAAACGTGCCAGAGGTGCTATCACAGCATCGTATTAAGATCAACACCTTAAAGAATGATATTTATCAGCTGATTGCTTATTACGGATTTATGGAAACGCCAAATATTGATGATATCTTTAAAAAAGTTATAGAATCTGGTATAGACATTAAGTTGGATGAAATATCATTTTTTTTAAGTAGAGAAATCCTCATCGCTTCTAAGACTCACTATTTAACTAGGTGGAGAAAAAGGTTGTTTATTCTATTAGCTAACAATGCGATGAGTGTAACGGATTTCTTTAAAATTCCACATAAACGTACTGTTGAGTTATGTACGCGCTTTAGAATTTAGGGGATGTTACGATAAGAGGATTATTTGGATACAGATCATAATTTAAAAACATCGTTGTTATTCAAATTACTTGGGAAATTAGCTGATGATTATCAGCTGTATCCTGCGATTGGTGCTGAGGTAGAATTCTATTTGCTAGATTTTGCTAAAAATCCCGTTCTAATGTCAAATGATTGCTTGGCAGATTTTTTTTTGACTAATTTGAATATAGTTGGGGAGAAGGGAATCGGTCAATATGAGTTTAATACAGGCGTTTTTTATGACTTAGAAAATGCGATCAAGGCAATTGAGGAGAGACGATCAAGCATAAAGAAATTAGCAAACGATCGTGGGGTTTTGGCGACCTTTTGTCCTAAGCCTTTTGCAAATAACTATGGTTCTGCATTGCATGTACACCTTAGTTTGCATAGAAGTGCGAAAGTAAGTTACAATTTTTTTAGCGCGAAAGAGATCAGAACGAATGAATTATTATTACATTGTATTGCTGGTATATTAGCATTACTAAATGGATCGTTGTACTTACTTACAGGCGATAATATGGAAGAATTTGAACGTTTTGTACCTCAATTTATGGCTCCAGTTAATGTAAGCTGGGGAATAAATAACAGGAGCACTGCTATACGCATTCCAAATTCGCATAGTTCTGCTCGCCGCCTTGAGTTCCGCGTGTCCTCTGCCCAAAGTGAGACGATAAATACAGTCATATTTTTGTTAGCGGCTATATTGTACGGCATCAGAAATAAATTGTACCCTATGCAACCAGTATACGGTAATGCTGCTGATGATGTGTATGAGCTGACACCTTTGCACGCAAATTTAGAAGCGGCAAAAAGGAATTTTGATTTTTATCAAATAGTTGCAAATTTATTGTAGGCAAGGTATCTCTTTAGCAGTTTGAGTTTTACTTTTTACTACATGGAATTATGAAGCGTATCGTATTGTTGGCAGGTGGTCTTTCCTCCGAAAGAGAAGTGTCTCTCATGAGTGCGAATTCAGTTCGGCCTTATTTAGAAGAGATGGGGTATAAGGTTATTATGGTGGATGCTGGAGTGAATTTAGCTGAAGAACTTAAAAAGTATATGCCGGATTTAGTGTTCAATTGCTTGCATGGCACTTATGGTGAAGATGGGGCGGTCCAGGGTTTATTGGAAGTGATGCAAGTTCCGTATACGCATTCTGGCGTTAGAGCTTCTGCGGTAGCTTTTAGTAAAGATGTTACAAAGTATATTGCAACATACGGTGGAATTCGAACACCAAAATTTATCGTCATTGACGTTGATGAATATTTTGCAATGCTGAAGATCAAACAGGATCCTATGTCTAAGCCATATGTACTTAAGCCTATTGCACAAGGCTCTACTGTAGGCATATATATTGTTCTTGATGATAGCAGTATTTTACCAAATGCATTAGAATGGAAATTTGGTCCTAAAGTAATAGTAGAAGAGTATATTTTAGGCATTGACCTTTTTGCAGCTGTAATACGTGATAAAGCGTGTGGAGTGATAGAAGTGCGCCCTAAGTCTGGATTTTACGATTATACCGCCAAATATACGGAGGGGGCAGCTGAGCATGTGATGCCGGCTGATGTGCCATCGGATGTGTATCAATGTGCTATGTTGTATGCAGAAAAAATGCACAAGTTGCTAGATTGTCGTACCATTAGCCGTTCAGACTTTAGGTATGATCCACGCTATGGTACTAACGGATTATACTTCTTAGAAATTAATACCCATCCAGGATTCACAGATATGTCGCTATTCCCTGAAATAGCTAAGTACAGTGGTATTAGTTTCGTGCAGATAATACAAATGCTACTGGAAGATGCCCAATGTGAGTTGTAAAATGAGATCAGGGGGCCATTTTACTACTGAATCCTAAGCGCAACAATGTGAGCGTTAAAAAGGGGACTTGGGCGTTATAGGGTATGGACATAAATAAGATCAGAGATACTTTAAATGATGGGGATAGCTACAGAGATAACCAAATAAGAGGAATGAAGATAATTCATAGATTTGATAAACCCATCTATAAAATGGCGTTGCAAGATAGAAAGCTTTTCCTGTAACTGTAAAATAAAGGAAAACATGCTAAGTATCTAGATACTGTTTACACACTGCCATCTGCTAAGTTAATTACGATCAAATGATAATCGTTGAACTTTTGGGTTCTGTGCCTTGTTGTGTGTGTTTATATACGCACTTTGCGCTTGCTGCTCATCCTCCACGTTCTAGGCACTGGTAAATAAATAACTGAGGTTTGTTAGTGGTGCCTAGACCCTTTCGAAACTCTACTTCTGGCTCTCCGGTGCGGTGCCTCATGTATATCTCTGTATATTGCGGTCCTGTGCTCCATATATTCCTTGCATTCTGTTAGCATGAGCGGGTTTTGAAAGTAGTCTATAGTTGAGTTTTAGTGTAAAATGTGCGAAAAGTACTTTTTTTGATAACCAAATGACTGCTAAATATATAAACTACAGTAATAGAATAAAGATAACAAAGCACTATAACAAGATAGATGTATTTTCTTCTATAAAAATGATTTTGAAAATTTTAGTGGGAGAAATGGTTATAGCCGTCACGCTCTTAGCGACGTTAGGTTATAGTGACATATATATAAAAATTATAGAGCCTTTTGTCGAATTTGCTGGGCAATTTTCTCTCTCTAATATCGTGGTACAAGGTAATGAAACGTTAAGCAAAGACACTATATTGCAATGTGCTAATGTAGCATTCGGCAGTTCTTCCTTCGATGTTAATGTACATAAAATTAAAAAGCATTTGGAAGAAATTTGTTTTGGTATAAAAAGAGTGGAAGTATCACTATTGATACCGAAAACTTTATTAATAAAAGTTGAGGAGCGCATTCCGAAAGCAATATGGAGACATCAAGGTAGTTTTGTGCTGATAGATAATGAAGGATATAAAATCAGAGAAAGCGTGACTAACGAAGAAAAGGCAAAATATGTAATAATCTTTGGCGAACGTGCCCATGTTAAATTTACGGAAATTTTAGACGTTTTACGGATGTATAGTATATATTACCATCAAATTGCCTCACTGCATTTGGTGCAAGACAGAAGGTGGGATGTATTCTTGAGTAATGGTACAATGATAAAATTGCCGGAAAATAATGTCATTACTGCAGTAAAGTTGCTGAATAAATTGAGTGCTGTGAATAATGAAGTGATGACAGCAAGAGTAATAGATTTGAGGCTAAGCCCACAAAAGGTTTTTATAAAACCATTATAATGGGTACAATACGATGCAGTTTATACTACAAGCAAAGTAACTAGTTATGATACTAAAACAACGTGGGAATATTATTGCTGTACTGGACATAGGTAGCTCTAAAATTGTATGCCTAATAGCCAAAGTAAGTAACTATGGAAAATTCGAAGTTATAGGGATCGGTCATAATGTAAGTTACGGGGTAAGGGCTGGAATCATAACAGATATTAGGGCAGTGGAGAGTAGCATTACACAGGCAGTAGAGGCTGCTGAAACTGCTGCAGGTGAAAAAATAAAAAAAATTTACGCTAGCATTGCCTCTAATAGCTTATTATCACAAAGAGTCTTTTCAGAAATTTCAGTTACAGGAAGGGAGATAAATTACAAAGACCTAAATAGGCTGCTGTTTGGAGCGCTTGAGCGATATCAGCAACAGTCAATTGAGATACTACATACGTTTGTGTACAACTACATATTAGATGGGAATCACGGTATAACGAGTCCACTTGGACTGCATGGAGATAAATTAGCATGTAACTTACACATGATATCGACGCCAACTAATAATTTGCTTAATTTTTCCAGCTGTATTACTAAATGTAGTTTAGAAGTACAAGGCTACATTTCGGGAGCTTATGCTACAGGAATGGCTTGTTTAACCGAAGATGAAATGCAGTTGGGAGTTACTTTGATTGAGTTTGGGGCAGGTAGCACTTCAATTACAATTTTTGAAAATAATTATGTTATATATACGGATGGTGTACCCTTGGGTGGTGTGAACGTTACTAATGATATAGCTAAGGGGTTGTGCATAAGTCTTGCGGATGCAGAGAGAGTAAAAAATCTTTATGGCGCTGTTATTATGACAGACTCTGATATTAAGGATGTCTTTGAACTCAAAGCGGTAGATGAGGAAGTAGAATGTGATTCTGTCCTAATTAGTCGCCATTTACTTATAGAAATTATACGTGCACGTATTGATGAGATATTGGAATTAGTGGTGCATAAGTTAGAGGCAAATAATATTAAAATATATGGTAAGGTAGTGATCGCTGGAAGCGGGGCGAGAATATCTGGGCTAAGAGAGCTGACAGCACATCTTTTTTCTAGTAAAGTGCGTATTGGATATTCAAAGAGTATAGAAGGGATAGATGGAGTCAATACTTTGGAATTTGGTGCTGCTATAGGCATGTTGATGCACGTTGTAGATAATATGCAAGAGCGTAAAAATATGTATGGTAATGGGTCAAAGTTCAACAATGTTTTAAAGTGGCTGAAAGATTATTTTCAGAACTAACCATAATAATTCTATGTGGTTTCGTGCCAAATCTTCAAAAAAAAGAAGTAGAGCAGTTATGCCAGTCATTTTTCGATAATTTTCGAAAATTACTTGATTTTCAAGTAAGGTTATCTTCCAAAAGTTATTGTTATGGGGATGCAGCAATTTTTGCCATAGCCGTTTCTGGAGGAGCTGATAGTACGTGTATGGCTTGGTTAATGCACATGTTGCAAAAACAACGTAATGTACAAGTGATTGCGCTAATAGTAGATCACGGATTGCGTGATGATTCAGCGGAAGAGGCATATCAAGTGCGCAATTATCTACAAGATAGGATGAAAATAGAAAGCCATGTATTACGCTGGGAAGAATGTAAACCCAAAAGCAATGTACATTATCATGCTAGGCATGCACGATATAACTTACTTACCAATTACTGTTTAAAATATAATATTAGATATTTATGTACCGCGCACAATAAAGATGATCAGGCAGAAACTGTTTTGCTCAGGATACTACGTGGAAGTGGAATTGGTGGTATTTGCGGGATACCAGAAATAAATTATATGAATGATATTATAATATTGCGCCCTTTATTGATATTTAGACGTGAAGTCATAGAAAAAATCCTAAATTTTTATGAATTACATTGGGTAGACGATCCAAGTAATACTAGTGCAAAATATGATAGAGCTAAATTGCGCGTATTACTGAATTCTTTTACCACGCATCAAGTTATTCAATCTAATGAAATGTTGGTCAACAGATTAGTATTATTGTCTGAAAATGCGGCGCGTGCTCATAATTATATAGAGACTGTATTACACGAAAAATTAGCTAATTTATGTAAAATTTCTGAGATAGGTAGTGTTTTACTGGACTGTAATGAATTTATGAATTTGCATTCTGAAATAGCTTTAAGGATGCTAAGATATATCTTGCAGTATGTTGGGGGAAATGAGTATTGTACACGATTACGTAGCCTAGAGCTCTTATTAATGCAGCTTTGGGATATAAAAAATTTTAAGAATGCAACATTAGGTAAATGTAAAATAATTAGAATTTTTGATAAAAATACTGATAGCACAAAGTCTATCCTATTTTTTAAAGAGTTGAAGTTTGTGGATGTAGGGAAGTATGAACTGATGCCAGGCCAAGAATTATTATGGGATAGCAGGATATTCTTTAAAAGAGAGATCGTGGTTAGTTGTTGCAGTGTTGGCGAAGAAGTGAATCAATTGTATGTTGCTCCCATCTCAGCAGACGCGCTACAATACGTTAAGAAAGAATTAGGTCAGCGTGTTGGTGGTATTAATTTGCTACTATTTTGCAATGAAGCTTTGATGACAATGCCTGTGGTGTATGCAGAAAGTAATAAACCAATTTTATACCCGTTGCTTAATATTGCTGATAAGCGTTACGTAACAAAGAATTCAGCATTACCAAAAATACGGGCCAGATTTAAAACTCAATGGATTTTTAAGTAAAGAAATAAAAAAGATGTAGAATTTTATTTATTATTGAGCTACCATTCGTCTAACATACGGATGTAATTTATAGGTTTGTGAGAAATTGGCATGAAACACTTAGCCGACACCTTAACAAGAATTAGGAACGCCCAGGCGGCTCAGCATGGGTTTGTGGTTGTCCCATTTTCAAAATTGGTTGTAGATTCGATGAAGGTTTTGAAATTTGAAGGGTATATAAAGGAGTATGAGAGGTTTGAGGAGAGACAGGGTGTAAATTTTGTGAAGATAGAGCTTAAGTACAGCAAAGATGTGCCCGTTATTAGTGAGATAAAAATGATCTCTAAGTCTAGTTGTCGTGTCTATTCAAAGATAGGGGATCTACAGAAAAAACGTGGAGGCTTGGGTATAAAGGTTTTGTCTACTTCTAAGGGCGTTTTGTCTGATGATGTAGCCAGGGCGGAGAACGTAGGGGGAGAAGTGTTATTTGAGGTTTTTTAAGTTGCACTTTGGGTTTTGTGCTTTTACCGGATCTGATCCTGTAAGTCTGTTTGTGTCGTCTTTTTGTCAGTATGGATACTGGGGGGTTTTGGTGTGTCCTGCCGGCTTTGTGTAGTTAGGGTGTCGTTTTTGTATTCGGTTATTTGTTGGGATGTGTAGGTTTTGGCTGAGTCGATGGAGGGTTGTTTATGTCGTGGATTGGTGGAGGTAGTAGGTTGTTGGGTATCTTCAGTGTGTTGTCGGATTTTGTTCTTAATTGTAATGTTGTAAGTGGAGCACAATGGTAGCTATTGGTAGTATTAAAAGAGGCTATACTCTAATCCGTGATTCTGTCGTTCTTTTTGCTGTTGTACTTGCTTCCATTTTTATAGTGATGCTGAACTTAGTTTTGTACGTGAAGGAGCGTGCGCTATATAGCGATCAGTGTGTGGCTGTGGATGGTGGTGCTTCCTCTGAAAGAGGTAGGGATATAAGATTAAGCAATCTCCAACCTGATACAGCTACTAAGGGTAAAGATGGAATAATGATTGCTGGCGGAGCTAATAATAAAAGTGTCACAAAAACAAGTGAAAAGAGAGGCACAGCTAAGAATGCTGCGACACAAGATGTTAATCGGAACGTAACAACGGTTATTCTTGCCGATGGCGATACATTATACAGTGTTCTAATAAAGGCTGGTATACAGAATGCTAGTAGTCACTTGATCGCCAAAGCTGTAGATAAGGTGTATAAGTTGTCTCAGCTTAAGGTAGGTCAGAGTGTTAATGTTGTAATTTTAGCGAGTAAGCATGGCGCCTATGGCGGTGAAGTGAGGCCTAGAGTTGGTAGTGTTAATCTAGAAATTTGTAATAAATTGATTCAAATTAGGCTTGATGAAAAGCAAAGATCGTATGTTGCGCAAGTAAAAACTAAGCAGGAAGATGTCTATTCGAAGCATAGTGTTAATGATGCTTCTGCCCTCGTGATTGAGGGGATTGGGACCAATAACACAGCTAAAAATGTTAGCAATGCTATCAATAAGAGAGTCGCAAATATCAATGGGAACATAGTTTCGGGAGTAGTAAGAGGTAATTTTAGTAATGCTGCTAAAAGCGCAGGTGTGCCGCATTCTATATTAACTGAATACATAAGATTATTTAGTTATAGTGTGGATTTTCAGCGTGATATAAAGAATGGCAGCGAGTTTAAGATACTTTATGATGCAACTGCAAATAAACCTAAAATATTGTATGCCTCTTTAACAGAGAAGGGAAAAGCTTTAGAAATTTATCGTTATGACTTTGAAGGTGGCGCGTTTGATTATTTTCACAAAGATGGTACTAATATTAGAAAGGCCCTGCTTAAGACGCCCGTTAAAAGTGCTAGGATAAGTTCTGGTTATGGTGTACGGTATCACCCTATTTTAGGGTATTCTAGGGCGCATAAAGGATTGGATTATAAAGCTCCGCATGGCGCTCCGGTGTTAGCTGCAGGTGATGGTGTAATTGAGTCAGTCAAATATCAGGGTCATTTTGGTAAGCATGTAAAGATACAACATAATGCAAAGTATGCGACATTATATGCGCATTTGGATAGATTTGCCAAGAGTATGCAGGCAGGGGCCAAAATTAAGCAAGGAGATTTAGTAGGTTATGTAGGCAATACGGGATTATCTACAGGCTCTCATTTACATTTTGAATTGCATGAAAATGGTAATCCGATTAATCCTACTAAGTCTGTATTACTGAATGCAGGCCCTGCCTTGGCTGCGCATCAGCTTGTGGCTTTTAAACAACGGCAGTGCAAGGTAGACAATATTGTTAGCGGTGGTCAGGATCAAGAAAGTTATGTTGTTGCCTATAATACCAATTCCCCTTTTTGACGCCCACGTTGTAGGATTTGGGCTCTGTCGACATTTATTTTAGCCAAATGAGTATATCCATATAAAGAAAAGATAGGAGTGTTATAGCCAATTTATCGTAACGTGTAGCAACTCCGCGAAAATACTTGAGCTTATTAAGCCTTCGATTAAATTTCTTTCTTTATAAAGTGCGTTATAAAGTTTGGTACCATGTTCGCGGAGTATTTTTTTATGGCTACGAGGTGTGGAATTACAACTTGGACGCGCTAGTTTTGTCATATCCTGTCTGCAATAAGGAGGGCCTCTATAGGCCTACCAGATATCAAATCCATAGTTTTTTTGTCCCGCTGAGAATTCTCCAAAAAGGGGTTCTTAGGTCTGAGCCGCATGCCAGCGCTATCTATTATTATTGTCTAACCAAGCTTTATAGTTAAACGAAAACGGGTTGGCCTTTGAAGGCCGCGTCCACAGCATCTGCTAAAGAAAAGAAAGAAGAGTATTTATCCAATATTTTGCCTACCTACGCTTTTAAATTGGCCAAAAATTTCTCGATTGGATTCAAATCTGATGAATAAGGAGGTAAAAATAACAGATGACATTTTGCCTCTTCTATTATTTTTCTTGTATTTTGTAATTTACGGAAGCTAGCGTTTCCATGATGACCGTCTGATCAGGCTTTAACGCAGGTATCAGATTCGAATAACTTTGTATCGCAAGTTTCCTTGTAGCATATTGCTGCTATAATCAGTCATAAAGTTTTCCTTCGAATATCTTCTACCTGAGATAAATCGTATATTTCTTGCCCTTTTTTCGCATATCCACGCTCTTTATAAAGATATTTCTGTATTCCACTTTCGTCAAGATACACCAAATTATCTTGAGATATTGGTGATATTTTCTCTAAAAACCCTTCTTTTGTCTCGGGGGTCCACTTCTTTGTAAAGTGTTCTTTTTTTTGAAAACACCCCCCATCCTTTGAAAGGCACAATATATGCCAGTTGCAGTCATTTCGACCATCGCACCTATTTCTTTCTGTGTCAAATTCGGATTTCCCCGTAATTAATATCAAGTCCCATTTTTTAATAAGCACTAGGAGCGCAATGGTAAAGGCAAAAGAGGTAGTAATCTACATGGCTGAACCTGAATCCTGCAGTGCGAACAACGTGGGCGTTTTGAAAAAAATCCCGCTCTAACCGCTCATAATTCACTTTAGTTGGCTTATTATCCTTCTTCTTTGGGCTCGCATCACCACTTTTTTCTTCATACTGTTTCATCTAGATACCTATTCCTCGCTAATCCCGCGTCATACATACTTCTTCTCTATGTCCGCTTCATCAATCTATTTAGGTGCTATCTCTCTAAAATCTTTGCTACATGGCCTACCCACTATTTCCACCTTAGTAAAAATTAAAATCTTCATTTTTAATCATCGTTACTACTATTTTCATTTGACTATAGGGTGTGAAAATGTTACCGGGTGTGCTTAAAAACCCCGAAGTAAGGATAAGCTTACAAGATAATAGTGGTAGAGATAGTGGGTTTTATAGAGAGATAATTGGTATGGAATCAAACAAGCCATAAGATTACAAGAAGCATTTTTTACGGATCTGAAAGTAGAGTGCCATAGTCTTTGAAATTGCTTGAGTTTGTCGAAAATAGTCTCAACAATTGTACGTTTATAGAGCAAAAACTTATCTTGTAGGAGTAAGAGTAATAATTTATTTTTCATGTTCTTCTTAAGCCTTGTAATGAGCAACAAATCTTGATTCAATAGCTGTGTTGCTAATTATTCTGAGACATATCCTTTATCGCCAAATAATTACCCCCACAAACCCTTTGCCAAGGTCAAGACAGGCATTCTGTCGTCAACATTACCGGGTGTAATTCTTATGGAAACATATTCGCTTCTATCATTGAAAATTGTTTTTTATTTTAGACCATAAAACCAGCTAGTGCTTGTTATTCTTTTTATGGTAATTCCACGAAAAACCTTATGTCTACTGCCACGTAGAGCCTTACACGTCTCAAGTATTGGCTCTCCTAATGCATTGCAAATAAGCAGCATAATATAGGCAAAATACGCTTCAATACGGCTACCTATCATACAACAATAAATTTTTGAAATCTCTCCGGTGTTTTACATACACATATTGATAGTAATATTTAAAACAACTAAACTTACTTTCTTGGTAGCCTAATAGAGTAAGTTTAGTTATAGTTACTATCTCGCTAAGACTCATATGCCCACTTTTACGCCTGTTACGCTGATTTATTCTAGAACTCAACAAATGTATTTCCCACCAAATTATAAATCCTTTGCAAAAATCATCAACTCTATTGCCATATGATTCCTGTTTTGTTGGGCTTTATCGGCTTTTTCAAACAGATATCATATGTCCATCTTATTGCAACATATTATTCATTCCTTAGCCTTAGTTCGGGTTAAAAAGTTCAATATAAAAATCACAGAAAACGTTTCAGATTACGTTTTGATCTTATATTTTTAAGTTGAATTTTTAGTTATGCAAAGGGTCTATTACAAAGCATCCTAAAGAACTTTATACGATTGCTCTAAGAAACCTAAAGGTAAAAATGGAGACTCTGTTCTCATGATTTACGACGTATTTACTACACAAGAACGTTGGCATGCCCGGAGGGATTCGAACCCCCGACCTAGTGCTTAGAAGGCACTTGCTCTATCCTACTGAGCTACGAGCACTAAAGGAAAAATCACTAAAAATTTTGCAAAAAAACGGTACAGTACGAACTTAGGAAAGTCAATTTGCACTATCCCTATTTTGGATGACATGATCTACCAACTATCCAATTCCGCCTTTTCATCGATTCAAAATTCTGAAGGATTAAGAACTAACCCATCAAAGATCTAAAACTTGGTGTTGGCAAGTGTCACATACCGCACTTCACCAAACTACAACTCTCCTGCTCAAATAAAAAAAGTAACAAAACTCAGGCAGCTATATTATTCTCTTCTGCCTATTTTTTGGCAACGTCCTCAACATTCTCAGGTGGCCATCCCTGTGCATCCTTGCCAAATCTTAGCTTCATCTTAACTAACAAATCCTTAATTTCATTCAATGACTTTTTGCCAAAATTGGGAGTTTGTAGCATGCGTACTTCCGTCTTTGTGACAAGATCTCCTATATAAATGATATTTTCATTTTTTAAACAATTTTGAGAACGCACTGATAATTCTAAATTCTCAACTTTTATTAATAACTTAGGATCGAATGGCAATTTACTATCTTCTATTTCTTTTATAGGCTCTATATCTTGGAATCCAATAAATACTTTTAACTGTTCTTGTAGGATTTTTGCCCCTAAAGACAATGATAAATCAGGTGTTATACTGCCATCAGTTTCAATTATTAAGTGCAAGCGATCGAATTCTGTCTCAGCTCCAACACGGCTATTTTCTACCTTGTAGGTAACTCTCCTTACAGGGGAGAATATTGCATCTATCGGAATCAAACCAATAACACAATCTTCCTGTGTTTTATGATGCTCTGCAGGAATGTACCCCTTTCCACTACTGATATATAGTCGCATACTCAATTCTGCACCTTTATCTAAGTGGCAAATCACAGCGTCAGGATTCACTATCTCCACATCGTTAATAGTTTCTATATGCCCAGCTGTCACCACACACGGCCCCTTTGCTTTGAGAGTAACTACTTGTTTCTCTATAATATCTGCCCTAATAACTACAGATTTCAAGTTCAGAATTATATCTACTACGTCTTCTTTCACACCCTCAACAGTTGAATATTCATGATCAACGCCCTCAATTTGCACTCCAGTTACTGCTACTCCCTGGAGAGAAGACAGCATAATACGCCTCAAAGCATTACCCAAAGTAATACCAAAACCTCTTTCTAGTGGCTCTACTCTGAAAGTAGCAACATTACCCGACAGATTAGTCAAAAAATACTCAGCCGGCCTAATAAGAGCCAACCAATTCTTTGGTAACAAATTTCTTATTTTTTCCACTGTCCAACCATATTATATTTTGTATTAAGCATAACAAGCCATCAGCATACCAACCAACTAGCAAGGCTAAAAGTCGCTAAACTCGTATAACAAACTTTCTATAACTTGCACTAAACTCTACGTCTTTTACGTTTACGGGTACCATTGTGGGGTATAGGCGTCACGTCTATGATTGAAGTAATATTAAAATCTTTGTTGGCGAATGCTCTAATAGCAGCTTCTCTCCCAGCTCCCGGTCCCTTTACTCGTATACAAATAGTCCTTAACCCGACCTCTGCCGCTGAACTTGCTACTTTATCCGCCGTCACCTGAGCTGCGTACGGAGTCGACTTCCTTGATCCCTTAAACCCATTTGCTCCGGTAGATGACCACGCAATAACATTTCCCCGTTGGTCCGTAACAGAGATGATGGTATTATTAAAAGTGGAATGAATATGAACTTCTCCAACTGGAATAAATTTCTTATTTTTTGCCGCCATAATCTAACACAACACACTACAATATTCAAATTGCCCCATTTTGCGACCTACACGGCTCTCACACCACTTCAGTCAAGCAAAACCTTTACCATTGCCATACCTAGATAGCACCAGATTTTGAATCTATCAAGCAGCACTTTGTCTTTTTACAACACAAACACACCTAACTTTTCACTTACCTGATGTTATTTTATTCTCACATAACTACATTCTTGCACCACACAAAACCTGCACCACAAATCATGTGCTAAATCCCACCTTGCAAGCTTTATTTTGCTACTTTTTTCTTTCCAGCTATTGCCACCGCTTTCCCCTTTCTCGTACGTGCATTAGTGTGTGTGCGCTGCCCCCTAACCGGTAATTTCTTCCTATGTCTAATCCCTCTATACGACTTTATGTCAATCAAAGTCTTGATATTCATACCTATATCTTTGCGTAAATCTCCCTCTACCTTATAAGAAGAATCAATCACCTCACGCAACTTAATCACCTCATTTTCCGATAATTCATAAACTCGCTTATGCATATCAACGCTGGCGCGCGCGCAAACCCGCTGCGCCGTCACCCTCCCGATGCCATATATGTAAGTAAGAGCTAACTCTACTTTTTTATTTGATGGAATATTCACTCCTGCAATACGCGCCACTAGTACCCTCTACGCCATTATATTAGCAAATCCAAAACCCCTACATGCTAGACAGTTACATAACCTACAACAAAACCCTAAGGGCAAAGCTGCATGATAACTTTTTTTCTCATTAAGTCAATAGTAGGTAATACTACATAGTACGTAAAAAAATAAAAAAATTTAAACATTAAACCTAAAATGGACTATGTCACCTTCTTTAATCGCGTAATCGCGCCCCTCTAAACGTACTTTCCCTGCCTCTTTTGCTTGTTTCATATTACCACACACAACGTAATCTTCATATGAAGTAATTTCTGCGCAAATAAACCCTTTTTCAAAATCAGAGTGTATCACTCCGGCAGCTTGCGGTGCTGGAGTCCCTTGCTTTATCGTCCATGCGCGCGCTTCTTTGGGTCCTATCGTAAAAAACGTAGATAGTCCCAATGTTTTATACCCACACGTTATTATTTTTTCTAAACCACCCTGTTTTAATCCAATATCTGCTAAAAATAATTGTTTCTCATCCTCATCTCGTAAATTAGCAATTTCTGATTCAATTTTGGCAGATATTATAATACTTTCCGTTTGTTCCGAGATAGCTAATTTTGCAATTTGCTCTGTATACTGATTACCATAGATAACATCTCTCTCCTTAACATTACACCCATAAAAGAATGGTTTCGTGCTTAACAACTGTAACGCTTGTACATCTTTCTCAGATTCGCACCTTATTATGTCTTGAATGTTAGCATTAGCATTAAATGCCTCAATAATTTTTTTCGTCAACTCTAGCTGTTTTGCTATTTCTTTATCGTATTTCGCTTTTTTCTCCCATGTGGCAAGTCTACGTTGTAAACTTTCAATATCTGCCAAGGCCAACTCCAATTTTATAATCTTAGCATCTGAGACAGGATCAACTCTTCCTTCTACATGTATAATATCGTCGTCGTCGAAGCAGCGCAGCACATATACAATCGCATCCACATTACGTATATGCCCTAAAAACTGATTACCCAGACCTTCTCCTTGACTTGCTCCTTTTACTAGTCCTGCTATATCAACAAATTCCACTTTTGTGGGAATAATTTTTTCTGACCTTTCACTTACTGCTAAATGTTTGAGTCGAACATCGGGTACAGGTATATTGCCAATATTAGGTTCTACCGTACAAAATGGATAATTAGCGGCAGCGGCGGCGGCGCTACTTGTTAAAGCATTGAATAACGTTGACTTGCCAACATTTGGCAATCCAACAATACCACATCGGAATCCCATTTTTACCTCATAAACATATATTTATACCAAGTCCCCTTTTTAACGTTCACGTTGTTGCGTTGTAGGATTCAGTTTAGTAGTTCTACACTTCTTCGCCCTCACCATTGCACTCCTAGTGCCCATTTAAAAATTGGATTTGGCATTAAACTTTCTTCGAAACTCGCTCATGCCGCCAAAATGCAAGGAACATACGAAGCACAGAACCGCAATGATTTAGTATAAATGAGGATTTGAGCACCGGAGTGACGTAGCAATTCGTAGCAAAAGTAGAATTTCAAAAGAAGTCTATTCGCACCTTTAACCTTTTACTAAATATTCTCTGTACGACATGGAACACTTATTCATAAAAGCATCTTTATCACCTTCTAACACTAGAGCTTCAACATTATCTACTACTACATTGATTATATGATGTACAATGTTTTTTTCTGTTGGGGAAAAATCTGCGAGTACGTATTCTGGCACCTGCTCCTTTACTCGCGGATGCCCGATACCAAATCTAATTCTAGTATACTCCGTACCTATGGCATCATCTATTGACTTTAAGCCATTATGTCCACAATGATGCCCCCCTACCTTAATTTTTACGCGCCCTATCTCCAAGTCTATGTCATCATGAATAACTACAACATCTCTTGGATGTAGCTTGAAAAACTGCAACAATGCTCGTACAGAAACACCTGAATTATTCATGTAAGTTTCGGGCTTTAGCAATACATAATGCGATTGCTTTTTGGATACTTTCCCATAGAATCCATTTGTAAAATTTAATTTATGGACACCAGCAATCGCATCAACAACCTGAAATCCTACATTATGGCGATTGTTCTGATACTTTACGCCATAATTGCCTAAGCCAACAATTACTTTTTTTCTCATGCAATATTGTTCATTACCTAAAATGCAAGCTGCTGTTGTGGGATATTATTCAGCAATTCTGCAGTTTTTTGTGCACTCTGCCCTAAAAGGCCCAAATCTACACCGCCTAACTTAACTTCCTTTTGCTGCTTTGTAAATGATTCTAAAAATTCAGGCAAAGTTAGATCTTGTACTTTTTTCTCTTCTGGAGTATTGCAGCATAAATCATAAAGCCCCTGTGCACCCATCTTTAGTACACTGATGGCTTTCCCTCCAACACCAACAATTTGATCTTTAAACGCGTATCCCGCTATTGCAACACTTCCAACACACAAGGCAGTAGTAAGCCCAAAAAAACCAACTACAGCTGTAACAGCTTGTGTTGCCAAACCAAGTCCCCACCTAACATCTGTATTAATTGCTGCAGCTCCCAGAACCGCGGTAGCTTTTCCCGTTATCCAGCCTATAGCACCTGTTGTTTTCTCAACTCCATTCTGTATTTTTTCTAACAACTGTACACGAGCTGATGTCTGCTGCTCTACGTCTTTTACATTCACTAATGGCACAGCTATTTCTCGTTGAATACTGCGACTTTCTGTTTTTAAATTAGTAGCTTGTTCCTCCAGCTTGGGTATCTCTACTGGCATTTGCTTCCCACTACTACGCACAAATGAAGAAAGAAAACTTCCAATTTTATGAAAATAAAATGTTATATCTCCTCGCTTTTGTAACATCTCACGGCGTTCCTGGAAGTTTTGAAACCGCTGTCTCATTTCTAGAGGCATAATTATTTCATTACTTTGCAATCCATCATTAATAACCTTTATCTGAACCCCAAGGTTTATATAATACTGCTGCATTTCCGATGCATGGCCTATTTTACCAGCTTCCTCCGCTTTTATGATTTGATTAATGAGTCTATCTTTGTCCCAGGGATTCTCAAATGTTTTAGATAATGTTGCTAAAGTATCATACGCCTTGCCTGGCGCATAAAGCTGAGATGAGATCAACTGTTGACCAAATACAATATCACACGATTCTGCAAGTTCTTGCTGTACCTTTGTCATAGCACTTTTTACGTGAGGTAAAATCCAACTTTCTCTTAAAACCTTGGCATTATATTCATATTTTTGTAGCATATGCTCATATAAGTATTTCTTTTGCTTTAAATCTAATTTACTAACTCGCGCCTGCAGGTCTTCTTTTGTCCATATTGCTTTATTAATGTCCTCTTCTTTGTAAAGCCCAGTATCCTTTCCTAGTTCTGCTTTTAAGTCTTTTCCATAGTACAGCCCCGCCATAGTGCTATGATAGCTACCTATCATACAAAGTCCGTCTAAATTAATCCTGTGATCTGGTAATCCAACCATTTGTAACAAAGAAGTGGCTCCTTGATTCAATTTATCCTCAACCCAGTTACCAGTAGCATTACCCACTTTGTTTGCTAATGCAATTGCACCAAAAAAAGACAGAACTCGCGCCCCTGTTCTTGAAAGAAGTTCTAAAGGAATTGTAATTATGTAGTATAATAAAACTCCAATACCTGCCATTTTCACTATATCAGTCAAACTGTGACACGCTCTACCAAAAAGTGGATCTGCACCTCTTTCAATCAATGCCCTCATCACATATTCATCACCTTTATGTTTAGCGTCTTTGTCACGCACTTCTATTTGATGTGATTGAAGCAACACTGCCTTATCTACAACATCCTTTTCCTCTTCTTTCTTTGCTAACGCTGTAATCATAAACGCGGTTAGCCCATCTTTGTTATACAGATGTACATTCGTTTTTTCATGCTGCAGGAGCAATTTTATCATGTTGTGATTGCCCATTTGACAGGCATACATTAGTGCTGTATTGCCATGTTTATCTTGCGCATTTACATCTAAATTTTGACGTGTCAACAAGTACGTGGCTAACTGTACATCATTCGACATAACAGCAATCATAAAAGGTGTTAACCCCTCGTTGTTAGCTGCGTTTATATTTGCATTGCTCTCTGTTAACTCTCTGGTAAAATCTGTACTATGACCCGTAACATGAGTCATGACTGCGTAATGTAGAGCCGTATTACCGCTATCATCTCTATCATTAATTTTTTTTGAGAATTCTCCTAATGCCTTACGTAAGACCATGATATCAGTGCTACTAGCTGCTGCCATCAACAAAGTTCTATTCTTTGGACTTTGCACTGACTGAACGTCATATTTCCAATCTGACAGCAAATTTACAAACTCAAGCTGACTCGAGTAAAACTGGTGTGCTAGTGCTATACCATTCTGATCCACTAAACCCAAATCCATCTTCTTGCCAAGTTTGTCGTGAATTAACTTCACAATATTAACGTAATCTTCGCGCTTAGCCACATCTTTTGCTTGTAAAGCGTGACTTATGCCCCTTTGTACCACTTCCGGATTTATTGTCTTCAGGATTTTTTCATTGGCAAGAAGAGCTTTCATATCTTCCAGATTGCCGTTGATACAAATTAATTCAAACAAAGTGTGCTGGTTGTTTTGTGTACTATTTGTATAATTGATGTCAAAATTCGCATGACTTGTTAGTCTTGTAAATATCTCCTGTAAGCTTTGGCTCTCGTCTAATCGATGTGATTCCTTTGCTAATCTGTACTTGGTGTAGACATCAGTTGCCAGTGTTAGACCTACCTTATCTCTCACATTTACTTGAAGGGCTTCATTTTGAAGTAATGCAGCGATGATTTCACTGCGCATTTTATAATTCACCTTATCCGTGACATAACCTTGGTCATCAAACATACGATCAAAACAAGCAACGACCGGAGGTATTATAGAATGATCGGGCAAGTCATTCGTGTTTATCAAATCATTAAAATTTTTCAATTTACTAATTGCATCAAAAATTTCTTTGTCAGCACTAGCGCATACTTCTGCAACCAGAGCTTTATTCTTCGGGCTAGGATCTATGCCTGATTGATTTATTGCGGATATCAGTAGCTGCCTACGTGCTATCTTTGAAGCTGGATCTGTATCTTTTACATAGCTCAAATAACCCAATACAAGCGGTGTATCGCTTTGTTGATTACGAGATAAATACTGATGTTGTGGAAATCCAGTAGGTAAATTCTGAAACTGAACAGAGCCCAGTCTCTTGATTAATGTTTGTATAGCATCAACTTTACCAGCGTCCGGTGCTATCATTGGCGGCTGCAGTAATGCATAACTGAGAACATTAAGCCCATTTGCATCCCATATCCCATCTAACGTTTTCTGTCCTTCCGGCAAGAGTTCTAGTGCTTCTGCTATAAATCCATGCTTAACCAATAGCAGTAAAACTTGAGAATAATACGGAGTACCTTTGTAAAATTGCAGTGTCTTTGCAGTTATTACTTTAGCGTTTTCTTTTACCCCCTCTTTTTGTGATAAAATTGCCTCAAGAGCAGTAGACATTACCTGCGCCTTATCCTGATTTGCAGCTTGCGACAATCTACTTGTCAGGAATTCTACCATTTTACCATTATCCCCTAGATAGGCCATTATCAGACTCTTATACCCATCCTCCAGTAGATTTAGGTTTTTATGATTTACGATATTTTGTGCTAACTTAAATGCGTTCTCCCCACGTGCACCACTTAACGCTCCTAGGGGTGTTAATCCATCATTATTTGAAAGGTTTGGATTTAACTCCTTTGCCCTTAGGAGCGACATTATCAGCTCAGCATCACCCTTAACAAGACTTAAATGTAATAACGTGTTACCCTGTTCATCTTTGTCGTTGACTGCCTCAGGATACTTTCGTAATAATGCCTTGAGTACTTGGAGATCACCACCATATTTATACATTAATGATAATGAAATAGGTGTAACTTCATATTGTAGCTCCTTTACATCAATTAATTTATTAGCAATTAAGTACCCTATTTTTTCTATATTACCTTGTGTACTGCTTTTGCTTTTATCTTTTACCAAGTCAGCAAAAAGGTTCTGTACAAATTCTCGAAATTTATCTTTGCCCAACGTAGCCTGACGTATTTTTATTATAGCATCGAATTGTCTAATATCAGGTATTTCTAATACTTTACTTATATTAGATTTTTGGAATAATTCTTGTACATTTTTTTCCGATAAATTTATTTTACTATACTTTTCCACAATTTCTTCTTGCGTCAATTTGCTATGTTTTAAAAGCGCAATTAACAATGAATCTGACTCGGTAAATGAAATACCATCTGGTTGTGAAAAAAGTCCTACTTTGATACAATCACCTAAAATATATCCCAATTTCTGTACATTTAGGGGATTTTTTAAATCATACATCAACTGTTTACGTATGCTATTTAGGAATTGATTGTATTTCTCTGGAGCTAATCTCTGCTCATATATTTTTATTATTGTAGAAAAATCTTCTGGGTTTTCTAAATTAATGATATCGTTTATAACCTTTTTTCCTAACAATTTTGCCGCCACTTGTTCAGAAAAAACTACACCATGTTCATCACGAATTTTAGATAAATCTAGCTTTATTCCTTTTTTCACCAGTGTTACGAGCAAATCATGCGCATCATCAAAAAAAATGTTACCCAAACTCAATAGATTAGACCACGTCCCCTGCATTTGGGCTAATGCTTCTTGATTTTGAGGTTTTTGATTTTGAATTACGACACTAACTTCTAACAACTTGTTTATTATCTCTGGATTTTGCATAAATGCTTGAAGAGTTGCTAATTCTCCTAGAGTACTTGCGTGTAATTCTTTTGTTACAGAAAATTGCTGCCCCGCTATTCCGCGCATAATCCCTTCTTCTTCATCCTCAATTTTCGCTTCGTACTCAGCCACTTGTTCAACTGTTCTTTTACAGGCTTCAACATAGCGTTGCGTAATTTCATGCAAAAATGGTACATCACTTATAGCTGTCTTTGTATTCAAATTTTGCGGCAGATACTTTAGAAATAGGGTGGGCCATACTGCCGCTTGAATGCCTTGATTTAGCAAATTACGTACTACATCTTGATCAGTCTCAATGTTTAGTTTATTGATTATACCAGTTGTGAATTGCATTAAGAGAGAAGCGGTATCAGCTAGTGCTTCGAGTGCCTGCGCACTTTTTTCATTACCTACTTTGATAAATTTATACATTGCATCACTTTCAATCGCAAAACTGCGAAAATCATCTGCTATTTCTCCAGCATTAGGAATTCTTTCTTCATTAACTTCGCCGGCAGCTATGGAATTGCAAAACTTTGCCAATACTTCGGCATCAAATTCTTCTCCAAGTAAAAATGACTTTTCCTCTTTTGAAAACTTAGAGTACATTGTAGCTATGTATTTTACTTGCTCATCTGGGGTCCACGTACTTGTAATCGCATACCAGAGCGGTACTTCTGCTCCGTTATATTTAATTTTTGTTTTAGAACGCTCTACTAATCCGTATATTAAGAGGTTATTCAGTATTTCCTGGGCTTTGTCTTGCTCTGCTTTTCTTATCTCTCTATTTTCCGCGTTCTCTTCTACAGTGACGCTTGCTATATCGTATATTTGTTGTATTCCCTTCACTATTTGCCTAGCTTTTTCCCCATCTATTGTAATATCCCAAGTTTGAGTCATCGCATTCAAACCACTTTTAGTACTGCCAATTTCAACTAGAGAGGTGGTTACACCATCTAACGTCTCTTGTAAATTTCCTGCCGAAAGTAGAGCAGCCAGCTGTTTAAGCTGCGCCTCTTTGTCCTCAAGCAACTCACTTTTTGATTTTCCTAAGATACCACGCTTAATATTCGTTGCTTTCTCTGCTATCCATCCAAACATATCAATTATTTCAAATAAGTGTTAAATATTATAAATCTTTACAAAGAATTATAGTATATTTTTGTATATAATATGTAAATATCAAATATAAATTAAAATTCCTTTACGCTAATATTGATTGCTGCGTATAAAGCACCTCATACCAATTCCCCCTTTTAACGTTCATGTTGTTATGTTGCAGGATTCAAGCTCAGTTATGTAGAGTTAAACACTACACTCCTTCGCTCTCACCATTGCGCTCCTAGTGCTTATTTAAAAATAGGACTCAGTACAAGTAAGCGCATTAAAAAAATGCTTGCTTTTTATAAAACTTTTTGCAAGCTGAACAGTGTTTGATACTCATAAATTATCTCATGCTAGCAAGAGTAAGTATGGACATGCACTTGGATACAGCATTTCTCCATGAATGCTACGAAGAAATGTTGTTATTGCGTAGGTTCGAAGAAAAAGCCGGTCAATTATATGGTATGGGCTTGATAGGTGGATTTTGCCACTTATATATAGGACAAGAGGCTGTTGCTGTGGGGGTGTGTAAATGCATGAAGGCAAAAGATGCCATTATAACAAGCTACAGAGATCATGGAGTGATGCTAGCAATTGGTAGTGATCCTAATGTAGTTATGGCAGAGCTTCTTGGAAGAGAAACAGGTTGCTCCAAAGGTAAGGGGGGGTCGATGCATATGTTTGATGTTCCTAACGGATTTTATGGAGGACACGGCATAGTTGGTGCACAAGTGTCTATAGGCACCGGCATTGCTTTCAGTTTTAAATATAAACAGCAAAACAATGTTTCAATTGCCATGTTTGGTGATGGAGCCACAAACCAAGGACAGGTCTATGAGTCTTTTAATATGGCTAAGATGTGGAATCTACCAATACTATACATTATAGAAAATAACTACTATGCCTTGGGGACTTCTATTGAGCGGTCCACCTTCTCCACAGATCTTTATAAAAGAGGAATGTCATTTGATATATTGGGTAAGTCCGTAAATGGGATGGATTTTATTTCCGTATATAACGCTACTTTCGAAGCTATAGAGTATATAAAAGGTGGCAATGGACCTATGTTGCTTGAGATGAAAACATACAGATATAGAGGACACTCTATGTCAGATCCTGCAAAATATAGGACAAAAGAAGAAGTAGAAAAATACAAGCAAAAAGATCCAATAGAGGGACTTAGGAAGCACATGAAAGATAAAAATCTTACCACAGATGAGCAAATAAAAAATATCGAAAAGAAGGTAAGGCAGAAAGTATTGGAGGCTGCAGAATTTGCACAAAATAGCCCAGAGCCCGCAGAAGTAGAGCTATACAGAAATATTTACGTAAATTAGTAAAACACTAAAACCCAAATGGGGAGGATAAAATGTTAAAAATATCTGTTTTGTATTATAGTAGATTTTATCATGTAAAAAACGCTGCTGAGGCTATAAGTGATGGGATATCAGATGCTGGGCTGCATCCAATTTTGATTCCAGTACAGGAAGCTGAAGATAGAATAAATGAGCTAAACGATTCTCATGCCATTATTTTTGGCTCTCCTACTTATTTTGGAGCAGTAGCCTCAGAGCTAAAAGCTTTTTTGGATAAAACTGGCGATATATTTTGGCAGAGAAAATGGCAAAATAAAATAGCAGCAGGGTTTACACATTCTGCAGGATTAGATGGGAGTAGATTATCTGTATTAACTCAGCTCGCAGTTTTTGCTATGCAGCACGGTATGATATGGGTGGGACTCGATTTACTTTCTGATCACAAACTTAGTGTAAAAGATGAGAATGGCATCCCAAAAGAACTTGGATTAAACAGGTTAGCAAGTTCGTTTGGTTTGATGACACAATCCGGGATGGTCAATGAAGTTACTGAGGATGATTTAGCAACTGCTAAATACTTTGGTAATAGAGTTGCTAGCATAACCGCTAAATTTTTTGATAATAAATAAGTATCTAGCATAAACATTATTACAATACCAAGTCCCATTTTTAAATGAGCAATAGAAGCGCAGTGGCGGGGGGGATGAGGGAGTGCATGCATGACTGAGCCTAAATCCTATAGCGCGGTTGAGAGAGGGGGATTGGTGTGATTTAGCCCAGGGGTTGGCAAGGAGCATTAATAAAGCAAAAGTAGAAAAACACATTGATAAAATTGTGCAAGTATATTAACTAAATGCATAGAGTTGCAAAATTCACCAACTGTACAAAAAGAAAGTTTTGGATAATATTTCAGTTTTTAAAAAAAAGGTAGTAATTTGCATAGATGGGCCTGCTGCCAGTGGTAAAGGTACCGTAGCAAAAAAGATAGCAAGAGTGCTGGATTTTACTTATTTTAGCACGGGGCTTGTATATCGCTATCTCGCGTACTTGGCTATTACTAAAAGCATTTTTTTGGAAGATATTGATGCTCTAGCTGCTTTGGCAAAATCAATTGATAGTAGTGCTTTGTATAACATCGCAATTCAATTGCTTTACGATGCTGATGTTACAAAAGCATCTTCAATCGTGGCAGTGCATCAAGAAGTTAGGGAGTCTTTGGTAGATTTGCAGCGCTCTTATGTGCATAGTGACAAAAAAAATGGTGCTGTTGTTGATGGCAGAGATGTGGGGACTGTGATATTTCCGGATGCAAACTGTAAATTTTTTTTGACGGCAGAATTAAAAGTGAGAGCTTCAAGGAGATTTAAGCAGTTGCAATCCCAATATAAAGGTATTATATATGATAAGGTACTGGATGAATTGAGGGAGCGTGATTGGCGTGATAGCAATAGGCAGGTTGCTCCACTTCAGCAAGCGTTTGATGCCCTGGTAGTAGATACTACATCTCTTAGCGAAGATGAAGTGGTGGAACTGGTAGTTGGAAGAATTGGGATGAAGTTGGGGCTTGTTGCAGAGGGAATATAGCATAATTTGGTGTTGCTAAGGCGGTGCATTGCGCCTTTTGGTCGTTGAGATTAACATTATTAGTTATTTTATTATAAAATGAGTTTTTTCAAAAACACACAGGGAGATCAAGAACACAGCATTGACATAGTGGAAGACTTCTCCGCTCTTTTAGCAAAGCACACACATCCAACAAAGCAAGAAGGGAAGATAGTAAAGGGGATGGTCGTAGGTATTGATAGAGACGCTGTAATCGTTGATGTTGGCTTAAAAAGCGAAGGTCGGATATCTTTGAGCGAGTTTAGCATCGATGGCCACAACCGTGAAGTCAAAGTAGGAGATGAGATTGATGTTTACGTAGAGAGGTTCGAAGGTCGCTCTGGCATGACAGTTTTGAGTCGTGAAAAAGCTTTGCGTGATGAAGCATGGCGGGGGTTTGAGGAGTTGTACGCAAAAGATCTCAGCGTTAAGGGCAGTATTATGGGGAAAGTCAAGGGAGGATTCGCGGTAGAATTGGGAGGTATTGTCGCATTCTTGCCTGGCAGTCAAGTCGATATCAGACCGATAAAGGATGTATCAGTGCTGATGAATATATCGCAACCATTTAAAATTTTAAAAATGGATAAAGAACATGGCAATGTAGTGGTATCGAGAAGGGCTATTCTAGAAGACTCTAGAAAAGAAGCTAAGGAAGAGTTATTGGCGAGCATAAAAGAAGGCATGGTGCTTGAGGGAGTTGTAAAAAATATTACAGACTATGGGGCATTCATTGATCTTAGTTCAACAGATGCTTTGTTACATATTACAGATATCTCGTGGTCAAAAATCTCACATCCTTCGCAAATATTAAAGCTTAATCAAAAGATTAAAGTACAGGTGATTAAGTATAACCCCGATACTCAACGTATTTCGGTAGGACGTAAGCAACTGGAAAAAAACCCTTGGGAAGATATTAGGGAAAAGTACTGCGTAGGCAGCAAACACAGGGGATTTGTGATTGCCATCACAGATTATGGGGCGTTTGTTTCGCTGGAACCTAATGTTGATGGGCTTGTATATCATACTGAGATACATTGGACGGCTAAAAATGTACATCCATCTAAGCTGTTGAAAGTGGGTGATGAGGTCGAAGTCTTAGTGCTTGATATTGATATAGATAAACATCGTATTAGTTTAAGTGTAAAAAGGTGTCAGCCAAATAGTTGGGAAATTTTTGCAGAAGAAACTCCAGTGGAAACTAAGGTTGAGGTTGTAGTTAGTGGAGTTGCTGATTTCGGTTTGTTCGTAATACGCACAAGAGATAAGGATACCGAGTTTCCAATTAACTTGCTGATTCCTTCAGGCGAAATAAGTTGGGACAAATCTCCAGAAGAAACGGTTGTTGCATATCACAAGGGCGATATCATAGAGTGCGTTGTAACCAACATTGATTTAACAAGGGAGCGAATCGCCGCTAGCATCAAACAGGTTAATAAAGATAAGCCATTAGAATTAGCGGAAAAGTTACTCGCAGCCGAAGAGCTGTAATTGGTGTTATGGTAAAAATACAAAAAGAGAAGGTATCGATCTAGTGGTGTTTGTAGAAAAATCAGAAATATATCAAAGCATAAAGATGAACAAAGTCCGAATAAAGTTCGTTATTGGTGATAGAGTTGATGTGAAAGTGCTAGGCTTCGATAAAGTTACAAGAAAATCAGGGTATTTATGAAAGCAACCCGGGTAGGGAGAGAGAAATAGGAGGCTCTATAGCTGAAGTCTGGTGGGGGTGGAGGGTTTTTAGGCTCAGCACTCACACAGAAGAAAGATTAAGGAGAAAGATTCAGTCGTGTATAAAGAGGACTCTTTTGTGGAGACCCCTTACTTAGGGGCAAGGGGGGGAGCCCATGCGGAGACAGAGTTGTGGTGTGTTGATATGCATATGAGGATTTCGTTGAAGTGACGCAGCAGTTCATGGCTGTTTGATCCCAGAGAGTGTGGTGTGTTGTTTAAATGGAAAATGGTTGTGTTTTAAAAGCAGCATCTACAGCATCAGCTAAAGAAAAGTGTTTTTTAATGTTTTAGCTGCTAATATCTTTAAATTAGCCCAAAATTTCTTGATTGGGTTTTTGAATCTGGTGAATAAGGAGGTAAGTATAATAGATGGGCATTTTGCTTTTTATCATTTTTCTCGTGTTTTGTAATTTATGGAAGTTAGCGTTTATTTTCTATGGCGGGCAAGGCCAGGGATAGTCCCAATTTTCTTTTAAATGAGGCACTAGGAGCAATTCTCCGTTTTGTTTTTTTTATTTGTTATGTGTGTTTAAGTGCTACGATGGTGTGTTTGCTTGCAACCTATACCCGCGCAGATGGCAGCTTCTAAAGATTATTATTTTACTCTTCTTTTTCACAATTACGGAGCCTTAACAAGCGCTCTTTGCTTCATGAGCAATTTACGCATACAAAGTATTTTTTTAGAATTTCCCTTTTCCACGAATTTTAATGCATAATTACTAAGGTAGCTAAAATGGGAAGGCCATATAGCAAGGATTTTAGGGAGATAGCGCTTAAACAAATTGAAGATGGAGAAGATATAGAAGAGGTATGTATGATGGTAGGCATTAGCAAAACATCGGTATTTCGCTGGGAAAGTCTGAAGAAAGAAAGTGGCGATGTAAGTCCGAATGGCAATAAGCCAACTAAAGCAAATTATGAACAGTAGATGCAAATTATTACAGGAAATCCGAATTTGACACAGAAAGAAATAGGTGCGATGGTTGGAATGATTGCAACTGGCATATGTTGTGCCTTTCAAAGGATGGGGTTTATTTTCAAAAGAAAGAACACTTTATAAAGAAGTAGATTCCCAAGACGAAAGAAGAATTTTTAGAGAAAATATCATCAATATCTTGAGATAATTTGGTGTATATTGACGAAAGTGGAATACAGAAATATCTTTATAAAAAGCATGGATATGCGAAAAAAGGCAAGAATCATATATGATTTCATCTCAGGTAGAAGATATTCCGAAGGAGAACTTTATAGCTAGATTATAGCAGCGATGCACTACAACCCCAAGCATCAGTAATAGAAGTCAGGAAGAAAGGAGGTAAAAATTACAACACACAATCAGCTCAAAGTAGCTATATAGGCTATTGTGATTGTGTAGCGGTAGTGTTGTTTAGTCTTATATTTTGCCTTTTTCAAATAAGGATATAATTAATTAAAATTATTTGAAAAAGGCAAAATTAATTAATTATATCCAAACAGTATAGTTTTTGATCGAAGCATGCATGAAGGCCGGAAGTTTACGCATACGAGAGTGACTTTAGGAGGTTTATGATTATAGATCAGTCTAGAGTAGAAATCTTGAATTTTTTTATTGCGACGTAAAGAAGCAACGGCTGCCATATACAGAATTTATGTTTTTCGGCAACAGTCCCTATATCTTGCCCACTTACATGAATAATGCCTTAATTTATCTCATCTCGCAACAGCCTCATAAGGGGCAACACCAGCTAAAGAAGCCAGCTGTCTCAAATGAGTGCTACCTAACTGTGGCAATTCGCATATAGCAGTAGTTGCGGCTATCAGGCCAATTCCAGGAATAGAAGTCAGTTTAGTTATTTTTCCTTTTATTTCTAGATCATTATCGCAAAGCCCTTGAATAGAGGCCTTTATCTCATCCAATTGTTTTTCTAGATGTTCCAAATGTAATTTAATAGAGTTTCACAATCAAGGTATTACATTCAGTCTCAAGTCTTGCAATATCATGAATCTTAAACGAAATCAATTACTCTCTTCGTTGTATTAATGAGTGCAGGGTTTTTTGAGATTTTGAGTGATATTCTACTTTGGCAGATAAAGCAAATGTTGCTGTGTAATCGTATAAAAGCTTACAATCAACACGATCTGTTTTGGCTAAACCATGCTAAGTACCAGCTTTCTGTCATCTACATTACCAGACGTAATTCTTATGGATACAAGCTTACTTTTATCATTGAAAATTGTGTGTAATTTCAGGCCATAAAACCAACCGGTGCTTGTTCTACTTTTTGTAGTAATTCTACGAAAACCCTTATGTCTAGTGCCACGTAGAGCCTTGCACGTCTCAAGGGGTGTAGAGTCCACAAATTGGATACCAGTAACTTCTCCGGTAATGCATTGCATAAGCAACATAATATAGGCAAAATACGCTTCAATGCGGCTACAAACCTATCGTACAACAATAAATCTTTGAAATCTCTCCGGTGTTTTACATACACATATTGATAGTTTAAAACAACTAAACTTACTTTCTTGGTAGCCTAATATTATAGTCACCACCTCACTAAGGGTCATATTGCCCCTCCTACTCCTCTTGCCTTTCGTTGTCCTTGCCTTTTATAAATGTATTTCCAACCAAGTTATACATCCTTTGCAAAAATCATCAACATAACAATATATTCCTGTAAAATCTATTTCCATATGATTCCTCTTTGTTAGCCTTTAAGGGGCTGTTGCGAGATGAGATAAAAGGTATTATTCATGTAGGTGGGCAAGATATATGGTGGACAAATGGTATTAAGTTAAATAATAATGGTGAGTTTGGAAGAGTTGGTATCTAGGGATAATCAATAGAGGAGTTTCGAGGCATTATTTGATTTTGCGGCAATTAGTGGTGAGTTATCAGCAGTTAAGTTGCCAGCTAATTACAAAGGTTACGGAGTTCATGGGCTATTTAAGTGCTTATTGCTGCAACTTAAATAATAAATTTTAAACGCAGTCTATAAGGCACATTCCTTAGCTAAAATCATTCAAATAATAGCGTCTTTAACTCCTGAAAATACAAACCATCCAGCATCAGTCCCAGAATCGGAGCTCCATTAGTATCCAAGCCTGCAGGGAAAAGTTATGTTATATTTAGTAAAACTCCCGAACTAAGGATAAGGAATGAATAATATATTGCGACAAGAAGAACATATGATATCTGTTTGAAAAAGACGATAAACCCTAACAAACAGGTATCATATGGGAACAGATTTTTCAGGAATATATTGTTATGTTGATGATTTTTGCAAAGGATTCGTCCCCTTGTGGAGAGCCCATTTATTGGAATACATAAAGAAGGATAAGAAAAACCATATGTGCAGGAATGGGCATATGAGTCTTAGCGAGATAGTGACTAGAACTAAACTTACTCTATTAGGCTACCAAGAGAGTGAGTTTAGTTGTTTTATGTGTATGTAAAACACCGGAGAGATTTCGAAAATTTATTGTTGTATGATAGGTTTGTAGCCGTATTGAAGCGTATTTTGCCTATATTATGTTGCTTATTGCGATGTATTACTGGAGAAGTTACTGGTATCCAATTTGTGGACTCTACGCCACTTGAGATGTGCAAGGCTCACGTGGCACTAGACATAAGGTTTTTCGTGGAATTGCCGCAAAAAGTAGAACAAGCACCGGTTGGTTTTATGGCCTGAAATTACACACAATTTT
>CAXOVX010000021.1:0-20597 GCA_964213345.1 Alphaproteobacteria bacterium | reverse complement strand
TAATAGCGTCTTTAACTCCTGAAAATACAAAAACTCCATCCAGCATCAGTCCCATTATACTCATACGTAAAAATAGGCTATTGTGCTACCTTATCTTTACTAAAACTCCAACGACACTTTCTTTTTGCTTTAGTATAATTGCAGCGATCGCACTTATACTCATTTACATACTCTTCTGCCCACGGATGTAGCCGTACCCCGACTATATTTTTGGTTACTAGGCATCTCGACAAAATGAACTTATAAGCTATATGGTAGCACCAAAAATTTTTGCATCCAGGACACCAATGTACGTATAACATAGATCCATATGCCAGTAAGCTCACAATAAACCACAGTGTAACAATATCAAATATCACAAAAAGCATAAAACTCACGCTATATTCGTATGTTGTATGATAAAGCCTTAGGTACATAGCAATCAGTGCAGAGCTTAGAAACGCACCCGCGAATAGAGCTTTTTTAAAACTAATTTTCATCAATGTTGTCTTACTTACTCTATTTCCTACGCCTAAGCCACTTGCTATTTGTTCCATCGGTAATTTTGTTGTTTGTTCCATGTGTCCTACTAATGAGCTAATGTGTATCGTTACAACAGGTTCCTTACATTTATTCCTGAATTTATTCCTGATTATAATCTCTCATCTTAGCTTTTTGCGATTTTACAAGCCACATATTTATGCATATAATCGTCAACCCTGCTATCATTACGGGAACGGATGGGGCTACGTGCATTACCAGATAAGTGCCAATCATCATAAATACTAGCTGTAAGTAATTAACTGGCATCAATGCACTTACAGGAGCAAATTTGAAGGATAGAAATATGCACACCAAATTTGCTACCCTCAAAAATGCTATGAACAGGAGCTTAAGCATATCTACTTCAAATGCCCTAAATGCTGCTAATGAGACAAAGGGTGACGTAATAATCGTCGAAGCTGCAAAAGTATAAAAGGCTTGCGTTAAGTAATGTTCCGTTCTTGTCTGTTTTTTACAAATTAAATTATAAAAGGCCCAGGCTATACTTGAAATAAATGCAAAAATAAAGCCAAGTGTAAAAAGTCTGAGTTCAGTTTGTAACGCAAATGCTATAATAAAAAAACAAATTATTGCAACTGCAAGTGAGGTATAATCTACTCTTTCCTCAGAAAACCATGAGGCTAAAAGTATGGTGAACAGTGGGGTCGTGTAACCTATAAGAGCCGATTCGTTAGTACCCATGTACTTTAATGCTTGTATCCAACTCATCATTGCCACAACGCTAATTACGGCCCTTACAAAATAAAGCTTAAAATTCGGCCTACAAAGATATTTTGCGCGAGTTAAGAGTACCCAAGGTAGCAAAATGACCGTACCGGATGCATATACAACGAAGAATTGATTAAGCACACTTATATCACGTGAAACACTCAAAAATCCAAGTGATATTGCGGTAAAAATCACCAAATTAAGCACTTTGAACATAAGGCCTAACCAGTAATACCTGTAGTGCATATTTTTTTGGATTTTGTTTAAATTTGCAGCAACCTTCCCGATATTAGTAATTTGAAATTCCGAGTAAATCCGACATGTTATACACCTTTCCCACTTTCTGTAAAGTCAAGTATTCTGCAGCTTTGTAAGCACCTATAGCAAATACTTCACGAGATAAGGTACGGTGCTCTATTTGGATGATTTCAGCATTACCAGAAAATATTACACTGTGATCTCCTATTGCCCCACCACCTCTCAATGAGGAAATATATATCGCTCCAGAATTACGCTGGCTATCATCGCTCGCATTGCGGCCTACACATATATTGGAGTCTATGCCAAGGGTATTTTTCCTTCCTCTAGTTATGGCACTAGCTAGCATCATAGCGGTCCCTGAAGGAATATCGCGTTTATGCTTATGATGCAATTCTGTAATTTCGGCATCAAAGTCGGTATCTAGCATACTAGCGGTTTTTGCTATAAGCCAACCTAGTATATTTATGCCAATACACATATTGGGTGACAAAAATATTCTTGTTGATCTTGCTAAATTGTTTAGTTGCGTGTATTGCTCCTCGGAAAATCCTGTTGTACCAGACACCAACGCTTTGTTACATTTGGCACATGCGTGCGCAACTAACAAGGTAAAAGTAGGAGCAGTAAAATCCAAAACTACATCACAACTCTCGATAAATTCTTCAAATTCAGAGGTAAACTTAATTGTTCCTCTGGATTGCCGATCTGCTGAAGTATATAGGGTGATAAAATCGTTCATTTTTTGTATACTGCGTCCCATACCAACACTCAAGCGCCATACGCTAGAACTAGAATTCAAGCCGTACTCTAACAAGGCTCTGCCCATTCTACCCGTTACTCCTGCTATACCTATTCTCATTTTATTGCCTAGTTTAAAAAAACACTTCTATACTGCAGTGCTGTTTCTTAGTAAGAAAAATGCTTCTTCTACGCTCTTCACTACCGCACAAATACTACTGTTTAAGTTTAATTTTGCAAAATGGGTATCACATATATGTTCCATCAATGTAAGTAATGGAGCCCAAAATTCACCATAATTTACTAAGATTATTGGTTTATTATGCACTCCCAACTTTTTTAATGTAACAATTTCAAAAAATTCATCTAATGTTCCAAAGCCCCCCGGAAGAATGACAAATGCATCTGCACGTTTTATCATAATATCTTTACGTTCTGATAAACTTTTGACTAATATTGCCTCGCCTAGCTCCTGATTCATGACATCATGAGGATTCAAATCAGCAGTTGGAAACACGCCAGTGACGGGCGCCCCATGCATGGTAGCAGATTTAGCAACAGCACCCATCAAGCCAGAGGCTCCACCTCCATACAATAACCCATAGCCATTTTTACCGATAGCTTCACCGCATTCACTGGCCAAACGTTTATACTGTAGCACCACATCATCACTTGCCCCGCAAAAGACGCATATAACTCTCATAGTCGAAAAATGAAAATTCTATTTATCAAATATCAGTTGTATGCTATACCATTTACTCACCACTAATTCTATACAAAAAATGAGAAAGATGCTAGAAAACTATAAGAGCTACATTCCAAATATACATAAAGATGGTTACCTTGTAATATTGTTGTCTGTTATTGGTGATTTGGTATTGTTTTCATTGTCAAACACATTAGGTTGGCTAGGGCTTATTGCTACAATATTATGCGTTTTTTTCTTTCGTGACCCAGATAGAGTAACACCACAAGATGACGATCTTGTAGTAAGCCCTGCGGATGGCGTGGTGGTGCAAATAGCACCAGGAGCCTCTTTACCTAAGGAGCTAGGGTTAGAAGGAGGTGTGACAAAAATCAGCATATTTCTTAATATACTGGATGTGCATGTCAATAGAATTCCCGTGACAGGGGTGGTGCTGGCCTTGCACTATACGCCAGGTAAATTTTTCAACGCCAGTTTAGACAAGTCTAGTGAGCACAACGAAAGACAGGCTATTCTGATAGAAACTAAATGTGGCAAAAAAATTGGAGTTGTACAAATAGCAGGGGTAATTGCAAGGCGGATAGTATGCGACTTACAGCTAAATCAAGCAGTGGTGGGAGGGCAAAAATTTGGAATTATTCGTTTTGGTAGCAGAGTTGATCTTTACTTGCCATCGAATCTGACGCCTCAAGTCCTTGTAGGCCAAAAAATGACAGGAGGCGAGACGATAATTGCCAAATTTAGCAACACAATAACGCCCAAGTGTTTATAGGCCTAGGTTAAATCCTGAATGTAGCGCGCATACAGCCGATTCGCTGTGTTCGGTTTTCACAAATAAGCTAATCCTAGTTTCAAACGCATTAAACATCATAGTGCTTATATGGTGCTCATTTAAAATTCGGAAGACTTTTTGCACCACATGCAGGTTACTTTTCATGCCTATCCCTATAATGGATACCTTAGCTATATCGCCATCTACTATTATTTCACCGTAATATTTATTTTTTAGCTTTTTTAAGGCATTTTCCGCACTTACCACATATTCCTTGCTTACGGTAAACACAAAGTTGTTAGTGATAGGATGATGTATTATCATATCAACTGCAATGTTGTAACTGGCAAGGGAATCAATGACCAGTGCGACTACTTCAGGTTGCTGATTTAAATTACACAAGGTAATGCTTGCAATACCACTACTACTTGTTATAGCTGTTACAAACTCTTCTTCCATTTTCTGAGCTCTCAAAATAGTTCCACCACATTTATTATTAAAAGTTGACAATATACGTACATTTAGATGATATTTCATGGCCATCACCGCTGCTCTAGGATGTAGCACTTTCGCACCTAAAGCAGACATTTCCAACATATCCTCATAGCTTACTTCACGTAATTGCTGTGCTTTTGTTACAATTTTTGGGTCAGCAGTAAAGACTCCATCCACATCTGTATAAATATCGCAACGTTTTGCATCTATTTTTGCAGCTATTGCAGTTGCTGTCGTATCAGATCCACCTCGCCCCAGTGTTATAATACGCTCATTATACACTCCCTGGAATCCGGCAACAATTGGGATCACTCCATTTTCTAGCGATTTTACCAAGGGCTCCACATTAACATCAACAATACGCCCCCTAGAATACTCACTGTTCGTTAAGAGGGGTAATTGCCACCCTAAGTAAGATCGAGCTTTTAATCCAATTTGCATTAAAGCCAAGCACAACAAACCTACAGCTACTTGCTCTCCAGCAGCAACGATAGCATCATATTCTTGAAGCGCTGCCGTATTACTGCGTAAAATTGTAAATGACCCAGTATAATTCACAAGTCTGTTCGTCTCACCAGCCATTGCCGATACAACCACAACAACAGGATTATGAGCATACTCACTAGCTACAATTTCTGCCACATGCCTTATCTTAGCCATATCTCCTACGGAGGTTCCACCAAATTTTTGTACCACTATGTCCATTTTTTACAGCACCGAATTCCACTAACACGCTACTTTTTCTTTGTCATCACCGCTAAATTGCAGCACGACAAAACCCTGCGGTACTACATTGGATCCTTTCAAAACTCTACTTTTTACGAACTATTGCGCCTTATTTCGATGCTCAAATCCCCGTGTGTATCTCACAATTGCGATTCTGTGCTCCATATACTCCCCACATCTCGTCAACATAAGCGAGTTTTTCGAAAAAAGTTTATTCATCATGGCACAATCTAACCCAAGACATTACTTTCAGGATCAATAATACGCTTGTTCTTGCTGATAGAAAAATATAGCTGTGTACTATCTACATCCCCAGTCTTTCCTACCTTAGCAATCTCTTCGCCTTTTTTGACTTGTTGTCCCTTTTTGGCTAATAATTGGTTATTATGCGCATACGCGGTAATATAGCCACTTTCATGTTGAATAATTAACAAATTGCCAAATTTATCAGTATTATTATTGCTATATAAAACTTTGCCATCGGCTGCAGCATGTACCATAGTATTAAGAGAAGCAGAAATGCTGATCCCCTCGTTAAACCCTTCTCTGCCTTCATTAAAGTGTTTGATCACATTTCCCTGCACAGGCCATATAAACTGCGGTGAATTTAAAGGTGTTTTATATTTAAAATTGGCAGCGATTGGCGCGTCTTCAGTTGCATCCACAAAATCTTGTCTGCCCTGTACTTCCGCTAATTTCTTATTCTTGAGTTTTTCTTCTATTTTCTCATCGAGCGTTGTGACAGCATCTGTATTTTGATTTAAAAATTCACCACCACGCTCCTTTTTTTTGACTATTTCACTCTGCACATTATGTAGTTTATTTCCTTGTAAAGGAGGCATTTGCTCACTTTCAATTGCCTCAACATACATTTGGCTATATGGTTTTTGATTCGCATCTGGAGAAAGTTTGCTATTAGCATATTGTTCACCATCACCACTGCCAGCATCATACCTTTCCGCTTCTCTCGTTTCTTTTGCGCTTTGATCTTGCTTTGCGGGGACTAATACATCTCGTCCCTGCCCAGTTTTATACGGATAACTAACGCCATTCATGCTACCCAAAACTTCAACTGGCACATCATTTTTCGCAGCAATGTCGTTTAACGTTTCATTTGGGTGTGCTTTTACGATCTTCATAGTGTCGCCATGCTTATAATACAAACTTCCCTTGTGTTCAACTTGGGGTGGTACTGAAGTTGAGCATGAAGCCAGCACAGAGGTCTGTAGTACCACCATGAAAATTGTACTCAGGATATTCGAGAAACATTTACGATTTCTTTGCATACGATTTATACTTTGTTTAAACTTGTCAATACCCTTAGATTATGGTACCAACGCTCTCATATTAAATTAAATTTGACGCAATAAGCCATTATGAAAATTTATTAGTACTTTACAATGACTAAATTATGTATTTACCTATATCCGTAATATACTATGAAAACTTACTCTGTAAACGTAATAATTAGATAAGAGAAAATATGGCAGCAGTTGTAGAAATAGAAGATTCAGCGTTTGATACTGAAGTACTTCAAAGTAAAAATTACGTGTTAGTTGATTTTTGGGCTCCTTGGTGCAACCCTTGCATGCAGCTGCTGCCTGTAATAGAGCAATTAGCACAGGCCATGCCTCACTTAAAAGTAATGAAAGTGAATGTTGATCGTAACCAGGAAGTTTCTATAAAAATGAACATAAGAGCCATCCCAGCTTTAATCTTATTTAAGGATGGCAAACGGGTGGACAGTAATACTGGCGGCATGTCTTATACCGCCTTGAAAAACTGGGTTGAAAAACATATTGGGGATGGGTAGACGCATATTTTACGTACAATTACAATTTTGTAATTGTGTTTTATATACGCTTATTATAGAATGCGTGGCAGGATGGTGAGTTAGGATGTTCTGTTTTAGTGATGGGTTTGGTTGCCCTAATCTCGTTGGTTGTTGGTCTATTGGGAATTATGCGTAGTAGTGATGAGCCTGAGCCTAGGTCGAAAGTTGTAGGACCTTTTGTAGAAGTTATAGTGGAGTGCCGGGAGTGGCACAATTTGGAGTTCGATTTTACAGAGTACCTCGAAAAAGTAGCGTTAATTACCCTGAAATATTCTGGATATTGGGAGTCGTTGCAAAATGTAGGGCTAAGCATGCTGCTGGCAGATGATAAGAAGTTACAACAGTTGAACTACACCTACAGAGCACAAAATAGGGCTACCAATGTATTATCGTTCCAATATATGAGCTTCGATGAAGCTAGAAACATGATAAGTAGATGTGAGGAATTGCAGTTGTTGAAAAAAAATAGCGCATCACCATTAGTGAATATCGATGAAAATAAGGTGGGTACAAGGTCTTTCCACACTTCAGCACAGACTAATAAAGTAGATGTTAGTGCAGTGTTAGAAGGCGAGATATACGACCATCAATTATTTCATAACTTAGAACCACCTATATCGTGGTATAGTTATTGTAGTGCTGAGTATAATGAGGTTTATACTAGAGACCATCTTTCTGCAGCATTGGAGGATGTTGAATATATGGGCGATGTTGCAATCAGCTATCATAGGGTACGTGATGAAAGTATTGAAATTGCAAAAAATTTCAAAGAGCATCTAACGCATATTGCAGTACATGGTATTTTGCATTTGTTTGGGTATGATCACTGCAACTCAGAAAAAACCAGTACTATGGAAAAGCTAGAGGTGAAAATATTGGGTAAGTTGGGATATCCTGATCCGTATAAATTTCATGAATTTGCGATAATTAAGGACACAACCTGTAAAATTTGATTTGGTGCCTTTTTGATAAGGCTCATTATGCCAATGTGCCACTTACGTGTATTATTTTTTATAAAGACATGTGAAGCTCATGGCTTAGGGTTATATAAATGATTAATTAGTGTAGTATGCGGCTCATATTAAAATTCTTTAAGTCTTTAGGTAGTATTTTTCATAAAAAAAGGGAGGGAGATAGTGGCAATCACAAAGCATGTAATGGAAGTCAATTCGAAGATACAGCCCTTATAGAAGGGCAGCATCTAATTAAGCAACTGGAGGAGTTTCGCGATTTAAAAGTAAGTGAAGTAATGATACCTAGGGCAGATATCATTGCGGTGCGTTATGATACCCCGCTACAACAATTACAGGAAAAATTTATAAAAACTGCCTTTACACGTATGCCAATATATAAAAATACTCTTGATGAAATGATAGGATTCACACATGTAAAAGATATTCTGCCCTATATAGGATTTATTGCCGAGAAAGACAAAATTTTTTTACTTAACAAATTTACGCGTAAATTGATTTATGCTCCAAGATCTATGAAATGCATAGATTTACTAACAAAAATGCGTAATAATGCCACACATATGGCAGTAATCTTGGATGAATATGGTGGCACCGAAGGTATCGTCACTATTGAGCATTTAGTCGAAGAAATAGTAGGCGAAATCAAAGGGGAGCATGGGCATAAGCAAGAAGGGTCTTTAATCAAAAGAATAAGTGATTGGGAATACATCATTGATGCGCGCACATCAATACAAGATGTAGAGGAGGTATTAAATATAGATGCGCTACTCTCACAAGAAGAGGGAGCCTATGAAACGATAGGGGGTTTTGTACTTTCGTACCTAGAACGAATCCCAGTAAAAGGAGAAAAATTCTCATACCCAGGCGGTGTCAGCATAGCAATAATAGATGCTGATCCTCGCAAGATAAAATTATTAAAATTAACGCTGGAACATTCCAAAAAGGAGCCCCCTGTATGATACTAAGTTTAATAACTTCAACAGTGGTATGTAATACAGTACGTAATTTGCGATCTATGTGCTGCGGTAGATTTGTCAATCATGAGCATCATATCTATGCAATGAACATGGTATTGAGAACAATCCTGCAACTAGAGTCATATAGTCAAATGCCAAAATAGCAGCAAAATAGTAGTAAGTGATGATTTTCTCTAAAAACTCTTCTTTTGTCTTGGGTTTTACTTCTTTGTAAAGTGTTTTTTTTGAAAGCAACCCCAATTCTTTGGAAGGTGCGACGTATGGCAATTGCGGTTATTCCGATCATCACATCTATTCCTTTCTGTGTCAAATTCGGATTTCCTATAATAATTTGCATCAACTGTTTATGATTTGCTTTAGTTGGCTTGTTGCCATTTTTTTTAGGACTTACATCGCCATTTTCTTCCTTCAGGTTTTCCCAGCGAAATACCGATGTTTTGCTAATGCCTAGCATCATACATACCTCTTCTCCATCTGCAATTTGTTTAAGCACTATCTCTCTAAAATCCTTGCTATATGGCCTTCCCATCTTAGCTACCTTAGTAATTATGGATTAGAATCTCAGTATTGTTATTATGATTACAAATGATTACAATTTTTTTCATTTTGCTATAAGTAATCTAGAACATGAATTTATATATTTACCGCCGCATTTTCCGGAGGTGGATCACATTAATCAAAGTAGTTGTATAAGATTGCGATAAAGAATTATTGCACATTCATTTTGTAATTGTTAGTCTAGAATTTCATTATATTTTAATATAAATTTCAGGTGAACTTTAGGGATGGCGGGAAGTTGTATAGATTATAATCACTCCACAAAGTTGGGGGAATTTGGTGTTATTGATATTGATCTTAGTGGTATTTGTTATAGTGCTATCACTATAGATAATCTTAGTCCCAATGTTTCTGGGATAACGTTACACTTACGAGATGACGTAGAACTAAGAGGAAGTACCGTTGAAGTTACAGGGTCTACACTGGAATTTATTGCGATTGAAGCCGCAAAAAGCCTAAAATTAGATAAGGTTGAATTTTCAAAGATAAATCAAGTAAAAGTCAAAAGCGAATATCTTGATATTTCTGGAATTTCTTCTATAACGCCCATTGTTTTGAGTTTAGAAGCTACAACAGCTGTCATTAAGGGCGATTTGAAGGTAAAAACCCTTAATTTTGCTATCACAGATGTGGTAGATTTATCACGCATCAAGCATCTTACGACTACTTCGCTAAGTGGTACAGCTGGTGAGTTGATAGCTGGAGGTACATGGGAAATTACAGAAAGTCTATTGTTAATTGGTAATAAATTTCAAAATTTAGGACAGATAAAAGTTCAGGACAAAGCGCACATAGAGTTTGCAGCGATAGAAAATGGTGGTGATTTACTAGCTGGTTACAATGAGATTGTATCGAGTCAAGCATTGATTAACAAAAAGCTGATTGGTGGTGATAGGGTTAAGATAGATGGACAGTTATTGCGAAATAGCGGGGAAATAAATAGCAATGATGGTACAGATATCAAATTAGGGCAAGATTATAGTGGTAGTGGCAAATTTGATACCGCAGGAGCGTTCAAGTTATTGGCGTTAAATATTTGGTTGGATGGAGGGATAAACGCCAAGTTAATAGAGATTGTTGCAGCTAACGATTTGAACATACGTAGCAAATTGATTGGTTACACATCTATTGATTTAAGTAGTGGGTCCTTGCTAGCTATTGATGGTAGTGTTCAAAGCCAAGAGTTTGTCAACTTTAATTGCAACACACTAGCACTAACTGGGCTTATTGCGGTTAAAGATGGCTTGGTCAAAGGACGAGCCAACGTGATTAAGGTAACTAGCAGTGGTAGCATTATTGCCAAAGAATTGATTGATCTTGAATTATGTGAGAATGGGGGCGCTGAGCAATCGGAAAACAAAGGAAGAATTGAGGCGCAAGAGGACCGCTTTTACATACATGGCAACTGTGGTTTCGTCAATGATGGAATGATTATAGGCGCTAAAGATTCAAAGCTCGAGGTTATAAAGTTTTACAATAAAGGCTTTATGGTGGCCAGTCAATCGGATGTTGCAAATTCACTAATGATACAAATAGATGAGGCAGTCGCAGATTCTGAGGTAAAAATTGATGGGAAGATTAGTTTTGGGAAAGTTACGATACAAAGCTCTAAGATATTTTTGGAAAAAACTGGTGAAATACTAGCAACAGGTGAAGATGTCATATTAAGTGGATTAAATTCAGTTATTAATTTGTTCGGGAGAATACAGGCTGAAACTGCAGTAAGTATAGATGGTGCATCAGTACATATGTATGATGGCAGCTCTGTATTGGGTAAGAACGGACAGGTCAAAATCATACATTTAGCTAGTGGCGGGACTGGGCATATTGAAGGCAAGGAAGTTATTTTAGATCTACTTAAGTCCTTGAGTATGCCTGGATCTATGCAAGAGGCATACATGTTAACGCATAACATAGTATCATCTGCGAAAATAGAAATGAACGTAGATAAGAGGCTAGAAATAGGATCTTCTATTAGTTCTCAGTCTGCTGTTGATATTCGATCTTCTAGTGCCATTGTGGTTACAAAGGGTATTCAATTATCCGGTACTCAAATCAATCTTAAGGCCCCATTGATTACACTAGAACAAGATTTAGTTGCTACAGGTCCTGTAAATATTGAAGCTGAGGTGTTTACCAATTTAGCTTCTTTCACGTGTACTGAGCTCATCAAGATATCAGTGACAGGTGGATTTATCAACCATAAAACTGTGTCATCTACTGGTGGAGCCATCGAGGTTAGCGCAGGATCTGATATTTTTCATAAGCAATATAGCTCCATTATTACAGGAAAGGGGCTTGGCATTACACTAGCTAGTGCGGGCAGAATCGTATTTGAAGGTCAAAATAAGCTACAAGGCGGTGTTATTGTAATGCTAGCTGCTGCCCTGGAGTGTCCAGGAGAGATACAGGTGCTATGCGAAAATATCAAGATTGACATCAGAAATAACTGTAGACTTGATGATATCAAATTGAAGGCTGACCAGTCTATTAACTTAAAGTGTGGCACTTTGAGTCGTATTATTGGGCAAATTGATGGCAAGGTTGTTGAAATTGATGTGGCTAACGGAGAAACGTATTATTATGTCACAATATTAGCTCCAAGAGGTAAAATTGCACTAAAGGGTAATAATATTTTTATCTGCAAAGCCCTTAAAACTGCTAAATTAGAGGTAAATGCCGCACAATTCTCAAGTTCGCATTACATTTCTGTCACAAATCAAGCAATTTTTACAATTTCTGAAACACTGACGTTCGAACCACACTCCTACACTGCGGTTGGCGCATTGCTGGTTAACAAAGATCGACAGCCCGCCGATCGTTTTGAGTGCAGAGGCTGTACATTCAAAATTACAGGAGGCTCTGGTTTATCCGAAATTACGGCTAATTATTTTGTCGTAGGGCCTGAGAGTTATTCTATACGTAGCAAAAAACAGTGTAAGGAGTATAGCTTTGGTTATGATGAAGGGTGTAGACGCAATGTATTGTTTGGCGTCACTACACACTGGTTTGGTGACTATAGATATTATACAGCATCAGTTTGTGAGGATTATGAGGATCATGTATCCTGTGGGCAAGGACACTACTCTGTAGCTGGTGATTTAAGTCTAAAAATTTCAGGTCTAGTGCTGAAAGATAGTTATCTTAGCATTTCTGGAACATTGTATATGCAAGGTACTCCAAGTCTTGGACTGTATGCTGTAGAGACTGTAAAAATTTTGAGTGCAGTGCCCATAACAAGGTATAGGTCGAGGTGTGAGGGTAGTTCATTTGAGTGGGATGCAGTGCGTGAACATGGTTGGGAGAGAATTGCCAAAGATTTTGGCTGGTATGCCTGGTATCAGTGCAGTAACAATGAAATGCGAAGAATATGCAGTTCAAATGGCGAACAAGGCAGGGCAGTACTATATGCTGGGAGTATAATAGCCGATGATTGCATCAGAAGTGCACTGTTTGGATATACGTCAGGTTCTGCGACTGCAGTAGCTGACAGTTCACTCTCGTTACCAAATGCGCTAGATATCGTCAAGAACCAAGTGGCGTTTGGTAACACGGACGTTATAAGGCACGTAGATAGCCTAATACGTCCACATTTTGAGCAAACAGACCTAACATTCAAGATTGAGGCCACATATCCTAACGGCAAAGTTGTTACGTTTATTATCGATAAACAGGCATTTTCAGGGCTTGATTTTGTTAATGCATTTATAAATAAATATGATTTTCTGCCGGGATCTATCTGGCGGTATAGTGGGCCTTTAAATAGGTTAGCACTGCCAAGTGCAAGTGGTGGTGGTTATGAGATGCACAACTTTATAGCACCTAAAGACGACGTACCATTAGATGCACCTATAGATGTTCGGAATTTTTTGGCAGCACTTGGTTTCCAATTTGACGGTGTTTTGGAGACATATCACGCTGCATATGTACAGGAAAAGTTGGAAGAAGCTGCATTGAAGTTTGGTTGGGTGCCGCAACTATCTGGCTATGATATGATCAGGTTATTTGAGCAACTTGCAGATAATGCAATTATTGAATATGGTAGGTTAAAATCTTTAAGGCCGGGTGTTTCCTTAGCGGTGAGTCAGGTAGATGCCCTTGAGAGGCCTATAGTGTGGCCAGTTTGGCAGCCACTGTGTTTGGGTGAATTCCATTGCTTATCATACGAGGTTTTTTTGAATGAAGCAGCGTTAGGGGATTTTGTAGTTGGTGCCGTGTTAGTGAGTAAGACGGATATCAATTTACACATAGGCTCTATGAAGCTGGAGGATGGGGGGCACATAGTAAGTAGAGGGAATGTAGAGCTAAAAGTTGATCAAAGAATCCATATTCAGCCACAAGCAAGTATAATAAGTGGAATGGGGACGAGGATAGAAGCACCGACCATCATACATGAGGGAGTGCTGGCAGTAAAGAATGGGAAGTTGAGCCTGAAGGCAGATCATGACATCATCAATATAGGGACGATTTATGTTGAGAATGGTGATGTATTCCTCGATGCAGGCCATGACATTGTAGAAGTAGCAGTTAAGAACAGGCATTATTGCCTATCATGCACACGTGGTAGTATTGTAGTTGTTAACGGTAATTTGGGGTACCAAGCTGGGAATGATCTAGTAATATTGGGTGCTATCAAGAAGGAAGTAGCTGGTCAAGCAACAATGGAGGCTCAAGGAGATATCGTCATTGGAGCAATGTTTGATACGACAGTAACACATAGCTTAGGTCATACTGGAGGGTGGGAGACTTCGGTTATACAAGGCAAAATAGAAGCTCACACGCCGCAAATACAAGCTGATCAGCTAGTGATGAAGAGTAATGGTTGGCTGAAGGCTTTTGGAGCACAGATATTTGGAGCTAGTGGTATTGCGATTGATGGAAATAAGGGTGTGACGCTAGAATCTGTAACTGAATATTTCACGAATGTCGCCACACAAACGAAGAGTAGGGTTTTTAGCGACACTACGGTTACGCAAGAAGTTCTGATACATAAGACAGCGTATGCTATTTTAAATCCAGGTAAAGGTGGAGTAACGATTAGGTCTGGTGGAGAATGTAAACTCGAAGGTGTGAAGGGTATTAATAATCCTGATATAGATTGTCGTGAAGGAGTAACGCTCAAAGAGCACGAGATACGAGAATACAGACGAGTACAGATATCGCAAAGTGGTTTGCTGCCACCGTCTGTTGCGATTATAGATCTATTTGGAAGTGAGGATCCAGGTGAGTACTTTATGGGAAATACGCGTTTATTGGGCACCATAAAGCAAATCACAGAGATGCGTGGACCTGGAGATCTGGCAGGAATGATGAGTTTTGCGATGGAGATACCATCTTTTAAAGCTGATTATAACATGCTGACGAAAAGGTTTGCCTCTAACCCAAATGATCCTACGAATGTAGCAAAAGCTGGGGCGATAGCAACGGCGTTATTAGCACAGTATGCAAGTGTGACGTTTTCGTTTGGAACTAGGACAACAACACATACAAGTGAGGAGACGTATGGTGAAGCTACAGAAATTGGAGGTAATGTAAAGATTAGGACAGGTGGGAAGTTGTATTTCCAAGGAGTTGAGGCGAGTGGTGTGAGGGATGCGTATGTGGAGGCGAAGAGTGCGAAGTTTGAGGGTAGCAAGCAGACGATGAAGACTACGACACATACGGAGAGTAGTTCATTTGATGTGACGTTGAATCCAGTGAGTGGCAGCGTTGGAGTTGGATTTGGCGAAAGTGAGATGACGCAAAATAGGGATGAGATACGGAGAGGTAATACGCCATTTGGTGGAAAAGACGCCAAGATACACATGATAATCAATGAGAAGCTGGAAATAGAAGGACTGCAGATTCATGGGAAGGAAGTTGATGTGAGTGCAGGTGAAACTGCGATAAGGGATGTGCTGGATGAGGTGAGAAGTGAAATGATGGCGGATGGGTGGGGATTTGGAATTACAGCAACATGGAATACTGCTGCAGAGTTGAAGCGTGCTGCTGTGGATGGTGAGAAGGATGTGGGTGCTATAACTGGTGGTAAATTTGGTGTGATGCCGTATGGTTCGTTTACCCATACAGAACAAGTAGAAGCTAGTGGGCTGGTAAAGTTTATAAGTGGAATAACTGGCGAAAGCATTAAGATAACGACGGGAAAACTACTGTATCATGTGGGTCAGATTACCGGCAGTAAGGAACTGATCCTGAAGGCTGAACAGATTGTAATAGCTGATAACGTACGTGAATACAGCATAAACGATGACTTTTCGATTGGTTTCACTGGCTCATGCAGCCTCGATGGAAAACACTTCAATCCCCGAATCTCCTACCGCGATAATGATGTATCTTTTGTCCTATCACCCGATGTTTTCGGGGGATTCAGGGAAATAACTGAGTTCGCTAAAGACTTTGTACATAAGATTAGGGATGACGGGAAAACTACAACCCCACCTTCCGAAAAAAACGCGAAACCTACCTTAGAGAAATTAGTTGAAATAGAGCAAGCGATAGATAATGCTGGAGGAGCAGCTGCAGCACCAGGTAATGAAGCACGTAAATTTGCTGTAGCGTACCTTGCATACAGCCTAGAACAAGAAGGGATGTCACGGCAAAAAGCTGTAGAAATGGCAACACAACATGTTTTACATGCAACAAACGATCCTGCTGTTATAAAACTACAACAGTACTTATACAACAACGCACATAACAACGCAGAACCACATCTGGAACAAACAGCACTTCAGGCAATCCCGGCAATAGCTGCTTGTCTGGAAAATCCAGCCTGCACTGCAACAGCATTACTACTGGCTAAAATAGCCGGCAATGCATTGGTGGGTGCTGGTGTTGCAACTAAAGAGCTCGTAAAACACTGGTTTAGTTATGATAAAAGTGATAAGTCTGAAGGTGGTAAATCGGATAATGCCGCTGAAAAAGATAAAATAAAAGAAGATATAGCAGGTAACTCCGGTGGTAGCACAAATTTGGATCCTGATGATGATGACGAACCTTCGGTAAAAGAAGGTAAAACAGTCAATCAAATGAAACAGGAGGTTAGGCGAGACCAGGCTCCAAGAGGTGTTACTAGGGTTGATCTAGGCGAAGGTAACGAAAAACCACATGTGCATTTTAATAACGATGAGGCAGCGTTAAATCAAGATGGTACATGGAAGCATAACTCTATTAAACTAACTAAAGAACAAAAAATATGGCTTCAAAAAAATGGGTGGAGGTTGCCAAATGACCAGATTTAATAGTGTAAAAGAATGGTTTACAGAGGGTTATTCAGAGCAAAAAAACTTCAAATTCATTGGTAGCGATTTGGATAGTTTTTTAGACAGAAATAGTGATCCTCTTTGTTTTGTAAAAAAAGGTATAAAAATGTTAAATGAATTAATAGAATTGTGTGAGGAAGAGGGAATATTAGAAAAAATTATGCCATCTATAGTTATTCCATTAAAATACGTCGAAAGTACAGAAATAACGATTTTTGATCCAAAGACATTTATTTTAGAAGATGAATTGGATGATGTGAGTCCAGGTGATATATATTTGACCGAACGTGATGAGGTAAAATGTTACGTAATAACAGAAGAGTATAGACGTGATATAGATATCCGATGGCCAGTTCCCCTGCATAGGAATTGCAAGATTTATTATAGATGCTGGCGTGGTGAAGATGAATTAAAGCATAATTGGCAGGAATTTTATAGATGTATCTATATAAAGCATTACACAGATGATCTTTTGAAGTTTTGTAAAAATTAAGTAGAACTAGTGTTACATTCCACTGTCCTCATATCATTCAAGTGTTAAAGATGTATATAGATCATAATGTTAAAAAATATCAAAAATAGATATTGCAATTATGACGAGTGTAATTTACATTGGAGGTTGTCGGAAACGACACTCATAGATGGTGCATCTTATCACATAAAGCCTTCCCGTAATTCGTCTCATAAGGTGCACCTCAGAAAAATTGGTTGGAATAGAGCAAGCTGTTGGGCAGATTGCAGGGAGTAAGGAACTAATCCTGGAAGCTGAACAGATTGTGATAGCTGATAATGTACGTGAATACAGCATAAATGATGACTTTTCCATTGGCTTCAGCGGCTCATGCAGCCTCGACGGTAAACACTTCAATCCCCGAATTTCTTACCGTGATAATGATGTATCTTTTGTCCTATCACCTGATGTTTTCGAGGGATTGAAGGATATTCGGGATTTCGCTAAAGACTTTGTACATAAAATCGGGGATGGTGGAAAATTTGACGATACTTCTGATAAAAAACAGCAGGAAATCTCAGCTAGTGCACCACCACCTCCTCCTGAAGAGGATAACGCTCCTGACAAAACACAGAAAAATCCTGATGCAAAAGCTAACGGAAAAACTAATAGCACTCCTACCTCAGAAAAATTGGTGTGGAATAGAGCAAGCGATAGATAATGCTGGAGGGGCAGCTGCAGCACCAGGTAACGAAGCGCGTAAATTTGCTGTAGCATATCTTACATACAGCCTAGAACAAGGAGGGATGTCACGCCAAAAGGCTATAGAAACGGCAACACAGCATGTTTTACATGCAACAAACGATCCTGGCTTTATCAAGCTACAACAGTACATATACAACAACGCACATAACAACGCAGAACCACATCTAGAGCAAGCAGCACTTCAGGCAATCCCAGCAATAGCCGCTTGTTTAGAAAACCCAGCCTGCACTGCAACAGCATTACTACTGGCTAAAATTGCCGGCAATGCATTGGTGGATGCTGGTGTTGTAACTAAAGAGCTCGTAAAACACTGGTTTAGTTATGATAAGGATGATAAACCTACTGACACACACAACACAGATAGCACAGACAATAAAGAACAACAAAAACATAACAATCAGGGCGATAATAATGGGCCACATGATCCTAACGATCCACAGAAAGAGGTAATCAAATGGACTACCGAAAAATAATAAGAGAACACACAAAACTCAACCTTGAACGATATGAAGGCGGTGAAGGTAGTGGACATACGATTGAGCGACATGTGGGGAAGGGTGTTGAATATTTGAAGGGGAGAGTGGAACAAGAGCCGTCGCTCAGAAAGGGAGCAACGAGCTTCCCTGACTTGAGAACAGCAAATGAACTGACAGAAGAGGTGGTTAAACAAAATGCTAAGGATATCTCTGATTGGGCTGGGAAAGCTCGAATAATGGATACCAAAGGCTTTACCTGGAAGTTTAATACAGAAACTGGTTATGGTACAACTAGGGATAGTAATGCCATTAAACACATGACTAAAGTGAGAGTTGTATTTAAAAAATTAAAGGACGGTATAACAATAATAACCTCTTATCCAGTAGAGTAAGTTATGAGTGATTTTCGCGAACTAGAAAAAATAGGTAATCGTTACGATCGATTCGATTGTTTATTAATGTATTTTTTTGAAGATACATATCTTGAGCCAGAAGAAAGAGATGATAAAAGGACAATACAACGATATGTTAATGTAGAGACTTTTGACAAAGCTGATATCCAAACGACCATCATCCAAGGTAAAGAGATACTTGAATTGGAGCCTTTTCCTCATGAGTGGATTGGAGATACGGCAGATCGTTTAGTTTATGATGCAGACAAAAAAGAATGGGTAGATGATCCTATGTTATACAAAGAATGGACGCGATGGATAGTTGATACACTAGAAGAAGAGGCACGTAGAGCGGGTAAATTATGAAGAGATAGAAGGAGTGGAGGTATTTCTGAATGAATTAGCGTAGTGCTAAGAGGGTTTTATATTTTGAGCTGTGTTAGTGAATGATACCGAGTCTGATTTTTAAATGAGCACTAGGAGTGTGATGGTGATGGCGAGGGAGTGTAGTGAACTACATGACTGAGCCTGAATCCTGAAGCGCGACGACGTGGGCGTTAAAAAGGGGACTTGGTATAATGTGAAGATTGGGACGGGTGGAAAGAGTTGTATTTCCAAGGAGTTGAGGCGAGTGGTGTGAGGGATGCGTATGTGGAGGCGAAGAGTGCGAAGTTTGAGGGTAGCAAGCAGACGATGAAGACTACGACACATACGGAGAGTAGTTCATTTGATGTGACGTTGAATCCAGTGAGTGGCAGCGTTGGAGTTGGATTTGGCGAAAGTGAGATGACGCAAAATAGGGATGAGATACGGAGAGGTAATACGCCATTTGGTGGAAAAGACGCCAAGATACACATGATAATCAATGAGAAGCTGGAAATAGAAGGACTGCAGATTCATGGGAAGGAAGTTGATGTGAGTGCAGGTGAAACTGCGATAAGGGATGTGCTGGATGAGGTGAGAAGTGAAATGATGGCGGATGGGTGGGGATTTGGAATTACAGCAACATGGAATACTGCTGCAGAGTTGAAGCGTGCTGCTGTGGATGGTGAGAAGGATGTGGGTGCTATAACTGGTGGTAAATTTGGTGTGATGCCGTATGGTTCGTTTACCCATACAGAACAAGTAGAAGCTAGTGGGCTGGTAAAGTTTATAAGTGGAATAACTGGCGAAAGCATTAAGATAACGACGGGAAAACTACTGTATCATGTGGGTCAGATTACCGGCAGTAAGGAACTGATCCTGAAGGCTGAACAGATTGTAATAGCTGATAACGTACGTGAATACAGCATAAACGATGACTTTTCGATTGGTTTCACTGGCTCATGCAGCCTCGATGGAAAACACTTCAATCCCCGAATCTCCTACCGCGATAATGATGTATCTTTTGTCCTATCACCCGATGTTTTCGGGGGATTCAGGGAAATAACTGAGTTCGCTAAAGACTTTGTACATAAGATTAGGGATGACGGGAAAACTACAACCCCACCTTCCGAAAAAAACGCGAAACCTACCTTAGAGAAATTAGTTGAAATAGAGCAAGCGATAGATAATGCTGGAGGAGCAGCTGCAGCACCAGGTAATGAAGCACGTAAATTTGCTGTAGCGTACCTTGCATACAGCCTAGAACAAGAAGGGATGTCACGGCAAAAAGCTGTAGAAATGGCAACACAACATGTTTTACATGCAACAAACGATCCTGCTGTTATAAAACTACAACAGTACTTATACAACAACGCACATAACAACGCAGAACCACATCTGGAACAAACAGCACTTCAGGCAATCCCGGCAATAGCTGCTTGTCTGGAAAATCCAGCCTGCACTGCAACAGCATTACTACTGGCTAAAATAGCCGGCAATGCATTGGTGGGTGCTGGTGTTGCAACTAAAGAGCTCGTAAAACACTGGTTTAGTTATGATAAGGATGATAAACCTACTGACACACACAGTAAGGAGCAA
>CAXOVX010000020.1:0-5551 GCA_964213345.1 Alphaproteobacteria bacterium | reverse complement strand
GGCAACTCAACTGCTGATAACTCACCACTAATTGCCGCAAAATCAAATAATGCCTCGAAACTTCTGTATTGATGATCTCTAGATACCTACTCTTCCAAACTCACCATTAGTATTTGACTTAATACCATTTGCATACCATTTATCTTCCACACCTACATGAATAATACACTAATTTATCTCATCTCGCAACAGCCCCATACAGTCTGCTCTGATTAACTTGACAGCATACTTTTTTGAATATACTATTAAAGTGTAATATAGTGTTACTTTGTGAGTAAAAGCGTATGAAACAGGTTAAACTAGATCTTACAGTAGTTTTAAAAGGGCCATGTGTAGATATAAAAAACATCCCTGTCACTATTGGGATCACAAATAATGACGCTAAGGACTATTTTATTTCGAGCGATGCTATTTTGTGGGATGGCTTTACATCTGATAAATTTTGTATTGTCAGTGAAAAAGGGGACAGGGTTGACTATATAGGTAGGATGGTGAAATACAAGCCCGAAGACATTTTATTGCAGTCTGGTCATACCATTGAGAAAACTGTAAACCTTGCAGAAACGTATGATATACATCCTGAGAAATATAGCTTTTCTTATAGTACATGTATTGGTTATCACGAAAAAGACCAAAATATGGATTTCCAGTCACAAGCAGAGCTACTCCAAGTAAGTGATATAGTGCTAGATTGCCAAAGTAGTGATGTAGGACACCCCTAACAAATACATGAGGAATTGTTATATGACACGAAGTATTGTACCTCAAATTGTGAGAAATTCGAGCTATCAAATCGGAGAAGAAGTAAATATAAAAATAAGTATAAACAACACTCTTAACAGTGCGTGTGAAATGTTTTCACCAACATTTGGAAGTTTTAACCAGCTGGGGCGGAGTGTATTTGTTGTAAAATTAAATAATATGCCTGTCCCATACGAGGGAGCATTGGCGCTTTCTTATATTCCAATTAAATTAGAGCCCGGAACTGTATTTGATTTTGAAGTTAAACTTGCGAAAGAATACCTTATGACTATAGGAGGTACCTATAACATAATATACAGTGATTCTTGCTTTGAGGGAAATAATGTATATCCTATCATCTCTCAAATCGCAGGTATAAATGTTAATAGTGCTACTTCGCATTCTCCGATATCAGTTTACAGTGTTGATTATAAAATGAAATACTATGATGCTTCGCAGATATCCCAGAAAAAGAATGCTACCCTAACATTTATAAATGCGTCACCTAAAGAACAGAACGATACTCAAACAGCGCATTATCAAGCTCTTGTTGCCTTAGAGAATATAATAGATCATTCTAATGAAAAGTACTGGTATTTCTTTGGTGATTACTCTTACCTTTCGATATATGATAAAAACTATAAAGACTTGTTTTGTGTAACCCACTCTAAATCCAGAAGTGATTTACTGAGCAAGTATGATGCTACGTACAAATTCTTAGCAACTGGAGCAGAATATATATTTCATGACCGCGCTTGTGCACATAATGTCTATGCTTTTGTATATCCTACTCATAAAGATAATAAAATATATTTATGCAACCAATACGATAGGTCTAGTATATCGCCAAGCCCTACTGATAAGATTGATACTAAAATGGGTACTATAATTCATGAAGCAAGTCACAAGGCTGCAGGCACCCAAGATCATTTTTACACTTTTAATAACTGCAAGTTGCATGCTAAGACTTGTGATCCTAAAAATGTAGAAAATGCAGATTGTATAGAATATTATGCTGAATTGAATTATTTAGATCCTAGTACTAGTTCGTTGGGTACTTTATGGTATCTTGTTGCCGGTATTGGTGGTGTAATTACGGTGGGTGTTCTTGCCCACCATTATTATCATGAACACATACATATAGCATAAATTCGCGGTTATGACGCCGTGCGTGGTATAGGAGTAGAAGATGGAATTATGGGCCGATATAGAGCGGGCCCATTAGCTGGGGCAAGGTTAGCTTCGTGAGGAGTTAGCTAAAGGAAGCTGACGGCAAAGTAAGGCTAAGACGAACAGGAAGCTGGTAGTAGGCCGTTATGACTGGGTAACTTAGCATTAAATAGAATGACCCGTCTCTATACGGAAGTGCATGGTGGTAAACCAGACTTGGTCTTGTGGAGGTCTTGCATCTTACCCCGGGAGGCCCTTGTGTCAGCGCTCCCATTTGAGCCAGTCCATCAGTGATGTTGGACAATAGATACAAGGAGTCAGCAGAGGGCATAGTACCTAGTAAAGCTAGGGAAGGTCCGAATTAGGTGTGAATGACGAAGACTTGGCTTGTAACCAAAGTGCCACAGAAATTTTGGCTTAGTGCTGAATCTACATACTCAAAAGTAAAGGCAGTACCTGCATTTTGGTGCTTCTTCCACACTACCCCTTATATGCCCATTTCTACGTCTATGACGCTTGTTCTTTTTGGAGCTTAATAAATGTATTTCCAACCAAGGGATATAAATCCTTTGCAAAAATCATCGACATAACAATATATTCCTGTAAAATCTATTTCCGTATGATTCCTGTTTGTTAGGGTTTTTCGGCTTTTTCAAACAGATATCTATTTATCTCATTGCGAAATATTATCCACTCCTTATCCATAGTTCGGGTTTATAAAGGTCATTGCAAGTAGCACTGATATTGGTATTAAGTATATCCTGAGCATATTCTAATATTTCTTCAGAAAACTTTACACCATGATTAAAAAGTTTAGAAACAGTATCACAATCGTTTTTTTGCAGTGCATATAATAAAGAAAAACCTTCTTTTTCAAAATCTTGACTTTTTGATAAACAAAATGAGATGAGTTGTTTATCTCCATGTAACACTGATAACGAGAGCAAAGTATCGACACCTTCTAGCTTTGCTCCTTTATCTATCAGCAAAGCTAGTGTTTTTTCTTTATCTTTTGTATCACAATTACTAGTTACAACAGTGTTAAGTACCTTTGCGTTTCGATAATTTTCATCTGCTCCGGAATTAACGGCCTCTTCTAGCATGCCAATATCGCAAAGCTGAGCTCCCCTTATAAGTCATTAGGGGCTAATAATCGCATTATAATAAGACGTAAAGCCTCCGTGGTTATCGTTATATTCCTGTCAATGAGTTACTTAATTGAGTATATAAGAATTTTGCCTCTGATACTGTATTAAATGCCAATAAAATTTCAACTACCACAGATTAAGGGACTGATGCTGGATGGAGTTTTTGTATTTTTAGGAGTTAAAGACGCTATTATTTGAATGATTTTAGCTAAGAAATGTGTCTTATAGACTGTGTTTAAAATTTATTATTTGTGTATTCTAGAAGATTCTCTATATTTTTGGTGATTAGCTATACCAATCCCTTGATTGGCAGGGTCAATATGCACAACGTTTTAAATAAAAACGAATAGCATGCATAAGTGCTGAAAACTTATTCTTTGCTATGCTAAAGAGGCGTGAATATATAGTATCTTTAGAAAAGACCCACTCAAAAGGCGCCCTCCATATAGAATCCGAAGGGTCGAACCCACCATTTTTACCCTTCCTATCAGTCTTCTTAATTCCTCCAAGATGCCCTCTTTTAGCTATGGCTATAGTTTTGGCAGGAGACGTGCAATACCCATTATCTGCGTATATAGAGCGCCTAGACGGGCACACATGTTTAAATCCCTGGGCATCTGTTAACGTTTGCTGGTGTAATCGTCGCCTTATCTACACTCACATGTTTTTTATAACCATACAAAAACTTAGTACCACCTTTACAGCCGATCTTAGCTTGTTTATCATGTGCCACTTTAGACAAAACTTCATTATTCAATTTTTCATATTTCTTCCGCCTTGCCTCATCTCTCTCTTCCCACAAACTTGCCTTCGATATTGGGTGCGATGTATCGGCAAATGTGAATACCTCGCTTATACAATCTTGCGCCTCAAATAATGCCTCGAAACTCCTGTATTGATGATCTCTAGATACCTACTCTTCCAAACTCACCATTAGTATTTGACCTAATACCATTTGCATACCATTTATCTTCCACACTTACTTTTTAAGATCTGCGCAATGAACTACCCATTACCTTATAAAGCTTATTACTTATCCTAAATTTTTCATTATTACAGGTCTCAGAGATCAAATCCTGTAATGTTGAATAACCTGGTCTAATCACTTCATGCTGACGACAATAATCTAAACTGGAATCAAATCAATATTTAGGAATTGAATGCTGCTTTACTAGAGATTGTAGATAATTAGATAGATTACTCCCAAAATTCTTGAAACATAATGTCATTTTATACTTGCTGATTATAGCCTGACGGTTTGAATAATATTGACGATTACTTATTTGCTTCATTGGAAAGTTATTTCCTGAAAAATAAGTTTTTAGAATGAATTTTACATCCTCTTAACATTCTGAAATGTAAAAGAGAAGAAATATTGGAATACTACTAATCGTATTTAAATGATTTTTATCTTCTTCATCTAATTCAAAAATCAACTGACGCTCGTCATCATTCAGTTTGGGAATTATATATAATTTATCAAAATCATCATTTGATAAAATTCTTAATCTTGCCATAATTTATTATATCAAAAACATGTGTTTTAGGTGTCCCAAAAATCAGTAGTCTTTTTTATCAATATTTCTTAAAAATACTATTTCAAAACTAATGCCAATTGCTATGTTGTAAAGATACCATAAAATTCAGGTTTTTGGAACAAAATTAAATAGCGAAGGAAGAAAAATGAAATTTGGTTACGCAAGAGTATCAAAAAACGATCAGAGTGTAGAAATACAAATAGAAAAATTAAAACAATTTGGTTGCCACGAAATTTTTCAGGAAAAAATCTCTGGAGCAAGAGATGATAGATCCCAATTAAACCTACTGATGGGCAAATTAAGAAAAGGTGATACAATTTGCGTGGTACACCTTGATCGTTTGGGAAGAAGAATGATGAAGCTAGTTGAGCTAATCAATAATTTTAAAGAGCAAGGTATAGATTTTGTTTCACTAGAAAATAATATTGACACTACCAGCTCTATGGGGATGTTACTATTTACTATGTGTGCAAGCCTTTTCGGAAATGGAGCGCACACTGATTGCAGAACATGTAAAAGCCAGTCTTGATGCCGCTCATAGTAAAGGTAGAAAAGGAGGCAGACCTAAATCTCTTACAGCAGATAAACTGAAAACATTAAAATCACTAACAAAATCGAAAGATTTATCTGTAACTGAAATTTGTAAAATTGTAGGCGTTAGCCGCTCTGTATACTATCGAGCTATAGAAAATGAATGACCCAAAGAGACAGGCTAATATAATGATAAAAAGCATGAAAATTTTTCATGCTATATAAAATGAGCTAAACCCTGGTAAACAAAGGATTCGAAACTTGTTCCATTTTGCATTTTAAAAATCAATTCTTCCTATGTAACCAGCTTAATTAAGGGCCTAGAGACCTGCACTGAAAACTTTCGTCCTTTCCCGTTCCAAACCGCTCCATAAATGATTTCATCTTTTTGTCTAAATCTGAAATTTTAGCGTCCATTTCTTG
>CAXOVX010000019.1:0-6490 GCA_964213345.1 Alphaproteobacteria bacterium | reverse complement strand
ACTAGGCAAAACCTTTATAATTGTTGCTGCTATCGTCGTATTCACCTGCTCTTTACGATCAATTTGTCCACTGCCCATAGAATTACCACCTGAACTCAATCCTACGAGAGGTGTATCAGTAGAAGGTGCCGACACAAAGTTTTTTATATTCCTTTCTAGTCCAAATAAGTGTGGTATAGTCAAATTTGCCCCACTTTTTTTATTTTTTTGAGTAGCATTATCCAATTTAGCTTGATCTTTTATTTCAACAATAATCGCCACTATATCCCCAACTGAACGACCCTTGAAAAACGATCTCGCTCCTTGTTGCCATAGACTATTTGATGTTTTTCGCGCTTTTACATTATCGCTAGCTCTCCCGTGAACCTGGTCGTAGACAGTACCACCACCTTCCACATATTCATGGTAATCAGTTCTAGCGATGCCTTCAACCTGAGCACGCTCAGGATCAAAACGAGTTTCATACACGTTAACTTTGCTTAATTCAGGTGCTCTACCGACATTATAAAAATTCTCTGTCATAATATCGCACGCCGAAAGAACTAATATGGCTGCAAACACCACCACAAACTTGCAACTAATACTCATCATTGCATCTCTATCTTTGGAATCCATCATCAGATTATACAACAATTTTACTTATTCAATACAGACACAACACCCTCACTAACTACAACACCTTGGAGCACCTTGCTGCTATCTTGGTTCTTAACTTTTATCGTGCTACCGACACTACCAGGTTCTAAGCATACTCCTGTTGTTTCTATAGTCAAGTTATGCTTATGTAACTGAAGCGTCACAACTTGTCCCCTTCTTATCACTAATTCTGCTTCAATATCAGAAGTACGCACAGGCTTATTAGCAAAAAGTTTACGCCTCACGATTTTTTTGTTTGTTGCAAATTTCTCTAGGTCGGTTTGTGTAAGGTATGTACAATTTTTGTTAACTTCTGGAAGTGTTGCAATATAGAAATCTTCTGGATTTAGAACTTCACCTACTCCAATATCTCTTTTAGATGCTATTACCTCTGAAATCTGCTTAATAGTTCCGTTTAATTCGTACTGCCTTCCCTCTGAGTCCTCTATCATCAACAGCACTTTATTTGCCTGCAACAACTTTGCGAATACAAGACTCAAATCTTCATGATTTTCGAGGTATTTTAGATGAGGACTCTGCGAATATAACGCAATATCAGCACTTTTCCCGTTTATTTGTAGCTCTTTTTTGGCATAAACTTTTATCTCCTCTAAGTTCATAGCAAAAGCAACCCCCTGTGGCAATACCACTAGCAGCAAACCAAAAAAAAGAGAGACAAATACGCCACCAACTTTACCTGAATTGCACAAATCTTTGCTCATATTAATATCTTTTTAAGCTTTGATTTCGCTTACATTTTTTAGCATTTGATCTCCAACATGCAGTACCTTCGAAATCATTTCATATATTCTTTGCCCTTTTATTAGGTCTGTCATCTCAGTTATTGGATCAACATTAGAAGTTTCTAGCCAACTTTGCTTAATTGTCCCAACATTATCCACTCCGGGACTACCCTCTACAGGAGCTCCTGACCCATCTGTCTCCATATATAAATTATCTCCAATTGCTTCTAGGCCACCTTCATTAGGGAATGTCATCAACTGGAATTGTCCAACTTCCTGCAAAGTAGGGTTCCCCTGCAATTTTATAGACACTTTTCCATTGCTGTTTACTTCAACTTTTTCTCGTTTTTCATCTATCGTTATCCCCGGAAGAACAACGTAACCCAAAGAAGTGACTAGTTGGTTTGTATTAGGATCTGTCCGAAAATTACCATCGCGAGTATATGCTTGTGTCCCATCAGGTAAAGTCACTGCAAAGAAGCCCCTGCCATCAATTGCAAAATTAAGCTCCTGACTGGTTGGACTAAAGTTACCCTGCTTAAAATTTTTCACTATGGCATTAACTGCGGTACCAGTGCCAAATTGTACGCCAGTAGGAACAACAGAGCCCCCACCTTCACCACTCACTGGACCTCCCACTCTTCTCTCTGTTTGATATGCCAAATCAACAGTGGTTAAAAAGCCTGATTTAAAGGCAGTAGTGTTCGCGTTAGAAATATTATTGGCAATATTTGCTATAGCACGCTCCTGAGCCTGCATCCCTGTCACTGCCACGTTAAGTGCTCTAATCGTCATAGGTCTAGATCCTTGAATTTAATTAATTTATGTATATCCACATGCTTTTTTCTCATTATCCATCTTCGATCACTGTTTGCTAAATGCTCTATAAGCGCTTTTTTGGACGGAATAAATGCCATCCATTAACGAGGAAGACAATTCTGATTGTCGGTGTAGCTCTATAAGCTTGTTCATCTCTAATATTGGAGTAACATTTGATTCTTCCAATGTTCCCTGTACTACCTTGTGTTGCTGACTAATTTCACTAGGAATATCAGATATAAATAACCCATTCTCCGCTTTGCGTAACAACTTAGGATTAGAGAAATGTACAACGCCGAGAACTCCGCGTGGCTCCGCTCCTACATATACGCTACCATCACCTGTTGTGGCAGGTTCTCCGTCATCAATTTGAAAGACTATCTGGTCCCCATCCATAGAAAGTACTGGATATCCTTCAGTAGTTACCAATACATTGTCAGTATTGCGGGAAAAATGCCCATTTCTAGTATATCTGATACCCAATGGGGTTTGTACCATAAAAAAACCCTGCCCGTAGATTGAAAAATCTAATGAGCGATTTGTAACTTTAACGGGTCCTTCCTTATAATCAGAAATCGTACTAATGTCATTAGGCATAGCATTCACATCATGTACGTCTTTCGTTAAGTACTGCTGAAATAACATCATATCCGTCTTGTAACCGTAAGTGTTAGTATTGGCCACATTATTTGCAACTACGTTTAGATTGTTAAACACCCCCATCTGACCGCTCAAGATGTTATATATCCCATTATCCATACTTTACCTTATCACCCTAAACACGAAATTCCCCAATATACAACAATTGTAATATCAACTCCCCTTTTTACACACCCACGTTGTCGTGCTGCAGGACCCAGGCTCGGCATAGCATTACTACACTCCCTTGCCTTCACCGTTGCACTTCTAGTGCTCATTTAAAAATGAGACTCGGCGTAGAGCGTAGCGCATTTTGCATATTAAGTGTAGCAAAAAATTTTTAAAAAAAATTTTTACCTTAATATATGCAATAAAAAAGCTTTCGCAAATTTTACGTGAAAAATTGCAACAGAAGATTGCTTAATGATTTTTATTGTGTTACCGTGTGGATCCGGTTTTCTAGTTAGTAGGAAAGTGGGTGTTGTGCACTGATGGGGCCTTAATAGGAATCGAAGATGAGTTGGGTAGTAAAGTCTTTGCTGTATAACTAGATTCAGTGTTGAGATGGTTTTTGGTGTGGAGTAGTATGCGAAGTTAGAATTTTAGCCAAAGTAGGATTTCAATTATTAATAAGTGGGGAACAGTGGCGCCGAGATTAGATAATCAAAATGCAGAAATAACTGAAAAGCTAGTATATGTTGGCCGTTGTGCTAAGGTGGTCAAAGGAGGTAGGAGGTTTAGTTTTTTAACTGTAGTAGTGGTAGGAGACGGCAAAGGGAAGGTAGGGATAGGTAAAGGCAAAGCTTCAGAAATTGTTGATGCTAGAGCTAAGGCTGTACAGGCAGCAAAGAAAAAAATGATCAGAGTTCCTTTGCGCGATGGGCGTACTTTGCATCATGATATAACAGCCAAATTTGGAGCAGGGAAAATTGTTATGCGTGCTGCGCCTGCTGGAACTGGTATAATTGCTGGTGGAGCAGTGAGGGCATTACTGGAAACTTTGGGAATAAAAGATGTGGTGGCGAAGTCTATAGGATCTACGAATCCACATAACATGCTTAAGGCTGCTATTGAAGCTCTCATTAATACCCGCTCACCCAGATCAATAGCAGAAAAACGCGGGAAAAGAATCGCTGATATAGTAAGTCGTAGAGAGAAATATCCAAAGGAATTACAGAATGAAGAGGATAAAACTAAAAAAACTGCGTCTCTTTGATAGGTGTCTTTAAGACAATCTCTATTACTTGTATCTGGCTAGATAGGAGTGAGATTCGAAAAGGATCAGTTGCGTGTGTGGAAAATATAGTAGAGTTATATAATTGTAAGGAGCCTGTCATGCCTCAAAGTAAAGAAGTAAGTAAAGTAAAAATTAGACAGATACGTGGTAATTCAGGAAGAACAAAAGAGCAGATTGCAACACTGAAGGGGTTGGGTTTGGGTAGGATGCATAGAATCGTTGAGCTTGAGAACACCCCAGCAGTAAAGGGCATGGTTGATAAAGTGAGACATATGCTGGAAATTTTGACAACAGAGTAACCTGTGCAAATATGAGAGTTTTGTTTAATTTATCAAAGTCTCGCTCATGTTTTAGTTTGTAATGGGTGCAATTAACAGTAGGTAAGAGCATGTTTAAGCTAAATGAATTGAGAGATAATAAAGGTGCCAGAAGACCCAAGAAGATTTTAGGGCGTGGTATAGGATCAGGTCTGGGTAAAACATCAGGTAGAGGCGGAAAAGGCCAAACGGCGCGTAGCGGTGTTGCTTTAGCAGGCTTTGAGGGGGGGCAGATGCCATTGTATCGTAGGCTACCTAAGCGGGGATTTAACAATATAAATAAAGAAGATTTTTATTTAATTAACTTGCGAGATGTGCAGGATAATATAACCAATGGGAAATTGGATGTCTCTGCGCCTATCACTCTTGAAAAATTGAGAGAAATTGGGGTGTATAAAGGTGATAATAAATTAAAATTGCTGGCTGCAGGAGAAATTAGTCAAGCTATAAAAATAGAGGTGCATGCGGCTTCTAAAAGAGCTGAAGACCTTATTACAGGGAAGGGGGGAAGCGTTACCTTTATAGCCTCTAAGATAAAAAAACCTACCAAAATAGCCTAAAAAAGAGTTTTATAGAATTAAAAAATGAAACTCTCTCGGAGAAAGAGGGTGGGGATAGGTTCGTGGGAAGAAGAGTCTTCCTTCTTCGAGCCTCAGCTCAGGATTAAAAGTGAGTATCGATAAGCTGGTTCAGTAGATTTAGGATAGTAAGCTACTAAATGTTGAAGAAGATATGTACCATTTTGATATTAAATTGATCTATGAGGCATGTGTCAAGGTTTAAAATGGTATTTTGGTATTCAAAATAATTCTAGATGTAGATGCAAATTTGTTTAAAAATGAACAATAAGTAGTGGTTTAGCTGTTGCGATGCCAGCCCTCCTTTTTACATGCCTGCGTTGCATGGTTTGGGGTTTAGTCATGCAGTATTCCCCACTCCTTCGCTCTCACCATTGCACTCCTAACGCTCATTTAAAAATGGAGTTTGGTGTAACATGATAGCTGGAGCAGGTCTTTGATGCAATACGAGGTATTCTCCTGAAAGGATTAAGTAAGGAGTAAGTTTTATGCTGTGATTAAGAGAATATGCACTCAGCTGGTGCAAGAAAAGAATAAGAGACTGGTATCAACAAAATTGGGGAAGGGGGGGTCTAAAAGGCGGATTTACAACAAAACCCTGAGTAAGGATAAGATTAGAAGATAATAGTTGTTGAGATAGTGGGTTTATAGGGAGATAATTGGTATGATATAAGCAAGCCATAAGACTACAGGAAGCATTTTCTACGGATGTGAAAGTAGAATGCCAGAGTCTTAGAAATTGGTTGAGTTTGCCGGAAAGAGTTTCAACAATTGTACGTATATAGAGCAAAAACTTATTTAGTAGGAGTAATAATTTATTTTACATGTTCTTCTTAAGCCTCGTAATGAGCGACGAATCTTGATCTAACATCTTGTTGTTAATTTTTCTGAAACATATCCTTTATCGCCAAATAATTTCCCCAACAAACCCTTTGCCATGGTCAAAACAGGCCTTCTGTCGTCAACATTACCAGGTGTAATTCTGATGGAAACAAATTCGCTTTTATCACTGAAAATTGTGTGTAATTTCAGGCCATAAAACCAACAGTGCTTGTTCTACTTTTTGCGGCAATTTTACGAAACCCTTATGTCTAGTGCCACGTGAGCCTTACATGTCTCAAGTGGTGTAGAGTCCACAAATTGGATACCAGTAACTTCTCCAGTAATGCATTGCAATAAGCAACATAATATAGGCGAAGTACGCTTCAATACGGCTACAAACCTATCATACAACAATAAATTTTTGAAATCTCTACGGTGTTTTACATACACATAAAACAACTAAACTTACTTCTGGGTAGCCTAATAGAGTAAGTTTAGTTATAGTCTCTACCTCACTAAGGATCATATTGCACTCCCTACTCCTCTTGACTTTTATAAATGTATTTCCAACCAAAGTATAAATCCTTTGCACAAATCATCAACATAACAATATATTCCTGTAAAATCGATTTCCATATGTTTCCTCTTTGTTACCCTTTATCGGCTTCTTTAAACAGATATCATATCTCCATCTTATTG
>CAXOVX010000018.1:0-3589 GCA_964213345.1 Alphaproteobacteria bacterium | reverse complement strand
TTCATTTTAATGAAGAAAAATATTATTAATTCATTTTTTTTCCAGAAAAAGGCCAAAACTCTGTTATAATTAAAGTTAAACAACTCACATCGGAATATACCAGACACAGTTATTCAATGTTATTATTGAGGATAATTTAAATATTATATCGAATTAAAATGTTAAATAACTTTGGATTATAATAAAATAATGAAAAATAATTAATTATCTTTTTATTAAAAATGGAGTATATATTTATTTTGATTATTTTATTAAACTTTCTTTCTTACAAAAACTTTTTAAAATCTTTGTTAAAATTTCAAATTTCCTTTGAGAGTGAATTCAAATGTAATATCAAGCGGGAAAGCTTTAACTACCATCCGATTGGATTTTTTAACTAAAACTTAAACAAAACCTTTAAATTTAACCTACCTATGGTACAATGAAATTATTTAAATTTACATTATAATGTCCGCTGAGCTGGCTTTTATTTTAAATAATAAAAATAATAAATTGTTAAAATAAGTTAAATTGTTTTAAACTGTTAAATATATAAGGTCCATTAAAAAAATTTATAATAAAATAATATTTATAATAATCATTCCGTTTTTATAAGTTTTTCTATTTTAAACAATTCCATATAAAATATTTTTGCCATTTTAAGGCATTCCCAAATAAGATAATTTTAGATATGTATATAAATCAAAAAACTCACAGTATCATTGCCATAGATCTTTTTTCTAAATTATTTATAAAAATATATTTAAAATAAAATAATAAGCAAAGCGATTTAATTTTCATAGTAATAAAAATAATCCTACAAATTAGTGCTGAACTTTTTTTCAAATCATTATATTCAATTCAAAATGAAAGCTTTTTTTTAAAAACCGCAATGTATCCAATTTTATCTTTTTAAAAAAAAAGATATTTTAAATATATATTTAAATTTTTCATGCGATATGAATTTTATTTAAAATGAAACTAATTTTTCTATTTAATTTGATCGATTTCCTAAAGAAAATCATAGTAAAGCCTATATATTAATAATTTGTGCAAGTAATTTATATATCAATGTAAAATATAACTGATGTCTTTTTTGAAAAATGCTGGCTATATACAAATGAAAAATTAATATTTTAAAGCCGGACCATAAATATTATTATAATTAAATTTCCAATTTTTTGTATTCGCTTTAAGAATTTATGATAATAAGTTCAAAGCTACTTACAAAAAATAATCATTTATCTAGGTAAAGTAGGGAACTAAAGTCGGATTATACTTGTCACAATGAACTTTTAATTATCAGAAATGTTCAAACGGATATTACTGAACCGGCAGCAGTTGTGCAATATGCGATGTAATGTGCAATCTTTGTTATGGCCCTGACCCTAATTAGTGCCTAACATGCAGTGGTGGAAACTCATTTTTAGACTTTTCTTGCTATGTTACATGTCCTGATGGCTACTTTTCGAATCACAATTTATGCGAAGCCTGTTACACTGGATGCAAAACTTGCACCGATATTCAGTCAAATAAATGCAATACTTGCATGGATGGTTATTACAAAGTCACAGGCAACAGATGCTTGGCCTGCTACTCTAATTGTAAAACATGCTCAGGCTCTGGAAGTAACCAATGCACTAGCTGCATGAATGGATATTACTTGCAGGCAAATGGTTGTGCTAACAGTTGCCCTACCGGATGTGCCACATGCCTAGCCGGGTCAAGCACATGTTATTCCTGCCTTGATAATTATTACTTGACTGGTAATTCATGTGGACAATGCTTTTCAGGTTGCAAGACATGCACTGGCACTGGAAGCACACAATGCCAAAGCTGTCTTAATGGTTACGGATTCTTTGTTAACTAGTGCTACGTGGCATGCCCAGATGGCTACTTTATGAATGGAACCTTATGCAATGCTTGCACTGCCAATTGCCAAATATGTTCTGGTTCTGAAATTTACCAATGTACGAATTGTATGGATGGATATCAATTGAGCATGGGATCTTGTTTTACATGTTACACCGGATGCCTTGACTGCACAGGGCCTGGCTAGACAGAATGCCTGAGCTGTATAAACGGATATGGGTTCTTAGTGAATCAATGCTACTCAACATGCCCAGAAACGTATTTCATGAGCGGAACATTATGTCTGGCTTGTTTTTCCGGCTGCAAGATGTGCACTTAGTTAGGATAGACTGATTGCCAGAGCTGCATGACAGGATACGGATTCCTAGTAAATTAGTGCTACTCTACATGTCCTGAAACATATTATAAGAGTGGAACTTCATGCTTATCATGTTATACCAGTTGTAAAACATGCACGGCTTCTGGGAGTACGCAGTGTCTGAGCTGCGTTAATAGCTATGGCTTTTTAGTAAATTAGTGCTACTCAACATGCCCTGACTCATATTATATGAGCGGGACATCATGCTTGGCGTGCTATACTGGCTGCAAAACATGTACTGGGAATGGACAAACACAATGTCTGACGTGTATGACTAATTACGGCTTTCTAACGAATCGTTGCTACTAGCCATGCCCGGATGCCTATTATCTGAGTGGAACGTCATGCCTGGGTTGCTATACAGGATGTAAAACATGCACAGAAAATGGAAAGAATGATTGTTAGAGCTGTATGACAAGTTATGGATTCCTAGTAAATTAGTGCTATTCTGCATGTCCTAGCACATATTATCTGAGCGCAACTTCTTGTTTGTCTTGTTTTACCGGCTGCGAGTCATGTACTGGTTCAGGGAAAATGGAATGCCAGAGCTGTGTTACTGGGTATGGCTTTTTAGTCAATTAGTGCTATTCGACATGCCCTGATGGTTATTATATGAGTGGGAGGTCGTGCCTGGCGTGTTATAATGGTTGTAAAACATGCACCGGATCAGGCTAGACTGAATGCCAAAATTGTTTAAACACGTATGGTTTTTTAGTCAATCAATGTTATTCTACCTGCCCAGATGGTTATTATATGAGTTCAACATCATGTCTCTCATGCTTTTCTGGCTGTAAAACATGCACAGGAATTGGATAGACTGACTGTTAGAGCTGTATGATTGACTATGGATTTTTAATAAACTAGTGCTACACCATATGCCCAGATGCCTATTACATGAACGAAACATCATGTTTGTCTTGTTATACTGGCTGCAAAACTTGTAGTGGTTCAGGATAGTCTAATTGCTAGAGTTGTATGAATGATTACGGATTCTTAGTCAATAGATGTTATATTACATGCCCTTCTACCTATTACAAAGGTGGGACATCCTGTCTTGATTGTTATACTGGCTGCAACACATGTAGTGCATCTGGATAGACTGATTGCTTGAGCTGCATAAACAATTATGGATTCTTAGTCAACCAGTGTTACTCGCCATGCCCAGAAACTTATTATTTGAGCAGCGCTTCATGTTTGTCTTGCTATTCTGGATGCAAAGAATGCACAGGTGATGGAAATACGCAATGCTAGAGCTGCATAAGTAATTACTACCTTTTAGGAAATCGCTGTTACAATATTTGCCCTGATGGCTACTATGGGAGCGAGTCATCTTGCTTGTCCTGCTATACAGGCTGTAAAACATGTACAGGATCTGGCCAG
>CAXOVX010000017.1:0-22559 GCA_964213345.1 Alphaproteobacteria bacterium | reverse complement strand
TAAATGTTTCATGATAAAAATATATATGAAATACCTATGATATATCTTGTAACCTGCGTCAATACCTCATTTCTCTCACTTCTTAATCCTGAATTGGGGTGGATAAGATAATAACGGTTGAGATAGTGGGTTGATAGGGAGATAATTGGTATGAAATCAAACAAGCCATAAGATTACAAGAAGCATTTTCGATAGATCTGAATTTTTAGAGTGCCATAGTCTTTGAAATTGCTTGAGTTTGCCGAAAATAGTTTCAACAATTGTACGTTTATAGAGCAAAAACTTATTTTGTAGGAGTAATAATTTATTTTTTCATGTTCTTCTTAAGCCTCGTAATGAGCAACAAATCTTGATTCAATAACTTTGTTGTCAATTCTTCTAAGATATATCATTTATCACCAGACAATTTTTTCCACAAACCCTTTGCCATGGTCAAGACAGGCTTTCTGTCGTCAACATTACCAGGTGTAATTCTGATGGAAACAAATTCGCTTTTATCATTGAAAATTGTGTGTAATTTCAGAACATAAAACCAACCGGTGCTTTTTCTACTTTTTGCAGCAATTCCACGAAAAATATTATGTCTACTGCCGCGTAGATCCTTACATGTATCAAGTGGTGTAGAATCAATAAATTGGATACCAGAAACTTCTCCGGTAATGCATTGCAATAAGCAACATAATATAGGCAAAATACGCTACAATACGGCTACAAACCTATCATACAACAATAAATTTTTGAAATCTCTCCGGTGTTTTACATACACATAAAACAACTAAACTTACTCCAACTAAACTTACTCTCTTGGTAGCCTAATAGAGTAAGTTTAGTTATAGTCACTACCTCACTAAGGATCATATTGCACTTCCTACTCCTCTTGCCTTTCGTTGTCCTTGCCTTTTATAAATGTATTTCCAACCAAGTTATAAATCCTTTGCAAAAATCATCAACATAACAATATATTCCTGTAAAATCTATTTCCATATGAATCCTATTTTGTTACCCTTTATCGGCTCCTTTAAACAGATATCATATCTCCATCTTATTGCAATATATTATCCATTCCTAATCCAAAGTACATACAATAAAGTTGCCAGAATAGGTATGATGTGATCAGTGATATTTAGGCAAGAGTGGGTAAACTGTATCCATATTTGAAGCATAGAGTTCGACCCCGAGGAAAGACCCACTCTCAGGTGCTACGAACGGATGCCGAAAGGTTTACCTTGCGTATGAAGTAGCATATTCCATTGCAAAATATACTATACAAACTGGTTTTATGGCAACTTATATTGGTGTTGTAGGCATCACTTTATCTTTACTTACCTATTGTAGATAAAGCTTTGGAAGTTAGTAATCTGAGAGTGGTTTTACTGATTTTCTTTCTTTTATTATCCAATATTACAAAGAATTAAGAGAAGTGATTGTTGTACGAACCTACGGGTGGTTACGAGCATAAATTCAAACAGTTTCTAAAATCAAATCAACTAGCTTTTAATACAGTTCATCCTAATAAAGTCCGCTCTTATGCAAAAGCTAAAGGATGTTTAGCTAAAACAGATCGTGTTGATTGTAAGCTTTTATACGATTACGCAGCAACATTTGCTTTATCTGCCAAAGTAGAATATCAGCACTCATTAATACAACGAAGAGAGTAATTGATTTCGTTTAAGATTCATGATATTGCAAGACTTGAGACTGAATATAAGACTAAACAACACTACCGCTACACAATCAAAATAGCCTATATAGCTACTTTGAGCTGATTGTGTGTTGTAAATTTTACCTCCTTTCTTCCTGACTTCTATTACAGATGCTTGGGTTATTAAGAGGAATTGTGGTATAACGACTAAATTTAAATCTGACCATAGTAATTCAGCCAGCGTATATCATTCTCGAAAAAGCTACGTAAATCGCTGATATTGTACTTGAGCATGGCTAATCGCTCTACACCAACACCAAACGCAAAGCCTTGATAATCCTGTATCGAAACTCCAACGTTTGCAAGTACGTTACGATGCACCATTCCGCATCCCAATATTTCTAACCATCCATTGCCTTCGCCAATTTTTACATTACCACAATTGCGGTCACATTGAATATCTACTTCAGCAGAAGGCTCTGTGAACGGGAAGTAACTGGGGCGTAAGCGCAGTGGCACATCGAAGTTATTAAAAAATGTTCCAAGGAAAGTTTGCAGAGTTCCTTTCATATGAGCAAACGTTATATCTTTATCTATGCATAAGCACTCAAGTTGGTGAAACATAGGCGTATGTGTAGCATCATAATCTGATCTATATACCTTTCCAATGGAAATGATGTAAAATGGAGGCTTATTTGCATTCATGTAACGAATTTGTACTGATGAAGTGTGGGTACGCAACACAAACTTTGAACGAGGTTCCTCTATTGACCCGTCATCACCTTGGCAAGACGATATGTAAAAAGTGTCATGTGCGTCTCTAGCTGGATGATGTGCTGGCATATTTAATGCTGTAAAATTATGCCAGTCATCTTCAATTTCAGGTCCGTATACCCTTGTGTATCCCATATGTACAAAAAGCTTTTCTAGCTCTTCTATGACACTACTTATTATATGCTGTTTTCCATAAGGTCTTCCCCGTTCTGGAAGGGAGACATCTATCTTTTCATTTTGTAACTTTTTTTCCAATAATTGTTCTTCCAATCGCATCCGTTCCATATTAATTGCTTCACTGGCAAAGTTGCGTAAAACGTTTATGGCATTACCAAAATCTTTTCGCTGCGTGGAGGGTAAGGATGAAATTTTTTGCAATTCTTGGGTAATTAGACCATTTTTCCCTAAAAAATTGATGCGCAGCTCTTCTAATTCTTGTAGATTTGAAATTTGCTTGACTTTACTAACTAATGCATCTTTTAATGTTTGTGCATATAGCTGAGTGTCCATTTCACCATTCATTGTACAAAACTCCAAATATAAAAATAAAATATAGACTCTTACTATATAAATTAATAGCATCGCAAATACAAATGAATTTCGCCATTATACTTGCAGTTTTACGTTACATAAAGTTGCTAAGAGATGTTAGAGTAGGGATGTATTGTCCAATTGTTTTATTTTTTGAATAGTGTTAGTATCGGTGTGATGACAAAAATGTGTTGAGTGAAATTATGTAAATATTAGGCAAGATGGGCAGAGAAGACAGTTATATCGATTATGCTGAATTTGTGGATGAGGCAATGTATGGCGTTATTCGCAGAGTGTTGCGTGTGGTGATGGAAAAGGGGTTACCAGGTGACCACCATTTTTACATTTCTTTTTTGGTGAATTATTTTGGAGTTATAGTACCGCCTCATTTACTACACAAACACCCGCACAGGATGACGATTGTATTGCAGAACCAATTTGAAGATCTGGTAGTGCACCAGGAGAGATTTGAGGTAAGTTTGACATTTAATGAAGTAGAAGAGCGTATAGTGGTTCCTATTGCTGCAATCACAGAATTTTTTGATCCTAGTGCGCAGTTTGGTGTGAGGCTTAAGCAGCATCTACTCGGAATAGATGGGCAAATTCCTGATTTGAAAGTGGGGCAATCTTTCGATCCATACAAATTATTTGATGCTAAAGAGCATGCTTTTAATCAATCTGAAGCAAGCGAAGATACGAATAGACAGCATTTGAAAGATGATGAGAAAATTATAGATATAAGGGATTTTCTCGAGAAAAAATAACGCCGTATATACGATGGAGCAACCTCTCAAAGGCTGAATTTAGCTCTTCCACTTGATTGAGCAGCCTATGCTGGGGTGTTGGGTTCCATGGTATTCGCTTTTTTTTGCAATTTCTAGCATCGCTGTAAATAGCTCGCGTTCTGTATCTAGGGTACTATCTTGACGGGTCCCACCTAATCTGCCACGATATTGCAATTTTAATTCTGCATTAAATCCAAAAAAGTCTGGGGTACAAACAGCATCATATTTACGTGCTATCTCTTGAGTTTGATCTACTACATATGGAAAAGGAATTTTGTTTGTTATAACGAATTTTTGCATCATTTCATATGAATCTTGTGGGTATTGTGTTGCATCATTGGGGTTAATCCCGATAAAATTTATACCACATGGTTTTAATTCTTCTGCATCTTTAACTATTTTTGCTACCATGGTTTGTACATATGGGCAATGGTTGCACATAAATACTACTACCAATCCTCTCGAACCAGATGTAGCGGCCAAATTATAAAATTTGCCATCTGTTCCAAGTAGTTCAAAATCTTCCGCTATCCATCCTAGATTTACTTCTGGAGTTTTTAGAAGAACCATAACAGCGTGCCTCCATAAAAAGATGTTATACACCGGTACCGTCACACATATAATATTCTATAACAACTGGTAATCAAGAATCAATCAGCTAAAGCGGATAACTGCCTATAAACTGGCAAAAGGTCTCGTTTTTCAGACAAACAGAAGCCAACAACACCGGCCACATACATCTACTGCTCTGTGGCAATAAAGTCATTTACCTTTGATTTTGATATAAGTTTCGTCCATTCTACAACTTTTTGCCGTCGATTTCTTAAATGCGCGGGCTTTTACTTCCAATACTCCTACATACTTCATAACCCAGCGACTTATCGTCACATAATCAGCTAATGGCCTCTTTCGTTTAGAAATTCTACATGCTTACAACTTAAAGGATAGGCTAAACACCCCCATACCCTCCATCAATCCCATAACTCTTAGTGGTTGGGAGTCCCTGAAGCTTATCACCTATCGTTCCTCAGTTTTGTTCCTTAGTACATTATATTCTTCACTATAAACATCAGAGCTGCTCAACCCCACAAAACCTTGCGACAGTGCCTTCTCAATACACACACTCCATCTTATCTAATCATCTGTGACGACTTCCCCCCCTTTGCTTCCTTTTTTTGTTGCTTATACTTACTTGTAAATCCTGTACACTTCATCTTACAGATTTTTTTAAGAACTGTTGATTGAATATTCTCTTGAACGTTTTTTATCAGCTGAATATTCTTTTTAACCTCCTCTGCTATTGTTTTATACCAGTCTATAGCATGTTTATATTTGTTTTTGCTATCCTTCCACTCCACCTCAATTGCTTTGTTCTTAACAGGTTGCAGCTCATTGTTGAGATATTTACTAACCAACTCGTCCAGATTCTCGGCAACATGTATAGACTGCATTTCTCCATCTCTAATTGCAAGCTGCCCATAATCGCCACCACCACTGTTTCTAGCATTATTAACTTTCTCAATGTTATCCTCAATTTGCTCCTTCAGATCATTAAATCTATCTTCATCAACTGTAATAACATAGTAAGCATACCCATTTTTTGTTACTGGGTCAGAGAATCTAGCCTCAACTCCTCCTTTTTTATTGTTGTTACTAATATCAATAATATCAACTCCTGCCTCCTCTTTTATTTCTCTCGTAATACATTTTTTGGCATCTTCATTATTCTCTAGCTTACCACCAAAAAGAGCGTACTGACCTGCTTGATTAACGACGATAGCCAGCTTTTGCTCACCTTGCCACAAATCGTTCTTTTCCGCTTTCTTTGGTATTAAAAACCTCTCACCATCTGTAATTAATCCATAAACTTGCACAGCACCTACCTCCCCTTATAAAAAATTCGGCATTTTCTGCAAACTGCCTTCCCAATCCTGCAGCCTACATCCACAATACTGGCTCTGTCAAGTTAATGTACCGTCGCAAATTTTAGTACACATATCAAAACTCTATTCAACCCCACAAAAACTTGCGACAATACCCACCCCCTATACTCCCAGTGTCCGTTTATAAATGAATTTTGATATTAACTATTTCCCTATACAAAAATTGCTAAATATTTCGTTTAATACTTCATCTAACTCTATACGTCCTGTAATAACTTCTAAAGCTTTTGCTGCAAATCTTATATCTTGTGCGGCTAATTCCAAAGGTTTATCCATGCTAAACATTCTTAAATTATTGATACATTCTGCTAATCTTTGTTTTTGCCTGATATTAGTTATTATAGGTTCTGTGGTAACGCAGTATTTACCTTTTATTACTTGAGATAGTAGCTGCAGCAAATTATGGAGGTTATACCTACTTTGTGTAGAAAACAGAATAATACGTTCTTGCTTTATTCCCAAGCTAATGAGATATTTTGTTATGCTGGTAATTTTTGGATTTGCTCCAACAGGGCTTAGGTCAAGCAAATCGCACTTATTCAGTAAAAAGATATTTTCCTTATGATGCTCTGCTTGTACTTCGCATAAAATAGATTCCATTGTTGTTTTAAAATTGAAGCTTTCATCGTATTCATTCAAGTCAAGCATAATAAGGTTGATATCTGCACTACGTAATGCTAACTTAGCCCTATTCACCCCTTCCTGTTCAATGACATTCGTAGATTCTCTTATTCCAGCTGTATCTGCTAATATCACGGAAAATCCATCTAAATTTAGTTTGACTTGTATTACATCACGAGTGGTTCCTGCAAGATCAGAAACGATTGCTACATCTTGTTTAGCAATTAAGTTAAGCAAGCTGGACTTTCCGGCATTTGGAGCTCCACCTATCGCAATTTTTATTCCTTCCATCAAACTATTGCTTATCGTACTGACATCTAAATGGTGTTGAATTTGCTGTGTAAGCTTTTGTACCCTTGACTCAGCACTTTGCAATACTGCTTTTGGTATATCATCTTCGGGGAAATCTATATATGCTTCAAGTTGTGCCATGGTATGGATGAGCTCTTGCCGCCAAGTATCGTACAAACTTTTTAACTCTCCCGACAATTGCTGCAGTGCTATTCTCCTCTGTATTGAAGTTTCAGAATCTATAAGATCCGATAGTGCTTCAACTTTAGTAAGATCCATTTTACCATTTTCAAAGGCTCGTTTTGTGAATTCTCCTGGCTCTGCTAATCGTAAGAAACTTAATTTACCAAGTTCCTCCATAACATCACGTATAACGGCTATACTGCCGTGTAAATGTAGTTCTAAAGAATCCTCTCCTGTAAAACTACAAGGACCTTGAAAATATATTATAATTCCTTCGTCAAGTACTTCTTGTGTCGTTGGTGAGATCAGTACAGTGTACGTTGCTTGTCGAGGAATGGGATTTTTTTTATATCCTAGATTATGCAAAGCCTCTAACGAATCTGGTCCCGTAATCCTGATAACCGCAACACCAGATTTTCCCATCAGAGTCGAAAGTGCAAAGACACTGTCTTGTATCGTCACAAAGGATATCCTCAAAATTAAATTTGTGGAGAGGTTAATACAAAAAACGTAATAATTTATTTGCTGTGATATTTGTTTTGAAAAGTTCGTATGTCCACAAATTTTCAAGCACTTTTTTAACGTATAATCTAGTTTCTTTAAATGGCATAAGCTCAATCCAAGCTACAATATCTTCCGGTTTTTTGCTATTTTTTGGGGTTTGTGGGTACATATTGATCCACTTCGCAACATTATTTTTTCCTGCATTGTATGAAGCAATGCCAAGTATGAAACTATCAAACTCTTCAATAAGAGAATCAAGGTAATGCACTCCTATTGCTATATTTGCATCAGGAGCCATTATATTAAAGTCTGCGGCTAATCCCATTTGATTGGCAATCATCTTTGCCGTCGCTGGCATAATTTGCATTAATCCTTTAGCTCCTGCTTGACTTATAGCTTTGTCATAAAATGCGCTTTCCTGCCTCATTATTGCAAAATATAAGGATTTTGTATACTTGCTAGTGGGTGGTATGCTAAATTTAGAGATGTTATAAGTTGGGGCAGCGATGTTGTACCCAAATTTTAGTAAAGTATTGGAAAAATTTACCGCTAATGCTAATTCATCATTGTCTACCAAGTGTTGTGCAATAATGTTGTTATCTCCTATTGTAAGGTTGCTTTTTGCAAGGAAATTATAAATTTTTTCTACATATGGGTCATACCCAGCTTCATGCAGTAATTGTAGTGTGAATACAGCTTCTTGTATTGTGCTGTCAATATGCTTTTGTCCCTGATTCTTCCTTGTGATTAGTGTCGTAGCGTTTAGCTGGTGTGTTTTTATATCATCAAAATGCACTAGGTAACTATAAAAAGTTCCATAGCTTTTAGCTACATTGAACCAATATTGCTCTTTTTCCTTATTCTTGAATTTTTTATATGTTACACCAAGCCAATATGCCGCCTGTGATTTGGAAAGGGAATATTGTGCCGTGTCGTACATTTTTTTCAAATGTAGTATTGCTTGCTCGTAATTATGCAGGAAATGTAATGCTAAAAATCCCGCTAACCAGCTAGAATCTACAACTTCGGAAGTGGTTAATTCTTTTGATGATGTATAATTTACAGCAATTTTAAACGCTTTATCGTATATGTTTATTTTTAAAGCCTCTCTAATGCCCAACTTAGCTATTTTCCACCATAATTCCTGATATATCTTTTGCTTTTTGTTGGCTAATTTATTGACAGCTGTATTAATTTCGCCAATTTTTAATAGGTATTTGATAGAAATAAAATTGATAAAATCATCCTGTTGTAATTTAGGGTCATTTTTTATTTTAGTGAATGCTAGTTCTGGACTGTTTGCAAATTTCAGCTTAAAATTCACCGATTTTTTATCTGCAGATGGTAGAAACGTGAGGAAAAATTGTACCAAAGAGTATTCGCCAGAAAATAGTAGGTATTGTATTTTTTGTTTAAGGCACTTGATTGGGAATTTATGAAAATTCTGCAAATACTCCTCCGTTTCCAGAGGTAAAGTGGTATTGATCCATAATGCTTCTAGTTTAGTTCGGATAGCAGCCATCTTCTCTGTGGTGGCGTATCCTAACGGGTTCGCGCGCAAAATCGTATCGCAAAGCAGTATACTAGCTCTTTTGTATTCTGGAGGTCTTAGCATAAACCAATCTAGTATATGCTGTTTATCCATTTTATAAGACATTTTTGCCTCAATTTGCGCTCCAAATACATGTAATAGCAATTTATTATTGCGCATAATGTTTATTATCGATGGCAGATTATCTACATAACGATTGCTGTTATGTATAAATTGTAAAATTGCTTTTATGTTGGTACTTTTTCCTGCAGTGTGTTCTAAATTTTTGATTTGCGCTACATCATCTCGAGTTGGAGAGTGCAGTGCGGAGACTATGGCATTAGGTGGAATTTTCGGTGTGTGTGACCATGCAATGGTGATAGAACATGCGTAAAGGGATAGCATAACCGCAATATACGCAAACAACTTAAGGCACACGGAGGAAGGATATGGCATCTTAGTAATAGTTAAATTGAATAGAAAACGCTTCAAGTAACACTCAAAGTACGATTAAGTATAACGGATTATACGCTACAAAAACACACATAATCTACTAGATATTCAGGGGGGATTTTGTTGTTGCGAAATTTATGAGATTGCTATAATAAGTATGAAACATTAGTGATGCGAGGCTTTGTGTGCAATTGATAATGCTTTATTTTTATGGGGTCTAAATAAAAAATGCTGAAGTTGCCTTCCAATGTTTTCGCCTTTTTATATTTTTTTGTAAGGCAGCAGTACCTAAGCTTTTCCTTGATCGCAATAGTTTCAACTATATCTGTTATTGCAAACAACTCTATGTGGCCCTATATTACCGGGGAGTTGGTAGACAGTTTTAGTAAGCTTGGTGAAAAAGCTGATGTGATGGGGGCTTTGGGGTTGCAGTTAGGTGGAGCACTTGCGCTTTGGGTTTTTATTGAGTTGGTGCAACGGTCTAAGGGGTTTCTATTTGGGCAGACCATGCCTAAATTTGAAGCTAATATTCGTACTACAACTTTTAATTATGTACTAAGTCAGCCGTATTCTCGCTTTTTTCAAAAAAACTCAGATGCAATTGCCTATAGGATAGATGATTTGCCCAGGAGCAGCAGGTTAATTATAGATGATGTGCTATCTGTATTTCTGCCACTTCCTTTCTCCATTATATTGTCTTCTAGCATATTTTTTCATATGCATTTCGCATTAGCTGCAGTATTCCTCGTATGGTTAGTATCGCAATTCATATTTTCCTTGGCTTTCTGTTATAAAGCTGCACAGCATGCATCATATCAGTCTGAGGCTAGAGCTTCTGTACAGGCTAATATTTCCGATGTGATAAAAAATAACCTCAGTGTCAGGTTATTCAATGCGCATGGTCACGAAAAAGCATTGGCTGAAACAGTACAATCTGAAGAAAGGAAGAGATTTCGTTTTGTATTATTTTATATCGAAAAAAGCAAATTATGCCTGAGTCTATTTAGCATTATAAATGTTATCGTACTTTTTTATATTGCTATCAAATTATGGCAAGTGGACAAAATAACCACTGGTGATGTGGTATTTGTTATTAACAGTACTTTGAATATTTTGGTAATGATGTGGTTCGTGGCTGATGAAATTACGTATGTATTCAATGAAGTAGGTACGTGTAAACGTGGGTTGCAAATTGTTACTGACGTTACTGCTGACAATTTTGCAGATAAGGGGGAGGGCGAACAAATTGTGGAAGATCGGCCTAAACTTGTCGTTACTAAAGGGGAAATTGAATTTATAAATGTGGGTTTTCGCTATCACAGGGGAAGAAACCTATTTCGTGATAAATGCTTAATAATACCGGGAGGGCAGAAAGTTGGACTTGTAGGATTTTCTGGTAGTGGCAAAACCACCTTTGTAAATTTAATTATGAAATTATACGACTTAGAAGGTGGAAAGATTACCATAGATAAGCAGGATATATCTGCCGTAGCTTTGGAATCATTGAGAAGGCATATATCATTTATTCCACAAAGTGCGCTATTATTTAATCGTTCAATAAAGGATAATATTAGATATGGTAATGTGAGTGCTACAGAAGAAGAGATTATGTTTGCTTCAATAAAAGCGCATTGTCATGAGTTTGTTGTAAAATTGGATAGGCAATATGATGCCGTAATAGGGGAAAAGGGGGTTAAATTATCTGGAGGGCAAGACCAGCGTATCTTAATCGCAAGAGCTATCTTGAAAGATGCTTCCATTTTGGTTATGGATGAAGCTACTTCCGCGCTTGATTCAATCACGGAGAAAAAACTGCAAGAAGGTCTGGAATATTTAATGGCTGGAAAAACCGTAATAGTAATAGCGCATCGTTTAAGTACAATAGCTAATATGGACCGGATTTTGGTATTCGATCAGGGTGTAGTTGTGGAAGATGGAACTCACGAAGAATTGTTGAAAAAACAGGGTCATTATGCCTTGTTGTGTAATTTGCAGCGTAATGGGCTCCTTCCTGATACTGCTGATAAAGTAGATTGATTTTTCTTTTTATACAAAATTACCTTTATAACGTATACGTTGTTGCACTGCGGGATTTAGGTTCAGTTATGTAGTTTATACTAAGTCCCATTTTTAAATGAGCACTAGGAGGGCGAAGGAGTGTAGTAAACTTTAAAACCCCGATCCTACGGCAGGTATTACTCCTCCACTCTCACCCTTATGCTCCTGGTGTTCATTTAAAACCCCGAAAGATAATAGTTGTTGAGATAGTGGGTTTATAGGGTGATAATTGGTATGAAATCAAGCAAGCCATAAGACTACAAGAAGCATTTTCTACGGATGTGAACGTAGAGTGCCATAGTCTTTGAAATTGCTTGGGTTTGTCAAATATAGTTTCAACAATTGTACGTTTATAGAGCAAAAACTTATCTTGTAGGAGTAATAATTTATTTTTCGTGTTCTTCTTAAGCCTCGTAATGAGCAACGAATCTTGATTCAATAGCTGTGTTGCTAATTCTTCTGAGATTATATCCTTTATCGCCAAATAATTTCCCCCATAAGCCTTTTGCCATGGTCAAGACAGGCTTTCTGTCGTCAACATTACCAGGTGTAATTCTGATAGAAACAAATTCGCTTTTATCATTGAGTGTAATTCTGATAGAAACAAATTCGCTTTTATCATTGAAAATTGTGTGTAATTTTAGGCCATAAAACCAGCTAGTGCTTGTCCTACTTTTTGCAGCAATTCCACGAAAAACCTTATGTCTAGTGCCACGTGAGCCTTGCACATCTCAAGTGGTGTAGAGTCCACAAATTGGATACCAGTAACTTCTCCAGTAATACATTGTAATAAGCAACATAATATAGGCAAAATACGCTTCAATACGGCTACAAACCTATCATACAACAATAAATTTTTGAAATCTCTACGGTGTTTTACATACACATAAAACAACTAAACTTACTTCTGGGTAGCCTAATAGAGTAAGTTTAGTTATAGTCTCTACCTCACTAAGGATCATATTGCACTCCCTACTCCTCTTGACTTTTATAAATGTATTTCCAACCAAAGTATAAATCCTTTGCACAAATCATCAACATAACAATATATTCCTGTAAAATCGATTTCCATATGTTTCCTCTTTGTTACCCTTTATCGGCTTCTTTAAACAGATATCATATCTCCATCTTATTGCATTATATTATCCATTCCTTAGCCTTACTTCGGGTTTATAAAGATATTTCTGTATTCCACTTTCGTTAACATACACCAAATTATCTCGAGATATTGATGATATTTTCTCTAAAAACTCTTCTTTTGTCTTGAGGTCTGCTTCTTTGTAAAGTGCTCTTTTTTTTGGAAACAGCCCACCCACCCTTTGAAAGGAGCGACATATGCCAGTTACAGTCATTCCGACCATCGCACCTATTTCTTTCTGTATCAATAATTCAGATTTCCTACAATAATTTGCATCAACTGTTCATGATTTGCTTTAGTTGGCTTATTGCCATTCTTTTTAGGACTTACATCACCATTTTCTTTCTCCAGGCTTTCCCAGCAAAATACTGATGTCTTCCTAATGCCTACCATCATGATGCTACTTGATTTAGCATCAATCTCAGAAATTTCTTCTCCAAAAATCTTTATTATGACTGGACCTGAATTCACAGCACAACAACATGGCATTAAAAGGGGAATTGGGTACTATTTTAATTCACAAAGGTCGTTCAACATTTACCCAGCTCTTTTTTTAGAATATCATTAACAATAGCTGGATTTGCTTTGCCACGCATTATCTGCATTATTTGCCCCACGAAGAAAGCGAAAAGTTTATCTTTACCACTTTTATACTCCAGCACTTTATCCGGATTTTTATTGATGACATCAGACACCACATTTTCTATAGCTTGCACATCTATAATCTGGATCAATCCTTCACGCTCTACTATCACTTCCGGCAATTCACCACTACTAAACATTATTTCAAATACTTTTTTTGCTATCTTTCCTGAAATCACATTACTTGTTATCATATTAATTAGCTTGGCTAAGCCTTCTGGCATTATTTTAGACTCAGTTATGGTTATTCCTGCTTCGTTGAGGCATCCAAATAGTTCAGCTGTAATCCAGTTTGCAGCAAATTTTGGATTCGTTAATTGCGCTACACTTTCAAAATAGCTAGCCACATCTTTATCTGAAACTATAACGCTAGCATCATAATTGGATAAATTATATTCTGCTATGTACCTAACTTTTTTTTGATCTGGTAACTCTGGCATTTCTAGCCTTATTTCATCTATATATTCTTGCGTTAATATCACAGGAAGTAAATTTGGTTCAGGGAAATATCTATAATCCTCTGCCTCTTCCTTTGTACGCATCGATTTAGTGCTATTACTACCTGCATCAAAAAGACGAGTTTCTCGCTGTACACTGTTTCTATTTTCTAAAAGGTCTGTCTGTCTTTTTGCCTCATATGCAATAGCTCGTGAGATATTTTTAATAGAGTTAATATTCTTGACTTCCACTCTTTCTCCAAATTCTGAGGCCCCAACATGTCTTACAGAAATATTAGCATCACATCTTAAAGACCCTTTTTCCATATCACCATCACACGCCCCTATATATCTCAAAATAGAACGCAATTTTTTCACAAACTCCGCCGCTTCTTCACCACTTCGCATATCGGGCTCTGTAACAATTTCCATTAACCCTATTCCAGCCCTATTTAAATCTATAAAGCTTTCTGTAGGGCTCTGGTCGTGAAGGCTCTTGCCGGCATCTTGTTCTAAATGAATGCGTGTGATACCTATGCTTTTACTGATGCCATCAGGCATATCAACTATCAGCTCCCCCCTCCCAACTATTGGATATGTAAATTGAGATATCTGGTATCCCTGTGGAGAATCCGCGTAAAAATAGTTCTTACGATCAAACAGCGAATATAAATTTATTATTGCATTCAAACTTAATCCAGTCTTTACAGCTTGTTCTACGCACTTTTCGTTTAGCACTGGTAATGTCCCTGGTAAAGCGGCATCTATGAATGATACGTTAGCATTTGGATCCGCACCAAATTCTGTTGAACTCGGAGAGAAAATTTTACTTTTTGAGATAATTTGTGCATGAATTTCGAGACCTATTACTACTTCCCAGTTCGCAGTCTTACCTTTCACTATCATATCAATATCGGAGCCTTGAATAGATTTAAAATACACGCAGCCAGGCTACAATATTTTTCCGCATGCAGCAACTAAATAATACCGAGTCCCCCTTTTTAACGCCCATGTTGTTGCGCTGTGGATTTAGGTTCAGTCATGTAGTATTCCTATACTCCTTTGCTCTCACCATTGCGGTTATATCCGAAAAATGTTGTATAACGAATAAAATTTTCAGATATAGAAGAGTGACTTACTTTGCGTTGGATCAGTATGATCGTTAGGAGAATAAGCACTCCAAGTGACATCCTAGCAAACTCTTCTGAATTGAAGTCAAAAGTTGAGATATTGAAACAATGCCGGGTATTGGCGAATGTTTGGCTATTCAATTAGTAATTTTATCAGAACTTGGCGATAAAAGTTATATAGTAATAGATAATTGCTCCTAGTGTGTTCATTTAAAAATGGAAATGATGAGCACTAGGAGCTGATATAAGGTGCAATGTTCTGTATTTAAGCAAAGAGATTACCTTATTTTCTCTATGTTATATACGTGCTCTAAGCTTTGTAAAGAAGATGTAATAATACTTAGATGTTCAGCACCATGAACTTCTATTTCTACTGTGAGTTCAAAAAAATCTATAGACCTTTTTGATATTGCAAAATTAAAGATATTTATCTTGTTTTGAGCAAGAAATTGCGTGACAGCAGCAATGCTATTTACTCCGTTTGCAATGACAATTCTTATTTTGCTAACATATGTCTGCACATCAGAATCTCTCCAGGACAATTCTACGAACTTATGGGGGTCTTTACTGTTTATTACTTTGCAATCCACAGTGTGTACCTCTACCCCCTTTTGGGGGATCATAATTCCCACGATAGCTTCGCCTGGCAATGGACCGCAGCATTTTGCCAAATGGAATCCCATTCCTTGTACCATCCCCCTAATATCAACAAGATTACCAGTTTTACGATCAAAGATGCGTTTTTTCTTCTTTTTTAGAAAGCTAAAATATTTTGCAATTTGACCAAATAGTGTCTTCTTTGGGGAGAATAATGCGTTTAATACTAAATCAGCATCTATAGTGCCTTCTCCGATAGATGCTAACAAATCATCTACAGAACTTTTTTGGAATAGCAATAATGTACTTGACACTTTGTTTTCATCATACTCTTGCTCAATGCTTTGTAATCTTTGTATAAGTACGGTTTTACCTAAACTGATAAGTGCGTTTTTTCGTTTATTCTTGATAAATTTACGTATAATGGCTTTAGCTTTCCCGGTAACAACTGCTTGTTCCCAGTTATCCGGGATTCGAAGCATATCAGAGCGCAAAATTTCTACTTGATCACCATTTTGTAGTTGCGTATTTAATGGTGTTATTTTTCCATTTACACGCACACCAACACAGGTTAATCCAACTGTAGAGTGTATAGCAAACGCAAAATCAATAGGAGTGGCATTTTTGGGTAATGCAACTAAGTCACCTTTTGGTGAAAAACAAAACACTTGGTCATAGTACATTTCTAATTTCGCATTTTTTACAAATTCCTCTGGACTTATGCTACTTTCTAGCACTTCTTTTAATTTTTTTAGCCACTTGTGATGCACTAAATTATCAAAGAAAAAGCCTTGTTTATACGCCCAGTGAGCGGCAATGCCCAATTCTGCCACTTCATGCATTTCTGCTGTGCGTATTTGGATTTCCATAGGTTTTTTATCTGGTCCTATAACGATAGTATGCAGTGATCGATAGCCGTTTGCTTTTTGCGTACTTATGTAATCTTGAAGTCCATTTGGAATCATATGATATTTTATATGCACTAGTCCAAGAACTTGATAACATTCTGCAACTGATCCTGTAATGATCCTAAATGCAAAAATATCGGCCAATTGTTCGAAAGTGAGCCTCTTATGCTCCATCTTTTGCCATATTGAGTATGGAGTTTTCTCTCTTCCACTAACGGTGGCATCAAGACCACTTTGATTTAGCAATTCTTGTAGCTCATTTATTATATTTTTTATGGCTAATTCGCTATGTTTACGTAAAAAATGAAGTCTGTTCACTATTGATTGCCGTATTGTAGGATATAATTCAGCAAAAGTTAAATCTTGTAGTTCATTTTTTAAACGCTGTAGTCCTATTCTTTCTGCCAAAGGAGCATATATTTCCATGGTTTCAAGGGCTTTTTGTCTTCTTTTTTCTGGATTTTTCATATATGACAACGTTCTAGTATTATGTAAGCGATCAGCTAATTTTACCAATAATACCCTTATATCTTGTGATACTGCGAGTAGCAATTTGCATATATTATCAGCGTGCTTGGTACTTTTTGACTTATTTTCTATCTCACTTAATTTTGTAAGTCCTTTTATTATTTCCGCTTCTTTTTCACCAAACTCGCGCTTAATATCCTCTAATGTATACTGTGTATCTTCTACAATATCATGTAATAATGCTGATACGATAGACGTGGTATCTAATTTTAACTCAGCAACCAATATTCCTACTTCTAATGGATGCGTGACATAAGCACCTCCGGAGGCACGTTTTTGTCCGGCATGTGCTAGTATGGCGAAATCAATGGCCTTCTCCACCACCTTGATATCAATGTGCGGCAAATTATCTTTTATAAAACACAATAATCGCTCCTTTGTTTCTGTAACAATCACTTTTATGCACCAATGTGTGAGTTTGACGTGATATAGTTTGTGTATGTATTTATCAATATAATCTCTAATTACAAATTATACCAAGTTCCATTTAGTACAAACGTAATGATAAACGACTACACATTAAAATGACATATTTAAGAAGAAAAAGAGATTGAGTGTGATTTAAAAGGTTGCAATAATACGGAGAGTTAAATATCATGGGGCGTGTAAAACGATATTGCTTTATTGGTGTCAGTAAGTATCAATGATAAAATGATGCAGCGGGACGTTCTTCTTATAGTTTTTGAAATCACATTTAGTTACAAATGGGGTTGTTGCAAGTACCAACAGTTGGAAGTGAGATTGTGATGATAGAGCGCCAAAAAAAGTCTTATATGCGGGGAGCTTGTGCTTTGTGTGCGTTAATGCTAATAGCGTTGATTGCGGCTGCTGTCATTAAAGATAGAGGTGCGTATGCACTTGCTCTGCATACTGAGGGTAATGCGGCTGTTAATAGTATTTCGGCAGCGAGTAGTATACCTCCTAAATCTGCTATTAGGAAAAGTGATCATGAAAATGCCAAATCTGGAAGAGGTGGTGATAATAAAGCAGTTGCTGCTTGTAGTGACAACAAAGATTATACTAGCTTGATAGTAACTTGGGACAAATCTGTGGGTGCAGCTGCTTTTATTAGGGGTAAAAAATTATGGGTTATTTTTAGCGAATTTGCAGACATAAAACTGCAGCAAACTGCTTCTGCGAACGAGCTACCCAATTCTGACATATCAAGGTTGCGCAATATCACGCAAGTTAATCTTGACAATAATGCGCAAGCTACCTTTTTAGTAGCTGATATAAAAGAAGGGAGAGATGTGAGGGTGGTTTTGTACAAACAAAATACAACATGGATTATTCAAATTTATGATAGAGCAAATAACGAGATTGACGCAACTAATACCCAAGACTTTAGTGAGATGCCAATTAAGGTTTATCCTATGAGTTCGCCGCCTGCTGTGCAATTAAAAAATATACCTGATGAATCTGGGAAAATTGTATCGTACGTAGATCCTGTTGTTGGTGATAAGCTTGTAGTTTTTCCGTGTGTGCACACAAATGTATTTATATCACAGAACTCTGAGTTCGTTGATTTTAATTTTCTTACTACAGCTCAAGGTATAGTTATAAAAAAATTGAATGAAAATCTTAGAGTCAAGTACGAAGCTGGCGTATTGTCAATTACAAGCGCAATAGGGCTAAATATTGCTCCTAAGGTATATGCAAAAGATCAAAAAACTGGGAAAGAAGGGTTTTTTAAGCTAGAGCAATATGCAACAAAAAATAGCATACTGAGTTTATCTGGATTTCAGGCAAAAAAATCTGAATTTGCTACTCAATTGAACAATTTTCATCAACTCATTTATAACAGTAAGTTGTCTGAAAGAGCCACACTGTGGGTTAATTTAGCAATTTTTTATTTGGCTAACGGATGGTATGAGGAGGCTAATGTTGCAATTGATGTAGCAATTTCGTACAACATCAAATTGCTGCGAAATTATAATGTGGTACTAGTTCATGCTGTTGCTGAGTTTATGCATGGAGAATTCGAAAAAGCCAATGATATTTTGAATAGTATAAAAACAGAAGATGTACCTGTTGCAGATAGAGAAGAGATAAATTTTTGGAAAAATATAAGTGCGTACAAGCTTGCTGATCAGTCGAACATAGAGAATAGGTATGAGGATATTATAGCGTCCAATGCTATAAATATTTTTAAGAATTATAAAAATACGTTTTTGCAAGACTATACTTTGGGTGTTTTCAAAGAATTGGGATTTATTTTGGCTAAAGTGAACATTAGGCAAAAATATGTACGCAAAGCCGCTGAGGTATTAGATATTTTGTCAAGTTTAGATCTAGCTCAAAGTGATCTTAATCGATTTAATTATGCGATTGCTGGGTTTTATGCCCAACAGGGGCTTATGGATAAAGCTCTGCATTATTTTGATGAGTGTTTAAAGGATGTAGCTGACGATAGAATGCACAGTAAGTGTAGTTTATCTAAAACAAAATTTATGTTTAGTAAAAAAAGCATCACAGAAGATGATTACGTTGATAGACTTCGCGAGGTACAGTTGTTTTGGCGTGGAGATAAGATGGAGCTGGAAACGTTAAAGTTGCTAGGCGATGTGTATTATAAAAGGCAAGATTATGCTGATGCGTTACGGGTATGGAAAAATATAGTTGTGAATTTTTCCGCTTATCCTGCCAGCATTAGGGTGGCTAATCTCATGGGAACAGTGTTTATAGAATATTTTACGAAAAAAAATAAAACTAATGTTACTCCTCTGCAAGCTTTATCGTTTTTTTACGAATTCCAGGAACTTAATCCCGTTGGTAGTATTGGTGATGATATTGTTATAAAAATAGCTGGGTACTTAATTGAGCTAGATTTGTTAGATAAAGCTGGAGTATTACTTGAACATCAGGTACAGAATAGATTATTTGGAGGGAAGAAAGAGAATGCTATAAATAACCTAGCAATTGTGTACATTATGAATGATATGCCGGGTAAAGCTGTTCAACTTATCAAATCCGAGGGTACTGATTTTAATAAAGTATCAGAAAGTGTGATAATGAGACAAAGGAAGTATATTTATGCAAAGGCCCTATTAAAGGATAAGCAGTATTCGGGTGTAGTGAAGCTTTTAGATAGAGATTACAGCATAAATGCCGATGAAATAAAGTCTGATATGTACTGGCAGTTAAAAAATTGGCAAGATTTTAACGATTTTTCAGAGCCTTACTTGTACTCAATAAGGTATGTGAGCCAAATTTTAGGTGAAAAAGACGTAACAAAAGTTTTAAAGCAGGGAATATCATATATACATCTTAGAGATCGTGGTTTGTATAACAATTTTTGTCTAGATTTTAAAAATAGGCTTCCAGCTGAGCCGCATGAGTATGTAAAAATGTTTCATATAATGCATCAAGTCGTTAATTTAACAGGTAAAGATGATGTTAACGGAATGCAAGATATACAAGAATTGCAGAAGTTAGTTCATACATTAAATAGTGTGATTCAGTAAATTTATTGTGGGATAGAGCTTTTCTCCATTTTCTTACGACAAAGGAATCTTCTTAATTGTTTTGACAATGATCGCTGTTGCTTTGATAGTTGCTGCAGGTAAAGGAAGTAGGTTGCAGCATTCGCTTCCTAAAGCTTACGTGAAAGTATTAGCAGATATTACTGTACTTGAGCTAACGATAGAAAATTTTGCACGCAGTGTTTGTATAGATGCTGTAAAGGTTGTTATTGCTGAAGATCACATAGGACTATACGAAATAGTTGCGGAAAAGATGAGAGCTAAGGGCTACAGCAGCAAATTATTACCTTATGTATTAGGGGGTGAGTCGCGTCAAGATTCTGTCAGATTAGGATTGAAAAGTTTAGAGATATTAGCTCCACGCAAAGTACTTATACATGATGCAGCAAGACCTTTTGTTGCGAATAAAATAATTATAGATATACTGTACTTGCTTGATACTCATGTTGTAGTAGATGTTGGTTTACCCGTTGTGGATGTGGTAAGATGCACTGATAACATGAGTTTCGTGTTGGAGAGAGGCAAATTGTATCACGTTCAAACTCCTCAAGGCTTTGAGTATGAGACCATACTTGATTTACACAAAAAATTTAGAGACGTGGAATTTTATGATGATGTGGGCTTGTGCATATATGCGGGGTTGTCTCCTGTTGTTGTCAAGGGTAGTAAAGAAAATATAAAGATAACACACCCAGAAGATTTGCATTATGCAAGATGGATACTTAACATAAAGTAAAGGGACGAAAAACATGAAGAAAAGGCAAACTTGCAAACAAACAGTACCAATAGTACCATCGTTTACGTATAGAACAGGGATAGGGTTTGATGTGCATGGGTTTGATAAGAGCACTATTAGTGAAGATAATCACGTAGTGTTGTGTGGTATACAGATATCTCACATATATAGATTGAGTGCGCATTCAGATGGAGACGTTGCGTTGCATGCTCTAACAGATGCAATGTTAGGAGCTGTTGCAGCTGGGAGCATAGGGCTTCTTTTCCCTCCTACCGATATTCAGTGGAAGGGTGCGTCTTCAAAAATATTCGTTAAGCACGCGAATTCTGCGATATCGGAACGCAAAGGGATTATATCAAATATTGACATGATAATAATTTGCGAAATACCAAAGGTGATGCCACATGCTTTAGAAATGCGGGAAAACGTGGCTAATATGCTTAATCTATCTCTGGATCAAGTGCATGTCAAGGCAGTTACTACAGAAAAGCTGGGAGCTTTAGGTCGGAAAGAGGGGATTGCTGCACAGGTTGTATGTACTGTAATGCTCCCATATACATAAATTTTATGATCGATTAGATGGATGTTAAACGAAAAACGTGATGGACATACCGTAAATAAGCAGCAGTATGTAAAGAGTTGGTACTTTATGATTACTAGCTGGTTTTGGGTGGGCCGCATTCCTATTGCTCCCGGGACATTTGGATCTATCGCTGCTTATCCAGTATACTATCTTATGGTATATAGTTCTGCTAGTGCTAGTGAAACTGTGACATCGCTTTATTTTTCTATAGTACTGCTCGCAGTTCTGGGATATGTCGCCATTAAAAAATTTCATAATGTCACAAATTTGTTAGATCACAAATCTATAGTAATAGATGAAGTGATAGGTCAATTGTTGACCATTGCTTTGTCTTATAAGTGGCTATGTGTTATAGTAAGAAATGTGCTTAAGGTGCGCACAGAATCGCGTATAGTAAATTATATCTTTGTTATATCACTCATACTATTCCGATTTTTTGATATTAAGAAACCATTTTTCATTTGGTTTATGGACAGATCTCTCAAAAAATATGCAGCAGGTGTGATTTTAGACGATATAGTCGCTGCAATATTTTCAGCGGGAGTTGTATGGTCTGCCTATTTAGCAATTAGATAAATTTTGGTGTATATGAAGTAGGCTTTATTAATGGTTCAGTTATGAGATGGTGTAAAGCTCAAGAGGTATTGAGCATCGGCGTCCCATAGAACTGGCCGTATTAAAGCTTTGAGTTACTGATATGAAGGTAATGTTATGACGATCAAATAAATCCACTATTTTGGTAAAAAATAATTCTTGTAGTGCGGGACGTTCTAGGTCTCACCGGGTAATCCACTATCATCGTAGTGTTTAGGCGGCATCTGGCTAACCCCCATACCCTGCTGGCTTTTGATATAATTTTCAGCAGACAGGCGCTGAACGCCAGGGCTATCAAATTCTTGCTCTATAGTTAAATGAAAATGGGTTGGGTTTTGAAGGCGGCATCTGCAGTATCTGTCAAAGAAAGAGGAGTATTTTTTTAATATTTTATTAAAAAAATACTCTACCTACCGACGCCTTTAAATTGGCCAAAAATTTCTCGATTGGATTTAAATCTGGTGAATA
>CAXOVX010000016.1:0-62097 GCA_964213345.1 Alphaproteobacteria bacterium | reverse complement strand
TTGGTTTGTTGCATTTGATGGTAGATGCCCTCCAACACAGTATGTAATGTGGGATTCAGATAAATCTGGATCAAATATTTGGCTAAAACAAGGTAAAAATTTTGATCCAACAAAAAATACATTACCAATAATATTCAATGTAGAGGATACAAAATGGGGAAAATTAGAGCATATATTAAAATGGGATTTTTTGCATAATAGTAGTGCTACAGTGCCATTAGCCAATCCACGTGCATTGCAAGTATTGGAAGAAGTGGCACATGGCCAATTCGAGGCCTTGCCAGCTAATATCATTATGCCAGGTGGATATGTTATAACGGAATATAAAGCAATAAATGTTTTAAATAAAATAGATTGCATTGATCATGAGCATTCTGTGCTAAAACCGGAAGAAAGGCGAAAATCATATGATATGTATGAAGAAGATAAGTGCTATTTTAGACCAGATTGCTTGGGAGATAAATTGCATATGGCTAGAGATAAGGAGGAATTTACATCTTTACTCTGCTCTTAATATCTAAAAGGTACAATAAAAGCTAATAAATTAACTGGCTTAACATTTAGGGATTATTATGGTGGTACTCGCTTCTGGTTTGAAGATGAAAAGTAGAAAATTAGATATGATGGGAAATTTACTACGGTACATCTGGTTGCCGGTGGGATTGTGGGGACTGTGAATGCTGTGAGGAGCGAGATAAGCGGTGCAGTGCTGGATAAGGTTGCTGGAGGGGAGATTGAGGCGGTGTTTACGGCTGTAACGCATAAAGGCGCTGGCTTACTGCAGGAGAAGAACCCAGAGCTGACATATGGTGAGGCTGTTGCACTGGCTACATTAGGCACAATCGCAACTATATCTGCTGGTAGCAGCTTGGCAAGCAAAATTGGCCCCATACTCAAAAAATGGGACTTTAAACACGTCAAAAAACCTGCTGGTGTTAATGTGTATGAGACGCACGCTGGGGATGTAAGCACGAGCACTACCACAACAAAAATGGAAACCGGAATCTTTAAGGCCGGAACTGATGCAGGAGGTGGATTTAAGCATCATGCTGATATTGACGAAAATCTGTTAAATCGTGAAATAAAACTGCCTGATGCACAAGTACAGGCCAAATTTCCTAGACACGCTGAGCAATTCGGGGTGCAAGGCAATTGGAATAAACAAAATGGCGAACTCTTCAAGCAGAAACTAATAGAACACGTCGCTAATCCTGATACAATTCCAATTGCTGGAACGTATACCAGAGGGAAAGTACAAGATGTAGTACATTATTACAATCCAAAAACGGAATTAAACGTGATGAAAGATAAAAATGGCGAGTTTATTAGTGGGTGGAAATTAAACGACGGTCAACAAAAATATCTAAAAGAAACAGGCAAAATAGGAGGGGACCAATGATTAGTGCAATATATGGAAATTCTGTACTGTATTACAATATGATGAAAAATTTTCTTAGTGAGAAAATTAATGCTTGGGAATTTAGACAAAAATATTGGAGGCAACGAAATGAAGATCTAGATAAAAATAAAGCAAGTGGCTATTCTGATGGCTATTCAGATAAAATTAAGAATTTAAAAGGTAAGGAAAAAATATTTGAAGAAGAATATTCTGATCTACTGTATAGAAAGGCTTGGTCAGACAGTTGTTCGGATATACTGATACAATATGAACGAGGGATAAAAGAGCTAGATATAAAAGGAGAAATGGTTTTTATGGGCATATGGCATTTTATAGATGAGTATATTAGAGAATATGCTCCGAGTGATTCGGCATATTTTGATCCAGAAATGGATGTAGATGAAAAGACTTTACGAAACAGGGTTCAGGCGGTATTTGGTGTACTAGAAAGAAATAAAGATAGGTGGATGTAGATCGTAGCGTAACGACGCAAATGCTGAAGCGGAAAAAATAGAGGTTCATACAATTTCGTACTATAGCAGGCAAGGAAACACTGCTGTTAGGACTGAAACTGAAAATATATTACTAAAAGGGGAAAAATCAACATATATCAAGTGGGCGGCACAAAAGGCACAGGCTGGGCTGCAGTGGTATGCTGAGTTTGCGGCTAAACATCCGATGTTAGCGAGATGGGGGTTTAGTGTTGTAAATGCTGTGGTAGAGACGATAATTGCAGGACCAGGGGGGGCTATAAATGCTGTGAGGAGTGAGATCGGCGGTGCGGTGCTTGATGGAGTCGCTGGAGGGGAGATTGAGGCGGTATTTACGGCTGTAACGCATAAGAGTGCCAGTGTGATACAGGAGAAAAATCCGGAGCTGACGTATGATGAAGCGGCTGCTTTGGCTGCCCTGGGCACAATCGCAACTATATCTGCCGGTAGCAGCTTGGCGAGCAAAATTGGCCCCATACTCAAAAAATGGGACTTTAAATATGTCAAAAAACCTGCTGATGTTAAGCTGCATGAGGTGCCAGATGTCGGGATGCATACACATGCGGATGGTGATTTGGGTGGTGATCATGCAGTAACTAATCAACCCAATATCAAGCCAAAAGTTGATGAACCAGGACATAATGTGCCGGAGAATGTTGTTGGACATGAAGCGCATAAAACAGAGCTGAGAGCTAAAATGGAACGACCTGTTGTGCAAGATCCAAAATTAAATAAAATTATGAATGATATGTATAAGCCAACTGCGAGGGTTGGCAGTGGTACAACTGCAGATGCAGTGAGGCACGAAATGGTGACTGGAGAGCCCGTTGGTGGCGTATTTCATGATACCAAAGCTGAGCAGTATATTACTGCATTAGAAAGTTGGGTACGAAATAACCCCACAGCACCTCCCGGAGATAGAGCTGCTGCGGAAAATGTTCTAAAAGATTTACAAAACGCTTTTAAAGGAAGTGTAAAATGAGCAGAGAAAATGGAACGGTTGTCTATACACAACAAGAAAAAGATTTTATTCAAAAAATGCTCAAAAATATTCCAGAAGCACAAAAATATTGGGAGGAAAATCCTGAGATATGGGGAAATAATATTTCGTTCCTTATAGAGTTGTATCCATTTGTCAGTCTTGTAGGGGATGCTCTGTGCGATGATAATTTTGTCGTTGTACAACAAGTTTTAGACATGATTGAAGAATTCTTAAGTGGTTCTGGTAAAGAATCATTTTTAGATATTACATATTTTTTCTTTGAAACTTTAACTAATACCCTAGGATGGAAAGATAAAGAGTATATGGAAACAATGAATAATATCGAAGACAAAGATGAAAAATATACGAAAAAACTTGTAAATATGCTAGGAGAAAGATCTAAAGAATGTTGTAAAGAAGTAGATAGATTTTGGGGAACAAAGATGCCTGGGTTATATGAAGAAGATGATGATAAATAAAGTAACATCCGACGTTGGCGCGATATGGGTTTAGTGTTGTGAATGCTGTTGTGGAGACGATACTCTTGCAGGACCGGCTGGGGCTGTAAATGCTGTGAGGAGCGAGATCGGCGGTGCAGTGCTGGATAAGGTCGCTGGAGGGGAGATTGAGGCGGTATTTACAGCTGTAACACATAAAGGTGCTAATTTGCTGCAAAGAAAAAATCCAGAGCTGACGTATGATGAAGCGGCTGCTTTGGCTGCCCTAGGCACAATCGCAACTATATCTGCTGGTAGCAGCTTGGCAAGCAAAATTGGCCCCATACTCAAAAAATGGGACCTTAAACACGTCAAAAACCCTGCTGACGTTAAGCTGCATGAGACACATACAATGTCACCTCATGCTGAAAAAGAGATTCATGTTGATACTGATAAAACTTTTGAAGTAAAGGAATTTTTGGATAAGAAAGACGCAAAAGAAGCATATATAGAGTTAAATTCAGCAGAATCTGTATCTAAATTTTTTAGTGGGGCTACTAGTAAAAGCAAAAATTTTAAGGTTATTGAGTTTAAAGATGGCAGTAAAAGATTAGAATTTTTTTCTCCTGCAAATACACCTGGTTATGGAAAAAGATATATACAAGAAATCGATGCAAATGGTAACCTTATAAAGGAATTTAAAGAAACTATAGGCCCTGATGGCAATGTGTTAAATACAAAACTGTTACATGATGAATAAAAATGGAATTAAGAATCACTAGAGAGGAAATAAGGCAAAAATTACTAGATTGGCAATCTAGCAAAATAAGTGAATGCGATTTAAAAAATTGGGCAGAATATTTGCTTGATAACGGTGTAAAATTAGAAGATTGGGATTCAGATTGGAATTCTGTCAGCAGTGAGATTTTGCATTCTTTAGAATCTTTAGATATGAATTTATTAATACAATTAGATATACCGATATTTTTAGATTTCTTAAAAACAGATCCTAATAATTTTGCTGCTGGATTTAAGATATTAGATCAATATTTTAAACGCATTAATTATCGACAAAGACAAGCTGTCTTAAAAAATAATAAATTTTACAGCCTTTATTGTGACAGTAAGAGCTGTAAATGTAGTGATTGAATTTAGATGAGCATCCAATAGAAGGGAACATTGGAGCACTTGCATCGGGTAAGAAATATAACGAGCTGAGTTATGAAGAGAAGTTGGCTACCCGTGAATATGTGGATCATAGAAGAGTGGAAAATGCTGATATTAGAGCTGAAACTGAAAATATATTACTAAAAGGGGAAAAATCAACGTATATCAAGTGGGCAGCACACAAAGCACAAGATGGACTGCAGTGGTATGCTGAGTTTGCAGCTAAACATCCGACGTTAGCGAGGTGGGGATTTAGTGTTGTGAATGCTGTTGTGGAGACGATACTTGCAGGACCAGGGGGGGCTATAAATGCTGTGAGGAGTGAGATCGGCGGTGCAGTGCTCGATAAGGTTGCTGGAGGGGAGATTGAGGCGGTGTTTACGGCTGTAACGCATAAAGGCGCTGGCTTACTGCAGGAGAAGAACCCAGAGCTGACATATGGTGAGGCTGTTGCACTGGCTACATTAGGCACAATCGCAACTATATCTGCTGGTAGCAGCTTGGCAAGCAAAATTGGCCCCATACTCAAAAAATGGGACTTTAAACACATCAAAAAACCTGCTGGTGTTAATGTGTATGAGACACCCGGGACGCATGGTGGCGTAGATGTGAGTGATTTAGGCGAAGTCGCAAAATCACATGACAACGTTGTTAAATACACTCCAGAAATAAAAACGCAACTCACAGAGGCATTAAAAACAGGTGATCCAAACACTATAGTTGATGCCTTGGTGAAAAATACCGGCTGGCAGGTTGATAAACAGATACTGGAGAAAATACCAGAATCTTTGAGAAAAACTGGTGGACAGTTAGCAAATAGTTTCGAAAGTAAAACTAATCCTACACCAGGCATCAGATTTATAAGTGGCAAAAATTCACAATACGATGTACGAATAATGAAGGGTGATCCGACAAAACAGTGGCCTTCACAACAACAAGATTATGTAAAAGTTGTAAGTAATGGTAAGGTGATTGGTAAGGATGGTAATCCAATTATAGAGCAAAATGGTATTAAAACGGCTGATTTGGAAGAAGCTCACATACCTTTAGAAGAATATAAATATTGGAAAGAATTTGATAAAAAATGAGTAAAATAGATATAAATTATTGGATGAAGGATGTTGAATTTGGTCAAAGAAGAGGTCGGTTAATTAGAGAATTCTTAGACTTAATGGATCCAGAATACCAAAAGCGCAATTGGATAAAAAAAGGTGACAAACCTAGTTTTCGTAATGGAATATGCTGTGCAATCGAAATGATATTTGATGAATTAGATTTTCGAGACTTTTTAGAAAAAGAAGAAATGCCGAATGAATGTATTGGCTGGTATTTGAAAAGTGTGAAAGAAGCTGAAGCATTATATGAGGTAGCGAAATATTTACGTCCTTTAGGAGATAATTGCTATACCAACCAAGAATTTTTAGAATCGCCATATTTACCAAAAGTGCATAAGGCAAGTCGAGGAGCATTTGAAATATTCATGGAAAATGAGAAGGATAATGTAGAATTTTGCAAATTTATCGAGGATTTGAAAAAGCAAGAAGGACGCATGTAGGGTTGAAGAAGCGCGATATACCGGATTTCATTTTTAGGCAGACAATAGGAGTGCGATGGTGAGGGCGAAGGAGTGTATTTGATATACATGACTGAGTCTGAATCCGGAAGCATGACGAAGTGTATGTCAAAAAGGTAATCCGGTATTGTGGAGACAATAGTTGCAGGACCAGGGGGAACTGTAAATGCTGTGAGGAGCGAGATCGGCGGTGTAGTGCTTGATAAGGTCGCTGGAGGGGAGATTGAGGCGGTGTTTACAGCTGTAACACATAAAGGTGCTAATTTGCTGCAAAGAAAAAATCCAGAACTTACGTATGATGAAGCAGCAGCTTTGGCTGCCCTGGGCACAATCGCAACTATATCTGCCGGTAGCAGCTTGGCGAGCAAAATTGGCCCTATACTCAAAAAATGGGACTTTAAACATGTCAAAAAACCTGCTGATATAAAAATTCATGAGGTGCAGCCACATCTAGGTGAAACTATAGTTGAATCTACTGCTGAGGGGCAATTCCAAACACACCATATTATTAGCCATACGAACGAAAATACTAAAAACAGCAAACTATTTGAGGCTGCTGGTATGTCATATGATGAAACAATAAATAAGATAAAACTACCTACTAAAGCTGAATATGATCCAACAAAATCTGTTCATGGTGGCAGACATTTGGACGTTGTTAGTGAGAAATTGGGACGAAAGATGAATGACGCGTATGAGAGGGGGCAAGTTGAGGGTTGGACACAACAGCAATATAGAGCTGAACTTGAAAGTATCATCAATGAAGAACGTGCAGCACTTGAATCTGGAGCAAGAGCATTAAATAAAAATCAACGCCCATGGGCAGAAGTACAAAAGAAGGATTAGTTATGACAAAGAATTTAAGAAAAAATATGAAAAATAGAGCTTGGTTTGTTGCATTTGATGGTAGATGCCCTCCAACACAGTATGTAATGTGGGATAACAAGCAACCTGGTTATTATACAAATTTTATGTCTGGTGAAAAATTTGATCCTAATAAAAATACATTACCAATCATTTTTAATGTAGAAGATACGAAATGGGGAAAATTAGAGTATATACTACAATGGGATTTTCTGCATAATAGTAGTGCTACAGTGCTGTTAGCCAATCCAGGTGCATTGCAAGTACTAGAAGATGTGGCACATGGTCAATTCGAGGCTTTGCCAGCTAATATCATTATGCCAGGTGGTCATATCATTACAGAATATAAACTAATAAATGTTTTAAATAGAATAGATTGTATAAATCATGAACGCTCTATTCTAAAACCAGAAGCAAGGCGAAAATCATACGATATGTACGAAGAAGACAAGTGCTATTTTAGGCCAGATTGTTTAGGAGATAAATTGCATTTTGCTAGGGAAACAACGACATGTACACCTTTAGTATGCTCTTCTATCTTAAAAGATGCGATAAAAACTAATAAATTAACTGGCTTAACATTTAGAGATGGATATGCTGGTATATGGTTTTGGTTTTAGAAGGAAATTTAACTTACGAGTGGGTAACAATGGGTTAGACAAAGGAGTAAGAAGCGTAAGTCAGGGTGGACTGCGATGAATGCTAAGTTTTGTAGTAGTTGAAATTTAATCGGAAAGCAAACTTATTGCTATGCGTCATATACCATTATATTATAACATATAGCCATCACACAAGATTAATACTGTATTAGCTTGTTCTCTAACCCTTTTAATTCTGATTCAGATATACCGGTAACCTTGCTAATTAAGCTTAAGTTTACCCTCTCAGATAACATTTTGAGTGCTATCTCTCGTTTACCCTCAAATTTACCTTGCTGCATCCCAGTTTGTATACCTTCTTGTTTAGCTTGTTCTCTTAATCTATCTGCTATAGACATAATGCTACCTCTATTTTCCTCAGAGACTACCTGTTTAAATAAATTCACCACTTCTTCACCTTTTTCACTTTCCGCTTGCTCTAAGGTATAGCATAAAATAGCTTCTAAGTAACCTAAATCTTGTTTACTAATTTCTGCTAACAATGCCTCGATGGACTGTAAGAATGGAAAAATATCTTTTTCAAAAATTCTTTTCATCACAAACTCCATAATACCCGCCCATACATGCTTTTTTAGTTCTTGATCTTCTATTTTCTGCAACTCTATTAATTGGAATGGTTCAACGAAAAAGGATTTAGCAAGTTTGGCATCTGTAAACAGACTCCATAGATCTACTGGTGCATTATATTTTTCTAAGCCAGTGTAAAATACAATCGGACAAACTAGCGGTAAATGCTTATCTTTTTGATGTTTCTTTAGATGCATGTCACAAATTCGGAGCATATATTTATACAATCTAAAGGACATCCAGTAATCTGGCTTGGTTTGTTGCTCTACTACTAAATAAAAGTACCCTGGATTTTGACCAAATTGCACAGGGGAAAGCATATCTACGAGCCTTTGCCTAAGGTATTGTCTAGAAAGCTTTCTTTTTGCGATGTTAGTGTATTTAAATCTACTTTCTCTAATATACGTGATGGGTAAGTGTAGTTCAAAAAATTCTTCTGCTACCTTTGGGTTTAGCATAGCTTTTTTAAAAAATGCATCATGTCGTTTTAGTGTCGCCTTTAGGTACTTTACTCATTTTGCTGTCAAATAATGTTGAGATATATACGTTACCTTCATTAAAATTTGAAGAAAATCTTAGGCAATTCTGTTTCTGTATACGATTTTGATGATACTGGCGTATCAGAAGGCGTAGTAAAAAATGGCGTCAGGAATCTACTGAAAAGTGGTTGCAGAAATTATTGAGTGATGGCAAAGACGTATGCTTGCCTGACCAAATTGTTTTAGGTGAAATATTAGCCTGCCCTTCCGCCAAGCAGTTAGAGAAAATTAATTTCTGCCTTCTGGATGTTAATGATTTTGAGCACATTCAACACCTCAAAAAGCGTAGCGCCATGGGCCCCGTATCAAAACATGTTGAATTGGTCGCCTTGGTTACGCATACATTATCAAGACCCAAAGTGGAGGCGGCATGTTCCGAAGGAAGATTGTTGGCATGGACTGGATTTTCAGTGCTTGGGATAAATTAGCAAATTGGAATGGCAAAGCAATCGTTAAAGATTTAGGTACAACTGAATTATCAACAAAGTGATCGTTGATCACACATCTGGTCAAGCTGATAATGATGTTGTAAGAAAAGATCTAATTTCGTTTAATAAGCATATAATGGGTGAGCCTGATTCAAAAGATTTTTCAGTTTAAAAAAAACGACTCAGGAGAAATATTTGGTGGAATACAGGCATTTTTCCACAAAGAATCGATATATATTGATGTATTATGGGTTCATGAAAATCTTAGAGAGAGGATACAGCAAGAAATTGCTAGCTGCAGTATAGCAAGGGGCCATTAAAAGGGGCTGTATTTTGGACTTTCAAGCGAAAGCATTTTATTTGGAAAGTAGCTATGAACGCGTGGGCAAAATAAAGAAATATTGGTATGAGCATTCAAGAATTTTTCTTAGGAAAATTTTAAAGGTGAACTCCTGAGGAATGTATTATAATCTGGGACATCGCCATCAGCAGTGAAAAGGAAATGCAGTTTGTAGACGAAAAAATTGCTACATTCAATAGCAGCTAAGTTCCGTTTACACAGGATAAAGACTTTGTCAGTTTGAATTTTCATATCAAAGGCGAGCAAGGCAACATCATCGCTGGAATCAATGCATTAATGTATTGTTGGGGAATTGTCTACATCGATGTTTTGGCTGTCGATGAGGACCATCGTAGTACAACTCGGCAGTCGCTTGCTGAACAAGGTTGAAAGTGAAGCTAAAGCAATGGGTGCTAGCCTATCGCATTTAGGTACATTTGATTGGCAGGCGAAGGATTTTTTATCTGAAAGCTGGTTATGAAATTTTTGGCGTTCTTGGAGATTGTCCTCCTGGGCATCAACGTTATTACACGAAAAAGAATTTGTAGGAATCCGAAATGTCAAGAAATCATTTTATTTTTAAAACAGCTACAATTAGCGATCCCATTAATGCTTCTTGGAATGAAGCTCAAGAATGGTGCAATTTTGTGTTATTTAAACCAACTTGGTTACCTGAAGGGTATTATTTTTTGTTGCTCGATGGGGAATAAATTCTGCCAAACAGTATCAATGTCTTTGAGTAATAAAAACACCTGAGTAATAAAAACACCTGCGTTTTGTTTAAACCGACATTTTCCAATAACAGGTTTGTTTGCGCTGCCACTTCGAGTGATTTTAAAACATGGCGTACCTGTTGAATCACAAAATGCTCAACCTCACCAGCGGCAAGGTAGGAATTAATGCCATGGCACCCGCTCGCAGTACGTTACTGCAGGTGTAATAGCGGTATGCTGTTTTTTTGCAGTGTACGTAGGTGTCATGGGTATGCCACAGGCTTGGCAATAGATGAACAGGTGATTTACAAAAGGCTGGATTTCGTTTGGGCGCTGTTTTAAAAGTTGCCTGGGCACGATCCCTATAAATCTTGGTCGATGATACCCTCGTGCGATCGGGAAACTAACGTATTTTGCCTATATAAACTGGGTTTATGAGGATGCGACGCAGTGATGCCTTGGTGAATTTGGCCCCGCCAATGACCCGTTTTAGCGGTAAATTTGTTTGGATCGATAATCATCATTATTTAATTCTTTAGCTAAATGTGTGGTAGATGCCAGCACTAAAAACCGCGTAAAGATATGCTCAATTAATTTGGCTTCCACCGTGTTAATCACAAGTTTGCGTTCAACCACATCATACCCCAGTGGCGGATTTTTCCCCATCCACATGCCTTTTTGCTTGGAGGAGGCAAATTTATCGCGGATGCGTTCACCGGTGAATTCCCGTTCATATTGCGCAAAGCTCAAGAGCGCATTGAGCATCAAGCACCCCATAGAGCTGGCCGCATTAAAGCTTTGAGTCATCAATACGAAGGTAACGTTGTGACGATCAAATATCCACTGTTTTGGTAAAATCAAGCAGTGAGAGAGAGGCAATCGATTTTATAAACAATGACGCAATCAAATAAGACCTGCGGCAATGTCATCAAATAATTCTTGTAGTGCGAGACACCCTAGATCTCACCGGGAAAGCTACCATCATCATCATAGTGTTTAGGCAGCATCTACAGCATCTGCTAAAGAAAGAAGAGTATTTTTCAATATTTTGCCTACCTACCCTTTAAATTGGCCAAAAATTTCTCGATTGGATTTAAATCTGGTGAATAAGGAGGTAAAAATAACAGATAACATTTTGCCTCTTCTATCATTTTTCTTGTATTTTGTGATTTATGGAAGCTAACGTTATCCATGATGACCGCCTGACCAGGCTTTAACGCAGGTATCAGAAAAATTTCAATCAAAAATTCGAATAACTTTGTATCGCAAGTTTCCTTGTATGGGGCTGGTACGAGATGAGATAAATTAAGGTATTATTGATGGAAGTGGGCAAGATAAATGGTAGGTGAATGGTATTAAGTCAAATAGTAATGGTGAGTTTGGAAGAGTTGGTATCTAGGGATAATCAATAGAGGAGTTTCAAGGCATTATTTGATTTTGCGGCAATTAGTGGTGAGTTATCAGCAGTTAAGTTGCCAGCTAATTACAAAGGTTACGGAGTTCATGGGCTATTTAAGTGCTTATTGCTGCAACTTAAATAATAAATTTTAAACGCAGTCTATAAGGCACATTCCTTAGCTAAAATCATTCAAATAATAGCGTCTTTAACTCCTGAAAATACAAACCATCCAGCATCAGTCCCAGAAAACAACTAAACTTACTTTCTTGGTAGCCTAACATTCTCGTTACTATCTCGCTAAGGCTCATATTGCTCTTCCTACTCCTCTTGCCTTTCGTTGTCCTTGCCTTTTATAAATGTATTTCCAACCAAATTATAAATCCTTTGCAAAAATCATCAACATAACAATATATTCCTGTAAAATCTATTTCCATATATTCCTTCTTTGTTACCCTTTATCGGCTCCTTTAAACAGATATCATATCTCCATCTTATCGCATTATATTATCCATTCCTTAGCCTTACTTCGGGTTTATAAAGATATTTCTGTATTCCACTTTCGTTAACATACACCAAATTATCTCGAGATATTGATGATATTTTCTCTAAAAACTCTTCTTTTGTCTTGAAGTCTGCTTCTTTGTAAAGCGTTTTTTTTGAAAACAACCCTCATCCTTCGAAAGACGCGACATATGTTAGTTGCAGTCATTCCGATCATCGCACCTATTTCTTTCTGTGTCAAATTCGGATTTCCTGTAATAATTTGCATCTACTGTTCATAATTTGCTTTAGTTGGCTTATTGCCATTCGGACTTACATCGCCACTTTCTTTCTTCAGACTTTCCCAGCGAAATACCGATGTTTTGCTAATGCCTACCATCATACATACCTCTTCTATATCTTCTCCATCTTCAATTTGTTTAAGCGCTATCTCCCTAAAATCCTTGCTATATGGGGTCTTCCCATCTTGGCTATCTTACTAATGATGGATTAAAATCTCAATATTTATATAATATTTTAATCATATTTACAAAATGCTCCAAAATTATTATAATTTGGAGATGAGATAGAGTGGTACAAAGATAGCATTATGAATGAATTGTCAAAATTCAAACATGCACAACTATTGAGAATATATTTGGTAAATTCGAGCAATTCAAAAGATTGTACTACTCCAGACTTGGGTCCGCACAAAATGCTTGTTGCAAACTTATAGCTTCTTTGATATCATACCGGCGTCTACACACGACCTAGCGTCCAAAGCATCACCACCTCGTAGCCTTATTATGACATAGTTCGAATCGTTACTGAGAAATTAATTTTATAGTAAGTGTAATGATGATAGACTGAGGGTGTTTTTATTTTATTCTTTAAGGATTTTTTGAATTTTGTTCAACTCGTTGGTGCTGTTTTGAAGTAGATTTCCGGTACGATACCTTTTTATTGCTGAGACAACATATGTCATCATATACAAAAAAATTCTTTTATGTATTAAATTGTTTGTTTGCACTTTCCCTAATATCATTTTCATTTCCAGCTATAGCTACTACTTTTTCTTACAAAGAAGGAGTGTCAAAGGCTAACGCATTACATTTATCTATGCCTGCTGCAGAAAAAGATGGGCGTATACAAACTGTAAATCGGAAAGGTGCAATGTCGCCGCGTATAGATTATGTGACATCGCAGTTTTTAAAAAACCTAGCAGGGAAAACAGTGCTTGAAATAGGTGCTGCATATGGTAATGTGCTGCTGCAGGCACTGCAATACGCTCCTGATGTGGTATATCATGTAAATGATATGGATGAGCGGCATGTTCTTATTGCTGCAAGGCGCGTTCATGACGCTATTGTAGCGGGTAAAATTAGCGCAATCGCGGCAGATAATGTGAGCTTCTTAGTTGGTGATTTCCCAGAGCACATAGATTTAAAAAATAATTTTTACGACGCTGTCCTTATTGCCCGTGTGTTACATTTTTTTGATCCGGAAAAACTTAAAGCATCTATCAGAAAAATCTTTGATGTATTAAAAGATGAAGGGAGGGTGTATATCATTGCAGTAACACCATATATAAAACGCTTTGAATCTTTTATTCCGGAATACGAAAAAAGGTTAAGTGATGGTGATGCTTATCCCGGTTACGTAAGCTCATTACTACCTTATATAAATCCAGATGTAACAAGTGAGCAAGTAAAGGGAAATATGCACCAAGATTCGTTCATGTTTTTAGATGACGTAGTGCTACGTCGTTTATTGATAGAAGCGGGCTTTAAAGTGCTGGAGTCTGGTATGATACCACTTGATTACTGCTCAGAAGCATATGAGTTAGATGGTAGAGAAAATGTTATCTTAATTGCCGAAAAATCGAAAAAACAGCAATCATTGAGTACTGATAATGAATAGACTTCTTTCAAAGCTCGCTTATGATGATAAAGTGCAGGGAGTATATGGAGCACAGAACCACAATGTATTGGATATACATGAAGATTTGAACATTAGAGTAACGCAGCAGTTTATATCAGAGGTAGAGTTTCGAAAGAGGTCTAGCGTGATGGGCACAGAACCACAATGATATCGAAGGATGTTTTTCCAATAATCTGCAACACTAAAAATAGAGATTTTGATGTTATAGTAATTGGTGGAGGGCATGCCGGCTGTGAAGCCGCTGCAGCCGCTGCAAGGGTGGGTGCTTATACTTGTCTTATTACTTACAATAAAGAAAACTTAGGTGAAATGTCATGCAATCCATCCATCGGTGGAGTAGGCAAAGGCATCATAGTTAGAGAAATTGATGCTCTAGATGGTATTATGCCGCAAGCTGCAGATAAGGCTACTATACACTTTAAAATACTAAATCATAGTAAAGGACCGGCAGTATGGGGGCCACGTGCACAAGTAGATAGAACTTTATACAAACTTGCTGTGCAAAATATAATGATGGATTATTACAATTTAGAGTTTTATTTTGGTGAAGTGACCAATTTATTGGTAGAGGATGGTAGGGTAAGAGGAATTGAGTGCGGAGATATTGTGATATTCGGTAAGGCTATTGTATTAGCTACTGGTACATTTCTTGATGGCCTAATACATATAGGAGAGAGAAGGATACATGCAGGACGTTATAATGAAAATTCAAGTGTAAAATTAGCTCAAACATTGCGATCTTTCAATATGTGTATGGGTAGATTAAAGACTGGAACCCCCCCTAGATTACTAAGCACAAGCATAGATTGGGATCGATTAGAAGTACAGCAAGGAGATGAAGTGCCATTACCTTTTTCAGCTTTAACAACAAAAATAATACAACCGCAAATACAGTGCTATATTACGCATACCAGTGAAACTACCCATGAGATCATTCGGCAAAATATCAAGAAATCACCCATGTATTCAGGACAAATTCAGTCTACGGGTCCTCGATACTGTCCCTCCATCGAGGATAAAATTCACAGATTTGCTGATAAGCAGAGGCACCAAATTTTTTTAGAACCTGAAGGATTAGATTGCGATGTAGTATATCCTAACGGCATTTCTACTGCATTTCCCGAAGAAGTTCAAGAAATGATTGTAAGGTCAATAAAAGGGCTCGAAAAAGCCAAAATAGTCAGATATGGATATGCTATCGAATATAATTACGTAGATCCACGTGAATTAAAATGTACTTTAGAGACAAAAAAAATTAGGGGGTTATTCTTAGCAGGGCAAATTAATGGAACAACCGGTTATGAAGAGGCAGCGGGGCAAGGGGGAATTGCAGGCATTAATGCTGCATTGGGATTGAAACATAAAGAGTTTACTTTAAGTAGGGCTGAAGCTTATATTGGTGTAATGATTGATGATTTAGTACATAATGGAACAAGTGAACCATATAGGATGATGACATCTAGAGCAGAATTTCGCTTGTGCTTGCGCTCGGATAATGCAGATACGCGCATAACTGAAAAAGCGTCAGAATTAGGGATCATAGGGAAAGCAAGATATATGCAATTTTCTAAGATGCGTGAAGATACCGAGCGTTTGGTGGTAGAACTAGCTAAAGTGCATTTAACTAATAAAACAGTAAAAGAAGGAGATGGAATCACTTTGCCAGATGGCAAAAAAAAATCTTTACTTGAAATATTCGGCTTGCAGGGTGTAGAAATCGAAAAAGTATTAAAATTACTACCCTGTGAATTTGTAGGAAGTATAAATCCAGCAGTGATAGAGAAAGTGCGGATAGAATGTTTATACAGCAGTTATAGTAAGCGGCAAGAAAAAGATATACGATTGCTCATATCTGACAGTAATCAAAAGATTCCCGAAGATATATTATATTCTGAGGTTAAAGCATTATCAAATGAGGTGAAGGCCAAGTTGATGAGTACAAAACCCGCAACCATTGCGGATGCGAAACGCATACAGGGTATCACACCAGCAGCTGTTGTTGCAATTCAGCTTTATTTAAAAAAACATTGTAAGCGTTAGCTATGAATGACGTTGATTTCACAAGTAGAATAAAACAGCTTGTCTCATTTGATCAGTGGGAACTGATTCAGGAGTATGTACGGATATTGCTAAAGTGGAATGATAAGATTAATTTAGTAACAAGACGCGAAACGCGCAAACAGATTTATTATCATATAATAGATGCTCTGATGATTGCAAAATGTTTGTCACTGAGTGGTTCACATACATCTCAAATATTAGATGTGGGTAGTGGAGCGGGATTTATGGGAGTAATATTATCCATCTTAGGCTATAATAATTGCTGTCTGATAGAAAAAAACGGTAAAAAAGCTACGTTTTTGTTAGGTGTAATTTCGGCTCTAGGTATTTGTGCCTACATTTTTGATGTAGATGTCAGAAATTTCTGCTATCAACTCATGCCTAGTACAATGTTTCAATTGAATAAGGGAGAGAAGGACCAGAGTTATATAATATCTAAAGCAGTAGCAAGTGTACCAACATTATTGGATATGTGTTGCCATCTTATCACTCCACACTCTACATTTTTATTTCTAAAAAACGAGGCTCAAATACACGAAGTTGAATCATTAAAAGGATGCTGGCATTTCGACTTACGGCAATATCAAAATATATATAAACAAAACTCCATCATTCTGGAGATAAGAAACTTAAAAAGGATATTATGAAGCAATGAGTATAGCTAAAGTTTTTGCAGTAGCTAATCAAAAAGGCGGAGTAGGTAAGACGACAACTACTGTGAATTTGGCTACTGCGCTTGCCGCAGTTGACAAGAGGGTATTAGTGATAGATATGGATCCTCAGGGTAATACTAGCACAAGTTTCGGAATTGATGTAGATAAGCGTAAAGTTACCTCTTATGATATGATGATTGGTAATGTAAGCTTAGAAAGAAGTATAACGTCGACCACAATTCCAAAGTTAGACATCATAGTTGCCACAATTGATTTAGTTGCAGCTGAAACAGAACTTACTGGTACAGATAAAAAAGAGATATTGTTGCGCGAAAAATTAAAAAATGTTCTCAAGGAATATGATTGTATATTTTTCGATTGTCCACCATCTTTAAGTTTGCTTACCATAAATGCTATGTCAGCTTGCGATAAATTAATAGTTCCGTTGCAGTGCGAATTTTTGGCAATGGAAGGATTAGCTTATCTGCTAAATACTATGAAATTGGTGCAGAGCACTCTAAATAAAGAGCTTGGTATACACGGTATTGTATTAACTATGTATGATAAGCGTAATAATCTGTGCTTAAAGATAGAAGAAGAAGTAAGGGCAGAGCTAGGCAGCTTGGTATACAACACCGTAATACCTAGAAATGTAAAGCTATCAGAAGCTCCATCCTACGGTAAGCCTGCCATTATGTATGATACTAAGTGTTTAGGCTCGATTGCTTACATGATGCTTGCACGTGAATTTTTGAGTCGTCTATAGTGAACTTTTTTCGACACCTGAGTTTTTGATTTTAATATATACTAACTGAATATCTTAATATGGAGGGTTTTCATGAGAAAAGCTCTGAAGTTGTTATTTTTACTTGGCCTAGGTTACAAACTTGTTTACGAAGATTTTAAAGCTTTCCTACAAGATATATTGAGGGGAAAACCAAATGTAGATGGAGCTATTTTCCTAGGTACTGGCACTACCGAAATTAGATTAGCATTAATAGATCAATTAAATAAGCAAAGTAACATATTCATGATATATGGAGGTGGAAAAAAGAAAATACCATGCGACTTGCTATCTATTAATACAAATAATATATACCTTTACTCACACGCCAATCACTTAGACAGCATGAGTATTTGCTATACAGCTCAGAATAGTGCGTTTAACGCTATAGCAAAATCCATCAATATCCCATTTTATATAAGATGGCTAGGGTATAGCGGCATTCACCTAAAATTATTTGCAAATTACCACGTTTCTCCAGAGCAGTCGTCAAATTTAGTCAGCCCACTACCTCTAGGATCTACATTAATAGTGGCTTCAACTCTCAGTAAGGTACACTCTGCCAGCGATGAGTTAATATTGAAGGCTTTTACGTTATACAGCGGTAATCCATATGCTGAATATGTCAATTATATTGTTATAAATCCGGGAAGTAACATGTTTGTTGTCAATACAGGACAAGGGCAAAAATCTTTTACAACAAGCGTAAATCAATTACAAAAATTTTCTCACCCATACATCATGGATTGGCAAAAAGAACAAGTGAAAAAGTTTATATCGTTCTTCCAGGATGTTGCAGATGATTTTTATGGTGCAAAAGAAAAAGAATTTAAAGTATTCATTCAGCAATACCTAAATGTACATAATGAATCTTTGTCAGAATGGTTCTTGGGTTTTCAGAGTTCAAATTTAGGAAGATACAAAGAATTATTGTTATTTCATTATGTTACCCAAAATGAAACTGAAGCAGTAAAAGCACTACTTAGTAATAGTGTTGATATCAATAATTCATTGATAAATGGTGCTACTCCTCTCTATGTATCGGCGCATCTAGGGAACATAGAAATAGCTAAATTACTGGTCAATTTGGGGGCGCATGTGGATGCTGCAACAAAAAGTAACAAGGCAACTCCGCTCATGGCAGCTGCAATAAATAGTTTTCCAGATGTGATAGAATTTTTATTAAATGCAGGAGCCAATCCTAATGCTAAAGATGTTGGCGGCAATACACCTTTAATTTTAGCAGCATTAAAGGGACATAGTAAAGTGGCTGAGTTATTGATGAAATTTGGGTCTGACGTCAATACTGTAAACAATGTGGGAGAAACAGCATTAACTTTAGCCGCATCCCAAGGATATTTAGAAGTAGTAGAGCAGCTGTTCAATACTGAAAAAATCACGAACATAAATTACTTTAACCAGAACTCCTACACTGCACTTATGCTAGCCTCTCGTAATAGTAATGCAGATGTAGTAAAATCGTTAATAGCTCACGAAGCTGATATTAATATACAGAACGATAGGGGAGAAACAGCACTTTCGGTATTTCTCGTGGAACGATACGTAAATTTGGAAGAGATTCCACTTAAAGCAGAAGCGGATATGCATTCGGGACATTCCCAATTTGCATTAACAAAGCAAAAGAGTCTTAACACGGTAAAGTTGTTGCTATCTCATGCTCCAAAATCATTACAGTATAATACTGAGGTAGAGTTATATAAAGATAGCATCACGAATGAATTATCAAAATTCAAATATGACCCTATTAACTACATCCTAAAAAATAATCACGACGTTTCTGAAACTTTAAAAATCTTACATAAAATCAAGTCTTATGAAGAATCGTACTATAATGTGCAGATAGCAGCACAAGTAGAAGATTGCTTGCTTAGACTCGATTTCAATAAATCTTATATTGACCTTTCGGACATGTGTGGAACGACTAGTAGTCATGAAAAAATTTTTCTTGACTTATAAGTTGCATTCATACAAGAATAGCATTGTGAGTTTAATGATTATTTTTTTGAAATAATGATGACATTTTTTTGACTTGGAAGCATTTAAGTTGCTTGGTATTGTGTGAGTGATGCCTGGTACATTGTGCTTTTGGGATATGGGATGGGCTCTCGATTTGTTTTTTGTGTGTATAAATTTCAATGTCAATTTTTAATTAAAGGTTATTTATAGCAGGAATTGCATTGGGTGCGGAAGTAGCATCCATTGGGACGGCGGCAGCGGCAAGTACAGCGGCTGTAATAGCAGAAGGAGGTGCGGGCGTATCAGTAGTTGCAGGAGTATCTACCGCAGCAGCGTGGGGAATATTTGCACTTGGCGCAGTTCTCATAGTCCTTATACCTGCGGCAGTAGTTGTTGGTGTTGCTATAGCGGAGTTTGGAGCAAGTTGTACTGCAGTAGGTAAAGAAATGCCAAGTCATCCTTCATATTATATGGAAAATGTACACGAGCTTAGTGGATTTTATTATGGACACGAGGTAATAGATACCTATGATGCTATATAGGTATCCGCAAAACTCTCGAGTGGGAAGGCTTCGGCGGATACTACGTAGTCAATTGCAGCAGGGATGCGACAAAGTGGATAAGAGAAGGAGTGGAACTGCATGAGTGTTGTATCTTAGTAGTCCTTTACAGCGTACGTGTTGCTGCACTTCTGGGTTCGGGCTCTGTCATGTAGGTTTGTCCCATAGTATAAGAGAGGTCTTTATGTAATAATATTAAGTATTTATCAGATCTTTTCTCTTTGCCATATTTTACAAATATCTCAAATGTTATGTTGGTTCAACACTACAAATCTCAATATCATATTAACTGCGTTTTTATGCAGTATTTGTAACTTCATACATTTAAATTTGCTTTTTCAAAAATACGTGTATAGATTATACCAGGCTTGGGGTTCACTAAGTCAACAATGTAAGAATTTGTAGATCCACCACTAAAGCGTGGTAACGTTAATTAGAGAGGGGATTGTACATTCTCTGAGATATAACTCAACACTAAGGAAAAATGTTAGTACACCTTATCAAGAAATTATTTAGGTCCGACAGTGAGCGTTTTATAAAAAAGCTGAAGCCGATTGTTAGGCAAATAAACGGCTTAGAGTCAGAGTTTGAAAAATGTACTGATAGCGAGTTGCGCGAAAAGACGGAGATATTTAAAACACGCTTACAGAACGGGGAGTCTTTAGAAGTTATATTGCCTGAAGCTTTTGCTGTGGTGCGAGAGGCTGCAAAGCGCGTACTTAATATGAGGCATTTTGACGTGCAAATCATAGGTGGTGTTGTATTGCATCGCGGTATGATTGCTGAGATGCGTACAGGTGAGGGGAAAACATTAGTTGCTACTTTGCCTGTGTACTTGAACGCTCTCACCGGTAAGGGAGTGCATGTAGTTACGGTTAATGATTACCTCGCACAACGTGATGCTATCGCATGGATGGGACCGCTGTATAATTTCTTGGGATTAACTGTAGGTTGCTTAACTAGCACAGTGCCCGAAGAGCAACGAAAAGTGGTGTATAATTGTGACATTGTATATGGTACCAATAATGAATTTGGTTTTGACTATCTACGCGATAACTTAAAACACAATTGCAGGGAAATGGCACAAAGAGAGTTCTACTACGCTATTGTTGATGAAGTGGATAGTGTGTTAGTTGATGAGGCAAGAACCCCATTGATCATTTCTGGAAAAGCAGAAGATAATTCCAAAGTATACGGGAAAATTAACAGCATAATACTAAAACTATCTGCGCAAGACTATGAGCTGGATGAAAAGGTACGTACGGTACTTTTGACCGAAAAGGGAAATGAAAATACAGAAAAAATACTAAAACAGCATGGATTAATTAGTAAAGGTAGTTCACTTTATGATCTAGAAAATATGCTTATAATACATCACGTCAACCAAGCTTTGCGTGCGCAAAAATTGTTTAAATGTGATGTAGATTACATAGTAAAAGATCAAAAAATAATGATTATAGACGAGTTTACTGGCAGAATACTGGAAGGTAGGCGATACTCTGATGGTTTGCATCAAGCAATTGAAGCAAAGGAAAATGCTCCTGTTCAAAATGAAAATCAAACGTTGGCATCTATCACATTTCAAAATTATTTCAGGATGTATCCAAAACTTTCTGGTATGACAGGAACTGCGTTAACTGAAGCAGCTGAATTTGCCGACATTTATAAGCTTTCGGTATTGGCAATACCAACTCACGTGCCAGTAAGGAGAATTGATGAAGATGATGTTATTTATAGAACTGCAAAGGAAAAATATGATGCTGTTTTGGATGAAATAGAAAGAGCACATAAAGCGGGGCAGCCTGTTTTAGTGGGTACCGTCAATATAGAAAAATCAGAGTATATTTCATCATTACTAAAAAGACGCCAAATTAAGCATCACGTTTTGAATGCAAAGTACCATGCACTGGAAGCTGAAATAATAGCGCAAGCAGGGCAGCCAGGGGCAGTTACCATAGCCACAAACATGGCAGGACGAGGTACGGATATAATGCTGGGTGGCAATGCAGAAATGCTTACCAAGCAGATATTACGCGAGAAATATGCGAAGGCTCAAAGTGATGAATTGTATAACAAAATTCATGATGAAATAAAGGACAAAGTTGAAGCAGACAGAGAATGCGTAAAAAAGGCTGGTGGGTTACTTGTTATTGGAACAGAGAGGCATGAGTCAAGACGTATTGATAATCAGCTACGGGGAAGATCGGGCAGGCAGGGAGATGCAGGGCGTAGCAAATTTTTCCTATCTTTGGAAGATGATTTGATGCGTTTATTTGGATCAGATAAAATTAGTGGGTTTTTGGCAAAAATGGGGTTAAAAGAAGGTGAAGCAATTGTTCACCCTTGGATTAGTAAGGCTTTAGAGAAAGCTCAGCATAAAGTTGAAATCAGAAATTACGAAACAAGAAAAAGTCTTTTACAATTTGATGATGTAATAAATGAGCAGCGTAAGGTTGTATATGCTAAGCGTCTGCATATTATGAAAGATTCGCAGATTCTCTTAAAGCTCATAGGCGATATGGTAGATAATGTTAATAAAGTCTTAATTCAGTCTTTCATACCTCAAAAATCTTATAAAGAAGAGTGGGACATAGACAACTTAAAAAAAGAAGTAGCCAGGATATATGGGCTACATATCGACTTACATTCTTATATTCAGGAAAAATCTATAAGTGAAGGAAACCTATTTAGCAGTCTTAATGACAGAGCAAATTTGAATATTGAGCAAAAAAAGAGGGAGTGTGGTGCAGAAATATTTGTTGAGGCAGTGCAACGCATCTTTTTATTAACTCTGGATTACCTTTGGAAAGACCATTTACACTCACTTGATAATTTAAGAGCTGGCATTAATTTGAGAGCCTATGCACAAAAAAACCCCTTGAGTGAGTATAAAATTGAAGCATTTGAGCTTTTTAAGCAGATGCTTATAGAGTTGCAGGAACGCGTTGTACAGAGAATATCGCATTTAAATTTAAGCCATGAGACCAACATGCATGCTGAAAAAGATTATCAAGGAGTAGCTGAAGCCTCTGACATTATACAAAGAAAAACACCCGAAGATCGTGCGTATCATGCAGTATCGCGAAATCAGCTGTGTCCTTGCAACTCTGGAAAAAAGTATAAACACTGTCACGGAATGATATAAAGGATCGTTGCATGAGGAGAAACTTTTGCGAGATTTTGGAAAACAATAGAGTTCTTCCAAACCCCTATTTATGCCAATTCATAGTTATAAATGCCTGCAATCAAATTAAATCTAAGGCCAAATCGTTTTCTTCGGTTACGGTATTTATCAGCGATGATTTTAAAGCGTTTAAGCATACCAATAACATTTTCATTTATAACTCGCTGGTTTGATAATTTTTTATTTTCGCCTTTATCCTCAGAAGTTAGGGGATGCTTCTTGTTTTTTTTCTTCGGTAACAGGCTATTAGCACGTACTTTATTTAATTCCTGATAACCAGTATCCGTAATTACTTCTGTGTTTGTTAAAAATCTAACTCCTGATTCTTTAAATAACCGAAAATCATGACGCTTACCATTGCTAAAATTGGTGCAAATCACTATCTTGCTAATTTTTTTTACTACTACTTGGCTTTTTATGGTATGTCTTTTCTTTTCCCCTGAATAAAAATATCGCTGTTTTTTTAGGTCTTTGGATCGGAGTTTCGCTGGCATCAACTAAAACAACCTCATATTCCATGTCGCTTTTTAACAAAGCCTTACGTCCTGGTAAACTAAAAACTTTACTTTTTATGAGAGTATCTTCAACCCACCTAATTATTTTTTATATGCATTACTTTCGCTTACATCATAACTCTTACTAATATGAAAATAGGTCCTATATTCCCTTAAATTGTAGGCTTCTTAACTACTGTTAGTCTCCTGAAATCTGGTAATGGTAGTTCCGCAATCAACTCCCATTTCATTATTCCCTTCTTTCTCGCGCTTAAACAAGCATATTTTGCTACAAACAAATAGGGCTTTGAAAAAACTCTAGTGAAGCATGAGACCATGCTGTATAGTATAAGACAATGAGGTAGGAGAGCTGGAGGGCTACAGTCTCAAATGAAGAATGGGTTGTGTTTTAGGCGGCATCTATAGCATCAGCTAAAGAAAGGTGTTTTTCTAATATTTTGCTACCAATATCTCATACGCAGTTGCGATCAAGATTGCAGTAAGATCCATGGAAAAGTTACCACAGGAAGAATCTCATTTATATGAATGATACAATAGAATTAGTGATGAGTATAAAAGTTCTTCAAGTTGCTCAAATGAATCAAAATACTTATTTCTAAAAAATGTACCTCTAATGAATTTCCAGTAATTTTCTGTCGGATTTAACTCTGGTGAATATGGCGGAATATAGGAAAGTCGTATATTTTGCGATATTTCTAAATCATTCGATTTATGCCAACCTGCTTGATCCATAAAAATTAACAAATTGCGATTGGGGTAAGTCCTTGATAATTCGTGCAAAGACATCTTCATACACACCGTATTTGCATATGGCATAATAAGGTTGAAATTTTCTCCAGTATATGGCGCTACAGCAGAATAAACATAGCTATATTGCCGTATTGCCCGATGTTTGACTAACGGCCTTGTACCAGAAGGTGCCCAACATCCCTTTATATCATTAATTCTTCCAAATTTTGCCTCATCTTGAAACCATATCTTTAATATTTTTGTTTTATCTTCAAATTTACTATTTTCTTCAGCCACTATTTCGTGGAAGTTTTTTTAAAAGTCCGTTGGGCTTCGATACCTTTTTTAGGGTGATATTAGTTTTGTCCATCCATGTCTGGCAAGAAGTCGCGTTATTGTGCTTATATGGACCGTCCTGCCCAATTTTTCTTCGTATTTCTGCTTTATTGTATGCGAGTCAATGTGCTCACCAATGGCTGTAGATTTTTCTAACATCTTTAACAATTCTTTTTCTTCATCTAAATTCATATTAAAACGCCTCCTGCCTCCAAAGGGCTTGATACAACTGGGGTCATTTAGCTCTTTAGCTTGTCTTGATCGCATTTGATGTATACATGACTCAGATACGCATAATATTTTTGCAACTTCTTTGTTTTTTGATCCACATATAATTGGAATCAGTAAACTTTGTGCCTTTTTTAAGCTATACACATCTTTTCCTTTCTAATGATACTTCTTAACTCATTTTCTTTGCTTAATTCATAGTATTTTCTTTGTGGCATAATATGTATTTCTTTGATTCATTTCTATACACTATATCTTACTGTCAATCTTGATCCCAACTGCGTATTAGCCAAAAATTTCTTGATTGGATTTTTGAATCTGGCGAATAAGGAGAGAAAAATAATAGACTGCATTTTGCTTTTTTTATCATTTTTCTTGTGCTTTGTAGTTTATGGAGGCTAGCATTCACTATACTATGGAGGCACACTACGAGCATATGGTGCGGATGTTCACTTACAGATAACTCATTATAATATAGCTTTTATCGCCAAATTCTGACAAAAAACTTACTAATTGAATAGCCAAACATTTGCCAATACCCAGCATTGTTTTCAATATCTCAACTTTTTGCTTTACTTCAGAAGAGTTTCTATGATGTCACCTGATTTAGCATCAATCTCAGAAATTTCTTCTCCTAAAATCTTTATCAACACCATCAACGCTGCAGTATAGCCTCTTCCTCTCGTTACTTAACAATTCGACCAAATCTCCCACTTCTTGCTTGTGTAAATAATTGGCTTTAAGCCGTACTCCATCTCCGTAAAAAATAAGCCTAAGGGACATCTTCCTTATCAGTTTTAGATAAATTAATAGAGATCTTTAGCTCATTGTGCAAAGCGGCTATGTATTTAGCTCTGACTACAATTTGCTCAAGAAAAATTAGAATAGAAGAGTGCTTATTCTCCTAACAATTATACTAATCTAGCGCAAAGCAAGTCACTCTTCTATATCTAAAAAATTTATTCGTTATACAATCCATTTTTTCAGATATAAGCAATGGGAGGGTGAAGGAGTATAACAATCTACATGACTGAACCTGAATCCTGCATACAACAACATGTACGTTATAAAGGTAATCTGGTATAATGCACAAGACTTGAGCAGCGAAGCAGCGCAGCAGTCTATAGCAGAAGCGGAGTTTCGAAAAAAAATTACTGAAAAATCACAACACACATAAAACACCGTGAATGAGGGCAATACCAGTAACAACACCTTTCCACGTAGCACCAAAAAATGGCTGGGGTGGATGGATTCGAACCGCCGAATGCTGGTACCAAAAACCAGTGCCTTACCGCTTGGCTACACCCCAACATAATACCAACCCCCCTTTCTAACGCTCACGTTGCCGCACTGCAAGATTCAGGTTCAGTCATGTGTACATTCTCTCTACACTCCTTCACCTTCACCATTGCGCTCCTAGTGCTCATTTAAAAATGGGACTTGGTATAAGCACGCTAACTACAGCACAATACCAAATGCAGTCAACGCTCAAAACTGACATAACATATGATATTTTGCAAGATAAATTTTATCGAAAAATATTAAGGACCAGCAAAAAACAACTAAGATTTTGCAGTCGAGCCAAATTTCTCCTTGACTATAAAGTATTAAGCTTTTAGAGTTTCCTTGAAGATATTAACTTATGGTAATATTTTCACGATATGCACTTGATCAAGCGCCTTTTTTCTCTCTCTAAAATAGAACAACAAAAACTCAAAATAACAGGATTACTGTTTTTTTGTATTATTGCCTCTTATACTATTGCAAAAGAATTACAGCACATAATCTTTAACGTAGCCGTAGGCATAACGCACATGCCATTTGCAAAGTTGCTTATCATGCTATTGCTATTACCGTTACTTTTTGTAGATGGAATGCTAGTAGATAGGTTTAGGCGCGATCAAATACTTATGCTCTATCTTACAATATTTAGTTTTACAGGATTAACATTTTGTTACCTTTTAGGAACAGGTGATGTTCAAGCTCATGTCTCACCTATAATAGGATGGCTATTTTTTCTATATGTCGAAGGGTATGTTGTATTCATTTTAGGTGTTTTTTGGGCTTTTGCCAACTCTATCCATAACCCTCAACATGCTGAGCATACGTATGGGTTTATAGTTTCAATATCCAAATTAGGGGGCATTTTTAGTGGCGGGTTTGCTTACTTGTTTTTATCGACCAGACTTTCAGAAAATTTCAAAGATATAGATAAACTGAGAGTGTTATTATGCATTAGCTCCGCAATGCTGGGGATAGCAGCATTATTTTTGTATACGCAGCTAAAAAAGGTAAAAAAGAATGTCTTGCAAGGGTATTGCACAAATATATGCGAGAAAATTGAAAAGACTGGAGCAGCAGCAGGACTAAAATTAATGATAAAACAACCTTATATATTGGGCATATTCTTCATAATTTTTTCTTATGAGGTAATGGTAGAGGTTATTAATTACCAAAGATTGCTAGTAGTCATGCCTGGCAAAGCAGCTGCAGTAGGCGAATCAATTAGTGCGATTGGTACTGCATTATACTGTCAAAGTATGACGATGCAAGCTTTAGCCTGTATTTTATCTTTTTTTATAGCTAACGGCATGCTCAGATTTTTAGGTATACGTACCTCTTTATTCATTATGCCTATATTCGTTTTTTGTATCTTGGCAGCCTATTTTGCAAGTGGAGTTCAGCAGATATTTGTTTTTCTCTATATCGTACTTCATGCACTAAATTACGGAGTTAATACACCAATAAGAGAAGGCTTATACATAGTCGCCAGCCGTGACATTCAGCTTAAATCTAAATTCATAGTAGACGGGTTAGCAGTAAAAACTGGACGGTGTACCGGCCAATTGTTCAATATTGGCGTAAGTAAGGTACTCATGCATGCACAATACGGAAGCATAGCCTTTGCAACTAATACATTCTTTATTTGTGGTCTAAGTATTTGGTTTATTGTGTGTACTGCCGTAGGCAAAAGGTACGCAAAAGCCATCAGACAAAACGAACTCATCGGCTAATACCAAAAATCCACCGCTCTCACTGCCCATAATCTGCTTTAGTTTGCTTATTACTCCTCTCCTTTGGACTCGCATTACCTTTCTTTTCTTCATACTTTTCCATCTAAATACCGTACTTTAATCATCACTATTACTCTATTTTTCGGGCTATACACGACTGAGCCTGAACCTACAACACAACAATGTAGGTGTTAAAAAAGGGGGGATTATTGTTCTGTGGGTTGGATTGCAAATGCGCTACTATCTTTTACATATTGTATAATAAAATTCGTCAATACTTTTACATCTGGAGCTAAATTTTTTTGCGTTGCTATTGCATAAAAACTCTCAAGTGCTTTCTCTTTATTCCCCAAGTTTACTTGTAGAGCTCCTTTCAAAAGTAACGAAGAAAGTAGGAAAGGCTGCCCCTTTTGGGCTTTATTGTCCGAAAGTAATTTGCTATCAATATGCTGTACTGCATCTGGTAATGCTATTTTTTGGTTCGTTAATCTAGCATTGACTAAGTTCAGTATACCATAATTTCGTATGCTCATGTCACACGAGGCGTTATCTGCTATCTCTTGATAATAAAGAATAGCTTTACTAGATTTTGAACTAGCTAGATCAATTTGCGCTAAATAAAATTTTGCTAACACTGCGTACATGGAAGAGCCTTTACCAAGATCTTCAAGGATTTTCAAATGGCTTGGAACAACTCTACTATCAGCAGTATTTAGTACTTGTATTATGTTGTAGAGTTTGGTTCCTTCATTTTTGATTTGTTTTTCATTATAGGCTTTAATACCGCTAATTACTACAGTTACCGACAGCAATACTACGGCTAACATGGTAATGACTAGGGCGGTGCGTTTTAGGAATGCTATAAGCCTTTCTTCTTGCAGGCTTTCTCGTACTTCATCCAAAATATCAGGCATCTGTTTATAACAATATTAAAGATATTAAAGTATTATGCTTATACCACGCACCATCATACCTCTAACTATAGGATATAAAAACTGTATGGATAGCAGAGAACATAAAACAATCTACACAATAATGAATATGTTTTAAATGTATTTATTTAAACGTAAAGAAAAAGAAATATATAGCTATTTGCCAAAAAAAGCACTACCATCCTCACTATTGTGTGTGGGTATATTGTGTCAGTGTGGCTGTTTTGCCTAACTTATCCTCTATTTGATATTAAAACTGATTGGTATGTATGGTTTGTTTTTAAAAATGGTGGATTTGGTACAAGTTTTGGGCTATTTCGGCATTTTTTTTATGACATTAATAGAAGGTACATTTATTCCTATTCCCAATGAAGTTACTTTGATCCCCGTAGGTTATTTGATAGCCAAAGGAATATTGGATTTATGGGGTGTTTTATTTTGTGGCATCATTGGCAATTTGGTAGGAGCCCTTATAAGTTATTACATAGCACTCCATTATGGACGCATGCTTGTGACAAAGTATGGCAAATATTTCTTTTTTAAGGAACAACGCCTTGGTGTCATAGAGAAGTTTTTTAATACCCATGGCCCAATATCGGTTTTTGTGGGCAGGATCATGCCTGGAATAAAACATTTCATTTCTTTTCCCGCCGGACTTGGAAAGATGAATTTAAAGCTGTTTTGTATCTATACAGGCGCAGGGGGGGCATTGTGGGTTTGTGCCCTGCTAACTTTAGGGTATTTTATAGGCAACAATGAGGATACTATCAATCAGTATCTTTATATTATAGATTGGGCAGTGGCACTGGCTTGTACACTCGCAGTAATCGTATATATATGGCGTTACAAGAGGAAGATTGTTGCTTCTTAATGTCGTCCGCAGTTATGCGATTTTTTGTATCAAGCTATATCTTTGGATTTAATTCGATTTGCCAGCAAAAGTACTTTTCTTGTTTCAGATCACTAATCTTATATAAAATTTATAGAGGGTACTGTAAATTTTGAATTAAATTTTTAGTTATGCAAGAGAGGTTTAATGTACTCATGCGAAAATCATGAACATAATATAAATGCTGCAATAATAAAAGAGTATGATATTAGAGGCCTAGCAGGTCACGAATTGGGTGTTATTGATGCCTACCACATAGGGAGGCGTTTCGCGGAATTTTTTATCAACCAAGATCAAGGCAACAATAGGCGCGCAGATGATTGGGAAAGTGTGTTGTGCATAGGGCGTGACTATAGGCAGAGTTCGCCTGCCCTTGCAGAAGCGTTTATTGAAGCTGTTTTAAATATGGGTGTTAACGTTATCAATTTAGGTGCAGTCCCTACACCTGCTGTATATTTTGCAGCACATTCTTTGCCTGTTAGCGCCTCTGTCATGGTAACTGGCTCTCATAATTCTAGCGGATATAACGGATTTAAACTAATATACGGCACAGGGCCTATATTCGGAGCAAAGCTGAAGAATATTATGCTGTGTCCAGCGATATGTGGTGGTAAAGCTCAGTGTACGGCTAAGAAAAGGGGATTTCTTACATCGTATGATATAGAGAATTTATATATTAGACAAATTATAAAAAGTAGTGGTATCAACAATGTACAGCAAGGTAACCAATTAAAAATAGTCTGGAGTGTCGGTAACACCACTGCAGTTAATATTATAAAAAATTTAATAGCTCAAATTCCCGGCCAGCACTACATGATAGATTCTAAACATGTTCATGAAAAGAAGTGCTTAGATGAACTAAAACAAGTAATGACATCTGAAAGATGTCACGTGGGCATTACTCTTGATCATGATGCTGACAGAATTATTGCAGTAGATCCTGTTTGTGGCGTATTGAATGGTGATCAGCTGTTACTAATCTTTGCTTATTTTTTGCTAAAAGAAATCCCTGGGTCAAAAGTACTCGTGGACGTAAAAACAAGTCAAATTATTATCGAGAAAATACGCAGGTACGGTGGTATACCAGTTTTATGGAAAACAGGCCATTCACCAATAAAAGCAAAAATGCAAGAGGATGGTATATCCTTAGCTGGAGAGGTTAGTGGTCATATATATGATGCGCATAATTACCTCGGCTATGATGATGGCATATTTGCTGCATGCAAATTGATATCATTCATGCTTGTGAATTATACCACTATTACTAATACATTGGCAGAATTACCTCTTTCCTTTATAACTCGTGAAATTAGGATAGAATGTGCAAATAATGAAAAATACAAAGTAATACAAAATTTACAAAACGAAATAGAAGAGCTAGGCTTATGCTACATCAATATAGATGGTATTAGGTGCAGTGAGACAAGGGGGTGGTGGCTAGTACGTGCATCTAACACAGAAGAATGCCTCAGCATTAGAGTAGAGGTATATACCATGTGTGATCTTCAAGATATGCATAATCAACTACTTATGCTACTAAATAGAGTTGCTCCGTACCTAAATTATACACCACTGATGCAGAGTTGTAGTCAAATCAAATTCGCTGCATTCTTATCCACACAGCATGTAAAAAAAAATAATATATTGCTTAGTATAAATGCGGAAGAACCCTAGTGTTGTACCAGAAAGACTGATTCTGTTTGCTATCGTTTAAAAAAAGATCAATGCATAGATTTTGATCGCGCGTTTTCCCAAAATCATTATAGTAAAACCATAACGTAATAGATCGGGCTTATTATGGTGGTTGTAAATATGGGGTAGAAATGCTCAAGGAAGAAATTAAACAAGAATTTTACCAAACTCTCATTGGTAAAAATATACCCTATGGGGGTGTGCACCGTGCTATTCTCAAGGCATCTTGGCTCAATACACCACTTGGACCCATGCTTGCCATTGCAGATGAACAGGCACTCTACCTTTTAGAATTCATCGATAGGCGCGGTTTAAAGTGTGGAATTGAGCGACTCCGAATGAAGACAAAAGCAGCTATTATTCCTGGAGCTACTGATCCGATTGCCTCAATTGCAGGGGAGCTCAAATCTTATTTTGAAGGAACGCTGAAGGCGTTTAAAACACCTCTATGCCTTTTGGGCAGCCCCTTTCAAAAGCTTGTTTGGGAGGAGTTATCACGTATCCCCTATGGCCAGACGCGAAGTTATCTTGATCAAGCTAAAGCTATTGGGAAACAAACAGCCTATAGAGCAGTCGCAAATGCCAACGGTGCGAATCAGTCGGTGATTATTATCCCCTGCCATCGCATTATCAACAGCAATGGTAATCTTGGTGGATATGGTGGAGGTATACCCCGCAAAAGATGGCTTATCGATCATGAAAAACAAGGATCGTAATATGACAGGTCAATTAGAGCATGTCGCCTTTAAATTGGCCAAACATTTCTCGATTGGATATAAATCTGGTGAATAAGGAGGTAAAAATAACAGATGACATTTTTCCTCTTCTATCATTTTTCTCGTATTTTGTGATTTATGAAAGTTAGCGTTATCCATTTTACTATATGCCCACCCGTCATCTTTGTCTTAGTAACTGTAAATGAAAACCTTCATAGTTAGATAATATTTAATCATCATCACTACTATTTTTCATCTGACTATATATACTTCAATCTGGGGCGATTAGCGATAATTGCACAAAGACACAAAGGAAATGGCATAGCTATCGCTTAAAAATGAATAAATTTTGGGCAAAAATGTATAAAATAGTTCTTATACCTAACACTATTTATGGATTGACCCCAGCTTACAATCTCTTCCCTACACTCTAAAAAAACTAAAAATCTTACCTTACAACAGTCTCATAATGGCAATCCTCCTTGTATTAGTACTTACCTTTTTTTGTAAGGAGGTTCATTGGACTATCACATATGGAATTGGGAGGGGAAAGAAGGGTATCTATTACTGCTCGGGCTGCTCTCATGCTAGGTGTAATCTCTTCATTATCACCCAGCATTTTCCATACCTTTTGGTATTGGTTAACACACTGCTTACCCAGAGCTTTATCTTCTAAAAACTTTACAGCATCACGTATCAGATTTTTTACGGTAAAATTTTCTTGTAACAATTCGGAAATTACCGGTGAACCTAATAGTAAGTTACACAGCGTGACGTATTTTATGGTTAACCTTAATTTCAAGATATAGGCTGATATTAAAGACAGTTTGTAAAAGGCAATGATAGGAACGTCAAGCTTCATAACTTCTAGGATAGAAGTGCCACACTTTACTATAGCCAAGTCACTTGCAGTTATCATAGTACTTTTATAGGTCCGACTGACTGATACTATAACATTATCATACCACGCTTTGTCTTTATATGGATCAAAACTTGCTTCTACACTGGACCTCAATTGCTCTGAAATGGGAATGAAAAACTTTATGTTTTTATTAAGAGCTTTATATTGCATGCCCAGCTCTTGTATAAACTCAACTAAAACCGGCATGTGCTTCTTTATTTCTTGTTTTCTGCTTCCTGGCATAATGGTAACTAGCATGTCACTACCAGCAATACCGTACTTACTTCTTGCCTGCACACACCACGAATTGTCTGGTTTTTTTGATTCAACGATGGGGTGTCCCACAAATGTACTTGGCATATGCCGAAAATACTGCTTTTCGAAAGGCAATAATAACATAATGTGGTCGTAAAGCTTTCCAACTTTATAGGCTCTTTTCTTTGATCTAAACGCCCATACCGATGGTGCAACCCAGTGTATCATTTTTGGCAAGACTCCATTAGCAAAACTGGGATCTTGCCGCACCCTTTCAACGACACGAAAATTGAATGCGTTAGAATCAATTGTAATTATTGCATGCGGTCGGTAAGAAACTATGGCATCTACGCACTGCCTTAATCTTTCCATAATTTTAAGTATATTAGGGATAACCTCGATAAATCCCATTAATGCTATATTAGTATAATCAAAAATAATTTCACAGCCGGCCTTCTTCATTCTGAGTCCACCAATGCCGTAAAAATCAAACTTTAACCGTTTGCCAAAAGAAGCTTGCATATACTGAGCTATTGCATCACTCTGTAAAGCCTCAATTAACTTTGCACCCAAATTATCCCCAGAGGGTTCACCTGCAATAACAAAAATTCTTGCTTTACTCAAATCCTTCAAACTCACCTATTATGTACATTATTACTAACACTTTGCAGTTCACTCTCTATATTTGGCATATTTATCTTTAAAAGCCTGCGATTGACTAGTTATTAAGCACTTAAAGTGATCATTTGTAAACTTAAAATTTCGAAATCGAATTTTTTCAACATCCTGTACACTCAATACACTTGCAAATTGCTTTCTGATAATATCTGGCGTATCAGGGCTATTAAGTATTTTTATTAACGAATTTTATGGTATGGGTACCACTATTACTCTTGCCAGTCCCACTATCTGAAGAGGCCAATAAGAGATACTCTTTGATATGTTCATTCACATTTTGCGTATTTTGATATTTATCTTTTTTACAAAAAGATAGCAAGTCATGAGCTTTCTGACTTTTATTAGGATCTACGCCAAACATCAGTGCACTCCACTTTCCTTTCTGCTCAAATTGCTCAAAGGTACGAAAAAAGAATTTGCGATACTCGTAGTCTTATCTTTGTCAGGATTTGCTACACCATGATTATACAAATAGTCCTTTGTAGAGAAATATCCCTGGGATAAAGCTGCTCTGTCCTACCCTGAGCTTCATCAAAGGAAGTATCTTTATGTCACCAACTTTTAATTCAACTGTTTTTAATTGATAATCACTACGTAACTTCTGATACCCTGCTGCTTTTTTGTCTGTATTATAGTAATTACCACCAATTCCTCCAAGAATTTTTCCTACAAAATTCCTTTATCTTTCTAGGAACTGACGCTGGAGTTTTTGTATTTTCAGGAGTTAAAGACGCTATTATTTGAATGATTTTAGCTAAGGACTGTGTCTTATAGACTGTGTTTAAAATTTATTATTTGTGTATTCTAGAAGATTCTCTATATTTTTGGTGGATTGGCTGCGCTAATCCCTTGATTGGCAGGGTCAATATGCACAAACGTTTTAAATAAAAACGATAGCATGCATAAGTGCTGAAAACTGATTTTTAGCTATGCTAATGTAGCGTGCATATTTATTATCTTGTGAAAAGACCCTCTCAAATGGCGCCCTCATTTTAGTATAATATTTGTCTAAATCAAAATTTTTACCCTTCATATTATTCTTCTTAATTGCTCCAAGATGCCCTCTTTTAGCTATTGCCATAGTTTTGGCAGGAGACGTGCAATACCCATTATCTGCATAATAGCGCCACTAGACGGGCACACATGTTTCCTGGGCATCTGTAACGTTTGCTGGTGTAATCGCCACCTTATTTATAAGACCAGACTGCATATCCACACTCACATGTTTTTTATAACCATACCAAAGCTATGTATTATAGCGTAGCAAATACAGCAATTTAATCAACTGGGATGATAATATTAACTACGCTGAGATTTTTTAAATTTACATTAGGCTTAACCATTAATCGTTTGTTTACAAAAGTAACTCTACCTATTGGTATACCGTCTGGTATTACGCTACCTTCTCCCATGGTTACGACTAACTCATCTTCACTAACATCACCATAATCATCAAGATACATAGGCAATAACAAATCATCATTATTCTCCGTATTACCTACCAAAATACACTGTTTTTTCGATTGTATAAGTACTGCTGGAATACGCAAATTGGGATTCCCTATTACTAACACTTTAGCAAAATTTTGACTTACCTCTATAACCCTACCCACCACTCCTGCCTCATTTATCACCATGTGCCCAACACACACACCATCCTTTTTACCAGCACGCACCATAAATTGCTTACCAAATACGCTGGCCGAAATGGAAACAATTCTAGTAGATACAAGCGTATACTTAAAATTATCTATGTAATGTATTTCTTGTCTTAATTCCTCATTTTGTGCTTTTAGCAACTCTAACTCAGATTTTATTTTACTTTCCGAGACATTTGAAATGGAGGAAGGGACATTTCTATCTTTGTAATACCATATAAAAAATCTATCGAGTGTTGAGTTTATCGCCAAGTCTACATAATTTATCGCTGTGGAGAAGACGTTATATACATGTCCTGTAGCTTCATTTAACGTATCTCTTACAACAAATAAGTATGTGTTCAATACGTAAATAAATGTAATGCAAAAAACCACTATAACTAAAGTACGCAATTTCCTATATATAGCGATAGCAACAGAACTGATAATACGAAATGTAAAAGTTTTTTGGACTTTTTCATATCTTTTATTCATCAGTACCGCTTTGAATTTTTGCTTGATATGCTGCTTTTAATTTTTGAAAATCTTCAGCTGCATGATACGAGGATCTGGTTAGTGGACTAGAGGATACCATTAAAAATCCTTTATCTTCAGCGATCTTTTGATAGTGCGTGAATTCTTCAAGAGTTATATACTTCTTAACATCAACATGTTCGGATGTGGGCTGTAAATACTGACTAATTGTGATAAAATCGACTTCTGCTTCTCGCAAATCGTCCATGACTTGCAACACTTCGCTTTTTGTTTCTCCAAGACCTAGTATGATACCGGATTTAGTGAATATTTGTGGATCTAGTTGTTTTACTTTATACAATGAATTTAACGAATTAAAATAGCGTGCACCTGGCTTAATCTTTCGGTAAAGTGAGGGGACAGTTTCTATATTGTGGTTATATACATCTGGCTTCGCTGCCGCTACTATATTGATAGCATTTTTTTTCCTAAGGAAATCTGGCGTAAGCACCTCAACAGTAGTCATAGGAGATTTTATTCGAATCGCGTTGATACAATCTGCGAAGTGTTGAGCTCCACCATCTTGAAGATCATCTCTGGTTACTGATGTAATAACAACGTGTTGTAGTTGTAATTGTACTACTGTTTCTGCTAAATTTTGTGGTTCATGTGGGTCATATTTATCTGGCTTTCCCGTTGCTATATTGCAAAACTTACATGCTCTTGTGCATACACTACCTAAAATCATGAATGCAACATGACGCTTGCGCCAGCACTCTCCTATATTTGGACATGCAGCCTCCTCACACACTGTGTGTAAATTATACTTCTTTACGATACTGCTAGTTTTGTCAAAATCTTGTCCTGTGGGAGCCCTGACTTTAATCCAGCCAGGCTTGGAAATGATAACTTGATCGTTTTCTTCTTTCGTACCGTTTCCATCAACAGTGCTAATTGAGCTAGCTGAAATACCATTCATGAATCTACTTTATGCTTAACTAAACTAAACAAGCGTACAAACGTAACCTTATAATGGCGGAAGGAAAGGGATTCGAACCCTTGTTACTCGCAAAAGTAAACACACTTTCCAGGCGTGCGCCTTCGTCCACTCGGCCACCCTTCCTCGCACAACAAAAGCGCAGCAGGATTCTGCTGTAAGAATAGATGTTATTGTAACAACTACCACTGTGCATCAGTTCGCTATCCCAATTTTCAGAACCCAACTGCAATTTGCAATATATAGAACTAAAAATTTTCTTGCAATGAACTTATGCTAAGTTTTTAAATTTAACACTTATACCAAGTCTCCTTTAACGCTCACGTTATTGCGCCGCATGATTCAGACTCAGTCATGTAGTTTTCACTCCTTCACCATCACCATTACGCTCCTAGTGCTCATTTAGAATAAGACTTGGTGTTAGATGCTAAGATAATAATATATAATATCATCTACACATAACATATAAAAAGGGGGAACTAGAGAGCTCCCCTTCCTGTGCAAAATTAATGTGATGTATTTAACAGATATTCTAAAACATCTATCTTCAAGCATTCATTCTCGTGAAGTGCGCACATATTATTATACGGAACATCGGTATCATGCGGCTTTTTGATGCCAGTCTCTTGCGTCGGGAAATCACCAAATTTTAATGTGTCATAAACTTTCTGCACATCATCACCAATTTTCTCAGAGTCTATTTTTGTAAAATCAATAACATGCTTTTTAAATCCCTCAATATTAAGGTTCATTACACTTTTCATAAATTCCTCAGTCAAGACGTTGTTGACAAGATATTTGCCAGCACTATCCTGTACGGTTCTCGTGGGTGGAACCAGAGTGTATGAAGTGACCATTTGATTAAGAATTTCTATTATAATCTGCCCTATTTTCCCCCCCAATAAAGGTATATCTTTGAGATAATCGCTTAGAGGTGAGGCAATTTTTGTAAGACCTAAGTTCCCCACTATTTTCCCAAATTGGTCCGAAATAATAGTTTTTAACAATGAATCTATCCCTGCTTGCGCAACAACCTTTCCCCATTCTACATGAGCCTTGCAATATTCGATAAATCCAACATCCTTGAATCCAGGATCTTTGCTATGGCCCTTATTATACTTCTGATGACCTTCTGATAAAATGTTTAGTACTCTTGAAAAAGGTTCGCAGATGTAATTTGATAATCTGCTGCTAGCTTCAAATCCAAGACCGGCGCTACTGTAAGTTCCAACACCAATCACCAACGTCTTGCAAACAGGTTTTACAAACGCCGCTGCGACATTTGCAAGACCATATTGAACGTCTGTGCCACCTATTGCATCACCATTATACCATTTCAAAATGGCAGGAAAAGCTTTTACGTAGTCTCTTATAAAGGATAGCGCAGTGGGATTTTTAATATCCCCCAAAAAGGAACTAACAACCCCCAGGAACACTGTATCCTTCCAAACCTCTCCAAAATTTGGAATGCGTTGTTCCAACCATGCTGCCCCTTTATTTGGGAACATAGCTTCCGCTGTTTTCACTATATCATGGACCGCATGTGCCGCTTCAGCACCAAGAACACCAAGTTTGTATATACCCTTCAGCCCAATATCTAAATCATGCCTTAATAACGCAATATCCGCTATATTTTGCGCAACATATGGAATATATCTCAAAGAACTGTCTTGCGTAGTGTAATGATTGATACCCCATGTTCCAAGCTGTATTCCTGCACTGATTGCTGCAGTGCCTAAACCACCAGTCGCAGCAGCAATGCCAAGGAATAGTGCTTTATCAGCAAATGAATAGTAGTTAGCCCATGCATCTATATGCTTCTCGCTCACAAACCAACTTGCTAACCATCCCACCAGTCCCGTATCTTTTTGTACCACATCTGCTGCTGTCGTGTAAAGTAAAGACGGATTTTTCAGGAAATAAGCTGCTGCAGCTCCAGCTACCAGCTTCGATCCATTCCATATGTCGTTACTCAACACATGCTCACGTCCAATGTAATCTTTGAGCATCTGATCTACCCATTTTACCGCTTCATCAATAGGCTTATATCCCTGTTTTGTTACTTCCCCATTCTTTCTTGTGAGAGTCTGTGAATTCACGAAACCATCAATTAACCACTTGAGATCATCAGCATGCTGAGTCACTTTGTAGAACGTATATACCTTTGTTGAAGGAAGTTTGTAAAGCTCATACGCTTTATCATATTCCTTTTTTGCTTTATCAAGGGACTCTTTTAGCGCTTTTTTCAAATTGATGGTAGATTTATCTTGAGCAAGTGCCGCTTTTAATTCCTTAACGCCTTTGTCATCTATAGTCAACTCAGTTATATCCTTTTTTAGGTCACTTAGTAGATGCTCGAATGGCTTCTTTAACTTTGCAAACGATTCCTGCATTGCCTTATCAGGCTTCTGCCTTATCGCTGTATTTATATCTGCTAGATACTGATTGACGAGCTGCTCTGCCGTCTTTGTCTGTAATTTCAGATTCGCTATCAGCTTAGCAGTATTTTGGATGTACTGCTTATTAGATACGGTTTGAAATGTTTTCTCATCTTGTATGAATTTGTTAACAATATCATGGATGTTATTCCAGCGCTCATCCCACACCTTTTCCTGCAACACAATCTCTGCCTTATTGTCAGCAAGCTTCACCTTATAATTTGCACTAATGATATTGAAGCTGTATTTTACAGCCTGTAGATCAAGGTTAGGGACGACATTCTTCCATACATTTTGCAAATTGAAATATAGCTTTTGTGTTTGCTGAAAGGCAAAAATATGTTGCATCTCTTGCGGCGTAAGTGATTTTATGACATTTACCTTGGCATTGGGTATTATTTCCTTTGTGGACCCGGTATCATCGAAATTTGCTCCATTAGTATTTCCATTTGGATTATTCTCTACCTTAACAAATGTTTGATTTATCCCATTATTAGACGTCGCCCCCTCAAAGGTCTTGGTATTTGTCCTGTTTGTCACATTCATCGTCCCATTCACTACTGTAGGTACAATATTTTGCTTGACATCCTGAGACTCATTCTTTAATGCACCACCAGATTTGATACTCTTGAAGAATTTAGACATCTGCTTCAAGCCTACCCTGCTACTTGAGTAGTTTACGACAACCTTTACTTCAGTGATGGGAGTACTAATGTTTTCTGTTGAATTCTTTACCTGAGCAAACATTCGTTCTGCCCAATTATTAGGTGTTGTAGACACATTGATTGGTGTTTTGGTCTTAGGCTCACCAGTGTTTCCCGTTGAATCCCCACTATTAACGGGAGGTATTATTTTCTCTGTGGGCACTTCAATATTTTTCCGGTCATCCTGCTTATTCTTTAATGCGCCACCAGATTTGGTACTATTGAAGAATTTCAACATCTGCTTTTTTAAATCTGGCCCCATACTTTTCTGCGAATCTGGTGTATTTAAGGGGTTTATAGTCATGTTTACAACAATCTTTTCTTCCGTGATGGGAGTACTATCGTTTTCCGTTGAATTCTTTACCTGAACAGATATTTGATCCGTCTTATTCGCTATTAAAGGCAAAATATCTTGCTGATTAATCTTATTTTCCACCCCAGAAGATGATATAATATTCTGCTGATCAAACTGGGACTTATCCTGCACAATACTATCTGGCAGAAGATTTTTGACATTCTCAATATTGTCAGCACTTAAGTCATTAAAAAACTCGTTTTTTAATGCATCATCAGATTTGATACTATCGTAGAATTTAGACATCTGGCTTTTGAAAACTGGTTTGCTAGCACGCCCTATACCTGCCTGCAAATTTTGCGTCTTTAAGAGCTGTGTGATTGCACTTATGACCACCTCTTTTTGCTGTTTGGTAAAATTATCGTCCAATACGCATTCAGAATGCTGATTTGTCAGTAATATCTTAATATGTTGATTTAATAGTGCTTGATATTTTTGAGATGCCAGTGCCTTTAGAGTGTACTTTATAACATCCTTATTAGGAGACTGAAAAATACGAGAAAGAGATGTCTCTTCGCTCGATCCGCCCGCTTCTTCCAACACAGGCTCCAATACATTTAACTCTTCAGCTTTTTCTAAAAGCATTTTCATCATCTCATACTGCACTTTGTTATCACTAAATTGTTGGTGAATGAATGCGGGTGCTTGTGCTTTTAGACCATCGACTGATATGTTTCTTAAACTGTTTGCTAAATCTGCAACAGTTTTTGAATCTGCTAATGTGTTACTCATATCGCCCTCTATGTTAATGACATGATATTATGCTACGTCGCCATTATATATAGAAAAAAATATAATACACAAGTAAAATTTTTATTTCTGCAATACTTTTGTAGTGTATCTGGAGTAATTATGAATATAGACAAGCTCCTAAATGTATTAGCAGTACTATTTTTGTATTTTTGCCTAAAATGAGCTAATATCTTAAGATATCAACTAATTGCATAAATCATAACCTACAACTCCACAAGATACGATAAACCGAGAGGCATTGTTATGACTCGCACCATCAAAATTGCTCCCTATGACCATGAGTGGATCCCATTGTTCGAAAATGAGGCAAAACTCATTAAACAAGCTCTAGATGAAAATTGCATAGCTATCCACCATTTTGGGTCAACATCAGTACCAGGACTCGGTGCAAAACCTATTATTGACATTCTGGTTGAGGTGACAGATTTATCAAACATAACCCCAAATTCCCTCCAAGAAGAAAGCTATACCCCAATTGGAGAGTTTGTTATCCCCTTTCATTTCTTATTTATAAAAAGAAAAGAAAATCGCATAAAAACACATTACGTTCATATATTTGAAACTGGAGATCCTCAAATTAAGCGTAATCTGATGTTTAGAGATTATTTGCGTAACAATCGCGATGTAGTTGATGCTTATGAAAAGTTAAAACAGCGACTAGCCGAAGAGCACAATGCATTTCTTGCTCACCCCGAAAATACCCCACAATCTTGGGATTACACAAAAGAGAAAGTGATGTTTGTGGATAAATGCCTAGAAAAAGCAGGATTTGATGAATTATTTATGACAAAAGTCTACACGAATCAAGAATGGGAGATATACCACCGTATCAAGAAAGAGCAAATGTTTGATCCATTTAACATTATTGACGATCCCAACCATACAACAATGACGGCCGATAACAATGTCCACTTTATATTGCATAAGGGAGCGAAAATTGTTTCAGTAGCACACATTGAATTTACAGACGAAAATTGTGCCACGCTAAAATCTATCGCTACCGACACAATACATCAAGGCAAAGGCTATGCGGAGCACATGATGCAATTATTGGAGAAATGGGCGAAACAACACGGCAAAAAAATAATGCTAATAAATCCCAATTATGGATAAGGCTTGCATAACATATTGAAATAGCGAAATTATTATTTTTATTTACTTTTATCAGTTTTATCAAAACGCCTCAGACCCCCAATTTGCCCTTATAACATTTTATATTTTTGGAAAGCCAAATTCATAAACCGTGTATCATCAGTCCTATTTTATGGGTATTACAAGCAATTTTCTTATCCAAAGTTGAGGTTAATAAATCCAAGTCCATGTACAGAAATTTCCTACCAATCAGGAATACCATTTTCTGAGTAGCCAATATTATCAAGAGACCTTCTTATACCAAGTTCCAAAACCCGCTGCCTTACCAGCAGTATCATAACTGAAGCTGCAAACAGCAAAATTAAGAGTTGTGGAATTTGTGGGTATAACCACAGATACAGTGTCTGTTTTTGGCGTACAGGCACTACTGAATCAAGTACTACAGCCTCAGCAATATTACTTTGCGACAATATGCGCCCATATCCATCAACAACAGCTGAAATACCAGTAGCAGCTGCACGTACTAATGGAATGCCATATTCTATAGCGCGCATTCGCGCCATTACAAAGTGCTGGTACAGACCTATACTGTCTCCCAACCAGCCATCATTTGTAAGATTTAGCATAAAAGTAGAATCAGCCTTTACATTGTTTAAAATGAAAGGAGAAAAAATAATTTCATAGCAAATATATGGGGCAATCTTAACAAGTTTATCTTTGTACAACACCTCTAGATTACCATTTCCGCTGCCTGATTTAAATCCGGCATCACCAGTAATAACGGAAGGAAAGAAATTTTTGAGCACTGAGTGCATTGGTATATATTCTCCAAATGGTGCCAATATTTGCTTATCATATGATGACACTATATCTCCCATAAAATCTACAGCTATCATGGAATTATAGCCCTCTAGGCCGTTTTGATCGTACCTATCAGCTCCCGTAATAACAAAACTACCTTTAGATATCAAGCGGTCTAATTCTGGTACATATTTATTCCGTTTTCCAATAAGAAATGGGAAACCAGATTCTGGCCATATTACCAATTGCTCTTGTAGCAATTTGTCTTTTGAGGATAACCATAAGATGTGTTCAAGATGCTTTGCCCTTTGGATCGGATCCATCAAATAATGCTCTGCAATGTTGAGGTTATTCTGTACTATCCTAATATTGATACTACCTTCAAAGTTATTTTTATTTTTCACAAGCCTCATCTCTCCCCATATACAACAGCAAAATACCATAATGTAGACGATGCTTACGGATTTTATATCTTTACTATAAAATATGGATCCAGCCAACGCTAATAGGAAACTCAAGCCGTGCACTCCAGTGAGTGAAGATATTTGGGCCAATGGTAAACTCGCAATACTTGCATATCCTAGCAAATTCCATGGAAAAGGAAGTATAGCATAACTTCTAACTAATTCCATTAACGTCCAAAGACTGGAAAATGTGATGATAACAAAAACCCTTTCTGTAACCATAATACTCTTTGAATGGGAATAAGTAGCCCGCATAAACTGAGACATTATCACAGCCAATAATCCAATAAAAATGGATAACAAAGACGGAACAATGACAATAACTATCGGTATCAACCAACCATATGTATTGTAATCTACGTATAATGGATAAGAGATCCAGTACAAATTAGAGGTAAAATGCCCCATACCAAAGGTAAATCCCACTAAAAAAGACACTGTATATGAGTCCTGCTTAAGCGTTTTTTCTATTACAAAAAGGAAAATAGACAACGCAACTGGAATAGCAAACAAATTATTTATGGGAGCAAAGGCCAAACTCAGCACAGTACCTGACATCGTGCTTGCAAGTACATGCACAATAGTTCTCATTACTCTAGCCCTCATTTTCAGCTTGGATGCCTACCAAAGGGGTCAAAAGCTTACTTACTGGCACTACTTTGATGTTTTCTTTTTCAATTGCAGCAAGCCAGACTTTTACTGCATCTATACACAAAGGATACGGTCTCAGCACTCCAATTGCCTTTCCTTTTAGCATGGCGGTAATTTGGAGTTTTTTTAACTGGTTATTAATTACACCAATATCTAAGATTTGATCTACAATCACACCAAACGTTATGCTTCTCAATTTTAGTTTCATTTGTTCTTGTACCCTAGATATGGGCTTTAAACTGCCAGGGTCATAATAAATTAACGCTAAATTATTCTGAGCCAATATTGGTAAAACAGTAGAAATTCCATCAATAGAGCTCGTAAATACCTCATCTTCATTCAAATATACACCTGTAATATGCCCAGTTATCTTGTTTATTATACTAGTTAACCTATCTTCATTATCCTGCTTAGATAGATTTTCTAATAATGCATACGGACCTGGGTCATTTGACTCATAGTCTAGAGGTTGCATAGGTATTTGCACAAGAACCTCATATCCTCTAGCTGAAGCATCACTTACTACATTATTTAAATTATCTGTATAAGGTGTGAATCCAAGCGTGACATAATTAGGCAGAGAATATGCATCATTTATGGAAGAGCTATCTAGCCCTAGACCTACTACTATCAATGCAACGCTAGGAGTAAGCGTTTCATTTGTAAAACCTGCACCAGTACCAGGAATATCATCGCTATCTTTGTTGCTTTTAGACTTATCAACAACAAGCTCCCTCTTTAACGAAATAAGACTGCTATTATGCTTCCTGAAAGCAAAAATACCCACTATTACACAAAGAGATACTATAATTGCAAAAACAGACACCATCAGCACAAACTTGTACCTCTGTTGGCTAGCAATACGATTATACACGTTATTGGCACTTGTATTGGGTAATTGCACCATACTTAGCTATTTTTAAAATTTATCTTTTCCTCGAAGTGCTCATCTTTTTTTTAACAGAGACAGTATCAAATGTCAACTACCCCTCCCTTCATCCTTGGGATTTTGCAGCTTGATACCTAATCCTATATTCAACATATACCTACGCACTAAAAAATTCACTACTTTTCCATTCTTACATCTCTTTTCGCAACCTCATTTCTTTTTAGGACCAACTTTCCCCGGAGGCTTTAATTCCACACTTGCAAGAGCTTTACCATTCTTTTTAGCATCTTTAGAATCCTCACCATCTTTCTTAGAATCTGTACCTTTTTCAGAGTTGTTTTGAGTTAACCTAGAAACAATAGATGAAGCACCTCTTTTAACAAGACTACCTGCCTGTCCCCCTAAAGCTTCAACTTGACCTGCTGCATCCTCAGTAACAGAAGATGGATCTCCCGTTTGCATGCTATATGATTGTATTGTCAACTGATTTACCAATTCTGCTGCAAAAGATGCAAATTTAACCGCTGCACCAGCAGTGATATATAAGCAAAAGGCAGCTTCAACAACACCCATAGGCGTAAATAAATCAAGTAATCCTGAAACAGATGGAGCGTGATTATTAAGAATAGGACGATACCCAGAAAGCAAGCAATAGTTAATAATAGGTATTCCCAAATAACATGCTTCACATACCGAGTAATTTAAAACGGCCTCCATAAGAATGACAATAGCTATATAGAATAATGATATAGTACTAAACATAAATACTGGATACAGCCCAAAAGCAATAAGGTACTTGTACCATTGGGTAAAATAATTCTGCGTAAGTTGAAAAAGCATCATTGGAACAAAAACTGGCGCCATAAGAAGTAACATGGATACACCTATCAGCGACAATATATATGTCAAAGTCACTTTAAGCATTGCAAAAGTGAAGAGCAATAAGGCCCGAATGATTATCAATGCAATAATAAATCCCAATAAATTGGCAAAACATAATGCAAGTATTTTTGACCAAAATGTTCCGTTAAACATAAATTTGGTACCTCCATCTAGCATGTTAAAGAGGTCCATGGGATTTTTTGTAATCTTTGGTATTTTACTTATAGGGTCGATTACCGGACTCACATTTGCCGCTAATTCCAGTGCACCACCCACAAATAATGGAGCCAAGTATCCACCAAAAAACTTCCAACTTTCACCACTGACCAATGCCAATATCACCGCTATTTTCGCTACTCTTTTAACAAGCTCTGCTTGGGTAATTTGTACCGTACCTATCATGAAATTTATGCCTAAAAAAGTAAGGTACAGGGTCATAAAGGCTAGAATAATTGGCCTTATGTTACTTGCTATAGCTGTATAAATGGTTATTATAGCAGCTCCATCTCCTATTGGCTTTTTTATAATATCATCGGAATCAAACAAAATTTTAGTTATTTTTTTTATAAATTTTTGTAAAAATCCTGCATTAGGTACTGGATATTCAAGAGCTAAGTGATACGCTCCAATAGCCGCTTTACCAGCTACTATTGCTTCGTTTATTAGAGTCGGTTTGATCCTAAAATAAACAACATACTTACCGGATTTAGGAATATCTTTTAGTGGAATAGAAACCGTACTAACAACACCTTCATTAGACATAACGCCAAGACCAAGATCTTTCCAAGCACTATTATCAGGCAGTGAATTCTCTAGAACTAGAGCATACTGTGCCCCTAATCCGTCCTTCACAGGGCAACCTCCCCAATCAATCTTCACCTGATACCCACCTAACACTTTATTAACATCTGCATTGTATATCGGAGAATTTTTAAAGTGGTGACTTATTCTTAAGGGAGTACGAGTGGGTATACCTTGGCCCTCATCACCCACTGTCCCACTGTACATGTAATATGGAAGCCCCACATCATCTACCTTACTGCATGGTATAATCCCCGTATCATCTTTATCAAGTCCGTAATAGCTTATACGTCCATCCATTACCCTACCCTTTAACCCGTACCATCGAGGATCTGCTTTATTCGGTAAAACTATTTTTGAATCCTGTTTACCACAAATTGTACCTGGATTTGCTCCACTTCCATTTGATTTTGTCTTATCTGTTTGCCGGGCTTCTTCACCAATTAATGGATTAAGATCTTTCACATCTATTGTGCTAAAATCCTTCAAAAATTGCTCAACATTCTCAATTTTTTTACCCTTCAAAAATTCATAGAAAGAGGCTTTTGTCTTCTCTTTGATTTGATTGGCCTTACTTGGATCATCAGGACAAGTTTTGTATTTTTCATCAATAAATCCCAAGGATTCATCACTACTGAAGCCATCATTAAAGTAGGCCAGCTTAGTCGTTCTATAATCCATATAAAAATTCTTAACAGGGGTCATTTCAGACTTTTCTACTATTTCTTTTTTCTTATCTATTGTTTCTTCTTTGCAATAATAGGCTCTAAAACTAACGGGCAGATTTAGTATTACATCGCCACTCCATGATATTGCAAGTTCATCTCCACTTTTAACAGAGATTCCTGTATCAACATATTCTTTGTTGCGTACATGCCAATCCCAGCGGCAGTTCAACAGCCCCCCTGTTTTTGCTGTACCACCTATCTTCGGACAACTACCATCTGCATAACAATTCCAAAGTTTGTAATCACTTAATCCATTCCACACTTCCGGTTTTAGATAAGTGAAGCACTCATGAGCACTTTTCCCATTCTTCTGCCACGCTTTTGGTGGAGTAACAGTATCAGTATCTTTTCCCCATGAATCGGTAAATTGTTGAATTTTATCATTTTTTAATTGTCCCTTCTCAAAATATTTCACAGCTGTTCCGTGCTTTGCTTCACCTCCATCCGAAGCCATCTCAGGGAAGTCGGTAGATAAATTTTGCATAACTGGCGTAAAATCAACCACATTTTTACCACATAAATATACCTTATTAGCGTTATCTCCTAATACTGACACCGTTAAGTCAATACCAGGAAAAAAATCTGCAGAATCTATGGTAATATTACTTTTGTAAACATCAGAAGGAATCTTGGCAGTAGAACTACACGCCTCTACCAACTTTATACTCTCACTTGCCCCATCTCCAGAGTAGTTTAACGCTCCACCAGCAGAATGTAAAAGGTACTGACTAGAGAACCCGTTGCCTTGTTGACATTGCGACATACAGGCGTATATTATGCTATGATTTAGCTCATTTTTGTATTGGTCCTTTTTGGAAAAATTCTTATTACACTCTTCTTGACAGCCCTGATAGCAAGCATTATTAACCATGCCAAGGTAAAATGATTCCTTGCTAGTCATGACCATCATGCCATCGCGTATACCATTATCATCATTCATGATGCAATTAGAATAAAACTTTGCTTTTCCAGCATAACAATAAGACACACCCATGCAATAATGCACACTCGCAAACACAAACAGCGCCACCACCTTTAGCAGGTGGCCTCGCTTTTTAAAAAACTTAGGAAATAATTTGCACGAACTCTTGGGCTTCACGTTAACTGCTGAAAGTTTTTATAATCTTAAAAGCTGTAAATTCTCACAAAGAGCCACCATCCACACCACAAAACAGCAGCAAATTATGGTTGCTTCTTCATAATTATTGTGCTTATTACTTAATCATTGAGCCTATAGCTGGTTTGCAAATTATTCAATTAAAAATTTGATAACAGAGATGATATGGCTGTAACCAAAGCAATAGAGAAAATCGTAGAGAATTATACTAGCGATAATCCAGGAACTAAGACTAATTTAGTTCGTCTACTCGCATCAGGTAGGTTAGGTGGCACTGGAAAACTTATCATTCTTCCCGTAGATCAAGGGTTTGAGCACGGACCTGATCGAAGTTTTGCTGTTAATCCCAATGCCTATGATCCAAGATACCATATTGAACTGGCTATAGAGGCTGGCTTGAGTGCATATGCTGCCCCTTTGGGTATGCTAGAAGTAGTGGCTTCAGATTATGCAGGGACAATTCCTTTAATACTCAAATTAAACAGCGCGAATCTACTATCAAATAAAATTCTTGCGCCTCATCAAGCAATTACCGGAAGCGTGCATGATGCATTGAGGCTTGGATGCGTAGCAGTAGGCGTAACGATCTATCCTGGCTCAGACATGTGTAATGATATGATAGAAATGGCGCGTGAAATAATAGCAGAAGCAAAATCAGTAGGGCTAGTTGCAGTAGTGTGGTCTTATCCAAGGGGAAGTGGGATACCAAAGGGGATGGAGTCTGCTGTCGATATTGTAAGTTACGCTGCCCATATAGCAGCACTGATTGGAGCGCACATTATAAAGGTGAAAGTGCCAAGTAAAAATATTTCATCCCAAGAAATGCTTGGCATTTACAATGAATGCAAAATCAAATTTGCAAATTGCGAAGATAGAATTGCACACATAATGCGTACCACATTTAATGGTAAACGTATTGTGGTATTTTCTGGGGGTAATGCAAAGGATACGCATTTATTACATGAAGAAATTAAAGCTATACACAAAGGGGGCGGCAGCGGATCCATTATAGGACGTAATGTTTTTCGAAGAGAGCGCAAAGAGGCACTGAATATGCTAGGTGAAATAGTAGATATATACAGTAAGTAAGCGCTTCATGATATCTTATACTTTTATACCAATTCCCCTTTTTAACACCCACGTTATTACGCTGCAGGATTTTTGGACTCACAATCATATAGTATTACTGCACTCCTTTGCCTCACCATTGCACTTTTGTGCGCATTTTAAAATTGGACTTGATATTAGTTTTTTCGTAATAATCCGCTACAATAGCCCCTTCAAGATTAAGTTGTGTATTTATCAAAAAAATGCATTTTTATGGTTGCATTATGTTAATTTTTAGTTAACGTATTTTGTGTAAGGCTTTTTACGAGCAAATTTGAATAGCAAGAAAAATTTATACAAGATGGATTTCTTTATCACAAAAAGTGCCGCGCATAGAATCAAAGAGTTAGCAGAGGAAAAATTGGTAGCCGCAAAGATGAAAAGCATAGAGCGTGGGCATCACGCGGATCTGGGTGACGCCATGCAGCCTACGGTTGCGTCCTCAAGGTTTCGAGTACAAATAGTAAGTGGTGGATGCTCAGGACTGCAGTATAAGTACGGGCTGGACGACAATTACAATCCAGAGAGTGATATAATCATACACCAACACCAAGTAGAAGTTGTAATAGATCGTACTTCACTTAAGTTGCTTGATAATAGTACATTACATTACACTGATGAATTGGGCGGCACATACTTTCATATACAAAACCCTAATGAAAAGGCTAAGTGTGGTTGCGGAAAGTCTTTCAGCGCGGTCTAAACTAAAAATCTTCACTAAAAATTGAGGTTTCCTTATGGTGGTGGATATTGCTATCATTTTGGCTTATTTAGCTGGGTGTGTCATTGTTGCCTTGTACAAGGCACGCAAAATTAAAAACATCAAAGAGTATGCTTTGGGCGCTGAATATTTTCCTATTTCAATATTAGTTGGTACGACATTTGCCGCTGCCGTGGGTAGTGTGACAACAATAGGCACAGTAGAAAAAGTTTATAGCCTGGGACTGGCATTCGCTTTGCCTACACTACTGGAGCCACTCAGATGGTTTATAATGGGTAAGCTAATGGCCCCACACATCAAGAGGTTTCATGAAAATCATTGCCTAACCATGGGGGATATAATGCATCTTATGTATGGTCCATTAGCCAGGTGGTTGCTCTTTTTGGGCTCTATATTTATCTCGATCACAGTAATCACAACCAGCAACATGGCTCTGGGTTTCACGTTAGAGTATTTCTTGGGCATACCGCAAAGCGAAGGGTTTTTGTGGGGAACAGCATTTATAGCAATTTACTCCATAACCGGCGGCATCAGGGCAGTAGCATTAACTGATGTATTCCAATTGGTAATTTTCTTTATTGCTTTTCCACTAGCCTGTGCAATGGGCTATCACGCTATGGGGGGAATGCACAGTATTCTTGCTGCTCTGCCAAAAAGTCACACAACTATAGACAGCAGCAATATAGGATCAGTTTTAAGTTTGGTCTTTTATACTTTAATTCCATACACTGGAATAGCATATGTGCAGCGTGGACTTATGGCAAAGAATGAAGAGTATCTAAGATCAACATTTTATATAGTTGGTCTAATCTCTTTCCCGTTTACTCTGGTAATATGTTTGATGGGACTCGTAGCATACATTACAGAACCTAATCTCTCCTCTCCAAATTTAGCTCTGTTTTTCTTCATAGATCACTATTTACCCACTGGAATGATAGGACTCATGGTAGCTGCAATATTGGCAGTGATTATGTCGACAGTCAGCGCATTTCTCAATAGTGGTAGTGTTATCTTGGTAAAGGATGTATTTAAAAATTTCTGGCCCTCAATGTCAGATAAACAGCAATTGGTGTTAGTGCGACTCTCTGGCTTGATATTAGTTATACTCTCTACTTTTGTAGCATTTGGCAGTAAAACCATAATAGAAGTTTCATGGTTATTGGACAATTTTTGGGATCCACTTATTTCAATACCATTGCTAGCGGGCTTTCTCAGAGTAAAAGTGACCAAAGAACAGTTTACAGCAGTCGTATGTCTTACAACAATTTCCGTGTTAACAGCAAGGTTTATGACTGGAGAATTTAGCACCATTGGTGTTGCAATAGGGTGTATGGTAAGTGGGGTATCATTATATGTTGCTCATAGATTAAATAAATCGATAACTACCGGAATAGACAGTGATACCGGTATATTAAATGAAAATTTGATCACAGAAAACGCTGCAGGTAGTACGTAAATATGGCAACTCGTTTGGTAGAGAGGATTCATGGGAATAGATATTGCTGTCATTTTGGCTTATTTAGTTGGGTGTGTCATTGTTGCCTTGTACAAGGCACGCAAAATTAAAAACATCAAAGAGTATGCTTTGGGTGCTGAATATTTTCCTATTTCAATATTAGTTGGTACGACATTTGCTACAGCTGTGGGTAGCGCAGAAACAATGGGTGCTGTAGAAAAAGTTTATAGTATGGGCCTAGCCTTTGTTTTACCAGCACTACTAGAACCATTCAGATGGTTTATAATGGGCAAATTAATGGCTCCAAATATAAAAAGGTTCCATGGAAACAATTGCCTAACTATGGGAGATGTGATGTACCTCATGTACGGTCCGTTAGGCAGATGGCTAGCTTTTTCATGCGGCATGTTTGCATCAGTTGTGGTTATCACAATTAGTAACATGGCTTTAGGCTTCACACTAGAGTATTTCTTGGGTTTACCGCAAAATGAAGTATTTCTGTGGGGGACAGTATTTATAGCAATTTATTCTATAACCGGTGGCATCAGGGCAGTAGCATTAACTGATGTATTCCAATTGGTAATTTTCTTTATCGCTTTTCCACTAGCCTGTGCAGTAGGCTATCACGCTATGGGGGGAATGCACAGTATTCTCGCTGCTCTGCCAAAAAGCCACATAACTATAGATAGTACCAACATATGGTCAGTGTTAAGCTTAGCATTTTATACCTTAATTCCATACACTGGGATAGCATTTATTCAACGTGGATTGATGGCAAAAAATGAAAGATATTTAAAGACAGCATTTTATACAGTTGGTCTAATTTCTTTTCCATTCACACTGATAATATGTCTCATGGGACTCATAGCATATATTACAGAACCTAATCTCTCTTCTCCGAATTTAGCTTTATTATACTTTATAACCCATTATTTGCCACATGGAGCAGTAGGATTTATGATAGCTGCAATATTGGCAGTGATTATGTCAACAGTGAGCTCATTCCTCAATAGTGGTAGCGTTATCTTAGTAAAAGATGTATTTAAAAATTTTTGGCCCTCAATGTCAGATAAACGACAATTACTATTGGTGAGACTTTCCGGCCTAGTGTTAGTTGCATTTTCCACTTTTATAGCACTTGGAAAGAGAAATATAATGGACGTTATATGGTTACTTGATAATTTTGGGGATCCACTTGTCTCAATGCCGTTATTGGCTGGATTTCTAAGAGTCACAGTAAGTAGAGGACAGTTTGCGGCCATTACGTGTCTCACACTTATTTCAGTGTTGATAGTAAGATTTGTCACTGGAGAATTTAGCACTATTGGTGTTGCAATTGGATGTACAGTAAGTGGGGTATCATTGTATGTTGCTCATAGATTGAATAGAACGGGGAAAAAACGATCATCCGGAGCAGCTGAGGTATTCGTATCAAGCGCTAAAAGATAAAAAATAGACTTTTTTTTGAAACTTGCTTATGCTGGCGAGGTGCGGAGAGTGTACGAAGCACAGGGCTGTGGTGTATTAATTATGAAAAGTAATAATTTTGTGGATAGTAGTTTTAGGAAAGGCAAAAATAGATATTGCAGCGTGCGCACGTACGTAAAGGAGCGGAATTAAATCTTGGCGACAAAATAAGTACGAAATGAGCACTTTCAAGAAATTCCGTTAGCATATGTGATGATTTGAGCGCTTGAATAGTGCAATAGTTCGCAGCAAAAATAGAATCTTAAAAAAAGTCTAATATGTTTTTATGAGACAACATTATATCAAACTCAATAACGGGATGCAGCTTATTGTAGACTGTATACCGCACATAGAAAGCGTAAGTACTAAAGTACTGTTTAAAGTAGGAAGTAGGAATGAAGATCATGCTACGGAGGGAATCTCGCATTGTATCGAGCACATGAATTTTAAAGGCACAACATCACGTTCTACACAACAGATAGCTGAAGAAATTGATCTAGTTGGCGGACATATAAATGCTTATACTAGTCGCGAAAGAACAATATATTACACCAAAGTTTTAAAAGATGATTTTCAGCTTTCCGTTGATATATTAGCGGATATTACGCAAAATTCTATTTACGATGAGGAGGAGCTGCGTAGAGAAAAAAATGTAATATTGCAAGAAATCGCTGAATCACTCGATGATCCAGAAGATTTGGTATTTGACATATTACAGCAACAGGCTTTCCCTGGTCATCAAATTGGGAAGCCCATCGCTGGAACAGCTGAGTCTGTAATGCGAATTGAGTGTAATAGTATATTGCAATATGTAAACAAGTATTATACAAGCAATAATACCATTATTGCCGTTTCAGGTAATGTCGAACAAAGAAAGGTTATCGAATTAGTTGATAGGTATTTTGCTAAAAAATCACAAAAAACTATTCCACAACAAAATTTAAATCAAAGCGAGCAGAGTAACAATACAAATAATACAATATTCGAACCAAAATACGGTGGTGGTGACGTCAGAGTAGCAAAAGATATAGAGCTAATACACGTCGCTTTGGCTTTTAATGGTATCTCATACTATGATGAAAATTATTACGCACAACAAGTTGCATCAATCATTATAGGAGGGGGTATGTCCTCAAGACTTTTTCAAGAAATACGAGAAAAAAGGGGGTTAGCCTATAACATATCTTCCTTTTTGTTAATACATAAAGATTGTGGATTATCCGGGGTATACGCCGCTACTGCACCCAATACTATAAATGAATTGATTAGCGTTATTATAGAACAATTACACGCACTAACACATTCTGTAAAAAGTGAGGAAGTACAGCGTGCAAAGGCCCAAATAAAATCCAGTTTGCTAATGGAACAAGAAAGCTCTACCAGTAGAGCAGAAAAAATAGTCGTTGATTATGCCATCTTTGGTCGATTTATAGATATCAATGAGATTATACAAAAAATAGATGCTATTGATGAGTATGTTGTACAGTGTCGTATAAAATCAATGCTAGATAATGCAAAAGTCCACAATCCAACGCTATCCGCAGTAGGGAATATTAAAACTATGTGTTCTTATGATAAAGTATTATGTAAGTTGTAGACCAAGATAGCATCAAAATTTCGTTAAAAACGCAACGCGATGCTTTCTCTAATATTTTTTCCAAAGCGCGCTTCTTGGTGCTGTTAAACCCCAGATGTAAGAGATAGCAGTCGGGTTACCACACTTGCGGCATTGTGTTATTGAATTTTCTTTCATTAGCAATCATTCAGCAAATTTGGGTAAGTATGAGTTGATATGGATCCAAAAAAAAGGGTAATAAGCCAACTAAAGTGAGTTATGAGCAAGTTAGAGCGGAGATTATACAAATCCCCCCCTAGTTCCTTACGTTCCGCTGTAGGATTCAGGTCCAGTCATCTAGATTACCGCCTTCTTTGCCATCCCCATTGCGCTCCTGGTGCTCATTTGAAAATGGGACTTGGGATTATTACGAAAAATACGAATTTGGGACTCTGCGAGATAAGATTGTTAAAATTTTGTAGGAGTGTATCTGGAGTGATTACGAGTATAGATAAGCTCTTACAAAAATGTATTATCATAAGCACTATGCATACACTATTATTTTTATATTTTTGTCTAAATGAGCCATTTTTTAAGCGATAGTCATGCTACTACCTTGGTGTTGGCGTAACTACTAGTTACCTGAGATTGAAGCATATAGCATTCATAAATTCTGCGAAGTAATTTTTTGTGATTTCGGTATATACGATGTAGACCTTATGCGTCATTTTTATCGTGAAGATACCGTTTCAAACAGCGTTTTTAGCTTAGTATATATTTATCAAGATCAAAATTTTTGCATTTCATATTACTTTTTTCACCGCAAAAAAATGCACGGACTTCCCGGCTGCAGCAATGTTGCGTGAGAAGTGCAATACCTTGCTACTGCCCCTTATGATGGGCATACATGCTTGAACCCATTAGCATCAGTTACATTAGCAGGTCTAATCTCAATTTATCAAACCAGATTGCACATCCGACACCAACATGCTTTGCACAGTCATGCGATGCATCTACAAACCTAAATACATCGTACACTTGCGATCTTAGCTGGTTTCTAAAAACTCCAAATATCTTAGGTAATTTCCGCTCTCCTATCTTGCTACGTAAGCACCTAAATATACTATAATCATGAGTTTTTTCACCAAGTCCAAAATTCCCAACCATTGCACCGCACCACTTGCTATACCTCCCAACTCACTATCACTCAGATCTTCCATAAATTGCAATGAAAGACATTTTGAGATTCTACCAATCCATTAATCACTTATATGCTGCTTCTTTTTCGCCCTTCTTCTTACTCAAATCTTGTAACAGTCCCATATACTAAAAATGCTCCCTATTGCCGCTCTATGGGGAGATTGCTTGCCAAAAATATGAGAGGTAGTCACGGTCTACACTAGATTCAAAATATGTAGCGATAGATGTTACCATGGAACGAATTTGTATATTTTAAAACAAAAAACAACTAAAAATGCCGTATTTTTGCGGACTTTACAACAATAAAGACGCATGGATGGCACAGTGGTTTCAGGGAGTTTAGGTAAAGAATGTTTGTACAGGCCATGGGGCTAAGCTACATGTGTAATAAAAAGATTATTTAGTTTTTTTACGCATTTATGAATTCGTTTGCAAAATTGACTAATACAGCATGTTTTTTCAGTAATTTTTATCCTTTAGACTAATTTGACTTACCTTAGTATTTTTATTCTTTTGTACCTTTTTTCTTACTTTGTTCCTTTTTCTTCTTTCCAGCTTTTTTGCAGAGGGTCTATTTATATTGCACTGATATTAAATTAGTTATGAAATTTTATAAAAATTTGAATTTTATTGAGATTTTTAATCAAAAATTATTATAATTCATGTTGAATTTATCAATAACTATGATGTAGAATACGCCCACGTTTTTCTATTAGGTTTATAGTAAATCATTATAGCATAATGAAGGTAGAAATCATGAAAACAGAAGTTGGATTACTAGAATGGGGGGCGAGCATTGTTTTTGGTAAAGAGCATGCGAGTCAGTATCATAATTACTATAAGGTTGCAGGTACTGCAGCTGACATTGGATTAGGCGCTTACTGTGGGATGCCTCTTTTCGTCGTAAATGCCGGAATCACACTATTAAGGGACTATGGTATAGATTATTTTTTAACGCAAGAGCAAAAAGATAGCGCACTAGTACAATATGGCTCTTCAATAATGTCCGTTGCTGTAGACTTTGCTATGATGTTCAAAAATTCATTGAATGTGCTAAAAATGTATGACTTTTATATATTTCACCCTTGGCAGATGTACAATGAAAAATTCGAGATAGGTTTTATGCTTGCAGCTTTTGCTACTAAAGGCTGCACGTCGATCTATGATGCTGCTAAGATAATTTCCTCTTCCAAGGATACTCAACAACAAGAAGTTAGTAAAATTGATGAGCTTATATCAAGTCGTAATATATCAGACCATTTAAATTTGAAATTCAATGATTATAACAAAACACTATCAGATCATTTAGATTTTAAATTTAGTACGTTGTCAAATGACTTGAATCAGAAATTCGATAACTATAATAACACATTATCAGGTAATTTAAATCAAAAATTCAATAATTATAATAGCACATTACTAGATGATTTGAATTCAAGATTTAATACTATAGCAAACTATTTGAATCAAAAGTTTAATAGTCACAATAGTACGTTATCAGATAATTTGAATCAAAAATTTAATAGTTATAATAATACATTATCAGATGATATGAATTCGAAATTCAATATACTGTCAAATGATTTAATTCGAAAATTTAGTAAAAACAACGAGTTATCAAATTACTTGAAACAAGAGTTAGTTGATTATCATAAAAAATTATCCGCTAATTTGAATGAGAAATTAGAGAATTATTACAAAGACTCATCAAGTTATTTGAATGAGAAATTAGAGAATTATTACAAAGACTCATCAAGTTATTTGAATGAGAAATTAGATGACTATTACGAAGAATTATCTAATGATTTGAAGAAAAAATCAGATGCTCCTTACAATGATGATTTACGTCAAAATGATAAATACAGTGCATTGCGTAACATATCATATTATTTAGATCTAGGATTTAAAAACTATAATCAAACATTATCAGATCATTTAGATTTGAAATTTAAAAAATTATCATATGATTTAAATCAAAAATTTAATGATTATAATAGTATACTATCGCATGATTTAAACCTAGGATTTGACAATTACAACAAGACACTATCAGATCATCTGAATTTGAGATTTACTGTTTTATCAAATAATTTGATTCGAAAATTTAACGATTATAATAAAACATTATCAGAAGACTTGAGTCAAAAATTTAATGATTATAATAGAACATTATCAGAGATTTTTAATTCAAGATTTAATAATTTATCGAACGATTTGATTCAAAATTTTGCTAAAAGCAACGAATTATCAATTTATTTGAAGCAAGAGTTAATTGATTATCACAAAAAATTATCTTATGAATTTGATGAAAAACTGGGTGATTATCGCAAAGAGCTATATCATGACTTGAATGAGAAATTGGGTGATTATCACAAAGAATTATCGAGTCATTTATATCAAGAATTTCATAACGACAACAGCACATTATAAAATTGCTGGAATTAAGATGGCAGTAGAATAATAGGGTTATTTTACAACCCTATTATTCTTTATTGTCCTACCACAGTATATTGCAAAAGGTCTATTGATGAAAGAGAATAGCGATAGGTAGAGTAGTACTAATTTCCTTTTTTAACGTTCACGTTGTCGCATCGCAGAGTTCAGGCTTGATCATATATAAGAGGGAGGTATACTACTACACTCCTTCGCCTCCACCATTGCGCTCTTAGTATTCATTGAAAAATGGGACTTGATATAAGTTTATTAATACCAGTTCAATTACCGTTTTTCATGTTGTTATATTTTGGTTGTTTATGTATACTTTACACGCTGTATTAATTTTATGCATTATTACGTAAAATATTAATAGAAGTCTAAGACAAAATGGGCTTTTAAATAAAAACGATGAGTATAGGGACTACGATAGTAAAGGCCGCTAAAGGATGTGTAATTTGCAAGGATTTTTTTTTGCTTCTTTGTTAGTGCTATTTTTGGTTTGTTTTGTATCACAGCAAAAGTTAGCGCTATTCCTACAACTGGCACTAAAATAGTGTCGGCAACGCGTGGTAGTGATGATTATATGCAATGTGTGCGTGCTATGCGCTTTTATGAAAATAAGTATGGCCTACCCTCAAATATGCTGTACGCAATTTCTGTTGTTGAGTCAGGAGAATGGAATGAGGATGCTCTCGTCTATACACCACATCCATGGACATTAAATGTAGAAGGTAAGCCCTATTTTTTTCGTACCAAGGAGGAGGCAACGAAATTTTTGAAGCAGGTAATAGCATCTGGAAAAACTAATGTAGATATAGGGTGCGCGCAAATTAATTGGCATTATCACGGACACTATTTCAAAAAACCCGAGAATTTACTCAACCCTATATACAATATTGCTTATGCAGCTTATTTTTTGACTAAAAATTTTTACGACACTAATAGCTGGCACAGCGCAATCTCACAATATCATTCTAAGACTGAAGAATTGGGAAAGGAGTATTTAAAAAAAGTGAGTAGTATATGGAAAAAAGTAACTCATGATGAACAATATCGTAAGCTGTTACTTCCCCATCAAAAAACATCTAACAACCATATTCGACTACAAAAAAATGGGCATATGATAGTTTTTGCGCAAAACAGTATTATACCATCTAATGATAAAGGAAATGATGAAAAGAACGTGAAAACGATACGCCAGCTGGTGCCTAATGCTGTGAGTGAATAGATTCCTCTCAGAAACACTTGCTTATACTAATGGAATATGGGAATAGAAGGGCCACAGACCCTTGGTGTATTAAGCTATACAGAGGATTCGAAAATACCAAATTTCATTTATAAACGGACACTAGTAAATTACAAGGTGAGGGTAAAGGAGTGTAGATAAATGCGTACTAAGCTCGAATCCTATAACGTAACAACGTGAGCGTTATAAAGATAATTTGGTATAACATAGCAATTCTTAAGTTTCGAAAGAAGTCTAGTGATTGTCGACGTTTTGCAGATAAAAAAAGGCAAAAAAATGGAATACCAAGTCCCATTCTAAAATGGGCACTAAAAGTGCAATGGTAAGGGCGAAGGAGTGTAGTAATACTACATTAACTGAGCCTGAATCCTGCAGCACGACAACGTGAGCGTTTAGAAGGAGAATTGATATAAAGTAGTTGCATTGTATAAGTTCTTATATTAATTGTATAACTCACTTGCCTGTATTGTTATGTTAAGCTATACATAGTGTGTGAATCAGGTAAGCGGGTGTAGCTCAGGGGTAGAGCACAACCTTGCCAAGGTTGGGGTCGAGGGTCCGATTCCCTTCACCCGCTCCATGTATTGTGTTCAATAATTGAGGGGGGACATAGCTCAGCTGGTAGAGCATCTGCCTTGCACGCAGAGGGTCATCGGTTCGAATCCGATTGTCTCCACCACCACTTGCAGATAAGATACATTATGTCTTTTGCTGATAAATTAGTGAGAATTGTAGAGCGATATGAGCAAATGACGAGAAAGCTTGAGGATCCTAGCTCTATGTCACATGCTGAGTTCGCTAAATTAGCAAAAGAACAGTCCGATGTGGAACAAGTGGCAATTCTAGCTAAAAATTATATTGCTAAATTCACGTCCGTGGTGGAACTCGAGGTATTGATACGAAACAACACTACAGAGTTCGATTTTAAAGAACTAGCTGTAACAGAAAAAGAAGTATTGAATGAAGAAATAAAGCAAATTACCCAAGAATTAAGGCTGCTTTTGCTACCTAAAGATGCAGCTGACGGAAAAGGTGCGATCCTTGAAATACGTGCTGGCGCTGGGGGTGAAGAGGCAGCCTTATTTGCTGCCGTGCTCTTTAGAATGTATCAAAAATATGCGGAAAAGCGTAAGTGGAAATTTGAAATACTGTCTATATCAAATACTGGACTAGATGGATACAAAGAAGCTTCGGCTTGTATAACCGGTAAGGGAGTGTTTGCACGTCTTAAGTTTGAATCAGGTGTACACCGTGTGCAGAGGGTACCAGAGACTGAATCTAGTGGTCGCATACATACTTCTACCGCCACAGTTGCGGTATTACCAGAAGCGGAAGAAGTAGATATTTATTTGGAGGAAAAGGATCTAAAAATTGATGTGTATAGAGCAAGCGGGGCGGGAGGGCAGCATGTAAATACAACGGATAGTGCCGTTCGTGTTACTCATATCCCAACTGGTATTGTCGTATGTCAGCAAGATGAGAAATCACAGCATAAAAATAAAGCAAAAGCACTAAAAATATTACGCTCACGTTTATATGAAGCAGAACGAATCAAGAAAGAAATAGATAGATCAGTTATGCGGAAAGGGCAAGTTGGGACGGGGGATAGGTCTGAAAGGATTAGGACGTACAATTATCCGCAAAGCAGAGTAACAGATCATCGCATTAATATGACACTTTATTCTCTAAATACGGTAACTAACGAGGGAACATTGGATGAATTTATCGATGCACTGATAGCAGAAGATCAGTCAAGCAAACTTGCCGCCCAAGATGAGTGATACCAATACGCTAATAGGATCCAGTAGGGGTATGTAGAGAAACTCCTTTGCCATCACCATTGGCAGCTTAGTGCTCATTTATAAACCCGAAGTAAGGATAAGATTACAAGATAATAGTTGTTGAGATAGTGGGTTTATAGAGAGATAATTGGTATGGAACCAAACAAGCCATAAGATTACAAAAAGCATTTTTGACAGATCTGAATCTAGAGTGCCATAGTCTTTGAAATTGCTTGAGTTTGCCGAAAATAGTTTCAACAAT
>CAXOVX010000015.1:0-140913 GCA_964213345.1 Alphaproteobacteria bacterium | reverse complement strand
GACCCACTCATGAGGAAAAGGCTCCAATTCAGGTATCTCTTTACCTTGAAAGATGGTCGTTTGGATGTAGGCGCTATCGGAATATCTCAGTAAATTTTTGTATTGTCTTCCTATCATCCCTTTCTTCTGGTTCAAGATACGTATCTTCAAAAAAATACATTAATAAACAATCAAACCAATCATAGCGATTACTTATTTTTCTAGTTCGCAAGAATCACTCATAATTTACTCTACTGGATAAGAGGTTATTATTGTTATACCGTCCTTTAATTTTTTAAATACAACTCTCACTTTAGTCATGTGTTTAATGGCATTACTATCCCTAGTTGTACCATAACCAGTTTCTGTATTAAACTTCCAGGTAACGCCCTCATTTTGCCAATTTTTGCATCATTAGCCCAATCAGAGATATCCTTAGCGTTTTGACTACCCTCTTCTGTCAGTTCATTTGCTGTCCTCAAGTCGCGGAAGCCCCTCCTTTTCTGAGCGACGGCTCTTGTTCCACTCTCCCCTTCAAATATTCAACACCCTTCCCCACATGTCGCTCAATCGTATGTCCACTACCTTCACCGCCTTCATATCGTTCAAGGTTGAGTTTTGTGTGTTCTCTTATTATTTTTCGGTAGTCCATTTGATTACCTCTTTCTGTGGATCGTTAGGATCATGTGGCCCATTATTATCGCCCTGATTGTTATGTTTTTGTTGTTCTTTATTGTCTGTGCTATCTGTGTTGTGTGTGTCAGTAGGTTTATCATCCTTATCATAACTAAACCAGTGTTTTACGAGCTCTTTAGTTACAACACCAGCATCCACCAATGCATTGCCGGCAATTTTAGCCAGTAGTAATGCTGTTGCAGTGCAGGCTGGGTTTTCTAAACAAGCGGCTATTGCTGGGATTGCCTGAAGTGCTGCTTGCTCTAGATGTGGTTCTGCGTTGTTATGTGCGTTGTTGTATATGTACTGTTGTAGCTTGATAAAGCCAGGATCGTTTGTTGCATGTAAAACATGCTGTGTTGCCGTTTCTATAGCCTTTTGGCGTGACATCCCTCCTTGTTCTAGGCTGTATGTAAGATATGCTACAGCAAATTTACGCGCTTCGTTACCTGGTGCTGCAGCTGCCCCTCCAGCATTATCTATCGCTTGCTCTATTCCACACCAATTTTTCTGAGGTAGGAGTGCTATTAGTTTTTCCGTTAGCTTTTGCATCAGGATTTTTCTGTGTTTTGTCAGGAGCGTTATCCTCTTCAGGAGGAGGTGGTGGTGCACTAGCTGAGATTTCCTGCTGTTTTTTATCAGAAGTATCGTCAAATTTTCCACCATCCCCGATTTTATGTACAAAGTCTTTAGCGAAATCCCGAATATCCTTCAATCCCTCGAAAACATCAGGTGATAGGACAAAAGATACATCATTATCACGGTAAGAAATTCGGGGATTGAAGTGTTTACCGTCGAGGCTGCATGAGCCGCTGAAGCCAATGGAAAAGTCATCATTTATGCTGTATTCACGTACATTATCAGCTATCACAATCTGTTCAGCTTCCAGGATTAGTTCCTTACTCCCTGCAATCTGCCCAACAGCTTGCTCTATTCCAACCAATTTTTCTGAGGTGCACCTTATGAGACGAATTACGGGAAGGCTTTATGTGATAAGATGCACCATCTATGAGTGTCGTTTCCGACAACCTCCAATGTAAATTACACTCGTCATAATTGCAATACCTATTTGATATTTTTTAACATTATAATCTATACGCATCTTTAATATTCACACGACGTGAGAATGGTAGGACATAACACTAGTTTTTATAGCAAAAAGAGCAGAACTTGCGTCGTTTCGATTCTCAATGAGAACGTAACGCTTGCACACTACGCCAATAACTCCGTCTCTTGTTGCATCACATTGGCTTATAATTTGCCTGCTTTACGTGCCTCTTCTTCTAGTGTATCAACTATCCATCGCGTCCATTCTTTGTATAACATAGGATCATCTACCCATTCTTTTTTGTCTGCATCATAAACTAAACGATCTGCCGTATCTCCAATCCACTCATGAGGAAAAGGCTCCAATTCAAGTATCTCTTTACCTTGGATGATGGTCGTTTGGATCCTATTATAACCTTCATTTTCTTCTATAAATTTTATAATAGTTTTCCTATCATCTCTTTCTTCTGATGGAAGGTATGTACTAAGCATAAATTCTAACAATAATCCGCTAAAATGTTGGTATATTTCATTATATTTTTTCATACTTCAGTTAATCTACGGGATAAGCAGTTATTAAAGTAATTGACCCATCTTTTAATTTTTTAAACACCACTCTTGCTTTAGTTCTGGGTTCTAAAACATCTCCTCCTTTTCTTATACCATAACCAATTTTTTTATTAAATTCATAATCAAATTCTTGCGTCCCAACTTTACTTTGATCATTAGCCCAATCGGAAATATCCTTAGCGTTTTGTTTAACCACCTCTTCTGTCAGTTCATTTGCTGTCCTCAGATCAGGGAAGCTCGTTGCTCCCTTTCTGAGCGACGGCTCTTGTTCTACTCTCCCCTTCAAATATTCAACACCCTTCCCCACATGTCGCTCAATCGTATGTCCACTACCTTCACCGCCTTCATATCGTTCAAGGTTGAGTTTTGTGTGTTCTCTTATTATTTTTCGGTAGTCCATTTGATTACCTCTTTCTGTGGATCGTTAGGATCATGTGGCCCATTATTATCGCCCTGATTGTTATGTTTTTGTTGTTCTTTATTGTCTGTGCTATCTGTGTTGTGTGTGTCAGTAGGTTTATCATCCTTATCATAACTAAACCAGTGTTTTACGAGCTCTTTAGTTGCAACACCAGCATCCACCAATGCATCGCCGGCTATTTTAGCCAGTAGTAATGCTGTTGCAGTGCAGGCTGGGTTTTCTAAGCAAACAGCCATTGCTGGGATTACCTGAAGTGCTGCTTGCTCTAGACGTGGTTCTGCGTTGTTATGTGCGTTGTTGTATAAGTACTGTTGTAGTCTTATGACAGCAGGGTCATTTGTCGCATGTAAAACATGCTGTGTTGCCATTTCTACAGCTTTTTGCCGTGACATCCCTCCTTGTTCTAGGCTGTATGCAAGGTACGCTACAGCAAATTTACGTGCTTCATTACCTGGTGCTGCAGCTGCTCCTCCAGCATTATCTATCGCTTGCTCTATTTCAACTAATTTCTCTAAGGTAGGTTTCGCGTTTTTTTCGGAAGATGGGGTTATAGTTTTCCCGTCATCCCTAATCTTATGTACAAAGTCTTTAGCAAAATCAGTTATTTCCCTGAATCCCCCAAAAACATCGGGTGACAGTACAAAAGATACATCGTTATCGCGGTAGGAGATTCGGGGATTGAAGTGTTTTCCGTCGAGGCTACATGAGCCGCTGAAGCCGATAGAGAAGTCGTCGTTTACGCTGTATTCACGTATGTTACCAGCTATTACAATGTTTGATTTTTAGTCTTACTACTCCATTATTATCAATGAAAGTTCTTGGGCCATTATCCAATGGCAATTCTTTCCATCCGAGCTTTTTAGCTTCTGCAACAATATTACTAGCCTTGAGTTTGTCTATCTTCAGTATCTCATAGATATTATCCGTTAGTATCTCACCAGTATTTACACTCTCCATCTTCGTTGCCGCTTGCCCTTCAAATTTATGTTCCAGCAGTTTTTTAGCGCTATAGGCAAAAGTTACATAATCCAAACCTTTACGTTCGTCTGGAGTGAGGAGTCTATTGAGTATGGCATCTCCTTTCTCAAGTGCCCATGATACTGGTTTGTTCAAGTGTAGCAGTTTTAGATCTTCATGGATTACGATGCTAGTGATAGCGAGTGCTTTATCTTTTATGTTTTTTAGTGTCGGAAATTTTTTGGCTAGCCATTCCTCAACTATGTGTGCATTTGATCCTATAATTCCCAGACCTTTCTTGAGCGTATTGAGGTAGACATCGCGTTCTAATAAGTCTGATGCTGCCATAATATCATCGTTATGTATTAGCACTTCAGTAAATGATGGCGGCTTAGTTGAACTACTTTTTCCCTCTCCAGTAACCCAGTGTGGTGTGGTGCCTGTATCAGTTTGTGCCAGCTTTTGCTTCAACTCAACTATATCCTCTGGAGATACTTGATCTCCAACAAGATATGAAATTTGCTTAACTAGTACATCACCAGATACGCTCTCAGCTGAGCCTTCTCGCGGATATTGCCCTACTTCTTTGCCTTGTTTACCACTATCTGGCTTAGTACTTGCATCTTTACTAGTTTGTGCCTCAGGTCTAGCTTTGTTATCTTGAGCCTCAGGACTTGACTGTTTTACTCCATCCTTGGCTTTGTTGTCTTCAGGATTTTCCTGCTGTTGTTTGTCAGAAGTACCATCCTCTCCAGGAGGAGGTGGCGGTGCATCGAATGAGATTTCTTGTTTATCGTCAATTTTGCCATCTCGAATTTTACTGATGAGGTTAGTTGCAAAATCCCGAATATCCTTCAGTCCCGTAAGTACGTCGGGTGATAGGACAAAAGATACATCGTTATCGCGGTAAGAGATTCGGGGATTGAAGTGCTTTCCGTCGAGGCTACATGAACCACCAGCACCGATAGCAAAGTCATCGTTTATGCTGTATTCGCGTATGTTATCAGCTATCACAATCTGTTCAGCCTTCAGGATCAGTTCCTTACTGCCAGTAATCTGACCCACAGCTCACCCTATCCCAACCAATTTTCTGATGTGCACCTTATGAGACGGATTACGGGAAGGCTTTATGGGATAAGATGCACCATCTATGAGTGTCGTTTCCAACAACTTTTAATATAAATTGCGCCCGCCATAATTGCAATATCTATTTTTGATATTTCTTAATATGATAATCTATATACATCTTTAACACTTGAATGATATGAGGATGATGAAATATAACACTAGTTTTTATAGCAAAAAGAACAAAACTTGTCGTTTCGGTTCTCAATGAGAACGTAACACTTGCACACTACACAAATAACTCCGTCTCTTGTTGCATCCATTGGCTTGTAATTTACCAATTTTACGTGCCTCTTCTTCTAATGTCTCCACTATCCACTGCGTCTATTCATAATAACCCTCTGGATTATATTTATCATCTCTTTCAAAAGGTATTTTATTGCTCGTTTTCCTGACCCACTCATGAGGAAAAGGCTCCAATTCAGGTATCTCTTTACCTTGAAAGATGGTCGTTTGGATGTAGGCGCTATCGGAATATCTCAGTAAATTTTTGTATTGTCTTCCTATCATCCCTTTCTTCTGGTTCAAGATACGTATCTTCAAAAAAATACATTAATAAACAATCAAACCAATCATAGCGATTACTTATTTTTCTAGTTCGCAAGAATCACTCATAATTTACTCTACTGGATAAGAGGTTATTATTGTTATACCGTCCTTTAATTTTTTAAATACAACTCTCACTTTAGTCATGTGTTTAATGGCATTACTATCCCTAGTTGTACCATAACCAGTTTCTGTATTAAACTTCCAGGTAAAGCCTTTGGTATCCATTATTCGAGCTTTCCCAGCCCAATCAGAGATATCCTTAGCATTTTGTTTAACCACCTCTTCTGTCAGTTCATTTGCTGTTCTCAAGTCAGGGAAGCTCGTTGCTCCCTTTCTGAGCGACGGCTCTTGTTCCACTCTCCCCTTCAAATATTCAACACCCTTCCCCACATGTCGCTCAATCGTATGTCCACTACCTTCACCGCCTTCATATCGTTCAAGGTTGAGTTTTGTGTGTTCTCTTATTATTTTTCGGTAGTCCATTTGATTACCTCTTTCTGTGGATCGTTAGGATCATGTGGCCCATTATTATCGCCCTGATTGTTATGTTTTTGTTGCTCCTTACTGTGTGTGTCAGTAGGTTTATCATCCTTATCATAACTAAACCAGCTTATTATTGGTCTACTATTACACTTGACCCCTTAGAAATTAACACGCTATCAATTCGAAAATGATCCATTTTTATAACCTTAAATACCCAACCTGACGCAGGAAATGCGTCACCTATTTTAGGCAAAGTATTTAGTTGTCGTAATATAAAGCCAGCCAAGGTTCTGTAATCTTCGTCCTCATCGTTAGGTAATGATGAAATCTGCAATAGCTCCATCACTTCTTCTATTAAAATGTTACCATCTACTATATAGCTGTCATCTTTTTTCTTTATGATGCCGGGTTTTTTGCCTTCTACTAAAATAACTAAATCACCTAAAAATGTTTTTAATATGTCATTTAGTGTTACAATACCTTCAATTTCTCCGTATTCATCTAGCACCACAGCCACTTTTAGCTGTTTATTTCGAAATAATTCTATCAATTTTGTAACTTTAGCCATTTCTGGTACGTAGGTGAGAGGAAATGTTTTTGCCGTTTCTATTAACATCTCATTGTTGATGTTTGCATTTATAAGTTTTTTTACGGCAATTATACCTATGAGCTGGTTTAAATCCCCATTAATTACCGGGAAATAATTGAAATGGTATTGTTTTAATTTATTAATGTTAATTCTATCATCGTCATTAATGTCTAGAGCAGTAATCTTATTTCTTGGAGTCATGATTGCCCCTACCTCCATATTGCTAAGATTTACAAGCCTTTTGATCATATCTCGCTCTATTTTTTCTAGAGTGCCTGAATGTTCAGTTTGATTTATCATAAATTTTATTTCTTCTAGCGAGAGATGCTTATTATTTTCTTTCACCCTAAGAAGCTTGAGACAATATTTTGTGGATAACGTTAATACGTATATGAACGGATATGCTAATTTTATAAAAATAGGCATTACGTAAGATATTAGTGATGCTGTTTTTTCAGGATGCAGCATTGCTATCCGTTTTGGTACTATTTCGCTTAGTACTGTAAAATATGTTACAATGACTAAAGCTATCGCCAATCCCACAATTTCGCTATACGGACCGATATGTGGTATGTGTCTTATCAATTTCCCTATATATTCCCCCATGGACTTTCCACTATATAACCCCAGGAGAGCACTAATTAATGTTATGCCTATTTGTACGGTTGAAAGGAAAACGTCAGGCTCATGAGATAATTTTATTGCCTTTTTAGCTCCCAAATCACCCTTTTGGGCCATCTTATGTAATTTTGCCTTAGCAGATGTCAAAATTGCTATTTCGGAAAGGACAAAAAATGCATTAAACAATATCAGTATGAGACTTATTATCAATTGTAGCATCAGAGAAGATTCTTCGTGCATTGTTGTTATATTTTTACGATTTTATGCTTTATTAACCTGCTATTTCCAGCATCATCAAGACTTTTTGAGTATAACAATATACACGAATTATAGCAACATTATGCTAAGTTGCGTATGAAGTGGTAATAGGCGTGGTTAGCCAGCTCTTTTATTTTTTTGTTGATTTATTTGCATTGCACAAAATATCACAAGATCGCTGCGTAATGGCAAGCAAAGAATATATCAAAGCACTGTTTTGTTGGTTAAAATAAACAAGGCTCTGCTGCCATAATTGCAACGGATTTAGTGGTACAGCAGCAATATCATTGTTAAAAGAATTTTGTATATGTGTAATGCTTTGATTAAAATATCCTAGTAAAGCATTAATATATTCTGATAGGAGATGCCCATGTATACTGTTATCGTTAAATTTAATGATTTGTTTCAAGAAAGGGGTAGTCATTACGTAAGAATGTTCCTTTTGTTGCTGCTCGAATATCACTTGGATCAAAGTTACCTTAGTAATATCTTCTCCCGTTTTTGCGTCTATCACCTGAACATCATAATCCTCTTTTATTATCTCGATCAGGCCTTCGAGCGTTACATAGCAACTGCTAAGTGTATTATATAAGCGCCTATTAGGATATTTTTTGATTATAATTGTTTTGTCATTCTGCTTTTTGTTATTTGTTGTATCCATATAAGCTGCTTTTTAAGATTTTAGAATATCGATGGATGTATAAAATTAAAAAAATTGATGCTCTACTGTAGGTTTTGTGCAAAAAAAATGCAACTAGGATGACAAAATTTGTAATTTTTAGATTTATAGCACTATCTGCCGCGATTTTTGTCTTTTCCTTGGGACGCTTGCTGTGCTTTTATTAAATTCACCCAAAATCCTTCGTCACGGAATCCCATCCTTGCTAAAATATACCCCATCTTTTGAGACATCACGAACTTAGACCAAAATCCCTTTGGTTCTACTACTCCTACTATCTTCATATCACTATGTACTCTATTTTTTTGCTGTCCTTCTGGATCATACCTTGTCACAACTCCGGTTTCTACCTCTTCTTCATTTTGACTTTCTTCTCTTTGTGTATATTGCTTTTGTAATTTTGCTTCTTGTACCCGATTTTGCTTTACCTTCTCAACCTTTTCATTCCTACTTAAAAAATCATTTTTTTGTGAAGTGATTTTTGGTTTGGTATATGCGGTAGACGCACTTTTCGATTTTTTTGTCCTTTGAAAATTGTGCAACTTTTTAGTTCTTTTCAAAACAAGATACACTATCGTTAGTAATAACAAAAGAACTGAACTTACTGCAAAATAATGTAAGAACCTATAGTACATGAGTAATCCGGATTAGGGGGGAACACACGCTTGCATCACAGCCAGTATATCGAAAGTCGGTTACGCGTCCCAGTGAAATCGTACCATAGGGCTCCTGCAATTGCAACAAAACTCACACCAAATCCCCCCTTTTAATGCTCACGTGCTGCGTTGTAGGATTCAGGCTCGCATGTATTACTACTTTGCCCTCACCATTGCGCTCCTAGTGCTCATTTTGAAATGGGACTTGGTATCACGTATCTGTTTCATCACATATCTCAAACCACTTACCATTGTACAATCCTTTTGGTTTTAGTAACTTTCCTTGAAAGCGATGTAATATTATTCCAGCTTCTTTCAATAATTCCAAAGATATGGAAATGCTGGTACTCCAATTGTTATAATTTTCTCTTTCATTTCCAGGGAATTCGGCATGATATGTAACGCTAGTAATCCCAACTTGAATGATAGCTTTGGCACACTGTGCACATGGGATCCACGGGGTGTATATGCTGCATCCCAATGTTGAAACTCCTATACGTGCACAATGCAAGATAGCGTTCTCTTCTGCGTGATTCCCAGCTAAATATTTATATTCTTTATTGGAATAGCGTTCAGCTAAATCATTTATTTTACGTGGTAGACCATTATATCCTGTAGAGCGAATCTCACGATTTGGACCTACTATGATAGCTCCTATTTTTGTGCTTGGATCCTTACTTTTCATGGCTGCTAGGTAGGCCATGGTCATGAAGTACTGATCCCACAGATGTTTTGAATCCATTTTTGATATATTTCCCCTACTAAACTCTCTGATTTTTGGTTTTATAAATGCTTTATACCGATAAATTTACCTTTTTGAACTGTTACTGCCTGTCCAGAGATGAGTACTCTGTCGTTAGAAAGGATCTTGCACCTGATTACACCTCCACGTTTTGAAGCTTGATATGCTGTAAATTCAGTTTTTCCTAATCTTTTGTTCCAATATGGTATTAATCTACAATGTGCTGAGCCGCATACAGGATCCTCGTCAATGCCAACTTTAGGAGCAAAATAACGAGAGATAAAATCATACTCTGTATCGCGTGATGTAACTATCAACGCTCTATATGGTAATTTTGCTAACAAACTTAGGTTTGGTACTAAATTTACAACTTGCTCTGGTTCAGCAAATTCCGCTAGAATGCAGTTTTCTGTTAATCCAACATATATTGGATTTTGATTTACAATTTGCGGCAAATTCACGTTAGAAGCAAAAGGCTTTGTCTCATAGCACGGAAAATTTAAATTAAACCAGCCCTTATGGTGGCTGACTTCAAATTTTCCGCTTAGACTATCGAATGTTAAAAATTGATCAGGTGGAACAAATCCTTCACCTACTAGAACATGCACTGCTGCAATAGTGGCGTGCCCGCACAGCGGGGCTTCGGAATTTGGAGTGAACCATTTGATGTGATAGTGCAGTTTTTCGATATGTTTGACGAAAGTAGTCTCGGACAAATTCATTTCATATGCAATATTTTGCATTATTTCTATTTTTGGAAATTCTTGTACAAGGCACACTGCTGCTGGATTGCCTGAAAAAGGCCTGTTAGTAAAAGTATCAACTACCCAAATATCCATATTATTCTTACTATAATATATTCAATATTCTGCTTATACTTTCTTCTTTACCAAGAATTTCCATCATTTCGTATACCGCTGGGGCATTAAATGTGCCAATCGTAGCAGCTCGCAAAGCTTGCATTAGATGCGTAGTAGCACATTTATAGTTTTCAGCAAATTTTAGCATGCTGTTTTTTATATTTTCTATCTTCCAAACATTTATGATTTGTAGCTCTTGTACAACTTTATTGAGCATAGTCAAGGTGGATTTATCAGCAAGCATCACCGCTGATTTCTCATCTACAGGATTTTGCGGGGTTATAAACAGGTTTGCGAGTGTTGCTAAGTCTATCAGTGTTTTTGCTCGTACTTTGATGTATTTCATTCCTTTCGATATCCTATCACATACTACAGCGTTATTTTTAGATATTCCAAGTTGTCCTATTACCTCTTGTGTCAAATCCTCTTCGCTACGAATGTTGATGTAGTGCGCATTTAGGTGATTTAGTTTTGCAAGATCGAATCTAGCTGGTGACTTACTGACATTGCAAATATCGAATAATATGCATGCCTCTTTCATAGAGATTATTTCTGTATTTCCCTCGCCACCCCATCCCAATCGTAGTAGATAATTACACATAGTTTCTGGTAGATAGCCAGTATTGCGATAGTGATCCAGACCTACTGCGCCATGTCTTTTAGATAATTTGGTACCATCACTCCCATAAATTAATGGTATATGTGCATACCGTGGTAAAGTCCAGCCTAAGGCATTATAGATTTGCATTTGCCTGAAAGTGTTTGTTAAGTGATCATCTCCTCTAATCACGTGAGTTACACCCATATCACTATCATCTACAACGACAGCAAGCATATATGTTGGAGCGCCATCTGAGCGTACTAATATCATATCATCAAGCTGTTGACTATTTACTTTCACTACTCCTTGTACCATGTCATTTAATATAATGCCTTCTTTTGCTTCGTCAATGCGTAGGCGTATTACTGGATTAATTTCGCTAATTCCCGCTTTGTTGTTATCACGCCATGGACTAATTAATTTGGAGTAAGGATTATTTTTGCGAAATTCGCCTATTTCTTTGTGCGTGAGGTAGCAATAATATGCTTTTCCTAACTTAACCAACTGCTCCGCAACTTCTAAATGTCTACTTTGGCGCCGTGATTGAAATACTATATCATCATCCCAATTTAATCCCAGCCATTTTAACCCCTCAATTATCGCATTTACGGCAGTAGAAGTAGATCTTAGTTGATCGGTATCCTCAATTCGTAAATAGAACTTTCCTTTGTATTTACGACTATAAAGCCAGTTAAACAATGCAGTGCGGGCACCTCCTATATGCAGATATCCTGTAGGACTCGGCGCAAATCTGGTAATTATCATACAATTCTAAGTATCAAATGTTTATTTATCTGTAGATTGCTACAATAAATAATAGAATGTGATAAACAATACTAGTAAAAAGTAAATGTTGCTGATATTTGTTATAGTTAGGTTTTGAGTAATTTTGCCGACTGTAAGAAATGGAAGAAGTGCCAAAAATTGAAGATAGTGGAGTGAAAGGTGATGTTGGCACGTCATTAGACACTGGTGTTGGTATTCTTGATGTTGCGTATGGCCGAAACATAGCCCAAAAAGTTGAAAGTGGGGAGTACTTTGAAGAAGCAAAGCAGTGGTATGCATTTACGTATTTGCATCCACATACTCAGGCTTTCTACACATGTATTCTTGCAATTGCGTTTGTCATATCAGCATATATAGTACATAGTGTAGCGAGTACACAATATCTTGCTTTGAAGCTTCCCTTTCCCATTTATGTGGATGATGTTGTAAATTATGTGTCGCGTATTAAGCCCCTATTTGATGGACATGAAAGGATAAATGCCTCGGTAGCACGTTATTTCTTAGATAAGTACGTTACGCTTAGAGAAAATTATGGTGGTGCTTTATTGAATCCAGATAATGCGCAAAAGTTGTTATCACAAGTAAAAAATCTCTCATCCAGACGGGTTTTTTCTGAATTTTACAAATATTTGGATATACAAATTAATCCACATAGCCCGATATTAAAGTATCGTTCTAGTGTTTCACGTATGATACGCATTACTTCAATAGAATTCCCAAATACTGTGGATAAACCAAGTACCGCAAAAGTGAAATTTACAGCCTATGAAAAAGATGGAGATTCTGTTCAAGGTGAGGATTGGGTTGCGCAGATTTACTTTGACATGCCAGACATTTACAATGTGTATAAAAAGAGAACTGAGCTTCATTTTGTTGTTATGACATATCAAGTGCATAGAGCAGAAAAAGAGCAGGGCTTATAGTCGGTATAATTAGGTACAAGTATAGTTTGTTGTAATAAAACTAAAGAGTTAAGTGTTTAGTTTTTTAAAGGAAAATTTTTTTGATAATGAAGGTGTATGAAAAAATTTGCTGTAGTGTTATTGATTTTAGCTTTTATTGATAATTTTGGGCCTGTTGCTTATGCCGTCTCGTTGCCACGTCCCATAGGAAATGAGAGCAGAATAAAGGTTGTAAATTATATGCCTAATACTGTTGTGAGATTCGTGGGACACTACACGTATCACTCTATTATAGAGTTTGGCCCAGATGAAGAGATTAAGACGATAAGTATGGGGACCCCTACTGCTTGGCAGATATTTCCCGAGGGGAATCGTATATTTTTGAAACCCATAGGAGAAGATGCTACGACCAATATGACCGTGATGACCAATAAAAGGATGTATTTTTTTGAGATGCACGCGGAATATGCGGATAGTATCAGTGATCAGAAAATATCATTCATAACAAAATTTATGTATCCAGAGAATTATGTAAATAGCGCATTAGGGGCAGTTACACAACTATCAGCTTTTAGTGCCCCTGACTTGACAAGGCCAGAGATATATAATTTTAAGTATGCAGTAAGCGGCAAGGCTCAGGCTATAGAACCAATATTGGTATTTGATGATGGAGAATTTACATATCTCAAGTTTATGGGTATGAACACAGAGTTGCCAGCCATATTCTTGGTAGACTCTCGGGGCAATGAAGGGCTAATTAACTATCGTATTGCTGGGAACTACGTGGTTATAGAAAGAGTGGCAAATAAATTCACGCTAAGACACGGACACGACGTCATATGCGTGTTTAATGAAGCTTTAAAAAGCAACATCGAACAAAGCGTACCCAACGCCTTTCCACAATCTCCCACCACCGCAGAACAGCGATAGAGCCCCTAAGAACTGAGAGCCAAGAACGAATATCTACACCGATTTATTCGGTCGAAAAGAGTGCACCAGCGAACCCTTTCTAGTTTCGGTACAACTGTTGACGTTTATTTTTCCTTCTCTTTTTGAGTTCCCGCACAGATATCCTCTTTGTCGCCTGATAGTATTTGCATAATATTTGATGCACCCATCATTAAGCCAATACCGACTCCAACAGCTATTGCCAGACCCCATGTAACTTTTCCTAAAAAAAGCGCTATTGCCAAAGATATCAGTATAAGCATTGCGACAACCTTTCCGGGACCATGGGCTATGAAATCCACGGCATTACACAACACCACCACAATATTACTTTTTGCATATTCTGCACGATCACCTGCATAAGCCATTCTCATTCCATTCATTCCTTCTGTAATTGCAGCCGTGAAAAAAAACAATGCTACCAATATAATTCGCATAAAACTGTACACCCTTCTCTGTTTAAAAAACTGTCTCATATGTTCCCATCTATTTCGGTTAACTTCCACGTATTCCATTGTACCTATTAATATTTTTATGAAAACAAGTTATATTTTGATATACGATGCTAAAAAGCATTAAATGCTATGATTTTTAACAATATATTGTGCTAATAATCTTTCTGGTGTTTTCATCAAAAGTACGGTTGCATTACTTAATCTTAGAAGATTCCTTGTGTCATTCCAAGTGTAGTTGGCATAACTGAAGCAAGTGCTTTATTTATTACTGATATTGTCTATAATGCAGAAAATTGATGCAGTGCTTTGTATGTAATTATTAGGGATTTATATGAGTAATGGTGGTGAGAGAAAAATTTTAGGCAAAGGTCTATCTGCACTTATTTCAGAAGCTACAGTGTCATTTGTTAATAGTCAAAGTGATAGGCAAATATTCCTACTTCCACTTAGCTCTATTTCTTTTAATCCTAATCAGCCAAGAAAGACTTTTGGTCATGAAGAACTTGAAGAATTGACGAACTCTATAAAGGAGTACGGTATTTTACAACCTATCATAGTGAGGAGAGTTGATAATGAGCAATACCAAATTGTTGCGGGAGAAAGGAGGTATCATGCTGCTAAAAAAGCTGGATTAACGGATATTTCTGTAATTATAAAAAATATCAACGAAATAGATTCTTTTGAGATAGCATTAATCGAAAACATACAAAGACAAAATTTGAATATACTGGAAGAGGCAGAAGCTTACCGCAGGCTTATAGACGAATACAGCCATACTCAAGAAAGTTTGGCTCAAAAAATGGGAAAAAGTAGGAGTTATATTGCGAATACTGTGCGTTTATTAAGACTTCCAGAAGAGATAAAGCAGCTGGTTGCTGATCAAAAAATTAGCTCTGGACATGCTAGAGCTATTGTTAATACCGATAATCCTATAGAATTCGCCAGAAGCATAATGGAGAACAATTTGAATGTTAGAGAAACTGAAAAATTGATAAAAAGGATGCAAGCAAAAGGGCAAACTGCTGGAAAAAATGATGAGAAGAGGCAGGATAGAGGAGCGCAAGAGCAAAATGTAGATATAAAATTGTTAGAAAGAAGCTTGAGCAATAACTTAAGGGCAAAGGTGAGAATAAATATTGATGATGCGCATTGTAAAATCACCATCCATTGCAGTGATTTAGAGGAATTTGATGCAATAATAGCAAAATTAGGAAGTACGGGAGTAGATTTATAAGATTTTGCGAGAAGCTTCTGCCCTTATTTCGTCGATGTGCTCAATAATTTACTTGTCAAAGACATTATTTGTATTATAATTTCAATATTGATAGGGGGTGTTTGTTGTGCTATTTTGTGTGTGTTTGCAAAGAAGTTGCTTTTTAGTTGCGTATAGATTAGTGGAGGTGGGGAGTTTTAATGCTTGGCGTATGCTGCGATAGGGTTTTTGGTGTGGAGACATGAGGAATGTGTAAGCTGCATGTGCGGGGTGTGGTTTTGTTTGGGGTGTGATGTTAGGCTATGTAGCAGCAAAGGGGGTTGGTGTTACGTATGGAGTCCACGACATAAAATGGTTAGATTAATTTGTGTTAATATGTGAGAAAGGATGATGTTAGGTAGATTTCCTATTACTCCAAAAGGGCATGTAAAGCTTGGTAAGGAGCTGCAACACTTGAAGAATGATGTAAGGCCGTCGATTATAGCTGCAATTGCGGAGGCAAGGTCGCATGGCGATTTGTCTGAGAATGCTGAATATGCCGCTGCGAAAGAAAAACAAGGCATGGTTGAGGCTAAGATTGCGGATTTAGAGGCAAAGTTAGCTTGTGCGGAGGTTATTGAGATTGGTGATATAAAGAGCGATAAAATTCAGTTTGGTGCTGTAGTGGAGGTAGTGGACACTGAGAGCGAGAAGACAATGAAGTATAGGATTGTAGGAGATTATGAAGCAGATTTGAATAATGGTGAGATTTCAATTTTTTCTCCATTAGCTCAAGCTTTGCTGGGCAAAATTAAAGATGATGAAGTGGAAGTGACGACGCCAAAGGGGATAAGGTGCTTTAAAATTATCAGTATAATTTATGGCAATGTTTTGAGCTAAAGGTGTGATTATTCAAGAGGTAATGTTTCCCAGTTTTGAAGTGGCCTAAACGGTTGGTCAGAGTCTCGAATAAGGTTAAAATGTGAGCTTAGGGTGTGCATAGTTAGCGTGTTTTGTGCTAGTGGAGTAAATACTAGGGGGTAGTAAGTAATGGGTAAAATAGCGATACTAAGTAGAGCAACTGCTCCGGTGAGATTCCAATTTGAAGATAGGGCTGATAGCTCACCTAAGGGTGGTGATGTACTTATTAAGCAACTTGCCGTAGGTATCAATGATATAGACGTATTAGATAAAAACAATCCCAAAGGCCCTAGTATACTCGGGTATGAAGGATGTGGAGTTGTAGAAGCTATAGGTGAGGGTGTAGACGGATTTCGGATAGGAGATAGAGTGGCATATGCTGGCGGGCCTCCCGGAGCTTATTGTGAATACAGGTGCATATCACAAGAATATTTAGTTAAAGTGCCGGTAAATATAGATCCAAAGTTAGTTGTAGCGTCATTGTTTAAGGGGTTTATTGCTCACGCCATTACTACAAAAACATTTGTAGTTAGATCGGGAACTTTGGCACTGGTTCACGATGTAGCTGTTAGTACGGGCCAGATAGTAGCGCAGTTTGCAGAGCATAGAGGAGCACGAGTTTTGGGGACTATCAAGGACGAGGAAGAAAAAGTGCTAGCTGGTATAGGATGCAGTGACATACTTCATTATAGTTCTCCTTCTTTAGCGAAAGAAGTGATGCAGGCTACTAATAACAGTGGTGTACACGTAGTTTATGATAATTTGGGTAGGTTGACTTTTGGTGCTTCACTTGCATCTTTGGTTACGTTTGGAGTAATGGTAAGTTATGGCTGTAGTACTGGGTATGTTGGTAATTTCGATCTAAATGTGCTAGGAAGAAAATCGCTATTCTTGACAATTCCGTCTGTATTTGATTATAAGTCAATACGTAGTGAGATAATACTTACTGCTGCTGAAATATTTGATATGCTAATGCAAAAAATGCTGCAAGTTTCTTATAAAGAATATAAGTTTGCCCAGTTAGAAGAGGCATTTGGTGCAGTGGAGAAAAGACAAGTGAAGACTTCGGTAGTATTGACATTTTAAAAAATCAACTGTAAAGAGCAGAGTCCATAAATCAAAAAGCAAGGTGTTGTGTAAAATGCTGTTTGGCACTGATGGCATAAGGGGAACTGTAAATCATTATCCGATGACAGCTGAGATAGCTCTGAGGTTTGGTATGGCTGCTGGCGTGTATTTGCAAAATAAGGAAAGGCAGCAGAGCAGGAATAGAGCAATTATAGCTAAAGATACTAGATTATCGGGGTACTTGATCGAACCAGCATTGACTGCGGGGTTAGTAGCAGTTGGAGTAGATGTAACGTTAGTTGGGCCTATGCCGACTCCTGCTGTTTCTATGCTTATAAAGTCTCTTAGAGCTGATTTAGGGATTATGGTTACAGCATCGCATAATCCATATCATGACAATGGTTTGAAGCTGTTCGATCAATTTGGGTTCAAAATTTCTGATGAGTGTGAAAGCGCGATACAGAATTTAATCTTATGCAATCATGAAAGTGTGCATCATGTCAGTTTTGAAAATTTTTTGGCTACGCCCGAGAAATTGGGTAGAGTAATGCGACTAGAGGATGCTCCTGGTCGATACATAGAATATATGAAAAGTTCCTTTCCGAAAAACTACACGTTGTCAGGATTAAGGATAGTTATTGACTGTGCTAATGGCGCTACTTACAAGATAGCACCTACTATAATGTGGGAATTGGGTGCAGAGGTGATTACGGTTGGATGTGACCCTACTGGTTTTAATATCAATGAAAATTGTGGCACCACTTGTCATGGTGCGTTGGCTGCAAAGGTTGTGGAAACGAGAGCTGACATAGGCCTTGCTTTTGATGGAGACGGTGATCGCATCTTGATATGTGATGAATTTGGTAATATAATATCAGGAGATCATATTATTGCGTTGATTGCATTATACTTGAGAGATGCAAAATTGTTAAAAGGTGATGGAATAGTAGTAACACACATGTCAAATGGAGCGTTAAAAGAATATATGGAGAGTCAGAAAATGCGCGTGTTAACAACTCGCATTGGAGATAGATACGTGGCAGCTGAAATGCGTAAACACGGTTATAACCTTGGTGGTGAACAGTCTGGACATATAATATTGAGTGATTATAGTACTACAGGCGATGGTATATTGGCAGGATTACACATATTGGCTGCTTTAAGAATGCAACAAAAAAAGGCTAGTGAGCTATTTAACCTGTTTCCACTTACACCTCAAATTAGCATTAATGTAAAATTCAAATCTGCTAACCCATTGGAACAGGCGTCTATTAATGAAAATATAGAAAAAATTAAGTCAGAAAATAAACATTTGAAGATATTAGTGCGTAAGTCTGGTACTGAAACTACGATTAGAATTATGGTTGAGGGCAAAGATTTGAGAGAAATTAAAGAAGTTGCTGTAAGTATAAAAAAAGAGTTAGAGCGCTTGACATAGCGGTCTTTGTTTTAATATATATTATGGATGCGTATTTGTATTTGAAGGCAGTATTAGCCCTATTATTAGTATTAGGGATAATTAGTACATTAGCAGTGGTGTCGCATTATATAATGAAGCGCAAATTATTGTGTAGTGGGAGAAGTCTAGCAAAAAACAATGTTCTAGATGTAGTAGAATCAAGATACATAGATAATAAGCGAAGGATCGTACTGATACGAAACAAAAGTAACATTTATATGTTTTTACTCGGTCCTGAACGTGAAGTTTTTGTAGATAAATTTCCAGTAGATTTAGAGTAATGTTTTACTGGGAGATACTGGATGTCGAAACAGCTTGATTATGAGTGAGGTGAATTTTGGGGTTTTTTATGCAATGTTTTTTTACTGTACTACAATTCCTTGATAATGTTATATGGGGGTATGTGGGGGTAATAATGATGGTGGCTATTGGAGTTTATTTGACTATCCGTTCACGTTTTCTGCAAATCAAAGTATTGTTCCGTACTAGGATTCATATTAAAGACCTAATTCAATCTGCAGATAGTCGACATCCTGGAGTCAATCCCATTAAACTCTATTTTGCCTCGATAGGTGGAATGATTGGACTTGGTAACTTAGTGGCCGTTGTGACAACCGTTACTATAGGGGGGCCGGGAAGCTTAGTATGGATGTGGCTTGCGTCTTTTATGGGGATGATAATAAAATATTCTGAAATTTATCTGGGGATTAAATATAGGGTAGCGTCGCAAAATGGTTATGATGGTGGCCCTATGTACTATTTACAAGCGGCTTTCCCATCTATGGTTATAACGAAGTTTCTGCCAATTGTTGTATGCGTATTATTGTGTATTTATGGAGCGGAAGTTTCTCAATTTTTGATACTTACTGATACTTTTGTTGCTACTATGCATATCAAAAGACACTTAGCAGTAGTAGTATTACTGGCACTGGTATTAATGAGCACTCTAGGAGGAGTAAAAAGGTTGGCTGCTATATGTTCTGCTTTGATGCCCCCCTTTATGATATCATATATCATAATTGGCCTGTGGGTTGTTTTTGATCATGCCGGAGAACTGCCTGGGATGCTCAAATTGGTATTTTCTTCCGCTTTTACAGGACATGCTGCATTGGGTGGATTTGCTGGCAGTACCATGATTACAGCAGCTCATTACGGAGTATCGAGAGCAGTGTATTCCGGTGATATAGGTATAGGATACGATTCTATAGTGCAGAGTGAAACGCGCACAAAACATCCAGAAAAACAGGCTAGATTAGCGGTCTTTGCCTTATTTAGTGATACCACAATATGTACTATTACCGCGCTCATAGTTTTACTCACTGGACTGTGGACTACCACAACTCTACAACCTTCAGAATATGTAGGTACAGCCCTCGCAAATTATATACCTAGTCGATATCTAGATGTATACATGCTTATTTTGTTTTTTATTGCGGGATTCACCACAATTATTGGATATTTAGTAGTTGGGCAGAAAAGTGCTAAGTTTTTGCATCCAAAATATGGCCGTTTAATATACATGTTTTACGCGGTTTTTGCGTTTATTATGTGTACTTTTTATGACCAGAAAAATGTTATGTTATTGATGAGTGTTTCAGGAGGGTGCTTAATGATGATAAATTTACTAGGAGTATTTAGGTTACGCCAAAGTATTCAATATAAATAGGGAGAGTTACTGGAATTTTGTCAAAATGTAGAATATCATGCATTCTGCTAAATTGCTTTGTATCATTTTTAGAGAGATTTGGTATAAGAGCGTCATAGGATAGTTTTTGGTGCACTAGTGCTCGGTAAATATGGCAAGCAACATTATCAAGATTATGCTGGAAATGCAGGGAAGTGGGTGCATCGATACGGAAGTAAAGGAAGGAGTGGTGGACTGGTTGCATTACTTATTTACGCAAAAGCATTACTCCCTCCACACTATAACTGCATATCGTACAGATTTGCTGTATTTTTTGCGTTTTACTAACACTCACTTTCAGACAAGAATAAGTTTTGATTTAATAAAAAGTTTGACAATACAAGATTTTAGGGCCTGGCTATCTTTTCGTAAACAAAGCGGTGTGATGGCAGTGTCAAATGCCAGGTCTTTGTCTGTGTTGCGAAATTTTTTTCGTTACTTGCAACGTCATCATGATGTAGTGAATCAATCAATCTTAGCCATAAAAGTTGGTAGATTGAACAGAGCATTACCAAAAGCATTATCACAGGATGATGCTATAGACGCTACAAGAATGATAAATACAGTATCTGAAGAAGATTGGGTAGGATTAAGGGATACTGCAATATTATTACTATTGTATGGATGTGGATTACGCATAGGGGAAGTTTTGGCTATAAAAAAACAAAGCTTTAGCAACAATTGCGTAGTTGATAGTGTAGGTGTAAATCAATATATAACAGTCAATGGAAAGGGTAATAAAGAGCGTGTATTACCGATACTGCCTGTTGTATATGAAACAATCAGCGCTTACGTTCAGCGATGTCCATATGATTTAGATAAAAATTATTTATTCGTTGGAATACGTGGAAAAAGACTTAATCCTGATGTATTTAGAGCAAAAATAAGGTTATTAAAAAACACATTGGGGTTACCGTCTTACACCTCGCCTCATATTTTTAGACATAGCTTTGCTACCCATCTACTGGGTGAGGGGGCTGATCTTAGAACGATACAAGAAGCATTGGGGCATGATAGCCTAGCAGCAACGCAGCTATACACTAAAGTAGAATCTGCTACATTGTTAAAAGTTTATCAACAATGTCATCCACGTAGCAAAATGCATATCAAGCAGGATCAAGAGGCAGAGGTTACTATTGATAAAATAGCTCAAGCAAAATTAAAAAAGTGACAAAAAGCTAGGTAGTGTCGACATTTAGGATTTTGATGCCATAATAGTGTATCTAGAATCGATGTATAGGAGTGTATGCTATACGATTTAAGGGATGACCAATAGCAGGTGATTGAAGGGAGTTTAGCTGGTAAGGCATGTGATAGAGATCGTAGAGGGACAATAGAGGTTTTATCAGTGCAGTTATGTGGATTTCTAGGATCTGTGCTCCGTGGAGAGCGTTGCCAATAGGATATGGGAAATGTTCTACGGTCCAAAAGGTTCATGAGGTGGGCTAAGGCTGGCGTTTGGGAAATGATATTTAACACTCTTGCTGTGGATGAGGACAATGATAAGGCCCCATCAGCATGCAGCTGGTGCGAGAAGAGTATGGGAACTGGTATGTAAGAACAAGGGCTAGGAAGGGTCTAAAGGAGGTTTTGCAACAAAGCTTCATGCGGCAGCCCGTTACTGCTGGTCAAAGGTCCGATTATACAAAAGCACTGGATCTTATAGAAGGTGAGAGAATGGGGGCTTTGATAGCTGATAAAGGCTATGGCAATAAAAGTGGGAGCAGAAGCTGTATACCGCCTCGTGCTATGCGCAACGATCCAAGAAAATACGATGTAGAATTATATAAAGAACGCAACTTCATTGAGCGTATGTTCAACAAAATAAAGAATTTTAGAAGGGTCGCTACAAGATACGATAAGCTGGATGTTGCTTATCTTGCTTTCCTCTTTCTTTCAGGCATCTATTTACGGCTAAAATAAATGTCAACTCTACCTAAAAATCGGGGTCTGCATAGCAAGCAGGCACGGTAATGCCAGCGATTTCATCTAATAAAATAGGTTTAAAACTAGGGCGAGACTTTATCAGCGCATACCAATTTTTTGCTTTTGGATTGCGCTCCCATGGTACATCTCCTACAAAATCAAGAGTTGATAATTGAGCTGCTGCAGCATAATCGGCTAATGTGGGGCTTTCACTACACAAATAAGCATTGTCGCCCAAAAGATATTCTACATAGTTTAGGTGGTAAGCTATATTTTTTTTAGCGGCTCTGATGGCAAGAGAGTTAGGAGCTCCGTTTCTGGTGACAGTCCTTATGATCTTTTCAAAGAGAATATATCGTGTGACTTCAGTGTAAAATTTGTTATTGAACCAGTCTACCAAGTACCTGATGTGGCTCTTCTTTTCTGCTGTTTCTTCTTTTATGAATATATGGCCATATACCTCTTCTAAATATTCAGTTATTGCATACATACCACGTATGACAACAGACTTTTCTGATAATCGTCCCCCTTTTTTTTGGGCACTTTGATCTTTGCGTGTGTTCTGTATGCTTTGGTCCTGTGCCAGTTCTTGCCCTATTGGCCCAATTTCTGTGGCATTTTTAATTTCCTCATCTATAACTATCACCGGCAAAGTACCAGCGGGATTCAATAACAAAAAATCATCATTCCTTTCCCAAAAATTCTCAGAGTGTAAAACAAAATCCAATCCTTTTTCTTTCAGAACAATACGCAGCATGCGGGAAAATGGGCATAGAGAATAATGATATACCTTCAGCATTATAATGTTTAAAATTTAAATAATAAAATTTTAGCTTTTTCAAGGATTCTCTACGCTAAGTATTTCTTTCTAGCTGCTCTTACTGCTTTGCGCATTTGCACTGGGTTACTGCCTCCTTGACTCCTACGGCTTGTTATTGCTCTTGATGGAATTAGAGTACTGTAAATATCGCTATTCACACTACTTTCTATAGTTTGAAGCTCGTGTATTTCTAGAAGAGACAATTTTTTTTCATGCTCTATAGCATAATTTATAATCTTGCGGGTAGCATCAACAGCTGCATTATAGTCTAAATTCGTACTCTTTAAAAACCAATGTACTATATCTGGGGCAAAGCCTTGTGGTTCTTGGGATTTTTCCTTCATTTGCTTTCTATCGACGCCAAAATCTACCACTACAGCCTCCATTATACCCACACATTTGAACAAAGTATCATAAGAATGAATGACGGGTTCTAGTACTTCTTCCACATCTTGCGTAATACCACAATGTAGTGATTTCATCACGGTCAGTGCGTTAATGAAGTTGCCGTATACAGCACCACTCTTACTGCGCACATACTCTAACACATTTGGATAATATTTCATATTCAAAATATCGTCTGCAGATAAGAATGCATTAGAAAAATAAATAAATCCACTGTTAGGGTGTTGCCAAATTAATAACTCTTCTGCCAGTCTTGAGAGGTGCATCATACAGATACTGGCCATGTGCAAAAATCCTAGTACAAAATCCATATCACTGATGGCATCAACAGTATTAACAATAACCTCATCAAACCCTAGCCCACTTGCCATCATTTTTCGGCTTATTTCTAAGCTAGTTCCTGCTCCCATGTATGCTCCCATGGGGGATCTGTTGGTGTTTTTTCTAACATTTTCAATACTAGCTCTATCTCTGCCAAACATTTCAACATAAGACATTAGGTAGCATCCAAGAGAAGTGGGTTGTCCTATGCTTGCGTGCACATAACTTGGCATTATAGTCTTTATGTGCATTTCTGATTTATCCATTAGTGCAGATTGTAAATTTTGAATTGCTGGATCTAAGGAATCCATTGCGTTACGTAGCCACAATCTCAGACTTGTAACATACATCTCTTGCTGTGAATAAAGTATGTTTAAGTATTTTGCTTTTGTTCCAATTTTGCTAAATAATAATTTTTTTATCATTGCATGCACATTATGCGAATCTTCCGTTTGTGGCATAGCTTCTTCATGCATGATACTTTGATTTATTGCGTCTAATGCTAATGTTATTTCAGCTCCTTCCCCTCCAGGAATTATGTTACGTTTTACCAACATACGTATCTGCGCCTTATACGCGTCAATGATAACAGAACACAATCTTTTGTTGTGCCAAGAGATGCTTAACTTTGGTTTGTCTGAAGTTTGAAGATCGTCAGGATGATACCCATATTGCAACTTGTTGATGCTTTCTACTTGCGAAAGCATACTAACTAAGTTAGAGCTATCAGATGATACTGATATTTTTTTAGAATCGACTTTATGAACTACATTAAGTTTGCCCATATATTTTCCCTATTAATGAATAAATGGTTAAAATCATTTCAAAACTTATTAAAAACATATATACCAAAAGTTAAATGTTTGTCCATTCTATTGTTTTTAGTAATTTATATATCATTCTTCACACGTAAATCAATAAATTTCATAAATTATGCTTGTGCTACAGAAAAAATACAAAATGTGCTGGGTACATCGTTATCTCATAGCTCTACTCCGAAAACAGCGACTGGTACCGAAAAATTTATGAATGCTCAAGATTTTTATCTTAATCAGGAAAAAAACAATATAGATGGTGAGGAGTTAGCTTTTTTTGACGATGAAGGTAGGGTACATCATCTTCATGAATTTTTAGATAATTTGCTTATAGTTTATTTTTGGGCTAGTTGGTGCATAGAATGTGTTGCCCATTTGGAAAAACTGAATGTACTGCAAACTCAGCTCAAACTTGATAAAATAGATGACATCAAAATTGTTCCCCTTTCATTAGATTCAAAAAATGCCTATTTTTTGAAAGCGTTGTATAAACAAAAGCAACTTGATAACTTACCACTTTTTATAGACAAGGATAGAGTGTTGATGACATACTTCAATGTTAATACCCCACCTTTTACGCTTTTGCTGGATAAGGCGGGCACAGTAATGAAGCAGGTGAGTAAGAACATAAATTGGGATCAAAAAGATATATATCAGAACTTAATTCGCATAAAAGACCTAAAAGGCAGTGATACGAAAATTGATATAGAGACTGATGGTCAACAGCTTGAAAAGCGTAAAATGTTACTAATAACGAAGAATAAAAGTAGTAATAGTCCTACTATGATATTGGAATAGTAATCCTTTTTCGGCTTTATTTTCTTGATGATAGCTTATCCTTCTTCGATAGCTACTCTTGAGAAAGATACTAACTAGTTGTTTTGACAATGGTAACTGGAAAATGAACATTACAAATTCTGTACATACAGCAACAGTTTTAATAATTTCTCTTCCACATCTTAAAGAATTGCCACTTCCCGCCTATGCTACGACACATAGTGCTGGTATGGATCTAATAGCGGCACTGGAAGATACATTGATGCTGGAGCCTTTTATGCGAACTGCCGTGCCTACGGGTATCGCGATAGCACTACCAGATGGACATGAAGCACAAGTTCGTTCGCGTTCTAGTTTAGCATTAAAACATGGAATTGCAGTTGTTAACTCTCCTGGTACGATAGATGCAGACTACAGAGGAGAGATTTTGGTGCCATTAATAAATTTAGGTAATCAAAATTTTGTTATAAAGAGAGGCATGCGTATAGCGCAAATAATCATCTCTCGGTACACTACAATAAAATGGGATATAGTTAAAGAATTACCAAATTCCCAGAGAGGGGAAGGTGGCTTCGGATCTACTGGTAGTGGTGTGAAGATTTAAATTTTGGTACGACACATATGTTTACATATTAATGCCATGTTAGAAGCAGAAAAAATAAGCAAAAGCTTTAACAAAAAAAAAGTAGTAGATAGCATAGATATAACAATACAAAGAGGGCAAATAGTAGGATTGTTGGGCCCTAATGGTGCTGGTAAAAGCACAGCATTTTATATTATCGCCGGGCTTATTGTACCCCATTATGGTAGGGTTTTGCTGAATGGCACTGATATAACACATATCCCTGTACATTTAAGAGCCAAGCTGGGTATTGGATATCTTCCCCAAGAAACATCTCTTTTTAGAGGGATGAGTGTTTATGCTAATATTATGGCGGCTGTAGAAATCATAGAGCAGGATAAAATACGCCGTAAAAGCATTGTAGAGAGGTTATTAGAAGAATTTGGCTTATTACATGTAGCGTATACTTCTGTAAAAGTGCTATCGGGAGGAGAAAGGCGTAAAGCAGAGATAGCACGCTGTTTAGCGACAAATCCGCAATATATACTCTTAGATGAGCCCTTTGCTGGCATTGATCCGATAGCAGTAGCAGAAATTAAAAATTTAATTCAGAATCTGAAGAAAAAGAGTATAGGCATATTAATTACCGACCACAACGTAAGAGAAACACTTTCCATGATAGATCAAGGCTATATAATATACAATGGCAGGGCATTGGTTAGTGGTACTGCAAAAGAAATTTTGGAACATGATGGTGCACGAAAGTTGTATTTAGGTGAAGTTTTTGCATGATGAAATTACCAAAAATGATCTTGCATTACTTCAGACATATATAATATAATGCTGTGGATATTTGCAGTTTATTACATCGTTTTATGAATTAGTTAGTCAAATTTGTGTATAGTTAATAGAATTTAAAAATGGAAATATGTATGGTGGTGCATGTAATTGAATTGGAGCCTAGTTATAGGCCAAGCGAAGATGAAGAGTATATGTGCAGCAAACACAGAGAGTATTTCAGGCGTAAGCTACTTGCGTGGAAAGAGGCGATAAAAAGAGAATCTTCGGAAATTCTTCAGCAATTAAAAGAGGAAAATTGGAATGAGCCAGACCCTAGTGACAGAGTGACTGTTGAAATAGAAATAGGTAAAGAACTGAGGACTAAGGATCGTTTGAGAAAGCTTATTGAAAATATAGATGCCGCTTTGCTTAGGATAGAAAAGGGAGTGTACGGTTATTGCGAGGAGAGTAATGAGCCAATTGGATTGCGTCGCCTAGAAGCAAGGCCTGTAGCAAGATTTTGCATAGAGGCTCAAGAGAGACATGAGCGCTTTGAGAAGAGCCACAATGAAGAGGTTGTGTAGCGTTGCTATTAAAACACGGAACTTGGTGCATTTAGCTGTATCTCGTTTTGGAAGAGTATACCAAGTCCCATTTTTAAATGAGCACTAGGTAGTGTCGACATTTAAGAGTTATTATGGTATATTAGATTCATGATAAGTAGGAAATATGAGATGATATACGATTTAAGAGAGGATCAATGGGAAGCAAAAAAAGATAGTTTGCCTGGCGAAGTGGGTGATAGAGGGATGTCAGGAGAAGATAATCGGTGCTTTATATGTGCAGTAAAGTGGATTGCAAGGACAGGTACGCCGTGGGGATCTTTGCCATCTGAATACTGCAAATGGTCCGCTGTACACAAGAGGTTTATGAGATGGGCAAAAGCTGGGATATGGCAAATGATCTTCAATACCCTTGCTGTGGATGAAGATAATGAATGGGTATTGGTAGATTCAACCATCATAAGAGCGCACCAACATGCAGCTGGTGCAAGAAAAAAAATATAGAAACTGGTATGCAAGAACAAGAGCTTGGAAGGTCAAAAGGTGGCTTCAGCAGTAAGCTACATGCAGCATGTGATGACTTGGTAATCCAATTAGATTTTTCATTACGGCAGGTCAGCGCTCTGATTACGTGAAGGCCTTGGATTTGATAGAAGGAAAAAAGATGAGCGCCTTAATTGCAGACAAGGGATATAATGCAAACTACATGATAGATGCAGCTCAAAAGGTTGGAGCTGAAGCTGTTATACCTCCAAGATCAATTCGTAAAAATCCCAGAAAATATGACCAGGATTTATATAAGGAACGCAATTTAAAAGAATGTTCAACAAACTTAAGCATTTTAGACGGGTTGCCACAAGGTATGATAAATTAGATGTCGCATACCTCGCGTTTGTTTTTATCGCAGGAGTCTATTTATGGTTAAAATAAATGTCGACACTACCTAGGAGTGCAATGGTGGGGGCGAAGGAGTGTAGTATAAATACCACATGACTGAGCCTGAATCCTGCAGCGCAACAACATGGGCGTTAAAAGAGGACTTGGTATTACGCTCTTGTATGTCCATCACCGAAAATTAGCCACTTGTAGCTAGTTAATTCCTGAAGTCCCATGGGGCCGCGGACATGCAGTTTTTGAGTGCTTATTCCGATTTCTGCGCCCATACCAAATTCGCCACCGTCAGTAAATGCAGTTGAGGCGTTGGCGTATACTGCTGCAGCGTCTATGTTGTCCAAAAAATATGTTATTGCAGTGTTATCTTCCGCAATAATTGCTTCGCTGTGGCCAGATGTGTAATGCATGATATGCTTTACTGCTTCTTCTATAGATAATGCGGTTTTAATAGACATTTTATAAGATAGAAATTCTATTCCAAAATCTTCAGGTTTAGCCAAATGTAGCAATGGTGTTGGATACCGGGTAACAAGCCTCTCATAGCTTAAATTATCTGCAAAGATTTCAACGTTTTTTGCAATTAAAGGTTCCACAAGAGCTTGTAAATCGTTAAGACGTTTTTTGTGGATTACTAATGTGTCTAGTGCGTTACAAACACTTGCTCGCCTTGTCTTTGCATTTTCGATAATTTTACGTCCTTTTGCTACATCTCCACTTATATCGAAATAAGTGTGCACAATGCCAGCACCAGTTTCTATAACTGGAACTTTTGCATTATTACGTACAAATGCAATCAAAGCTTGTCCACCGCGGGGAATACAGACATCTACAAAGTTTACTGCGTTAAGTAATAGATCGATGGCTTCTCGTGCCGTGGGCATCAAGTACAATACATCGGGATTGATATAATATGTAATTAGTACACGCTTTATGATCCCAGCCAAAATTGTATTGCTGTAGTATGCCTCCTTTCCTCCTTTTAAAATGCATGAATTCCCTGATTTAAAGCAAAGTGCGAATACATCGAGGGTTACGTTGGGTCTAGACTCATAAATGACTCCCACAACACCTAATGGTACGGAAATTTTTTGGATATATAACCCATTTGGCATAATTTTCTCCAGCAGGATAGTACCAACTGGTGATGGCAATGCTGCAATTCTCGTAATATCATGAGCTATGCTTTGAATGCGCTCTCTTGTAAGCAGCAGTCTGTCGTATTTTGGATCTTTTTGCGACATTAATGCTAGATCTTTGGCGTTTTCTTGTAATATTGTGTTAGAAGAATGCATTAATTCCTTAGCAAGTGACAATAATACTTTGTTACGCACTTTTTCATCCAGTCCATATAAAGTATAACTCGCTTCTTTGACTTTTCTTATTTTTCTACTAACTTCATCCATGAGTAAAAATCCTCCTACATCAATATTTGAAACAAAATCTAGTATAATTTATCCTATCTTACTACCTCTTTTTGAGGATTCTTCGTTTCTTAACGTTGCATTTTGCCTACTTGGCAGGATGGTAGTACCGAGTTGTTCTCCATTTATAATCTTGATGATGGCATTTTGTTCGTGGATGCTGACTATGTGTGTCGTAATGCCCAAGTTTGACATTAGTTGTGCAATTTTTAATTTGCTGATCATGCCACCTCTGCCATGAGTGCTTTTTGTGTCAGATACTTCAGGCCAACATTCTTTTTGTGGATCAATAACTGTTATGAGTTTTGCATTCGGATTGTTTGGGTGTCCGTTGTATACACCCTTGATACTCGTCAAGATAATTAATTTATCAACATTAAGCTGAGCCGCAATTAAACCAGCTAGCTCATCATTATCGGTGAACATTGAGTCCTCAATTGCAATACTGTCACTTTCATTAATAACAGGAACAATGTTTTTGTGCTCCAATCCTTCTTTTAAAAGATTTGCGATGCTGAGGTAGCATTTTTTAGTTTGGAAATCCTGTTTAGTGAATAACAGTTGAGCTGTGAGCATTCCACGCATCTTAAACATTTTTGCATAAACATGCATAAGCTCATGTTGTCCAAAACTAGCCAGAAGTTGTTTTTTTTCAATAAAAGTATCATATTCTTGGCCAAGTAACTCACGTGCTACTTTTCTTCCGGATCCTACCGCACCGGAACTCACTAGCACTATATTGTGGCCTATTTGCTGCAGCTTTGCAATTTGTTCTGTTACAGCAGATACAGTATTTTCGAGTATAGTACCATCTGTAGCTAAAATAGCCTGAGTTCCAATCTTAATTACAATTTTCATTATTTTAACTCCTTTAATCTTTCTAGTGCGGCTGCGAATGCGTGATCCATTAAGTTTGGTAAAATAGGTCGTATTACATTAAGTGCTGCCTCAGTAACCCCTTTTTTGCTTGAAATAGAGCTAATCATTTGTTCAAATTTTGCACCATTTGATGTAAGTAGGGCGCTGCCTAGAAAGGTTTCCTGCACTAGTTCTCTCGCAAAATCTTCTTCAAGACCTAGATTCATGGTAATTTTCGTTAAAATCTCAGCTAATAGTATAAAATATGCTGGTCCTGAACCAGAGATTGGCGTTAATGCATCAATCAATTCTTCTTTTTTAAGCCAAATAACCTTTCCTGTGAAGTCGAATATCATTTCTACTTGCTTGCGATCCTCTAATGATGATTCTAGGCTAGCATAGGCTAAATTCACGCTTTTTCTTATCTGTATCGCAATGTTTGGCATAATGCGTATGATTCTTGCATTTTTTGCAAGGTAGGTATTTAAATTTTCAATTTGCACTCCAGCTGCCAATGAAACAAGAACAGCCTTTTTTAGATACTTAGTGTATTCTGGCAATACAGTTTTTATTTGCTGTGGCTTGATGGCAAGCACTACTATGTCTGGACTAAAATCATGTGATATACTACTTACATTGCTTACAAAATTTACGGTTGTAAACATTGATTTTGCGGATAAACTGGGTTCCACAACCACAATTTTGTGTAGAGATTTATCATCAACCCACGCCTTAAGCAAGGCGCTGCCTAAGTTGCCGCATCCTATCAATAATAATCTCACAATATTACCCCATGATTGAACGAATTTGGATTACTGAAGTAGTCTCTATTTTATTCTTCTCAAATTTTTCGCGAAGTTCCCGCTTTTTTAATAAGTACGCAGAATCTTAGTGATTTATCGAAGATTGAATTAATAAAAACAACAAATTTTCGATCTGTTCTTATACAATATCAATTTTATCTATTGGAATCTACGAAAAAAATGTGCCACCATTGTTCTTGGCAGTGGGAGTTTTTTTATTGAGGTATATTGGAGTATGAGGAATTCCATGGTACTCAAGGTGCGTAAGAGGTCATTTAATAATAATTTAGAGCCAGAAATTACCGAAGAAATATCGTTCACTATTTGTTTCCAAAACTCTGGCATCGCACTATTTTTAACGTTTGCAAAAGTAGTTAGCGTACGGATAGCATTACTTATAATATCATAAGTACTGTCTGACTTATTATGTAAATAATCTAGAGTAAATCCATTAATTTGTAGCAGTGCTGCTTCTAGGGCAATATAAAAATTTAAGCATATAAGCGCATTCTGCTCTATTTCTAATAAATTCAAAAGCATATACAGATAATGCCACGTTGAAACTTGCGGCTCTTTTTCCGGAATAGAGCAAGATATCATGTGTAAAGCGCTTGAAAGTAGGATATTTTTACGTATATCAAGGATTATCGTGTAGATTGGGTTATACACTTGTGGCTCTAAAGTATACGCTCCCAAATGCTCTGGTAGTCGTGCTTGCCATTTCGCGTCTACTACTGTGCCAGGATTCAATACACGACTCGCCCTAGTATCCCTTACAATACCAGCCACGATTCCATGATTTTGCAAAAAACACTTAACTAAGAAGGAAGACTCACTAAATCTTTTTGTGACTAAAATAACGCCTGCATCCACAACTATCATCTTAGACCATCAGCCCTACAACCACACCAACACACAACTTCACACGAACTAAAAATCGCTGCACTACAAAGACCGACGGCAAGGAAGTTACGGAGATGAATAGGAGGAGGATTGTGTATACCTGATACCTAACCTTGCCGTCGTGGTCGGGAGTGTAATGCAAGTAAAATCATAATGCAAGTAGATATTTCATATATCTTTGTGCGAAATTGACATTCACAGAAAATTCAGCCATTGCATCTTGTAAATAATACCAAGTCCCATTTTTAAATGAGCACTAGGAGTGTAATGGTGGAGGGCAAAGGAGTATAGGAAAATACTTACATGACCGCTGAAATTCCGTAGCGCAACAATGTAGACATTAGAAAGGTTATATGCACCCACTTATCTTTTCTCCTTTCCTTTTTCTTGGTTGCTTATTCGCTTTTTGGGGATTTTTGTAGATAATTTTGGGATGCGGGGCCTCTAGTACAGATTCTTTTCCAATTATGACTTTTTCAATGTCTTTATTATGAGGCACTTCAAACATCACATCCAGTAGTATATCCTCAATTATCGCTCTCAGACCACGTGCTCCGGTATGTCGTTTTATTGCCTTTTTTGCTATAGCCTCTAGTGCATCACTTTCTACTTCAAGCTCTATATCTTCCAATGCGAATAATTTTATATACTGTTTTATAATAGCATTTTTAGGTTTTGTTAAAATATCAACTAGTGCTTTTTCATCCAGATCTTCTAATGCAGTGACTATTGGTAAACGCCCTATAAATTCCGGTATAAGACCAAATTTTATGAGATCTTGGGTCTCTACTTTAGCAAGTATTTCACTTGCTCTTAGGTAATTTGGGTGATTAAGCTTTGCTTCAAATCCTAAAGATGATTCGTAAGTTCGTGCGGATATTATTTTTTCTAATCCTTCAAATGCACCACCGCATATGAATAAAATGTTGGTTGTATCTAATTGCACAGTCTCTTTTTGCGCATGTTTTTTTCCTCCATGAGGTGATATAGAGGCCGTAGTGCCTTCGAGAAGCTTGAGTAAAGCTTGTTGCACACCTTCTCCAGAAATATCTCTACTTACTGAAGGTCCACTTGATCTACGCGCTATCTTATCTATTTCGTCAATATATACGATACCCGCTTGGGCTTTCACTACGTTATAATCTGCGGCTTGCAGCAATTTCAGCACTATGCTCTCTACGTCGTCTCCGACGTATCCGGTTTCAGTTAACGTAGTAGCATCTGCGATTGCAAATGGTACATTCAAAATTTTTGCTAAAGTTTGTGCCAATAATGTTTTTCCGCAACCTGTAGGGCCAACAAGCAGGATATTGGATTTAGTGACTTCTACGTCATTGCTAATTTCATTATACAGTATTCTTTTGTAATGATTGTACACAGAAACTGCCAAAACTTTTTTTGCATGCTGCTGTCCCACTATATATTGGTCTAATGTATCGTATATTTCTTTTGGCTTGGGCACATCTCCGGCGTCTGCAATGAAAGTACGACCTCCTGTATTATTGCAAAGTATCTTGTAGCATAAATTTATGCACTCATTACACACGAATGCCTCATTTCCCGCGATTAGCTTCTGAACTTCATCCTTAGTTTTACTACAAAACGAACATTTAGGTATCACATACATCATCATTTACGTATTTTTATGTAGTTTCGTTCAGCCATACGGTGAACTTGATAAAAACCATTACATCCTGTTATTACGATCAAAAAGATCATTTGTCAAAAACAAAAACACCTCATGACCTCAGCCATTTTAGAGGAATGTTAGCACGTACCTTCATGCTGATCTCCCTCTGCTTTTCTGATACTCTACCTTCATAAATATTTTCTTAACATTATCGCTACGTCAATAAGCTAAATCAAGAGCTATACGATGCATTGCTGGATGCTACGTAAGAAATGTTACATCACTCACTCTGTACGATCAACACATACAGAGAACATATAAACTAAATATTTTTATGGATGTTTTGAAAATTTTATGAAATATGCGGTATTTCAAGTAGTTGTACTGACCTTTTTGTATATTGCATTTTAGTACATCGTCATGTCGCTCTTTTACTAATCACTTCGTCTATTATGCCAAATTGTTTAGCTTCCACAGCTGACATAAAATGATCTCGTTCTATATTTCTTTCTACAATGGCTAATTTTTGCCCTGTATGCTGGACGTACAATCCGTTCATTTTTTTCTTTATTTTTATTATTTCTTTTGCATGTATTTCTATATCTGTTGCTTGCCCATGATATCCACCACTCGGCTGGTGTATCATAATGCGGGCATGAGGTAAGGCGTAGCGTAACCCTTTTTCGCCGGCCGTTAATAATAACGAGCCCATAGAGCATGCCTGACCTATGCAAACGGTAGAAATCTTAGGTTTAATATATTGCATCGTATCGTATATAGCCATACCTGAGGTAATGATGCCGCCAGGAGAATTTATGTATATGTAGACATCTTTTTCTGGATTATCAGCCTCTAGAAAAAGTAATTGGGCAACGACCGAAGATGCCATATGGTCTTCTATAGGGCCATTAATAAAAATGATGCGGTCTTTCAGCAATCTGGAATATATGTCAAACGCTCTTTCTCCACGTGCGGACTGTTCTACTACTATAGGTACCAAAGTCATAGGTGCTCCAAATACAAATAAATTTATAGAGTAATACCAAATTACCTTTATGACGTTCACGCTGTCGCACTGCGGGATTTAGGTTCGGTTATGTAATATTCTACACTCCCTCACCCTCACCATTCCGCTCCTAGTGCTCATTTAAAAATGGGACTTAGTACCATAGGATAGATGCCTACCTTTATTTTGTCATCAAAGAAAAAGCAATAATTTAAAAACGGGACTTGGTATTGCTATACTGTCATGATTTTACTATATCATGCGATCTTGCAAAATGAGTTCTATATATTTTAACTGCATTAATATTATGTCAATAACAAAATTTTATTTCTTAATTTAGAATACTATTGTTTTTTCATATACTCATATTACAATCGGTAGATGTGATTAATACCAAATTTTGAAAAATTTTATGAAATATTGGGAATTAACGCAAAATAATGAAGAATTATTGGATAGATTGGAATACTTTGCAACCATGTCGAATATTTTACAAAATTATAACAACATAGGCTTTGTCAATTTAGCACCTAAGGATAAAGTCCACTTAGGACGTGATACGAAATCACAAGAAAAGTCAGTATTTCATAGATGATATGAAAAGTCCTCTTTTTGTTGTTATGTTAATATTGTCGTATTTCAGAAATCAGATATAGGTAAATATTGTGCAGATTACAAAAGCCTATTTGACATTTGAAATAATTATTGTTACCTAATGCCGAGCATGCTTTTCTTTTGTTAGGGTAACAGATAATGTTGCAGATAAAATATTCGCTACTTGCCGTATCCTTATTATTCATCACTTCTTGCTCTACAATAAAGGCGAGTACAGAGCACACGTATCCTAAGTCTGTGAGCGAGGTGCGTAATGATCGATTAGGAAAAGTTTTTGGAAAAGAGTTAACTTTTGGGGTGGGAGCAGGTGGTCTTGTAAGTAAGGGGCAAGTCCTAGACTTTGATAAAGCAGCAACAGCTGCAGCACAGAATGTTGCTGTGGCTGCACCTCCTACAGTGAATGGTTATATGTGGCACGCGGCTATAGATGCATTGTCATTTATGCCTTTACACACTGTAGATCCTGTGTCAGGAATAATTATTACAGATTGGTACCAGGTGTCACTCAAAAAGCACGAAAGATATAAGATTACTGCTATAGTCACGGGCACAGGATTTAGGGCAGATGCGGTTAGTGTTAAAGTCTTTAAAGAAGTAAAGGATGGAAAGGAGAATTGGCACGCAGTTGATGTTGCTGAAAATATGGGATTAGATATTGAGAATAAAATCGTTGAAGGTGCTAGAATGCTGAAATTTCAGAAAGAGGTAAAAAAGTAAGCTTCTAGCTGTGTATCACTTTAAGAATTTTCATTTTTGTGTATAATTATTGTGTTACGTGAATTGATTAAAGTACAGTATGAAGATTCTTCCGGTGATTGCTGCTAACCAAACTCTTAAGGTGGGTGTGTATGATGATGCGTCAGGTGGTAAAATCCTGCAATTCCCCACCGAGTTCAGAAGTCTGCCGGAAAATGCTACGATTATTGGAGAAGTGAAGGGATTCAACGGTAAAGGTGAGTTGACTATAAATACTCATCTAGGTGATGTGGTAGTAAAAACCAATAGTAAAGTTTCGCCCGATAGCAAAGTAGAAATAACTGTAGTGCTGCAAGATAAGCGATCAAAAGATCTTGTGTTGCATATTGTAGTTGTAGATGGTCGACAAACGGCAAAATATAACAAAGGTGAAGGATTTGGAGGTGCTATAACTGGTGATTGTGCGTTTGTTAATGATGGTTTCAAATTGCGATCTTCGGAGCAAACTATGCAGCAACAAATGACTCAAGGCATAAGTGAGCAAGATATTGTGTCAATAGATACTAAGTATCAACCGCGTATTTTGGATCTTATGGTAAAAACTAGCCATTTTATCGATGTTCCTAAAGAGCTACTCGAGCAATTAACATCATTATTATCGTGCGATGTTGTTAAACTGCGAGATACAATTCACGAAATTTCTAGCGGTAGCAGAACCTATGATGTGAAGGAAAATACTGCTCTGCAGTATAGTTTAAAATTGGGGAGCGCATTTACCGCACAATTAGTATTTCCAGAGCAAAGTGCTAAAGATGCAATTGCAGCCACTTTAGCGCAAAAACAGGGAAAGATTGCCATAATAGACAATAAAATATATCTAGATAGCGAGATATTATACGAAGATAATGTTAATGGATATAAGCAAGTTACGATAAGGACGGCACTAGGAGATTTTGCTGTAAGAAATTTTTATGATGTCTTTAATTTTGATAAAGAAGAAACTAGGCATGTTGTACTACAGCTCAGCAAAGAGGATCATGTGGATAATGGATATTCGCGTATTAATCGAGATGTTAGCAATAGCAGTTTAGCTATATTATCACCAAAAAGTAGCGGCAATACTTCTATCGTTGAGATAATACAAATATTTAGGCAGGTGGTGTCGGAGTTAAATGAGCTACAAGTGCAATTTGATGGAATAAAACGGAGTAATTTGGGTGATTTTAAGGTAACATTACCAAATTTGCAAAATTCTCAGCCTTCTTCATTCATACAGCATCAGGCAAGTATTGTGCGTGAATTAGGTGAGATAGATATAGGATTTATTAGTCAGTTAGTCAGTTTTGTGCAAAAACAGAGAGGCGTGAGCGACGCTGCTATGAAATTTGTGGATGATAAAAGGGAATTCAAGGGTGATGAACGTAATGTGAGTCATAACATAAGTGGTGTGGAAATATTCTCAGACCTGATTAATAGTGTCAGAGAAATCAATACACAAAACGCTAAGTGGCTATTTTTTATGCTGCCTATTTCTGATGGTGCTACAATTCATGACGTAAAACTTTTTGTAAAAAAGGAAGGAAACAAAGGGCAGGTTGTGGAAGACGAAGATAGTAATTCAGAGAATCCTGGTAATTACAGCAAAAGATTTATCTTAGAGCTTTTTCCGGATGCATTGGGGAAAATATGGATAGACTGCTTATTTACGCAAAACAAAATTAATAAGAGATTGGATGTAATAATGCGGTCAGATAGCATAATAGAACCAGAAGTAAAATTTGAAATGGTGACTATATTTAAAAATGTAAAAGAGTATACAGGACTGAAAGGAGAATTGACATTCAAAGTATCAGAGACTAATTTTGCAAATTACTTGATTAGTGAATGGCAAAATGGCACCAACTCTACACAACCCAGAGAGTACTAAGAGTATTCCTAAAAAATCGTCAAGAAACCATTCCTGTTTTCGTATAAAGTTTCGTGTTACACTGAGTCCCATTTTTAAATGAGCACTAGGAGTGCAATGGTGGGGGCGAAGGAGTGTAGAAAATACTACATGACTGGGCCTGAATTCTGCAGCGCGACAACGTGAGTGTTAGAAAGGGGAATTGATATCACCGCACATACCTACAGAAGTCCACCATGGTGCCCGGAGGCGGAATTGAACCGCCGACACAAGGATTTTCAGTCCTTTGCTCTACCGACTGAGCTATCTGGGCATAAACAAACCTTGAAAGAAGACTATTAATCTACTTACGATTGGTTGTACAAGCTCTAATGCAAACAGAAAGTATGTATAAAGCGTACAGTATATTAAATCAAGATAATTTTCTTTTTACACTAATACCAATTCCCCTTTTAAACGCACATGTTGTCGCGCTGCAGGATTCAGGCCCAGTCATGTGGGTATCACACTCCTTCGCCCTTACCATTGCACTCCTAGTGCTCATTTAAAAATGGGACTTGGTGTAACACGTTGTAAAATAAATACGGATGTTTTATAAATTTTAGTAGCTGTTATATCCTTATGTGATATTTTGGCGTATATTGGATGACTGATACTATTTGATTAAGGGTATTGTGTGAAAAGACAGAAAAGTGCTGTGAGTAATCTGACGCCAAAAGAGATAGTGAGTGAGTTGAATCGCTATGTGATTGGGCAAGAAGAGGCAAAACGCGCCGTTGCAAATGCTTTGCGCAATCGTTGGAGGAGGAAATTAGTTACGGGGAATATACGTGATGAGATAGTCCCTCATAATATATTGATGATAGGGCCTACTGGAGTAGGAAAAACGGAAATAGCAAGGCGTTTGGCGAGATTAACCAGCTCACCTTTCATCAAGGTTGAAGCAACGAAGTTTACAGAAGTTGGTTATGTAGGGCGTGATGTTGATTCGATTATACGTGATTTAGTTGAAATATCCATTGCACAAGTGCGTGAGGGTATGCGGCAAGCCGTACACATAAAAGCAGCGGTTGAAGCAAAAAAGAAATTAATTGATGTTATTGTTGGTGAAACTGCAAACGAAGAAACTAAGATGAAGTTTGAACGTATGTTGAATACAGGGGAGCTTGATGACAAGGAGGTTGAAATCTCCATACTGGATAATTCTAACAGTTCAATGCAAACTTTGGATATGCCTGGAGGTCAGTTAGGGGTGTTTAACTTAGGTGAAGTTATTAGCAAGGCATTTGGCGGTAAAAAGACTAAGTTGCTGAAGCTTAAGGTGCAGGAGGCCTATAGGCAATTATTACGAGAGGAAAGTGATAAGCTGTTAGACGAAGAGTATATCATTGGACAAGCAATAAAGGGCGTAGAAGAAGATGGAATAGTATTTTTAGATGAAGTTGATAAAATTGTAAGTCGCTCAGGATATGCTAGCGGTAGAGGAGAAATAAGCAGGGAAGGCGTACAAAGAGACTTATTACCCTTGATTGAGGGAACTATTGTTAGCACAAAGTATGGTCCTGTAAAAACCAATCATATACTGTTTATTGCATCAGGAGCATTTCACGTTGCTAAACCCGCAGATTTACTACCTGAGCTGCAAGGCAGGTTGCCTGTCCGTGTTGAATTGCAGCCTTTAAGCGAAGAGGACATGATAAGGATACTCAAAGAGCCAGAGCATAGCCTCCCTAAGCAGTATCAAGCTTTATTGGCCGTAGAAAATGTGACGTTGGAGTTTGCAGAAAGTGGTATAGTGCAAATAGCAAAAATTGCTGCAAGTATGAATACCCAGGTAGAAAACATAGGAGCGCGTCGTCTTCATACTATCTTGGAAAAATTAATGGAGGGAGTTAGCTTTACCGCTAGTGATACGCCAAATGTCACGATAGTAATAGATGATAATTACGTGAACTCTAACTTGAAGAAGTTTGTCGAAGCTAAGCATGATATGAGTAGGTTTATATTGTAGAATTATTAATTAAGTTGCAGCACTCTGCGTGCCCTGGCTTCTCGGAGAGTGATGAGATTATTGAATGACTAACACCAAATTTCATTTATGAATGGGCACTAGGAGTATAAGGGTGAAGGTAATATATAACTTGGGGTAATGGGAAAGATGTCTAAGTTTAGTGTAATATTAGCTTACTCAGGCGGATTAGATACATCTGTGATGATTGCGTGGCTGAAGGAAAACTATGACTGCAAAGTTATCACAGTGACGTGTGATGTAGGGCAGGATGATGAATTGGAGCATGTCAGAGAAAAAGCGATAAGTAGTGGAGCAGAAAAGGCGTATGTGCTAGATTGCAAAGAGGAATTTATCACAAAGTATCTATGGCGTTTGCTTCAGACTAATGCTGTATATGAAAATGATTATTTGCTTGGCACTATATCAAGGCCATTAATTGCTGAAAAATTGGTAGAAATAGCAAATAAGGAAGGAGCGAACTATATAAGTCATGGAGCCACAGGTAAGGGAAATGATCAGGTGCGTTTTGAATTGACGGTAAAGGCTCTAGCTCCCCACATAAAGATTATCGCCCCTTGGCGTGAATGGGAGATAAAATCAAGAAGTGAAGCCATGGAGTATGCTAAAGCGCGCAGTATACCCATAGCAGCGACATTAGAAAAGCCGTATTCTAGGGATCAAAATATTTGGTATGTTTCTCATGAGGGAGGGGTATTGGAAAATCCGATGAATCCATGTCCTCATGACTTATGTTTGACCGTAACTTCGGCAGAATTAGCATCAAATGAGCCAGAGATTATTTCCATAGAATTCGATAAAGGCGTCCCTGTGGAGGTAAATGGCGTTGGATTACTGCCAGTAGATATGTTAAATATGCTAAATGTTATTGGTGGTAGGCATGGTATCGGGGTAGTAGATATTGTGGAGAATAGATTGATAGGCATAAAGTCGCGTGGGGTTTACGAATTCCCAGGAGCAACTTTGCTGTATAAGGCACATAAAATGCTTGAAAGTGTATGCTTAGATCGTGATACGTCACACTGTAAAAATATCATAAGTCAACAATATGCAAATTTGGTATACGAAGGAAAGTGGTTCTCATTACTTCGAGAAGCACTAGACAAGTTTGTTGCGAAAACTCAAGAGCATGTTACTGGGGAGGTGAAATTAAAACTTTACAAGGGGCAGTGTTATCCGTTAAGCATTTACTCAGAGTATAGCTTGCATGATAAGAGTTTAGCTACTTTTGAAAAAGATGATGTTTATAATCAAAAGGATGCGGAAGGTTTCATTAACATCTTTGGATTGCAAATGAAAGTTCATGGGATGAAGAGGCATGGTAAAAAGACGAGCTGATCAAAATCTCGAAGGTGTGCAGAGGCATAGAACGTGGGGAGGTAGGTTTACTAAAGCTCTACATCCTAAGGCGGCGTTGTTTAACGCTTCTATTCATTTTGATTGCAGGCTTTACGAGTATGATATCATTGGAAGTCAGGCTCATGCCGAAATGTTAGCTAAACAAGGGTTAATTTCTGAAGCGGAAGCTAACCAAATTATTGGTGGACTTGAGGAATTAAAGCAACTAATTGCGACAAAACAGGTAAAATTTGATTTACTTGCTGAAGATATACACATGAATATTGAAAAGCTACTTGAAGAAAGGATAGGGGAGGCTGCTCTTAAATTGCATACAGGGCGTAGTAGGAATGACCAAGTTGCATTGGATTTAAGGTTATTTTTAAGAGATGCAATAGATAGTACAGTACAACAAATTGAGAACTTAAATATTGTTTTGTCAAAGCTTGCAGAACAGTATAAAGACACTATACTGCCCGGTTATACCCACTTGCAAAAAGCTCAACCAATAACATTAGCCAGTTATCTGGGTGCTTATAAAAGCATGTTTTTAAGGGACTTGAAGCGTTTGCAAAATTGTAGAGAGCAGATGAATTACTCGCCTTTAGGTGCAGGGGCCTTGGCAGGAAGTAATCTACCACTAGATAGACACTTTGTTGCTTCTCAGCTTAAATTTAATGGTATAATTGAGAATACTATTGATGCAGTTAGCGATAGGGATTTTGTTATAGAATTTTGTTCTGTATCAAGTATAATAATGCTGCATCTTTCTCGTTTTTGTGAAGATATAATAATATGGGCTACTAGTGAATTTGGCTTTATTGAGCTTGATGATGAGTTTTCAACTGGCTCGTCGTTAATGCCCAATAAACGTAATCCTGATCTAGCAGAACTTATTAGAGGGAAGAGTGGGCGTGTATTTGGTCACCTTGTTGGTTTGCTTACAATGATGAAGGGGTTGCCTTTAGCTTATAACAAAGATTTGCAAGAAGACAAAGAAGCCATTTTTGATACAGTAGACACTATATTAGCTTGCTTAGAGATATTTCCGTTATTTTTAAACAGCATAAAGTTTAACAGTATAAAAATGGAACAAGCTTCTAAGGGTGGCTTTACAGATGCTGTTTTTTGGGTTGAGCAGCTTGTTCTAAAGGGGATACCTTTTAGAAAGGCACACGAAACCGTTGGTAAGTGGGTGTTAGAAGCTATAGAAAATAATACGGATTTAGAGAATATAGCTTTAAAAAATTCGATAATAGCCGAAGTAGCACAGTGGTAGTTGCAACTGATTCGTAATCAGTAGGTCGGAGGTTCAAATCCTCTCTTCGGCACCATTTTTATATTGATGTGATATTATATGCAAATAAGAATAGAAAAAAATAAACTGATAAATGCGCTAGGGAAGGTTCAGTCTATAGTAGAGAAGCGTAATGCTATGCCTATTCTAGAACATGTGAAAGTTGAATTGCGTATGAATGATGTGATTTTTACCGCAACCGACATGGATATTACCGTTATCGATAAAATTGAAATACAAAATAGCGCTAGTAATATTAGTTTTACGGTTGTGGCGCATATACTGTACGATATAGTGCGCAAAGTATATGGGTGTGAAGAAATAGTTTTTGACCTCTCTACGCTTGTTCATGGTCACATCAAAATTAGTGCTGGTTCTAGCAAATTTACTTTACCATGTTTACCTTCAGATGAATTTCCAAGTTTTGAAATTTTAACTGATCCGCACTGCTTTACTTTGTCTATTGAGGAATTACAATTCATACTTTCTCAGACTAAGCATGCCATTTCTACGAGTGATACCCGTTACTATCTTAACGGTGTGTATTTGCATAAAACTAAAAGTGATAACGGGAACGTATTACTAAGTGTGGTTGCTACGGATATGCATAGATTAGCCAAGGCAGATGTATTGTTAAAAAAATCAATATCAGATATTCCTGGCATCATAGTTCCACGTAAAACAGTGTACGAAATATTGAAGTTATTGGAAGGACAAGCATCTGCTGATCACGTTGGTATCGAAATTACCACAAGTAAAATTAAGATTGTTATAGGTGATACTGTAATAATATCAAAATTGATCGATGCAACATTTCCCAATTATGGTGCGGCTTTACCGTTAAATAATCAAAAAAAACTGAGTGTTTCGGTTAAAGAATTGAGCAGAGCCATAGATTTGGTGACTACTATAACTGAAAGTAAAGTAAAGTTGACTAAATTGACTTTAGAACCGGGAAATTTAACTGTTGCTGTGGATAATCAGGACATAGACAAAACTTCAGCGAGACAGGATGTTTCAGTGCAATATCAAGATGAAAAACTAGAGATGTTGATGAATGCAAGATATATACTAGATTGTCTTGGTGCAATAAAAGGTGAGATGGTTGAGTTTTTTTTCTGTGATGAAATTAGTCCTATTTTAGTGAAAGAGCCTGATAATCCGTACTGTACGTATGTTTTGGTGCCTATGCAATTTAGTACTTAGTGAATGTTATGTTGGCTATTGTCGTACCTATTATTGATCCAGTGCTATTACATTTGGGAAGGCTAGAGGTAAGGTGGTATGGGGTGACTTATGCTGTAGGTATACTGTTATGCTGTTATGCTATGATATTTCTAGATCGTAGAAATAATGCCAGGTTGCTCAATATGAGTGTTGTTGATAGCTTGATACTGTATGTGACCTTAGGTATTATCTTTGGTGGTAGGGTTGGATATGTGCTCTTTTATCATCCAGATTGGTTCTTACACAGCATGATAAGAGTATTTAAGATTTGGGAAGGTGGCATGTCATTTCATGGCGGCCTTATTGGAATTGCAATAGCGATATATGTTTTGTGCAGGAGGCACACGTTACCTGTGTGGCAAATTTGTGATATGTTTGCAACTACTGTCCCTATTGGTTTATTTCTAGGAAGGATTGCTAATTTTATCAATGTAGAACTATGTGGGCGTATTACTGATGTGCCTTGGGGAGTCATTTTCCCGCAGCTTGATAATTTTCCAAGACACCCTAGCCAAATATATGAGGCGATGCTAGAGGGTGTGTTACTTTTTGTCATTATGCTAGTTTTATATTTTAAAACACATCTAAAAGATAAGTCGGGAAGTTTAAGTGGTACGTTTTTGATAGGATACGCAATAATTAGGATGATTGTGGAGAATTACAGAGCACCAGACCAGCACATAGGGTTTATTATTGCTCAAGTAACGCTTGGGCAGATACTTAGTGTTCCCATGTTGCTCTTGGGTGTTTATATTATTTTTTCAAAGATGAATAAAAATGTAAACTAATTAGCAAGAGAGTTAATGTTTTATGTGTGGTATTATAGGAATACTTGATCAGCATAATAATGTAAGTGACAGAATAGTAGAAGCTCTAGCTGCTTTGGAATATAGGGGATATGATTCTGCCGGAATAGCAACTATACATAATGGAAAATTTGTAACGCGCAAAGTTGTAGGAAGAGTTCAGGGCTTAAAAGAATTATGCGACAGAGACAAAGTTTTTGGATTAACTGGCATTGGGCATACCAGATGGGCTACACATGGTGCTCCTAGCATAGAGAATACGCATCCACTCATAGTACTTGATGTTGCAGTTGTGCATAACGGCATTATAGAAAATTACAAAGAAATACGTGATTATCTACAGAACATTGGGCAAATTTTCTGTAGTGCTACAGATACCGAAGTAATTTCCGCATTAATCAGTCATTATATCACCAAAGGTCAAAGTAAAATTGATGCAATTTACGCAGCTATAAATCAGTTAAGAGGGGTATTTAGCTGTGTTATTATGTTTGTAGATGATAGCAGATTATTATGTGGTGTACAAAGAGGATTGTCTCTAGTGCTCGGGGTCAAAGGAGCATGTAATTACATAGCGTCTGATGCTAGCGCAATTGCGGCATATGTTGATGACGTTATATACTTAGAAGATAATAGTCTTGCTATCATGAAAGATACTAAATATGCAATAACTGACTTAGAGGGATGTGAACTGATTGCAAAAACTAGTACAATAGACAAGCAGATAATTCCTTCTAAAGCAGGATACGCAACTTACATGTTAAAAGAAATAAATGAGCAGTCTAAAATCATTTATGATCTGTTTAATGCTGATTATGTGGCAACAGGGATAAACTGGGATCAATTTGACACTTTGCAAATTATAGCATGCGGCAGCTCATTGCACGCTGCTCAGATTGCGAAATATTGGATAGAAGGAGTCGCACGAAAAAAAGTCGATATAGAAATTGCCTCAGAATTTATGTTGCAAACTCCATTATTGAACAACAGAACCGTTTATGTGTTTATTTCTCAATCGGGAGAGACTGCGGATACTTTGCTAGTATTGAAATATGCAAAAAGGCATAAAATGGCTACATTGGGCATAGTTAATGTGCTAGAAAGCCAAATTAGCCGCTTAGTGGATCACTTAGTGCTGCTCAGAGCTGGTAAAGAAATAGCTGTTGCTTCCACAAAAACTTTTACTGCACAGCTTGCAATATTACTGTTGCTTACCTTAGAAATCGCAGCTTATGGCAATATTGATAACGCAAAAAATTTTTATTCGGCGGATTTATCGGAAATAGCACTGATCAATACTGTGTTGCAGTTAGAGCAGGAAGTAATTTTGATTGCTAAAAAAATAGCAGGTGCCAAGAAAATTCTGTATATAGGTAGAGGAACATCTTATCCTGTAGCGTTAGAGGGAGCTTTAAAAATGAAAGAATTAGCCTATATACCGGGCGAAGGACACGCTGCTGGAGAATTAAAGCATGGCCCAATTGCCCTAATTGACGATAGAACACCGGTAATAGCAATTGCTCCTCCAGGCCACACATTCGTAAAGATGATGTCAAATATACAGGAAGTTCGAGCAAGATGCGGGAAAATTGTGCTATTGACTAGCGAGAAGGAGGCTAGCCAGCTAAAGGGATTATACCATGAGTTGCTTTTATTGCCGCGAGTACACGAGTTACTTACGCCAATATTTTATAGCATACCATTACAAATGTTAGCTTATCATACTGCAGTTTTAAGTGGATTAGATGTTGATAAGCCCCGAAATCTCGCAAAATCTGTTACGGTGGAATGATGGGGCTTTTTTTGACAACGTTTATTACTAAATGTCGCCTTCGATTGGCATGCAATACGACTTTTGTTGCACTGTAGCTTGGTGTTAGCGGAGGATACTGGCATGTTTAATGTTTCGGTGCTAGATTAGTGAATCCATTTTTCAAACTAATGCAATGACAGGCATTTAGAAGTGTATGAAGTAGAGAGATACCATACTATAACACTCAGCGTTACTTTTTATAGCTTATGACTCAGTGACGCAAAGTTATATACCCGAAGTAAGGCTAAGGAATGGATAATATAACGCAATAAGATGGAGATATGATATCTGTTTAAAGAAGCCGATAAAGGGTAACAAAGAGGAAACATATGGAAATAGATTTTACAGGAATATATTGTTATGTTGATGATTTTTGCAAAGGATTTATAATTTGGTTGGAAATACATTTATAAAAGGCAAGGACAAGGAAAGGCAAGAGGAGTAGGAAGTGCAATATGATCCTTAGTGAGGTAGTGACTATAACTAAACTTACTCTATTAGGCTACCAAGAGAGTAAGTTTAGTTGTTTTATGTGTATGTAAAACACCGGAGAGATTTCAAAAATTTATTGTTGTATGATAGGTTTGTAGCCGTATTGTAGCGTATTTTGCCTATATTATGTTGCTTATTGCAATGCATTACCGGAGAAGTTTCTGGTATCCAATTTATTGATTCTACACCACTTGATACATGTAAGGATCTACGCGGCAGTAGACATAATATTTTTCGTGGAATTGCTGCAAAAAGTAGAAAAAGCACCGGTTGGTTTTATGTTCTGAAATTACACACAATTTTCAATGATAAAAGCGAATTTGTTTCCATCAGAATTACACCTGGTAATGTTGACGACAGAAAGCCTGTCTTGACCATGGCAAAAGGCTTATGGGGAAAATTATTTGGCGATAAAGGATATATCTCAGAAGAATTAACAACACAGCTGTTAGATCGAGATTCGTTGCTCATTACGAGGCTTAAGAAGAACATGAAAAATAAATTATTACTCCTACAAAATAAGTTTTTGCTCTATAAACGTACAATTATTGAAACTATTTCCGGCAAACTCAAGCAATTTCAAAGACTATGGCACTCTACTTTCACATCCGTAGAAAATGCTTCTTGTAATCTTATCCTTACTTCGGGTTGTTAATAAATGGGAAATGGTTACGTTTTAAAAACAGATCTACAGCATCGACTAAAGAAAAGTGTTTTTCTAATATTTTATACCACTCTTTTTAACGCTTACGTTGTTGCATTGTAGGTTTAGACTTAGTCATGTAGATTACTGCCTCCTTTGCCTTCACTATTGTGCTTTTAGTACTCATTTAAAAATGGGACTTGGTATTATCTCAGCCTTACCCGCCATAAAATTCTCCTTAAAAAATATCTTTTAATTATTTTTCAATTGTTAGGCGTATAGCTCCTTTGTCTACCACTCTACCCCCTTTCGACACCTGAGGATTCATACCAAGTCCCATTTTAAAATGGGCACTAAGAACGTAATGGTGGGGGCGAAAAAGTGTAGAATGCTGCATGACTGAGCCTAATCATTTTAGAACTTATCTCTATAATGGCTTCCGATACATTCCAAAATCCTTGGTCTGAGTGGTTCTTATCTTGACAGAAATAAGTGTAAAATACGCCACACTTTGTTTTATAAGTAAAGATTTCAGCTTTTAACGTAATTGCTATAGGGGGTATATACTAGTAGAATACTCGACGTGGTGTTAGGTCTTTTTTTTATTGCTACATCCGGTATTGACTTAAAATAGGGTCTTAGTGTTTATGTTTATATAGTAGTTAATTAGCTCATGAGTAATTCAAAAAGTATCATAGAAACTTTAGTTGGAGCAATAGTTTTAGGACTGTGTGTTGCTTTTATCACTATAGTGTACAGGAGTGGCAGTGTGCATAGTGGCAATCAAAAGTCATATTACGTGCTTAGTGCAGCTTTCGAACGTGCTGATGGGATTGGAGTTGGTAGCTCCATCACAATTAGTGGCATTAAAGTAGGGCAAGTGGTAGAACAAACCCTGGATAAGAACACATATAGTGCTATCATAAAGATGAGTGTAGATGCTGGCGTGAACTTGCCAGTAGATACTTCGGCGGAAATTGTCAGTTCCAGTTTGTTAGGTGATAAGTATGTAGCGCTAGTGCCTGGTGCAGAGACAGAGTACCTAAAGCATGGAGATGCGGTAGAATTCACCCAATCTTCGATCAGCTTGGAAAGTCTTATTAGCAAGGTAGTGTTTGGAATGGAGATGAATACGCGTAATTATGATGTGAATAAAAATGATGCAGCAGAAAATAACGAGAATAGCAGTGAGGAAGAGGAAAATCATAGCAAACAAAGCAACGTTAGGAATGGTGCAGTACTGAACATCCCGGAAAATAATAGCAGTCATGATGTGGATAGTGTGCGTGGAGCTCAGAGCTCATTGGGTTGATTAGATGCGTGACACTTTTTTTATGGCAGTACTACATATTTTCGTTAGTTTTGAATTGATTTTAGCTTTGGTAGCATGAGGTGATTTATAAATTTCTTGAAGTAACTGAAGCAGCGGCAATAGCTGCCTGTGCTTGGGTAGGAAAAGGAGATGAAAAAGCGGCAGATCGTGCTGCTGTAGATGCGATGAGAGCTAAGCTGAGTACTATTGAATTTGATGGTACTGTTGTTATAGGTGAGGGAGAAAGGGATGAAGCTCCGATGCTCTTTATTGGCGAAAAAGTTGGAATGCAGAAGGGCACATTGATGGATGTGGCGGTGGATCCGCTAGAAGGAACTACAATCTGTGCACAGGCTCTACCTAATTCATTGTCAGTAATGGCTATTGCAGATCGGGGATGTTTTTTACACGCTCCCGATGTCTATATGGATAAAATTGCTGTAGGTCCTGGTTTGCCGGAGCATATTATAGATCTAGATTTACCTACAGAAAGAAATATACATAACTTGGCCCAGGCTAAAAATTGTAATGCTGAAGGATTGCGCATAGCAGTTTTAAAAAGGGAAAGACACCTTAATTTGGTCGGGGCAATACGTAAAACTGGAGCACGTGTTATTTTATTAGGAGATGGTGATATAGTTGCAGCTATTGCTACATGTTTACATGATGCTAAAATAGATATGTATATGGGAATAGGTGGTGCCCCAGAGGGGGTATTAGCCGCTGCTGCTATTAAATCTCTAGGAGGGCAAATGCAAGGAAGGCTACATTTTGTGAATGAGCAGCAGAAAGAGCGTGCAACGCATATGGGAATAGATGATGTATATCGCAAGTATGCCTGTGGTGAAATGGCCCGAGGTCGAAACATCTTTTTTGTGGCAACTGGAGTGACTGATGGAATTTTACTAGAGGGAGTAAAATATAAACAAGATGGCAAAGTTACCACTAGCTCAATGATCATATCCAATGGTGATCAGATTATAACTAAAGTAAGACGTGAGCATATGTAAAAGTAAAGTGTAAATTTTATACTTTATAGTGTGGTTATATTATGATGATAAAGGTATCAATAGTAAGAAGCATGTGTCGTGGTGTCATTATGTTGCTGATCATTACCATATTTAGTGATGTGCATCTCGTGAGTGCTGGTTATGATGCGAAGGGTGCAGTAGAGAAGTTGCTGTTACAAATGGGTGCAGTTATAAAAACGCGTAATTATCAAATCATAAGTAACTTTTTTAATTTTTACGTAAGTGCGGATGCTAAATTTTTCAAAAAAAGTGTGTTATATATTCCGGACGATTCGGATGACTCGGACAATCAGGAAAAAGCTATGGCACAAGAAGAGTTAACTATGGGTAGGAAGCAGTACGTAGACTATTTTTATAACATAATAAAGAAGCCTGAATGCTATGACTACGTTATTACTATAGATAGCATCACATCTCAGAATGATGCAGCGTGGGAGAGTGGAACTATCATAATAGCAAGTTTCCATGTTGCAGAAACAGCCATCACTAAAATAGCGAAAAAACAGATTTATGGTACAACAGATGATAATAGCCAACAAGAAGAAGGTTCTCAAGTAGATACGATAAATGTCAAGACGCTAGTGTCTACTAATTGTAACGTTAGCATAATGTTTGGTAGCTCTCCAGTCATTACTGGAAGTAGTTGTTTTGAAAAAATATCAATACAGTAGGCTTTTTTTTTAACTCGCTTATTTTTATTAGATAGCTTATGAACTTTTTAGTTATTGCACAAACTGATACATCACCCATAGATTTTATAAAAAATGCAATAGATGCAGTAGATCAAGAATTGATTAACAAGTTTGTAAAGCAAATAGCACACTTATACCAATATGAAATTTTTAAAAATATCTTGGATCTAGTTGCTACAAAAGTAGCACGTCATGAATTGAGATTTAAAGTACAAGATGCTAGATTTTTTGACCTTGATGCTGGCAATTGCCAGACTGTCACTTACGATGGTGGCAGTTTAAGTGCAGTAGTACAGTATTTTAGAAAAAGAAGAAAGTACCTGATCACTATCAAAAAAATATCAAGCGATGTAATGATTCATGAGATAGCGCACATGGCTGAAAAGGAATTGGGGTGTGCTTTGAATTTACCAGAGTTTGTAGAAGCTATACTACTTTGTGTACGTAGTATGCTAACAAACAATCCTATATTGAGGCAAGCAATATGTTCGATATTAGTAGAGCAAGTGAGAGCCTATCCAAAAAATCAGCACACGTCCGAAGTATTTGCACGCTATTTTCAACTATTTGCCATGACACACGAGGTTGCTTACAATCCCTCCAGCGCTACTGGCTATAATTTGAGCGAATTGTATGCTGTTTTTGAACACGCCAATCTTATACTAGATAAACAACTGAGCAATAAATGGCAGACCCTAATTGATCAAAACGTATCTAGTTCGTCCAAAAAGTACATAAAAAATATATCAGAAATAAAACACGTTTGGAGTGATAGAAGGATACAGGCACTGCACGCGCAAGGAGAGAGTGCGACAGATGGCACAGACAGCATACAGGTAATCACGCAAAAAGCAAAATGGAGTAAGATGACAAAATCCATTAAGTCCAATCCATTTACGTGAATAGAGCACCTAAAGAAGATTAAGTCTGCATAGATATTAATACAGTTTACTAATCATGAGCATCACATTCATGCTTTTATACACATCTTTTGATCAAATCAAAAGTCAAGCATCTGATCAATGGACGAGTAAAGCGTATGAATAACACAATTAAAGATGCTACATTTCATATTGCAACCCATGAGCAGTTAAAGATACTCATTTACGCTCATTCCTTATGACATATAAACTTTGCTAGGAGCTCGAAACTCCTTGGCACAATTATCAAAGGAACTGATTTGTTTATCACTATTCTGAACCATTTCTCTCTGGGACTAAACAGAATATTTGTTCCATAACCTATCCCTCCATTCACTATTATCTTCATATATTATACAATTATCGCTTGAGACTAAACAAGTAGTGTTCTATTTTATCCACTTTGTTTGAATTTTATCCAAAGTTCCATCTTCTTTTAGCTCTTTTAGAGCTTTATTAATTTTTGGCAACAAAAGTGAATCTTTTTTCACGGCTATGGAGTAGCCTTCTTCTGTTCTTTCAATTGTAGTGTAGGCTACCTCACTTGGTGCTTGTTTATAAAATTCTTCTGCTTGTTTTTCTTCGAGCACCACGGCGTCTATATTTTTATTTTTAAGAGACTCAACTAAAACAGGATTTACATCCATTACGACCAATTGAGCAGCGGGGGCATTTTCCTTAGCCCATATTTCCATTGTAGACCCTAATTGAGCTCCTATTTTCTTGCCTTCTAGCATTTGTGCAGTTGTTAAAGGTGCATCTTTTAGATAAAGCAATGCTATAGAATTGGTATAATATTTTTCTGAAAAGGCTAAATTCTGTCTCCTTTCTTCTGTTGCGGAAATTGCGGAAATTGCAGCATCAATATTGTTATATTGTATTGCTGGTATTAAAGCTGCGAAATTCATATCTTTGATTTCTATCTCGAGATTCATTTTTTTACCTAAAGCATGAGCTAAATCAATATCAAATCCCATAAATTCGCCACTTTCTCGATATTCAAAAGGTGGATATTCTGCGGACAATCCTACTACGAGCTTGTTATGATCTGCATGATTTTCGCATGCACTTAGAAAGAAAAGAAGCGGGAGTACGAAAAAGATTTTTATTATGCTGTGTTTCATATGTAATTAAATTAGTTGCAAGTTGCTAAATTTATGTTTTTGCAAGCGCGGATGGAGTGGGATTCGAACCCACGGTACGTTTGCACGTACGCCGATTTTCAAGACCGGTACCTTAAACCACTCGGTCATCCATCCAGAGAGTATTCCTTCTAACAAAATTTGCGGACACTAGCAACAAGATTCTCCGTCAACAACTTATCTTCAAGATGGTGGAGCTAAGCGGATTCGAACCGCTGACCTTTTGAATGCCATTCAAACGCGCTACCAACTGCGCCATAGCCCCGTAAAACATGATAAAGCTTCTACTCACAGTGGTAGAGTACAAAAAAATATATAAAAGTAAACAAAGTATTTTGTGATATTGCTGAAGATTATTATTTATGTTTGTAGTTTCTTTATTCTTGCTCCATGAGTGCAAAAGAGGTACAATCGCCTCGTTTTTTATATGGTAATTATAAGGTATCATGCTTTCAATTGCAAATCTCACTTATATCATCGGTGGTCGTACGCTATTTGAACAAGCTTCATTGCGCGTTTTTAAAGGGCAAAAGGTGGGGTTGGTAGGAGCAAATGGCACTGGAAAATCAACATTATTCAAGCTAATTGCTGGTGAAATTGAGCATGATGCTGGTGAAATTATTATTACCAGTGGGGCAACTGTTGGTATGGTACGTCAAGACTTACCAGAGGATGATACTATACTCATAGATGTAGTTCTTGCGGCGGATAAAGAACGTGCGAGGCTTTTGCATGAAGCTGAGATTGCTGAAGATCCCGATCGCATTGGATACATTTATGCTCGTCTCGATGAAATCAGAGCATATGAAGCTCCTGCACGTGCGGCAACTATTCTTGCTGGGCTTGGTTTTGATGACAAAGCACAAAATAGTGCTATATCAACATTTTCAGGAGGTTGGAGGATGCGTGTTGCTTTGGCTGCAGCGCTATTTCGCCAACCTGATCTTTTAATGTTGGATGAGCCAACGAATCATTTAGATTTTGAAGCAATGGTATGGGTTGAAAATTACCTTATGCGTTATGACAAAACACTCGTCATTATTAGCCATGATAGGGATATTTTAAATAAAACTGTAAATCAGATTGTGCATCTTGATAATAAATGTTTGAAGGTGTACACAGGGAATTATGATTGGTTTGAGCGTCAACGTGCAGAAAAACAGATGAGCCAACAATTGCTGCACGAAAAACAAGTTGCGCAAAAAGCGAGGATGATGAAGTTCGTGGATCGTTTCCGTGCTAAAGCTAGTAAAGCAAGGCAAGCTCAGAGTCGATTAAAGGCCATTGAAAAAATGGATATTGTTGATGCGGTAATTGCAGAACGAGCCTCGACCTTTATCTTTCCAGAACCAGAAGTAATGTACTCGCCTATGATTACCCTTGAAGATGTTGATGTTGGTTATAGTAAAGGCTTGTCTGTATTGCGTAAACTTAGTTTGCGTATAGATATGGATGATCGTATAGCCTTGCTTGGAGCCAATGGAAATGGTAAATCTACTTTGGTAAAGCTTTTGTCTGGTCGCCTTGCGCCTTTATCGGGAAAAATAAATAAGCCAAATAAGCTGAAAGTAGGATATTTTTCTCAGCATCAAACTGAAGAATTAGATATCACGAGAACTCCGTATGAAATTGCATTTGCTGTTATGAAGGATCAGCTGGAATCTAAGGTACGAGCAGCACTTGGGAAATTCGGATTTAACAAGATTAAAGCAGATACTCGAGTAGCAGAACTTTCAGGTGGTGAAAAATCACGACTTTTATTATTGCTTATGAGCTTTAATGCTCCGCATATTATGCTTCTCGATGAACCAACTAATCATCTTGATATTGATGCGCGTGAGGCACTAGTGCAAGCGCTAAATAATTACAGTGGTGCTGTAATTTTGGTCAGTCACGACTCACACTTAGTTGAATGTGTAGCTGATAGACTTTGGTTGGTGGCAGATGGTAATTGCAAACCTTATGATGGTGATGTGAATGCATATCGTGAGCTAATTGTTGCACAACGCAAGAAAGAACGTTCAGATGCTAAGCGCAGTGCTCGTAAAAACAAGGAAGATCATAAACTTAAGCAAATTTCTCTATTAGAAAAAGAAGCAAAGCATATTGAAAAAATTTTGCAAGAAAAAACACAACAAAGGGGGCTAATAGAAAACGAAATTGCGGCACTCTCGGCAATGAGTGAGTACAAACAACTAAAGGCCTTAAATACCGCCTTAGCGCACTTATCGGAAGAATTGACAACAATAGAAGCTGAGTGGATGAAGACCCAACAAAAAATTGATTATGAAAAGTGATACTATACCAAGTCCCCCTTTTAATGCTCACTTCGCTGCACTGTAGGATTCGGGGTCAGTCATGTAGTATTTCTACACTCCCTCACCCTCACCATTGCACTCCTAGTGCTCATTTAATAAATGAAACTTGGTATTTTTTCCCCAGTAGTTTTATTTTTCTTTTACGAGGTTCTCTATTTGCCGTAGTTCACTAGAGGATAGTGCTTGATCTTCTGTGATTAATCCTTCTCTGTAGCTTTGTTTATAGTTCTGGAGTAATTTCATTAGAGTGTCTATGGCCATCTGTTGTTCAGATTTATACGAGTCGATATTCTGCGCCTCCTCTCCTATCTTGTGTGCTGTTTCAGGTGTTGCATAGCGGGCTAATTTTTTTATAGCTGCAATTAATAGGATGTTGGTTTTTTTATTATTAGCGTTGATACTATGTATGCTTTGAGAGATTGATTGAGGTAAAAATTCTAAAAGATGTGCTCTACTCATTTTTAGTATGTTAAAGCTTTGAGCTTTTTGAATAAAGGATGGCATGACCTCATCATCTTGCAGATTTTTTCCCTCGAATATGCTTGCAATTACTGAAAAGCACAAAAAAAGGAATGATATAAGTAACCAACCTTTAAATATACCAAAGCACGCTCCTAAAAACTTATTAAACTTACCTTGAACTAAGCTACCTAAACTCATAGAGATTATGAAATTTAGAATAGCAAAAAATAATAGGAAAAAAATTAACCCACCTACGTATCCTATGCAAAAAGTTAAAAATTCTGAGCCATTAGTGTGTTTTTGCAAGAATGGTTCTAAGTAGGGAAAGATTAAGTATGTCAGGATAATAGATAACACCCATCCTCCCAGGCTCAATACAGCGCCTATAAATCCACGATTAAAAGCCGTAAGAGTTGACAGCAATACGATGATTATCAGTAGTATGTCGAAAGCGTTAATTTTGAGGATTTCAAAACTTATCATGATTGATGTAATATGAGTTATTTATTGTTGAGTAATATTTTTGCTATCTCAGTTATATTTTTTACATAAGCAATTTCTATATCCATATTAACATGATTCTTTTTATCGTATGGCATTACAATTTTCTTAAATCCCAATTTTTTTGCCTCATTAATTCTAGATTCTACGTGTATTACTTGCCGTAGCTCGCCTAATAAACCTATCTCTCCAAAAAACACTGTATCTCTTTCTATGGTAACAGAGTGAGCCGCTGAGATCAGAGCTATTGCCACTGCCAGGTCTATAGCAGGTTCGTTGATTTTAAGACCTCCTGCTATATTGAGGTATACCTCTTTATTCATTAGATTGAGGTTTAGCCTGGCGTTTAGTATAGCGATAATCATTGCTAGTCTGTTATTGTCGCAACCTACAGCAGCTCTTCTTGGTGTTACCAGAAAAGATTGTGCGACTAATGCCTGTACCTCTACTAATATACTTCTAGTTCCTTCTATGCCGGCAAATATGCAAGATCCGCTAATTTTTTGATTTTTATCTGGCATAAATATGCTGGATGGGTTGCTTACTTCAGTTAAGCCGTGTCCGGACATTTCGAATACGCCAATTTCATTAGTTGAGCCAAATCGATTCTTTATTGCCCGCACAATTCTGTATTGTCGTGTATTTTCACCCTCAAAAGATAGCACTGTATCTACCATATGTTCTAGTAATTTTGGTCCTGCTACTTGTCCATCTTTAGTAATATGTCCTACAATGATAAGCGCTGCGCTATGTTTTTTTGCCATTTTTATTAACTCAAACGCACATGTTTTTACCTGGCTTACTGTTCCTGGAGCAGAGTTAATGTACTCGGAGTACATAGTCTGGATGGAGTCTATGATGATGAGACTAGGGGATTTGAGCTGATTTGCTATTGTTGCAATATCTGTGATATTGGTTGTTGCTAGTAATTTTATGTTCTGATTATTAATTTCAAGTCTGTGGGCCCTGATTTTGATTTGTGCTACAGATTCTTCGCCACTGATATACCAACATTGGAAGCTGTTAAGGCTAATTGTATTACATAGCTGCAACAGTAGAGTTGATTTACCTATTCCAGGTTCACCGTACAGCAAGACTGCAACACCTGGCACGATGCCACCACCTAGTACACGATTAAATTCTTCGATACCAGTACTATATCTTGTTACTTCAGTTTGCGATATATTACTTAGATCGAAAACTTCCACTCCACTACTGCTAACTTTTGTCTTTTCTCCCTTCTTACCGATAAAAGGGAGTGAATCTACTATTTCCTCGATTATAGTATTCCATGTTTCGCATTCTTCACACTTCCCCTGCCATTTATTGTACTGACTGCCGCATATTTGACATATGTATACGGATTTACCCATCACATTAATAAGAAGCAAAAACAAACATAGCCAATAATACTATGTTCATAACGTATCCCTGAAACTGCTTAGGGAGCATTTTATAAAATTTATAATATAAATAAAGTGTTGTTATAAAGCAATAGAAAGAAAATGAGGTAAGACTACTACACCATATGCCAGCTGGTATAATTGTATGTACGACACTTTGTTTTGCTTTATCCAACAGATTATCGTCCCTATGTAGTAAGTACATGCTCATAATTGATGCCAGGCAGACTCTAGTTACCCATGGAAGAACAGTGTGATCAACGAGTGTTCTGTAAATTGCTCCTAATACGCAAATTACAAACGTTATGATAGTAAAAATAGTGCCATGCTCAACATATAAAAATATGGCAAGTAGAAGGCAAGCGGTAAAAATGACTATCAAGATGTAGGGCTCACTAAATCCATGCACATTATAAGCGGTGATTGCAACTAAGGAGGTGAGTGCTTCGATGATGGTGTAAGATTTGCTAATTTGATGTCCACAGTAATTGCACTTACCTAATGTGGTAAACCAGCTTATAAATGGTAGGTATTCGTAAAAACGCAGTGGATGATGACACCATGAGCAAAATGGGGGCTGTGTTAGTGTTTTGTGAAATCCCATCAGAGTGACTCTACGCGGTAATCGATGCAAAGCTGTTGTTGCAAAATTGCCTATCAGTAAGCCAAACACTGCTGCTATTATATTTGATAATATCATAGTAAAAGCTGCCATATTGTCTATTTATGAAGAGCGATTCATGAGGAATTTTATTTTTCTCAATGGTTTCCACCAGTAAAACCTGTTTACATGTTTTTTGCAAGTTAGGATTATTGCAAAAAATCAGATCCTCTCGATTTTGAGTACAGGTTTATAAATGCAGGAAGCGTAGAATAAATTAACACACTGCTTGTAGCATATTCTCTTTATGATTGAAAAATATTAAAAATAATTGTTGCTTTTATTAAATATTACACATACACTACGGGTGCTCGATTGGTATGAGCAAGTGGTAGTGATATAGTACGATAATTTATTTTTTATCATAGGGGAAGATTTTATGACAGTAATGACAATAAGAGAGAAGCATGAGAAAATTATGCTCTTACAGCAAACTGAAATGCTTGTAACACAAATGTCAAAGATGATTCAGGATGCTTATCAAACAGCACAGGATGGTAGTGCTGATATAACAGAAGCTCTTGGCACAAACACCTTTGGGATAAACACACTGAGCACAATTAAGGGTGTAAACACCACTCTCTTCAATGATACCCTAAAAGCAGGGTTTACAAAATTTCAAAGAAACTACAACTATACATCAGAACACATTGCTAATGTTATCGGGAATTTAGGTACCAAGAACTCCACTGATGAATTTACGAATGTAACATGTCAAAAGAACATTTTTCATCAATCCGCTGAATCAAAGATCTTCTGTAATGGGGATTTCTTGGGGAAAATGAGTAAAATAGCTGAAAATATTGAAAAATACACATTTCAAAATGCTAGCTCTGTACCAAAAGAAATAACAGAAAATCACATAGATTATAGCATAGGTCATACAGTAACTAATGAACAGCAGGTTATATTGAATAATGCTGAGTCAATCTTGAAGCAGATGATTGATGTTCTTGAAACTAGCTATGGTGAAGTAAGGAATGGTGGTGTTAGTGCACAGGCGCATCTGGCTGATTATGTTATGAGCATAGAGTTGATGAATAATAATGAAGGACCCAAATCTTTCTCAGATTTCAAACTGGGTAACGGTGAAGCTCGCTTACCTTATGACATTTTTACTTCAAAAGTTAGTGAAAAGTTGGCAGGGCTTAAAACAGGATATACAGATTCAAATTTCGTGAAAACAATCATGGATAAGGTTGTTGCTGATAGTGCTGAAGGTGAAGCGCTGCTGAAAAACTTGACCATTAGATGTTATAATGATGCTCCTGCAGATATCGCAAAAGAATACTGCAACAAAAATTTCTTCGGATTGGTAGGAAAGCTACAGACAGAAGTGAAGGAAGAACAAAAGACAGGAGTGAAGGAAGAACAAAAGACAGGAGTGAAGGAAGAACAAAAGATAGGAGTGAAGGAAGAACAAAAGATAGGAGTGAAGGAAGAACAAAAGATAGAAGTAAAGGAAGAACAAAAGACAGGAGTGAAGGAAGAACAAAAGATAGGAGTGAAGGAAGAACAAAAGATAGGAGTGAAGGAAGAACAAAAGATAGAAGTAAAGGAAGAACAAAAGACAGGAGTGAAGGAAGAACAAAAGATAGGAGTGAAGGAAGAACAAAAGATAGAAGTAAAGGAAGAACAAAAGACAGGAGTGAAGGAAGAACAAAAGATAGGAGTGAAGGAAGAACAAAAGATAGGAGTGAAGGAAGAACAAAAGATAGAAGTAAAGGAAGAACAAAAGACAGGAGTGAAGGAAGAACAAAAGACAGGAGTGAAGGAAGAACAAAAGACAGGAGTGAAGGAAGAACAAAAGATAGGAGTGAAGGAAGAACAAAAGATAGAAGTAAAGGAAGAACTACAGACAGAAGAAGTGAAGGCAGAAGGACAAAAATTCTGGGCTCAGGCAAAAGATGTGCTGAAGATGATAGCAAAGGCAAAGGCTGATACAGATGCAGGTGTTAGTGGTTCATGTTATCAAAAGATAATGGCAATGATCCCAGCAATGGGGGACAAAGAAACTGCTAACAAGCTGCTTAAATTTACCGATGATGTGTTGAAAAATGTAGCAGCACTTAATTCAGACGCACAGCAATGTGCCAACGATATAGCAACTGCATCAAAGACGTTGCTTGATAGCGTTGGGGACATAACAGTTCACACAACGGAAATCAATACAGAAGCCAATAGGATATGTCGAGCTGATACAGATATTAATTGGACTAAGGCTATGATAGATGATGCATGGTTTTTATGTGACGATTTTATCAAGTTAGCGCAAGATGTCGAACTGCCGCAGCAGTAAAGCATTTTGGTACGACGACAGCTCACTTTGCGATTTATTCTAGGTGGGTTGCGTTGTGCCGTGGTGTTATACTAGTACTCGTTTTAAAATGGGACTTGGTACTGGCGGTAAATTTATGCTAGGTTAATGTTTTATTATTAATTTTCTGTGGAATGTATATGGCAAGTTTAGCGGAACAACAAGCATCAAATTTACTGCTAAGTACCTTAACTGTGATCACACAAGCTTTGAGCAATGTATGTGGTGCAAGTATCACGTGTAGTCAGGTGGTAAAGGTAGGCCTACACCTATCTGACCTTTACGCTGGGTTCATTTATTTGCAGGGGCAGCAGAATAGTGCCACAATAGGTGAATCTTCGATTACACTAGAGCACTTTGGTCAACTTCCTGGATTTAATCTAGACTCATTCAAAAATGCAATTTCTGTAGGTGTACTGTCTGATTTATTTGATAAAGATATTTTTACCTATAATGCGATGAATAGTTTGAAAAATGCGATGAATGATCCTGGAATGAAGGCTTTGATGGTAAGTGAGTGCAAAGACAAAGTGCAAGACAGCAATAGTGGGTTCATCCCTATTGACGATAGTTCAGGACATTGTGCGGTGCTTGATTGGTCATATTATGAATATTGTATAGGAGTTGCAGATTTATACTGTAATGAGTTATTTATAGAGCATTTCATTATAGGAGAAGTGCTGGAAGGAGTGTAGTAAAGTTGGCGTAAAATGTGAATGTTATTTAGTTTATAAATACACAAACTAAGGTCTATGGGGAGAGGTATGGGATTAGGTTATGGTGGTGTGCACAAATTGCTTTTTCTAGCTATTATGTTATTTGTCTTGTACAGTAGTCAGTCATATGCAAAAGCTGTAACTCAAAATAATGTTTATGCTAAGCTGGAACTAAGTACTGGGGTTACGCAGGGATTTGAGGGTGGTACTAGTAATAGCGCAATAAAACTAAGTACTTCAAAATTTAGCAATGGCATAGCATATGGCATAGAAGTAGGAGCTCAAGTTAGTGATAACTTCGCTATCGGGCTATTTATGCAGTCCACAAGTAATGTGTGTACAAAATCGTATCAATGGTCAGAAACCGGGCAAATTGGTAGTCAAGCAAATAGTGATGTTAGTGATTCTGTAGTCACTACAATTCATAATGCAGAAGTTCATAGAGCAACACATAAGCAGGAGGGGATTAAGTGGCACATGGAACACCTAACTAATATCCAGCGGCAAGAGTACGATGCTCGTGTACAATGGGAAAAGTGGATGGCAGGCAGGAGGGAAGCGTTAGCGACCAGACTACCAGCTGATAACCCAGCTTGGGGGGGAAAGAAAGAGGAAAGAATGGGACGGGCTAACGAGAAAATGCAGCAAAATCTTAGAGAAGCTCGGGAAAAATTTGGTATAGTGACAGAGGTAGTGACAGAGGCTGTAAAAGTGCATGACAAAGAGGTTCCTGCCGTAAAAATGGCACAAGTAACAAAACATGAAGAGATAAAGGAAGAGGCAAAACTAAAAAATAACACACATACGTTTATGTTGAATGGTTCTTATTTTTTACCTGCTATTCATAGTATGAGGCCTTATATTACTGGTGGAGTTGGAGTCACATTGCATGAATTTAAGGTATTGAAGGGCCGTGATAATGCTGGATCATTGGTTATCAAAGCAGAAAAAAAGAGCAATACATCGCTCGCATGGTCGATTGGTGCAGGTGTTGCCTATCCCATAAATAATAAGCTTTCTTTGAGTGCTTCTGTGCGATACTTTGATTATGGGAAGGTTACCTCGAGTAAAGTGCTGATTACCCACATAAATAACACGTCAATAGGTGGTATTAGCACAAATTTAAGCAGTTTTCTCTTTACGGCTGGAGTGACGTATAAATTCTAATATAGTTAAATGAAAAATGGTTGTGTCTTAAACCCCTCAACTTTGGATAAGAAAACTGCTTGTAATACCTATAAAATAGGGCTGATGATACACGATTTATGAATTTGGCTTTCCAAAAATATAAAATGTTATAAGGGCAAATTGGGGGTTTGAGGCGTTTCGATAAAAACTGATAAAGGGGCTGTTGCGAGATGAGATAAAAGGTATTATTCATGTAGGTGGGCAAGATATATGGTGGACAAATGGTATTAAGTTAAATAATAATGGTGAGTTTGGAAGAGTTGGTATCTAGGGATAATCAATAGAGGAGTTTCAAGGCATTATTTAATTTTGCGGCAATTAGTGGTGAGTTATCAGCAGTTGAGTTGCCAGCTAATTACAAAGGTTACAGAGTTCATAGGCTATTTAAGTGCTTCTGCAATTGATGGAAGATTTGAGCGATAAGAACTTGAAAGATAGAGTGATGGCAACGCAGCAAAGTGGTTTTGTGAGTTTGATTTAAGGGATGCGACTCCAGATTATAGCGTATTTAGTAAGCTAAGGGAAAAGATAGGGACCAAAGCTATCTAGGATATTTAGTATTTTCAGAGATCAGCTTATGGCGCAATTATATAAGCGAGGTATTTACATTTGTTGATGCATCGCACCTAATATCGAAGGCAAGTTTGTGGGAAGAGAGAGATGAGGCAAGGCGGAAGAAATATGAAAAACTGAATAATGAAGTTTTGTCTAAAGTGGCACATGATAAACAAGCTAAGATCGGCTGTAAAGGTGGTACTAAGTTTTTGTATGGTTATAAAAAACATGTGAGTGTAGATAAGGCGACGATTACACCAGCAAACGTTAACAGATGCCCAGGGATTTAAACATGTGTGCCCGTCTAGGCGCTCTATATACGCAGATAATGGGTATTGCACGTCTCCTGCCAAAACTATAGCCATAGCTAAAAGAGGGCATCTTGGAGGAATTAAGAAGACTGATAGGAAGGGTAAAAATGGTGGGTTCGACCCTTCGGATTCTATATGGAGGGCGCCTTTTGAGTGGGTCTTTTCTAAAGATACTATATATTCACGCCTCTTTAGCATAGCAAAGAATAAGTTTTCAGCACTTATGCATGCTATTCGTTTTTATTTAAAACGTTGTGCATATTGACCCTGCCAATCAAGGGATTGGTATAGCTAATCACCAAAAATATAGAGAATCTTCTAGAATACACAAATAATAAATTTTAAACACAGTCTATAAGACACATTCCTTAGCTAAAATCATTCAAATAATAGCGTCTTTAACTCCTGAAAATACAAACCATCCAGCATCAGTCCCAGAATCGGAGCTCCATTAGTATCCAAGCCTGCAGGGAAAAGTTATGTTATATTTAGTAAAACTCCCGAACTAAGGATAAGGAATGAATAATATATTGCGACAAGAAGAACATATGATATCTGTTTGAAAAAGACGATAAACCCTAACAAACAGGTATCATATGGGAACAGATTTTTCAGGAATATATTGTTATGTTGATGATTTTTGCAAAGGATTCGTCCCCTTGTGGAGAGCCCATTTATTGGAATACATAAAGAAGGATAAGAAAAACCATATGTGCAGGAATGGGCATATGAGTCTTAGCGAGATAGTGACTAGAACTAAACTTACTCTATTAGGCTACCAAGAGAGTGAGTTTAGTTGTTTTATGTGTATGTAAAACACCGGAGAGATTTCGAAAATTTATTGTTGTATGATAGGTTTATAGCCGTATTGAAGCGTATTTGCCTATATTATGTTGCTTATTGCAATGCATTACTGGGGAAGTTACTGGTATCCAATTTGTGGACTCTACACCATTGGAGACATGTAAGGCTCACGTGGCACTAGACATAAGGTTTTTCGTGGAATTACCATAAAAAGTAGAACAAGCACTAGCTGGTTTTATGGTCTAAAATTACACACAATTTTCAATGATAAAAGCGAATTTGTTTCTATCAGAATTACACCTGGTAATGTTGACGACAGAAAGCCTGTCTTGACCATGGCAAAGGGTTTGTGGGGGAAATTATTTGGCGATAAAGGATATATCTCAGAAGAATTAGCAACACAGCTATTGAATCAAGATTTGTTGCTCATTACGAGGCTTAAGAAGAACATGAAAAATAAATTATTACTCCTACAAGATAAGTTTTTGCTCTATAAACGTACAATTGTTGAAACTATTTTCGACAAACTCAAGCAATTTCAAAGACTATGGCACTCTACGTTCACATCCGTAGAAAATGCTTTTTGTAATCTTATAGCTCGTTTGATATCACATCAACTATCTCTCAATAAACCTGCTATCTCAACAACTATTATCTTGTAATCTTATCCTTACTTCGGGTTGAAAAAGGTGGTGGGTTGGAGCGGTACTGTTCCAGCAAAGGCCGGAGAGATTTATAACGCAGATTCCTTAAAGTAACGTCTAGTATTTCCCTACACTACGCAATTTGACTATGCTGCTACATACCAGTTATTGGAAAGCTCGCAATGTACGGCAGATAATACGTGTTAATGCCGATGATGATAGTAGCGTGATATGGCAATATTCCCGTAGTTCTCATCTATGACTTCCTTGAGAAATACTTTAATAATATGCCAGGAGCAAGGACAGGAATGGGACCAGGCCTCCTACAATAACTGCTTTGATATGCTTCTAATTGTATTCTTGTAACAAATTCATTTTCTATTCTTTGAATTATGCGTTATCAACCAGTGTGCATGCTAACCACATAAGCGTAAAGAGGTCACAATAAACTTCTTACTTTCAATTTGGGGGATTAGGCAGTGATTTGGTGATAGAATTTCGTCGAACTCCATACTCCTATGAAATTTTGTGCATAACTTCGTTAAAAATTTTCTCCTTTCAGTTTGTGTTTTTGTATAATACACCACTATTCTTTGAGATCAAACATGCTTAGGGTACACTCTGTAGTATTAAACGATCTACCGCAACCGCAGCTGCTTTTTACGTTTGGATTCATAAACATAAATCCAGCTTCTGGTTTGTTATCGACATAATCTATGATAGTACCTAACAAATATGTAACTACCCTAGAATCAATAAAAATGCGTATACCCTTATCATTCACTTCTATGTCGTTGTTCTGTTTTTCACTTGCGTACTCAAATGTATAAGTCTTTCCCCTACATCCCCCAGTTTTAACACCTATCCTAATGCCTAAATAAGGATGTGAACCTTTGCTCAATAGCTCTTTGACCTTCACTGCAGCCGCATCGGTTATACCGAGTACTGCTTTACCTGCTTTTGTTTTTTCCATATTTGTCGTAAATGCTCTTTTGTTATTTGCTAGAAGTATTTTTTCTTTTATTTTCATAATCAGCAATAGCCTTTTTAATCGCTGCTTCAGCTAGCACAGAGCAGTGAAACTTGATTGGTGGTAAAGCTAACTCTGTTGCAATCTCGGAATTTTTGATTTGCCGTGCTTCTGCTAACGTTTTTCCCTTAATTTTTTCTGTTGCTAAAGAGCTTGATGCAATAGCGGATAAACACCCAAATGTTTTAAATTTCACATCTTCTATCACATTATTTTGGGGATTGACTTTTATTTGTAAACGCATCACATCCCCACATGCGGGAGCTCCTACCAATCCTGTCCCAACATCTGCATCGTCGTTGGAAAAAGCACCAACATTACGTGGATTTTCGTAATGCTCTATTACCTTTTTGCTGTAAGCCATATTAACTTTTTTGCTAACAAATTTAAAGATTCATACTTGGCTTTGCTTACCATGTTTGTCGTGCGTACATTGACTGCAGGATAAATAAGTCATACACTTAACGCAACTGTTATCTAGATACTACACACTTAGCGAAATCAAATTTTATACCAAGTCTTGTTTTTTATGGTATAAACTCATTTTGGGTTTTATATTTTTGCACATAAGTTATGAACGATAATCAGAACGAACGGCCTGAGCTAATTTTAATAGATGGATACGGCTTTATATTTAGAGCATATTACAGTCAACCTGCGTTGACTACGCCGTCTGGTATCCCCATAGGGGGCATATATGGGTTTATACGTATGTTGTTTAAACTACTTTCTGTGACACTATTTAATGCTCATGCTACAGATGAATGTAAGCAGTATATTGCTATTATTCTAGATAAAGGGGGTAGCAAAGACACATTTCGGCACCAAATATACAGTCCATATAAGGCTAAACGTCCAGAATTACCTGAAGATTTGATAACGCAATTTGCTATTATGCGGGAGGCTATAGAGGCGTTTGGGATAAAGTATATAGATCAACAAGGAATAGAGGCAGATGATATTATAGCAACTTATGCCAAATATGGTGTTAAAGAAAAATGTAAAATTAAGATTATTTCTTCAGATAAAGATCTGCTACAACTTGTAAATGATGATGCAGTTGTTGTGTATGACCCAATAAAGGCTAGGATTATGGATAGTGTTGCAGTAAAAGAAAAAATGGGTATTACACCCACCCAAATTGTGGATTATTTGGCATTAACAGGTGATAGCGCAGATAATATACCTGGAGTTAGGGGAATAGGAGCTAAGACTGCAGCCTCACTACTACAAGAATACCACTCTTTAGACAATATATATCTAAATATTGATAAAGTGTATCCTGACAGGATCCAAAGACTATTAGTTGAAGGGCGTGAAATGGCATTGACTTCCAGAATGCTGGTTCAATTAATCACTAACGCAGCAATGCCATACAGTATTGAGGAATTGGGGTGGATGGGATTAAGAGGAAATTATCAAAGTATTGGGCGGTTTCTGGAAATATATGCGCTCAAAAATTGCCTCAATCACGCCTGGTAAGTAAGAAGGGTAAATTTTTTATTGAATGTAAGCTGCGATGTTACACAAATCTGTTTTTTTATTGTAACAAAACTGGGGCGGTATTGGTGGGTAGTATATGGTATAAGTTGCATCTTTAGTATTTTATTGCTACTTTTGCCGATAATTTGATGAGATGTTGATATTTTTATGAACAATAAGATCTATCCAATAATATATGCATATCCAGGAGCGAGACAGGCGCTGCCTGAGCAAGCTATTTTGATGATGAGTATCTTGAATACAGTGGGCAAGACCAGGTTAGTAGGAGGGTATGTACGTGATTTGATGCTGTACTCGATGGAGGAACGTGATGTAGAGAAAAATATTAAGTTCAAGTGCAATCAAGAAATAGACGTAGCTACCGAGCTTATACCAGAAGATGTGATGAAAGTGTTATCTAGTCACCAAATAAGATCCATGTTAACGGGCATCAAGCATGGTACTGTAACAGCAGTATTAGGTGGGCAAGTATTTGAGATCACAACTTTGAGAAAAGATGTAGAGTGTGATGGCAGGTGGGCAGTTGTTGAATTTGGCAGAGATTGGCACGAAGATGCGGAAAGACGCGATTTTACAATCAATGCGATGTATATGGATGAATTTGGTAATATACTTGACTATTGTGATGGATTTAACGATCTAAAGATAAAATTAGTAAAGTTTGTAGGCAATGCATATGAACGCATACATGAAGATTATTTAAGGATATTGCGTTATTTCCGATTTTTAGCATATTTAGGTTTTACAGATGATATATGTTCTGAGAGTTTAGACGCAGCTGTTGATCTTGCTTTGTTCCTAAAAATGCTAGCTAAGGAACGCATAAAACAGGAGATGTTTAAGTTACTCACTATGCCGTTTGCAGCACAAACTTTGCATTTAATGCGAGAGAAAGGTGTTTTGTTACACATAGGCCTTGATTTATCAAAAATCAGCAAAGACATATTACAACTTAAGTTTACCGATTCGGCCGCCATTAATCTAGCTGTGCTCCTAGTGCTAGGCAAATATACTTTTCAACAGTTGCAAGATTTAGGAAAGGAGTGGCGTTTAAGTAACGCAGAACATGATGAACTACAATCTCTATGTTTTCCAAAAGTTCAATTTTCATTGGACGTTAGTATAGAAGAGCATAAACGTTGTATTTATTTACTCGGTAAAAATCAATACATATGCTGCGTGCGTATGCTTAATGTATTAGAACCATGCCAAAACCTAGGCACACTCTTAAAGCTTGCTCAAACCTGGAAGATACCAAAGTTGCCGCTTACAGGCAAAAATCTTGTAGCATTGGGATTTTGTGGTCCAGAGGTAGGAGCACTGCTAAAATATGCTGAAAAAATGTGGGTGCAAAGCAATTTTCAACTTTCGGCACAAGATTTGGTAGAGACTATACTAGATGACAAGCAGAAACGAAATCCGCAAGCACAAGACCAAGCAAACTAGCGCCCAAGGCCTAGGAGAACCGCAACAGCCCCTGCAAAAATATACTGGGACCGATACGGCAATTTATTAGTTCTAACCGACTAAAATATAAGACATTCCTTCTTTTGCTCTTTTTTTTGCTCCTCCTGCTTTTTGAGCTTCTCTACTTGAGACTTTGGTTTGTCCTGCTCCTTCATTTTTTCATTACATAATCCGTTGAAAAGGTTTACACATTCCTGCAGGTTACTGAATTCGAGATTTAGATGATCCTTTTTTAGGGTATACATCACTCCGCATATCTCATCTATAGTCCGTGGATCAAGATTATCAAGCTCCTTCTTTTGTTTCTTACACTGCTCCTGCTCTTGAAGAGACATATTGCTAAGAATGTTTCGGAATTCTGCCGTAACTGCTTGTGGATCATTATGCAATCTTTTACCGATATTATCCGTTGTTAGGGAAGTGGTATAGCTGTTGGAGGCTGGGAAATTCAACATTAATTTTTGATGGAAACCTTCAATACGCAATCCTTGATTCTTTACCACCTCTCCATCGAACATCAGTTTGTGTTTTAGAAATATGCACTCCCTCATAGCCACAAGATCTTGTTTGTCATCACTACCGATAGCTGCAACACATTTATCATGATAATCTCGCGTTAAAGCACGCGCCAACTCCTCAACAGACTGCTCATTTTTTTCAATGACAATCTCTTGTTGCACTTCATGCTGTATAATATTTTGTTGATTCTGCTGCTTTTCTTGTTGCTGAGCTGGATCCAAAATCTCGCTTTCGAACAAATTCTGAGTAAACTGCTCTAGTATAATGTTGTCCTGCTTTTTCTGCTGCATTGGCTGCTCGACTAATTTTTCTTGCAATTGCTGCATACATTGAGTAATATCACCAGATGGCGTCACAATTATGTTTTTTAGTATATCCTTGGCATCTTGATTTATTTCCTTGCAGAACTGGAGATTCGCGTTACACCCCCACAGATCGTCTAATGATAATAGATCTTTTTTTAAATTCCCATCCATCGCTTTCGCCAAAACCAATGCCTCTTTCACCGCATTCTGAACATTTTGTCCATCACCTAATGTACCCACAAGTCTTATGCGGGCTAACTCCGGCACACTTAAAAGGCTATTCCCTGCATCTTGTAGCAAAGTACTAAACTCGGCATAGGACTTCTTGGCAACCATAGCCTCCAACAAAGGAACACCGGCTTCTGTACATGAAGTTATGTCATTTCCAGCACAAAATGCTCCATTTACTATATGAACATCCTTAACATCATTAACATCATTAACATTCTTACCACTCTTCTGTTGTAGCGTATCTTTTACGTGTTGCAGTGCTTTCACAAGTGCCTGCTTACTATCTTCAGTGATATTCCGAGTCTGTGTTACTATTCGTAGATCGTACGTATTGTCTTTAAGCAAAGCAACAACGTATACTGTGTGACCACCACCGCCACGGTCATCTGAACTGATCAAAGGAATGACTAAGTTTTTATAATTTTGCTCAAGCAAATTTGTGATTGCTGTATCAACATTTTTAAACTGATACTGATTGCCTTGTTGCATGTGCATTTCAGCAACTTGATATTGCTTTACTCCGAGAGTTGCGGCGTAACCTGTCAACACAGACTGTGGTGCATTCATTTCAACTGAAACAAAGTATTCACTACCCAAATACTGCACTCTAGCGATGACCGGACTACCTCCTTGCCTACCTATCATCCCGATCACATTTGCTGTGGCTTCTTGCTGCCTATATTCTTTTTGTTGCATAATCCCCCCGTACTTAAAAAAAATTTATAGAAAAAGGTACGAAAAAATCTTCAAAACAACCAACAGTACCGTGCTAAAGCAGACCACAACTAAAACAACAGCTTCTTCTAAAACATACAATCAGCCATAGAATCAACGTTTGATAATTCTTCGACAACCTTCCACACATCAGGCTAGGCCACAGAAAAAATTATGGCAACTATAATTTGCTTCTTAATTTATAAATTTTAATTAATAAAAGATAAAAGGACAATAAAGCGGCTAATATGTGCATATAGCTAAAAAATCTATGCTCAAAAATTTTATCAATTTGTTTGAGCAAATAAGATTTAGCGGGCTTCTTGCATAATGCAGAATTTTTCCCTAATATTGCCGTGAGTGCGATAGATACGTAAATTAGTTATTTCTCGGTGATAATACAATGGACAATGCAATCCAAGTGGAAGGTTGTGTCATATACAATCCCACGGTTATTGAAAAAAAATGGCAAGATTATTGGCAGACACATCAGGTATTTCAAGCAATTTATGATGAGCACAAGCCCAAGTACTATGTGCTGGAAATGTTGCCGTATCCTTCTGGTAGAATTCACATGGGGCACTTGAGGAATTACACCATAGGAGATGCAGTAGCGCGGTTAAAGCGAGCACAGGGTTACAACGTACTTCATCCAATGGGTTGGGATGCATTCGGGCTACCTGCAGAAAATGCTGCAATTGAGAACAAAGTACACCCTAAAACGTGGACGTTAGAGAATATTGCAATAATGCGCAATCAATTGGCTGGTATTGGTCTATCATATGATTGGAGTAGAGAGGTTGCTACATGTGCTCCTGAATACTATAAACACGAACAGGAGATATTTCTGACATTATTTGAACATGGGCTAGTATACAGCAAAGAATCTCTTGTAAATTGGGATCCAGTAGAGGGGACAGTGCTTGCTAATGAGCAAGTTATTGATGGTAAAGGGTGGCGCTCCGGAGCTGTAGTGGAAAAACGATACTTGAAACAGTGGTTCTTTAGGATTACTGATTTCGCTGATGAATTACTTAGCGATCTGCAAAAATTAGAGGGGTGGCCTGAAAAAGTAAAATTGATGCAAGAAAATTGGATAGGTAAGTCTACAGGGGCGGTGACCAAATTTGCCCTACAAGGAAATGAAGATGCATCCATTGAAGTATATACAACGAGGCCAGATACAATCTTTGGCGCTTCGTTCATTGCTATTGCATATAACCACCCTATATTAAAGTTGGTAAAATTAGATGAAGAGCTAGAAAAGTTCACAGCAGAATGTAAGCGTAATTCTGTATCAGAAGAAGTTATAGAAAAAGCCGATAAAAGGGGCATAGATACAGGATTAAGAGTAGTACATCCATTTGATAACAGTGTTTCCCTACCAGTATATGTTGCAAATTTTGTCTTGATGGATTATGGCACTGGGGCTATTTTTGGTTGCCCAGGTCATGATGTACGAGATCATCAATTTGCGCTTGCGTACAATTTGCCTATTAACCAAGTTGTGAAGCCTATAGCAAATATTACGATAGACGTAAAAACAGAACCCTTTGTTGAAGATGGCATAGCTATTAATTCGCGATTTCTTGATGGCTTTGAGACAGCTACAGCACAGGCAATGGTGATAGATAGGCTTATTAAAGAAAATAAAGGTGCAAAAAAAATTAATTATCGTTTACGTGATTGGGCAATTTCCAGGCAACGTTATTGGGGCTGCCCCATCCCCATCGTTTACTGTGATAAATGCGGTATTGTTTTGATACCAAAAGAACAACTCCCAGTTTCGTTGCCTGAAGACATTACTCTTGATGTGTCCGGTAACCCATTAGAGCATCATCCATTTTGGAAATATGTAAAATGCCCTCGATGTGGTACAGATGCACGTCGTGAAACAGATACTTTTGACACTTTTGTAGAATCTTCTTGGTACTTTATAAGATACTGCACTCCGCATGCTAAAGGTGCTATAGAGCAGGATGAGGCAAAGTATTGGTTGCCAGTAGATCAGTATATAGGTGGTGTTGAACATGCAATATTACACCTATTGTATGCTCGATTCTTTGCTAAGGCACTGACAAAGTGTGGGTATTTGAATTTGCATGAACCATTTACACGTCTCTTAACTCAGGGTATGGTGTGCAATGCTGCTTATAAAAATCAACAAGGTAGCTGGATTGCTGCATCAGATGTAATAAAAAAAGATGGTAAATTCATCAATGCTAAGACTGCTGAAGTAGTATCCTGTGTTGGTGTTGAAAAGATGAGTAAGTCTAAGAAGAATGGAGTAGATCCCGACCACATTATACAGCAATATGGTGCTGATGCAGCACGTATGTTTATTATGTCAGATTCTCCTCCAGAACGTGATTTAGAGTGGAGTGATAGTGGCGTTGAAGGTGTACATAAGTATTTAACAAGATTATATCGAATGAGCTCAGAATTAAGCCAGATGCATACGACGCAGAAAGGCGTAGAGGCCATAAAAGAAGATTTGGAGCTTAAAAAATTAATGCACAAAACAATAGCATACGTTACCATGGATTTAGAGCAGTTCGGCTGCAATAAAGCAGTAGCTAGAGTTAGGGCGTTGAGTAATGCTCTAATGGGAAAGGACAATGTTTCATTAAAGCAAAAAAAAGAAGTACTAGAAATAATAGTGAGGTTGCTTAATCCTATTGCTCCCCACATTACGGAAGAAATATGGGAGATGATGGGGCATACACAGCAGTTGGTGCACACACCATGGCCTATTCCGGAATATGCATTACTGCAAGACGATGTTGTTACTATAGCAGTCCAAATCAATGGTAAAACTAAAAGCACGTCGGAAGTAGAAAAAAATGCTTCACAGAAAGAAGTAGAAAGGCAGGTACTAGACCTAGCTAATATTAAACATATTTTGAGAGACGCAAAGATACATAAGATAATATACGTTCCCAACAAGATTATTAATTTTGTGATATAGTAAAAAAGGTCAATTTACCCTGCTGACAGACTTGTAATCGCTTTGTTGTTTCGTTTGTAGTTAGTCCTTGCACTTCAATAATTTTACTTCTGCTCTTTTCGCCTTTCACTATGTATATGGCAGATTTACGAATTTTTAATATTGAAGCTAATAGTTTGATTACTGCATCATTCGCAGCATTATCTACCGCGGGTTGGATTACCCTTATGTTGATGAATAGGTCTCCTCTGTCATCTATCTCAAGATTTTCTATTTGATTATGTTTTGCTTGTGGTATAACCTTAGCTCTGATAATTGTCTTATCCATATTGTACTAGCTGATATTTTAGTATTAATGCGTTTCACTATTTTGCAAAATGTATGTGTAGTTTTAGTATATTGATCAAAAGGAATTTTGTAGCATTTTTCGTTTTATCCATCATGTTTTTTGGTATTTGCACAGAACATGTTCATGCAGATACACGCATTAAGGATATAGTATATTTTGAGGGAGTGCGAGACAATATGTTGGTTGGATATGGGTTGATTGTTGGACTCAACGGGACTGGTGACAATTTGAATAACACTGCCTTCACCGAAAACAGTCTACTAGATTATTTGAGTAAGCTTGGGGTTAAGACCACGAGCCAACGCTCTGCTGGCAGCAATTTGAATACTAAGAATGTTGCTGCTGTCATGGTTACAGCTAATTTGACGCCCTTCGCCCGCCCAGGAAATAGAGTGGATGTTGGACTGAGCACTTTGGGAGACGCAAAAAGCTTAAAGGGCGGAAATTTATTGGCAACTCCACTTTTGGGGGCGGATGGTAGTGTATATGCTGTGGCGCAGGGGCCAATAAGTATAGGGGTGCCTACTGATCAAGAGCCTGGTAAAGCAAAGCCTACCCCTACTGCTGGCTATATTACACATGGTGCCATAGTTGAATCAGAAACAAATTTTAACATGAATGCAATGGAAAGCGTTCGATTGGCTTTAAAGAATCCTGATATCACTACTGTCAGGGCTATTGCAAATGCTATTAATTCTGCTATGCGAGATAGCATAGCACTTGCGGAAGATCCTGGGACCGTAAAAGTAAAAGTTCCTGTACGCTATCGTGATAATGTTGTTGGCCTGTTGGCAGAAATTGAAAGCATATCAATTAGTCCTGACAGTATAGCAAAAATTGTTATTGATGAAGCTACTGGTACTGTGGTTATAGGAGAAAACGTAAAAATCAATAAAGTAGCCGTAGCCCAGGGTAATTTGGTACTGAAAGTAACAGATGAAGATAAATTTAATTTTTTGGTAGGAGCTACAAAGGAAGAGCCTCAGCCTGCCCCTCCTGGCACTAAATTAGCAGTTATGGAATCTACAGCTACATTGAGTGATTTGGTGCAAGGTCTAAATGCATTGGGAGTGCGACCAGTTGATCTTATCGCTATATTGAAAACTATACAGAAAGCAGGAGCATTGCAAGCAACTATAGAAGTGCGGTAGGTGGACTTTTTCGCAATTGCAATTTATGGAAGATCTGAGTGGGAGGTGTGTAGTAGATAGTAACGTAGCAAAATAGTTTTGCGATTTTGGTCTTGGCGAGAAGGCTGCTGATTACACGGCATTTAGGCGTTTATATAGCAAGGTAGGGGCGCAGAAATTATCTAAGATATTTGGAATTCTTCGAGATCAACTAAAATTACAGTGATATATGAGCGTGGTGTTTATATTTGTAGATGGTCGCGTTTGATATCAAAAGCAAGTCTGTGGGAAGAAAAGGGAGGGTGAAGAAGGGAACAGAAATACGAGAAACTGAATAATGAAGTATTACCTAAGGTTGCCAAAGATGAACAGGCAAGCATTGGTTGTAGGGGAGATAATAAATTTTGGTATGGCTATAAAAAGCATGCAAATGTAAGATATGCAATCTTGCTTGAAATAATACCGAATTACCTTTAACCCGAAGTAAGGATAAGATTACAAGATCATAGTAGTTGAGATAGTGGGTTTATAGTGTGATAATTGGTATAAAATCAAACAGCCATAAGGATTACAAAAAGCATTTTCTACGGATCTGAACGGTAGAGCGCCATAGTCTTTGAAATTGCTTGAGTTTGCCGAAAATAGTTTCAGCAATTATACGTTTATAGAGCAAAAACTTATTTTGTAGGAGTAATAATTTATTTTTCATGTTCTTCTTAAGCCTCGTAATGAGCAACAAATTAGCTAGTGACGTTTTATTAGGAAAACGTTTAAATAGCCAAAATTTTTTAGTTGGATTTTTGAATGTGGTAGATAAGGTGGTAAAAATAATAGACTACATTTTGCTTTTTCTATCATTTTTTTGTATTTTGTGATTTATGGAAGCTGGCGTTTTAGCCATCATACCAAGTCCAATTTTTAAATGAGCGCTAGAAAAATTTGAACGGTTTCGTATCACAACCATCCTTGTAGCACATCACTGCTATAATTTTATCTCCCGCTTTCTCCTATATCCACTTTTCCATAAATCTGTTTAAGTGCTATCTCTCTATAATCTTTGCTGTATAGCCACTTATCATCTTTACCTTAGTAACTGTAGTTACTAAAATAAAAACAAAAACCTTCATACTGACATAATATATTTTAATCATCACTTACTACTATCCTTCAGTATTAAGCAAAATTTTTTAGATTTATTATTACAATTTGATTTTTTAGTTATTTACTAATTGTGATACGTCTTTTGTTGATTTCATTTGTAAAATATATAGAAATCACTGTAGAACCTGCTTTTATCTTATTTAACACGACCTCGGGCCATTCTATCATACATATATCATTATCTAAAATCTCTAATATCCCTAATTCGTCTAATTCTTCTTCATGTTTTATGCGATATAAATCAAAATGCCATATTGAAATATCATCGAATATTTTATACTGATGTCCTATGTTAAAAGTTGGGCTATTAATTACCACTTTTTGCTCAAGATCAAAATACTCGATAATTGCTCTAACTAAGGTAGTTTTGCCCACGCCAACTTCTCCTTTTAGATACAGTACATTTCCTATTGGAGCAATTTTCGTGTTTAAATCTTTTTGAAATTTTTCTATGTTGCTATCTTGTCCATAATTCCCCGTTCTTTTATTTTTCAAGACTTTTAAAAATTTTTCTTGCACACGAATGCTCTTCAAAATAGAAGTTGCAATTATTTCGCCCAAAACATTTACATGGTTTAAATTACAGATGAAATGTATATTCATTGAAATTATGCATATATCGAAATATCAATATGTTTCACGTGAAACATTGGTGCAGTTTTTATTCAAGTAAATTAGATTTTTTTTCGAAACTCCACTTTTACTCCGGTGCTCAAATTCTCATGTATATTTAATACATTGCGGTTCTTTGCATTTCGTTAAGCATAAGCAAGGATTTCAGAAAAAATTTTAATGATACAGCTTGTATTACATCTTTTTATCTTACCTTGCGGAAAGTAAGGTAAATATAAAAAAGCAAAGGAAAGTAAAAAAAATAATATAAGCTGTTTTTAAAGCAATCCTTTTTCCTTTATTTTGTATTTCTTCTTTATTGACAAGGTAGTACGCATAAAATGTATAACTTCGCTGTATCTTTTTAAAATCTTTCATTGCATTTTGATATCCCTGGTAGTCTTTACGCAAAATACGACTATTAAATATCTTGAATAATAAGTTTAATGACCCCAACTTTATACTTTTATTAAACAATGCTTCTATAAGTTGCTTAGCATCAACGCTGTGTAACGTTTTTAATACAATATCTTTTATGGAATTTGTAAAATTTTTGCATGCATTAGGCAAGAATTTTACTTTACATTTTTGTTGTGATAGAGCAAATAAAGCTAGTAATTTTACATAGCAATTTTCTCTTTGATCAATAAGAGTATGAAAAATGTCAAAGTGCTGCATGCCACCCAAATTTAGTTTTACCATCAAAAAACTATTTAAACTTAGAGGTATTGATAAATTATCAAAATTATCAGCACTCAATCCTTCAAAAGCTTCTAATACTTCTTTAAGAGAGAAGCAGATTTTATTATCGACAATGGCATGTTGATAAGGTAAATAATTATTTAAAAGATAAAGAGCATAATATTTTTCTTCAGTATAGCTAATATCATTCGCGCAATATTTTTGTATTTGAGATAAAAGGTGCAATATTTCTACTTTGCTATCAGTAGCAGTGATTAAGGTGGCAGTAAATCGCAATAAAGATGCAATCAATCCATTTTCTAACAAGTCAATCAACAAATGTGCTATCTTGGTATCATAAATTGCGGCAAAGTTTAACAACTCAGGAAGGTTAGTATCGGGATAGAATGATAAATTAGGAAATGAAAAAGGAGCAGAAGGATCTAAAATGAGTAGCAAATATATCAAATATACATCATCTTGACTAAAGCTAATTTGCTCTATGCGATATTGTGCCAGATAAGTAGGCAATTTTGTTACTTGTAAGAGACAATCTGCATCAACCTCATTATGCGCAATTAACCACTTTAAGAATTTATTATCACGTATAAAAATGAGTGCTTCTTCCCAATTGCAGCTCAAAGCATAACGTAATGTTTGCAATGAAGAATATTTTTCCCCTAGAAACTCTATAAATTTCACATTTAAAGTATTCGTTTTTTGCTCCCAAAATAAAAGGTCTACATCATTTTGCACGATACAACCTTCCTTTATGAATTTTAAAATTTGCTCATATCTCCATTGTTTTGCAGGATTATCTTGTAATAGCCAATAAGCTAGATATAGCATTTTTTTATCATAGGTATTTACGCTATCTTGCTCTAACAAACATTGAGTCAAATATTGGTAGCTGCCCAACAAAAGTTTTCCCTTAACTATTTGATATAAATCTTCCTCTGCAAGGATTTTCTCTTTTTTGGATATTAGCACTAAAACCAACACTCCTAATGCGTAATAATCTGCTGAAAAATCTATATAACTTTTTGCGTAGGGGTGAATTCTAGCTCTATTTATAGTTTCAAATAAAATGGATTGTTTTAATCCAGAGGGACCGAAAATGCAGTTATTTAGTACTACTTTCCCAATATCTACACTGCTATCAAAACATAGTGTGTCAATATTTATGCTACCATGCGATACTCCTAAATCATGTAGTGTCTTCAAAGTATGAATTATTGGCAATATTACACCTTCTTCAAGTGTATGATGTTCAAACAAAAAGATACTTTGTGCTTTAAAAGGTATTGGTATAGGCAAGATCGCCACAAAGTGCTCGATACTTTCTATTAGCACTATTTCTATTGCTATGACATTAAGAAAATTTGGTATTTTCGTATCGTATAACTTTATTACCGTTTCCAACCTGCAGCTTCCTATATTCTTGGGTATTAACGCATAGTACCGGTCCGAAGTATCATTGTCTTTTTCACGTACCACGTATGCGTCAGCAAATATAGTGGTGAATTTTGGCAATGGATTATTTAACAAAACCTCAAAACGCCCTGCAACACTCTTAATGTCGCTACCTATAGGAATTAAAGAACGATCAATATTAAAATTTGGAATGATATTCATACCTTACAGTAATAACAAATCTTCACCAATGAGTACATGTCGCAATTTTTTACGAGTCAAAAAAATACGATTTACTATATACATATTATTCACTCAAAAGAGTAACCCAATTTGAATCAAGCAGCAACAAATTACTCAAAAGTGGTAAGGTTGTGGAGACATTTTATTTCCTTTGCTGCTTTATCTAAAATACTGTTTACAAAACATACTTCTTGATAATGGTTAAACATTTTTGTTATTTCCAAATAATCATGAATCATAGCGCCTAAATGAATGTCAGTATCTTTTATAATTTCATATATCCCCACTCTTAATATAGCCAACAATGTTTTAGCAACACGCTCTATTTTCCAATTTTCAGTGAGATATTTAAGTAAATAGCTATCCAAGTTATTTTGCGTGCTTATTACCTCTTTCACAACAGGTAGCAACCAATTTATATCTTGCACCGTATCTACAACTTTAGGCAGATAAAACATTCCCACATGCATAACATCGTAAAGAACTTGGCCAATTTCGTCACCATGCAGAGTTACAGGATACAAAACATTTAGAGCATATACAGCTTGTATGCTTAATATTCTGCTTAACCGGCTGAATCTAACATTCATACTTATCAAAGGAATTTGCGAATCCATGCAAAGTAGTGCGTTTATCACTATTAATCAATGTTTAATGCAAGCGAAGTCCTGGTGGCTCATTTCGAAGTTAGCGAACTTTTCCTTAAGATGCATTAGCTCTATACAAACTTCTACAGCGCGTTTAGCATGTTCGTCGCTCAAAGACTCAGCTTGAAGGGTATTATGCACAACAGTAATGCCAAATCCTAGCGGTATAGCATAATTCATAGCAGTATCATTAATCCCTCTAGCGCATTCGCGCAAAATCATATCATAATACTCCGTTTCTTCTTTTACAATACAACCTAGGATTATCACTCCGTCATAATCTTGAGCCTCCAGTATAATATTGAGAGCATTTGGAATTTCAAATATTCCTGGCACCAAGAAGTAATCAAACGCAATATCTGCAGCTTCAAGTATTGTTTTAGCAACATTCAAACTACTTTTTACAGTACCGCGGTAGAAGCAAGCCTCGATAATTAAAACTTTAGCCATTGGTATAATGCAAGCACGTTATTATTTTCTCGTCCACACTAAATGAGAAAAAAGTTGGAATAAAGAAGTTTTTTTAGTAAATTTAAGATATGTAAGTAACTGTTACAAATTTCCCGGCGCGATATATGATCACAAGTACGTCGCCTGCAAATTAAATCCGAGATCAATTCGTAGACTTTTTTGCGGAGTGCTGTGCGTTCCCATATCATACCAATTTCCATTTTTAAATTTGAGCACTAGGAGCAATTATCTATTTACAAAAACTTACTAATTGAATAGCCAAACATTTGCCAATACCCCCGGCATTATTTCAATATCTCAGCTTGTGGCTTTAATTCAGAAGAGTTTGCTATGATGTTACTTGATTTAGCATCAATCTCAAAAATTTTTTTCCCAAAATCTTTATCAATACCATCAACACTACAATGTTGCCTCTTCTTACCGTTAGATCTATAACCTTTTCCATGCTTATAATCTCCTTTAGCTCATTATGCAAAGCAGCTATTTATTCGTTGTACAATATTTTTCAGATATAACCGCGATGGCGAGGCAAAGGAGTGTAGAGTACTGCATGACTAAACCTGAATCCACAACACAACATAAAAGGAGGAATTGGTATCAGCTACCTAGAACTTGTATTAAGCTACAACAGCGGGGATTTATTTGGCAGATTATGTAGAAAGGCTGTTTTTGCGAAAAAGATGCAATAAAGTTTATTAAATTGTTTGATCTAAAATCATAATACTTGTACAGTCACGCATAGAACAGTATGTAGACAGTAGTTGACTTGGTACGAATTCCAGATAAAGGGCAACTACTAGCACTATTTTGTTAAAGTAGGAGTTACTAAAAACTTAATAAAACAACTTAAAGTGAAAGCACTTAAGCCACTAGTTATTTCAGGACGCGAGGTATTGCCCTTGATTGAGGGAGGTAAGGGTATCGGTGTAACTGATGGAAAAAGTTCGGGAGCATGGGCAGCAGCGGGAGCAGTGGGTACTTTTTCAGGAGTATCTGCAGATTTCTATGATGAAAGCGGCAATTTAATACTTCCGGTATATCATAAAACAATAAGAAAGGAGCGTCACGAAGAGCTGGTGCAATATGCTATTAGGGGAGCCATTACTCAGGCTCAAATTGCTCATGAAATTTCCAACGGGCAAGGATGCATCCACATGAACGTTTTATGGGGAATATCTTCTGTAGAAATGATGATAGAAGCAGTTTTTGAAAGGGTCAGTGAGCTAATAGATGGAATTACTTGTGGAGCAGGATTACCTTTTAAGTTGGCAGAGGTAGCCTCAAAATATAAGGTTTTCTATTATCCAATTATTTCATCAGCAAGAGCCTTCAGTCTTTTATGGAGACGTGCTTACTCATCGTTTAAGGAATGGTTGGGTGGAGTTGTATATGAAGATCCATGGAAGGCAGGAGGACACAATGGATTGAGTAACAGCGAGAATCCAGACATCCCAGAACCTCCTTATTATCGAGTTGCAGCACTGAGAAAAGTAATGAGAGAATTTGGATTGCATGATGTCCCCATTATTATGGCAGGTGGGGTATGGTCTTTAAAAGATTGGGAAGATTGGATTGATAACCCAGAACTCGGCTCTATAGCATTTCAATTCGGAACTAGACCGCTATTAACTGTAGAAAGTCCAATTTCTCCAGCATGGAAAAATAAGCTACTCACTCTTGGAGAGGGAGATGTTTGTTTAAATCATTTTAGCCCCACCGGATTCTATTCTTCGGCAGTTAAAAATAGCTTTTTTTATGAGTTACAAGAACGAGCGTCACACCAAGTTTCATACTCACTGGAGCCAACAGGTGAGAATACAATTTTAATTCACGTGGGGCATAATAATAGGGCGGTATTTTTAAGGGAAGAAGACAGTGAAAAAGTAAAAATATGGCTAGCACAAGGTTTTACTGAAGCTTTGCGTACGCCGGACTCTACAATAATTTTCGTGACGCCAGAAAGATCAAGCCAAATTCTAACAGATCAGAAAAATTGCGCAGGATGTTTGCTCTACTGCCGTTTTAGCAATTGGTGTCAAGATGAAAAATTTGCAGCAGGCAGAATTCCAGATCCACGCTCATATTGCATTCGCCAAACTCTATCTTCAATTATTCATGGAGGCAGCGTTGAAAACAATCTCATGTTTGCCGGACACTCAGCTCATCTATTTGCTCAAGATCCGTTTTATGCTAATGGATTTGTGCCAACTGTAAAGGAGCTAATAGATAGGATATTAGAAGAGAGGAAAGGTTAAACTAGTATCTTTTTTTACAATCAGAGTGCATACTCAACACCAAAGTCACATTTTAAAATGAGGCACTAGATCCTATAGCACACGTGGGTGTTAAAAAGTGGCATTGATGTAATGCGGGGCTTTTTTCTTGCCATAATATGTAATGTGCTGTATGTTTTTGCCTACCGAGTGGAAACTGATTGCCATTTGAGCATTAATTTTATATAGATTTGCGACTCGACATTATGTAGACTACTCTCATTTGGTAGGACTGTAGGTATAAGGGCAAATTCTAGTTTAATTCAATTTTTCTATTTTATATATAAAAATGACAACATTAAAAGGCTTTGCTAACATAGAGCTTTTGCAAGTGGCAGATGCGGTTGCACGTGAAGAAGCTATCCCCAAAGAATCGGTCATTGTGGCTCTAGAGGATACGATTAAAGTTGCAGCTAAGCGTAAGTACGGGTACAACGAATCGCTAAAAGTAAGGATTGATAGGAAAACTGGAGAAATCAAGCTCTACAGAGAAATGTTGGTGATAGATGATATTACAAAAGAGCTGAGTGCCGAAAATGGCGAAGTGTGCCCTGTTTTCGATGACCCTATGACTCGCATTGTATTAAGTGAGGCAAGGTTGAAGAATGCTGATGTAAACGTTGGAGATTATATATACGAGTTATTGCCACCACTTGATTTAAGTAGATTAGCGGCACAGTCAGCAAAAAATACTATAGTTGCAAAAGTGCGAGAGATAAAACGAGAAAAAGAATTTCAGGAATACCAGGAAAGAATAGGTGAAATAGTAAGTGGTGTGGTCACTGAAAAAAACGAGAGTGGGCTTGTGGTAAAGTTAGGGGCTACAGCTGAAGCAATAATAAAACGAGACCAGTTAATTAAGTCAGATCATTATAAGCCCGGTGATAGGGTAAAGGCTTATCTATTGGCTTTGAATAAAAATACAAAAGGACATCAAATTATCCTGTCCAGGGTATCTGACCAGTTTATGATACAGCTCTTTACTCATGCAGTTCCAGAAATATACAATAAGATCACAGAAATAAAGGCGGTGGCGCGAGATCCTGGATCTAGGGCCAAGATTGCGGTTTATTCTTCCGATCCTTCGATAGACCCAGTGGGCTCATGTATAGGAATAAAAGGATCTAGAATACAAAGTATTACTGCAGAATTGAATGGAGAAAAGATAGACGTGAGTCTATGGTCATCGGATATCGCCCAATTCGCAGTTAACGTTCTGTCTCCTACGCCAGTATCTAAGGTTATTATAGATGAAGATAGGCATAAAATAGAGGTAGTAGTTCCAGATGAGCAACTAAGTGCCGTAATAGGACGCAAAGGTCAGAATGCTAAGTTGATATCTCAATTAATAAAATGGAATGTTACGATATTAACTGAGACCGCAGAGACAAAAAGGAGACAAGATGAAATCAAGGTCATTACCAACAAATTTATCGAAAGATTGGATATAGAAGAAATTTTAGCGCAACTGCTCGCCGCTGAAGGCTATACTTCCATCGCAGAAATAGCTAATTCTGCTCCAGAGGCTTTGTTGAATATACAGGGATTAGATGGGAGTATAGCGAAAGAATTGGTCACAAGAGCACAGGATTGCATAGAAAATAAAATTATAAGCGACGATGTCGCTGTAGAAGTACAAAATTTAGATAAAGAGAAAGAGAAGGCTACTGGTATGAGTAACGTGTATGAGGCAGACCCTACTGAAGGTGCTGTGTCTGAATGGGCTGATACCCCCCCCATATCAGAAGTAATACAGGAAAGTGCTGCTCAATTTGAACAGCCTCAGATTGCGGAAAAAGCGAAAAATAAAATGACACCACAAGAACTGAGGACAGTATTGAGACATGCTGGCGTAAAAAGTCTGCAAGATATAGCAGATCTTTCAGCTGATGAGCTGAGTGAGATTTTAGAAGCTGCAGACGTTAACTTAGACCAAGATGACATTAACAAAATCATTATGAGTGCCAGGGACAGAGTTTATTTCCACTTAGCAAATAATTAAAATCCTAATATTTTAGCCCTTTGTTTAAGTCGCGCTTTTCAAAGGATGGGGGCTGTTTTCAAAAAAAAGAACACTTTACAAATAAGCAGACCCCGAGACAAAAGAAGAGTTTTAGAGAAAACGTCATCAATATCTCGAAATAATTTGTTATTTCGAGATGTGTACATTGATGAAAGTGGAATACAGAAATATCTTTATAAACCCGAAGTAAGGATAAGATTACAAGATTAATAGTGGTTGAGATAGTGGGTTTATAGTGGGATAATTGGTATAAAATCAAACAAGCTACAAGATTACAAAAAGCATTTTCTACGGATGTAAACGTAGAGTGCCATAGTCTTTGAAATTGCTTGAGTTTTCCGGAAATAGTTTCAACAATTGTACGTTTATAGAGCAAAAACTTATCTTGTAGGAGTAATAGTTTATTTTTCATGTTCTTCTTAAGCCTCGCAACAAATCTTGATCTAACAGCTGTGTTGTTAATTATTCTGAGACATATCCTTTATAGCCAAATAATTTTCCCCATGAGCCTTTTGCCATGGTCAAGACAGGCCTTCCATCATCAACATTACCATTGAAAATTGTGTGTAATTTCAGGCCATAAAACCAACCGGTGCTTGTTCTACTTTTGCAGTAATTCCACGAAAAACCTTATGTCTAGTGCCACGTAGAGCCTTACATGTCTCAAGTATTGGACACCACTAACATAACCATAATATAGGCAAAATACGCTTCAATACGGCTACAAACCTATCATACAACAATAAATCTTTGAAATCTCTCCGGTGTTTTACATACACATAAAACAACTAAACTTACTCTCTTGGTAGCCTAATATTATAGTCACTATCTCACTAAGGATCATATTGCACTTCCTACTCCTCTTGCCTTTCCTTGTCCTTGCCTTTTATAAAGGTATTTCCAACAAAATTGTAAATCCTTTGCAAAAATCATCAACATAACAATATATTCCTGTAAAATCTACTTCCATATGTTTCCTCTTTGTTACCCTTTATCGGCTCCTTTAAACAGATATCATATCTCCATCTTATCGCATTATATTATCCATTCTTTAGCCTTACTTCGGGTTTATAAAGAGCGTGGATATGCGAAAAAAGGGGCAAAAAATATACGACTTACCTCAGGCAGAAGATATTCGAAGAAGAACTTTATAGCTAGATTATAGCAGCGATGTGCTACAGGGAAACTTGCGCAAAGTTATTCATCTGATACCTACGTTAAAGCCTGGTCAGACAGTCATCATGAATAACGCTAGCTTCCATAAATCACAAAATACAGGAAAAATGACAGAAGAGACAAAATGTCATCTGTTATCTTTACCTCCTTATTCACCAGATTTAAATCCAATCGGGAATTCTTTGCCAATTTAAAAGGCGTCGGTAGGCAAAAATATTGAAAGGATACCCTTCCTCCTTTGGCAGATGCTGTGGATGCTGCCCCCAAAAATCGACCCATTTTTATTTAACTATAGTGGATAATTCTATATCATTGCAACATTGCCCATTCCTTACCCATAATTCGGGTTTAAAGCTGCCCCCCATAAAAGAGGTATAAGTGGCAAAAAATTTTTACATGCAGCAGTCTTTACAATTTAATTTGAGCAAATTACGCAATATCTCTGTGATTCCAAAATGAGTTATCCCAGAACATAAATGCACATATTTACCAGTATAATCCGACAAAATGCTCGCTTTAACTTTTATCTCTGCATCACTAACTAAATCGCACTTATTTAAAGCTATCACCTCTTCTTTTCGCACTAAATCACGCTTATAACTAAATAGTTCATCGTAGATTGTTTTATACGCATGCACAACATTATCTACTGTCGCATCAATTAAATGTAGCAATACTGTGCATCTCTCGATATGTCTCAAAAATGCATGCCCCAATCCACGTCCTTGACTCGCTCCTTCAATTAATCCAGGTATATCGGCAATTACAAACTCTTGTCCATCTATATACACAACTCCTAGCTGAGGTTTCAAAGTTGTAAACTGATAATCAGCTATTTTCGGCTTTGCCGCACTGACAACAGAAAGAAATGTCGACTTGCCTGCATTAGGCATGCCTAACAGGCCTACATCAGATAGCAGCTTAAGCTTGAGCCAAACCCATAGCTCTGCTCCCTGCGTTCCGCATGTAAATTTTCTTGGAGCCTGGTTCACTGGCCCTTTGAAGTGGGTATTACCTAACCCTCCTTTCCCTCCTTTAGCAACTACCACCTCTTGTTCTTCAGTTATGAGATCAACAACAAAATCTTGACCATCTTCGCCAAAAACCTGAGTACCTACGGGAACGTTAATTATCATATCCTTCCCAGCAGCCCCAGTACAGCAACTTTTTCGACCATTTTCGCCTTTTTCTGCTCTAAAATGCTGCTTATAACGAAAATCTATTAAGGTGTTAAGATTTTTGACAGCCTTAAAAATAATGCTACCACCACGCCCACCATCTCCACCGTCTGGACCTCCGAATTCTACAAATTTTTCATGACGAAAACCAGCCAGTCCGTCTCCACCATCTCCAGCTTTGAGATATATCTTTGCTTCATCAATAAAGTGCATTAGATTTGAATACTTACTGATTAAAATATTAATTAAATCTTGATCTACTGATACCAGATTTCATTTATAAATGAACACTAGAAGCACAGAGACGAGGGTGAGAGGTGGAAAAGTGCAGAAAACTACATGACTGAACCCAAATCCCGCAGGACAACAACGTGTACGTTATAAAGGCAATTTGGTATTTCTATTTTCTACACCACATATTTCACGCACATACCTCATGGCAGGAATAAATCCACTTAGCGAGTAGTAATCCAATGCTGTCCCACCTACAGAGTCGTAACTGCGCACTTCAAGCATTTTATTATCCTCTATCATGTTATTTATTATGGTAACATCCTCACTGCTGCTATATGTGTAGGCAAAAAATTCTCTAGCTGATTGCAACATATATGTACGCCTATTTGTGGATACTGTACACTTTTTTTTTCGATCTAAAACAAACCCAGCATAAGCACTGATTGTATACATATCAGGTCCTATATATGACACAACTACATATGGGATATTCCTTATACCTCTAAACGCTTTAGTATACAAGGGAGTTGAAGTGATATGGCAGATGCGCTTACCATTCTTTACATTTTCTACAAAGACATTCCATTGATGAAAACTCTTTACACGTCTCATCACTTCACTGCTTGGTTCGCTCTGATCCTTCACTACAGCTATGTTCTCCCGCTCTTCTACCGCATTTGCACAAATTGATGCTAATAATACCAATAACACTGATAGTGCTTTGCTCACCAAGAAAAAAATTTTACTATATTTTTTCATACTGGTATCTATAAGTATTCTATAAGTATTATTTAATCGTATACGTTAATTTGTTTCTAAAGAGGCTGTTATGACAGCACGAAATGCAATGACGCATGTTCATCACATTCCATTACTCATTGCACTCCTAATATACATAGTAAGTATACCATACTTTGGCTATGCTAAACAAGCCACTTATACTTCACAACACAAGGTTACTATATCTGTTTCTTCGATAAAGACGGCAAAAAAGCCCGTTATCAACATTAATACTGATGGTATTAAAAATTCTGATCACATCAATCATCATAATTTTGGTACAAAAGCAACACACGCAATATTAGTAGACTATGACACTGGAGCAATATTGTTTGCAAAAAATAGCACAGTGCAGATGGTGCCATCGTCTATGACAAAGATCATGACAATTTATCTGGCATTTCAGGCTCTGAAGGAAGGCTGGATGCATTTGGATGACCTGTGTAATGTGAGCAAAAAGGCCTGGAGCATGCAAGGATCCAAGATGTTTTTAAACATTAATGACAGCGTAAGGGTAGAAGATTTGATTAAAGGTGTAACAGTAGAGTCTGGTAATGACGCTTGTATTGCTTTAGCTGAGAAAATGTCTGGTAGTGAGGAAGTTTTCGCACGACATATGAATGAGATGGCACAAAAATTAGGATTAAAACATTCTAATTTTTTAAATGCAAGTGGGTGGCCTGAGGATGGCCACTATACTACAGCCTCTGATCTGGCAATGTTGTCTATAGCTCTTATCAGAGACTTTTCGGAGTATTATCATTATAATGCTGAAAAAGAATTTCGTTATAATAATATCACTCAGCAAAATCGTAATACTTTGCTCGGAATAGATGGTGTGGATGGAATCAAAACAGGACATACTGACGTTGCTGGATATGGAATTGTAACAAGCGCTAAACGTAATCACATACGTCTTATAGGAGTAGTTAATGGCCTTGGTACGATGAAGGAAAGAGAACAAGAAGCAATAAAATTGTTGAATTATGGATTCCAAAACTTTCAGCACGATGTTCTATATAAACCTAATGATACTGTTTTACAAGCCAATATCATATATGGAAATAAAACACATGTGGCACTTACAGTGGAAAAAACAGCAATTTTGATTTTACCAAAATCAAAAATCCAGAATTCAGACCGATTGGTAAAAATCAGATATTATGATAACATGACAGCTCCCATAAAAAAAGGCACCAAAATGGGGGAATTGATTATAAAGCAACAAACTCTGGATAGCACTGAGCTCGTAATGCCGCTTGTAGCAGCTGAAACCATAGAAGTAGGTAATTTTTTACAACATTTCCTGCAAAATATTGAAATAATCTTTTTTAGAAAAAGTAAAAATGTACAAGGAATAGCACCATGAAATGTATGAATGTAGCACAAGAAGATGACGGCGTACGCTTAGATCGTTGGTTTAAACGATATTTTCCGGAATTCTCATTTACCCAAATAGCAAAATTAGTGCGTAAAGGTAGTATCCGTGTTGAAGGGAAAAAAGTCAACATTTCCACTCGTTTAGAGACAAAAGAGGAAATTAGCTTTCCAATATCGCTACCAAAGTACCCAAATAAGAGGATAGAAACATACGATAGGCGTCAAGACATAGTACATAGCCCAAAATATAAATCGTTAGCAAAATCTATTAAAGATTGGGTCATATATAAGGATGGAAGCATTATAGCGATAAATAAACCAGCTGGAATAGCAGTGCAGGGTGGTGTAAGTGTTAGTTTGAGTATAGACGATTTACTAGATGCCTTAAAATTCGAATATGATAAACGTCCAAAATTGGTCCACCGTTTAGACAAAGCAACAAGTGGAGTTTTGCTTTTAGGACGTACTCTGCCTAGTACAATAGCAATGGGGCAAGCATTTAAGGATAAGCGCATACGAAAAAAATATATGGCAATTTGGTGTGGAATACCGAAAAATAAGAGTGGGACTATCACATTTCCTTTGTATAAACCAAGTGCGGGTTATGACAAAGAATACATGCAACATGATGAAGCGCAAGGCCGAGAAGCTATGACAAGTTATAAAGTTATAGCACACAATGACCAATTAAGTTTAGTAGAGCTTACGCTCCTCACAGGCCGCACTCATCAAATTCGGGCACATAGTGCCATGATCGGACACCCAGTATTAGGTGACAAAAAATATGCCGAGTATTACGAAATACAGAAAGAGATCCTTACGAAGCAAGTAAGCATAAATTTTATGCATTTACACGCATACCAGGTTGAGCTGACTCTTGATAATAAGCCGATCACAATTGTTGCTCCATTACCACGTTATTTCCAAGATACAATGCGCAAATACAACCTCATGACGTCGGAGTGCAAATAGGATAATAAACTTCTTTCAAAACTCTACTTCTACGAATTGCTGCGTTATACCAAATCCCCGTGCGCTCCACATGTTTCTTGCATCCCGTCAGCATAAGTGAGGTTCGAAAGAAGTTTAATAAAAAAGATTTGTTTTATTTATAACATTAGTTTATACGTAGACTGGCTTGGCTGCTGTAATACACGACAGGTCGTAAATAATGGATGTTGCATTCAAAAATACCAAGATAGGATTTTTATTTGTCTTTTCGCTGCTATTACTGCTGCTGCTTTTGTCTGGGTGCAGTAAAGTGTACGTAACGCATGGTTATAGCTTTCGTGATTTTCAAAATTACGACAGCGTTCTATCTGGCGTGCGTGTGGGCAGTACAAATGAGTTGGAGGTATTGCAAGTTTTCGGCAGTCCGGGTTTTATGTCTAGTTTTGGTACTAGAACGTTTTTCTACGTCAGTAATAAAGTAGAGCATAAGCCAATATTAAAGCCTGCAGTCATTGAACAGTACATACTTGCTATTAGCTTCGATGCTCAACATATTGTGACACAAGTCAAAATTTATAATTTGGGTGATGCCAAGAATATCGAATATTGCCCATATGAAACAGGTATAAAGGGGAATAAGTTGGGAATCATGGAACAATTTACTAAAAATATTGGTAGATTTGGAAAGCCTAAAAAAGGCGGCATGTAACTAATACTAGTAAATAATGTTTAGTGTTTCATTTTCAGAAATTGCCTTAGTAGTATTGGTGGCATTGCTGATCCTTGGACCAAAGGAATTAGTAACTACAATGCACTGCGTTGGTACCACCATCAGATACATCAGATCGGTGTGCGCCAAATATTACACTCAAATGATGCATAGTATTCCAAACAATCGAAATGTGAATAAAAAAACAATAAAAGGCAAGAATAAACGCAACTCTAGTGTGTGGAAGAGTATACATCGCAATAATAAGAGACGTAATCCAAAAAATGATGTTAAAGTCTAAACGCAAGAAAAACACACAGAGAGAAGTTTTACCTAAAGCTAGCTTGCATAGTCATTACAGAGAGTTCAGGGCTAGAGCATTGGTGTGCATACTAAGTTTCATTCTCACAACCACTTTGGCCTTCATCTACATTGCTCCAATCAATGATTTTTTGGTCCGACCTTTATTCATAGCATTAAATCAACGCCAGGATGTTATCTTAGATCATAACATTGCTAGGCGTTTCATTTTTACAGGTCTGACAGAAGGGTTCTTTACTAACATGAAATTAGCATTCTTTGTGGGCTTTATCCTATCTTTTCCAGTTATAGTCTCGCAAATATACTTCTTTGTTGCCAAAGGCTTATATAAACATGAGCAAAAAATGCTTTTACCTCATGTGATATTCTCACAGTTATTGTTTATAGTAGGGGCGGCAGTAGCCTATTTTTTTGTAATGCCATTGGCGTGGAAATTTTTCTTAAGTTTTGAAGGTCACGTAACAAATCAAGGCACTAGTGGATATTACAAGATGCTACCTATCGTTTTAGAAGCTAAAATCAGCGAGTACTTAAATACCGTGATAGAGCTGATTGTGGGATTTGGTGTGGCTTTTCAATTACCAACAATACTTGCGTTATTGAATAGACTCGGTGTTGTAAGCCGTGGTGCATTGGTAAAATTTCGTCGTTATGCAATAGTTCTGATATTTGTAGCAGCTGCCGTACTCACTCCTCCAGACGTTATTAGTCAGATTACACTTGCAGTTCCTATGTTACTGTTATATGAATTATCGATACTAATCTGTGTTAGGAAAAACGAATAGAAATGGTGGTTACATGCACTCTATCAGATTTATTAGAGAATTCCCGGAAATCTTCGATGCTGCAATGAAAAAGCGAGGGGGGGTTGCGGTAAACTCAACCACATTGCTCGACATAGATAGTCAAGCTCGCGGTATTAGGACAGAACTTCAAATTTTACAAAGTAAGCATAATCGGATTGCAAAAGGAATAGGGATCAGCAAAACTCAGGGCAATGTTAAGAACGAATCAGGATTATTGGAAGAAGCAGAAAAAATAAAAGGCAGTATACCAATTCTTGAGGATAAATTAAAAGTTTTAGAGAATCAGTTAAATGAGTACCTGATTTTACTGCCAAATTTAATTGGAGATGACGTGCCTTACGGTACAAATGATGACGATAATATAGAAATTAGAAAATGCGGGGCTCTGCCCCATCTTAGATTTACACCTAAGCAGCATTTTGAATTAGGTGAACAGCTAAAACAAATGGATTTTTTGCAAAGTGCAAAAATCTCTGGTAGCCGTTTTGTAACACTTAAAGACAAATTAGCACTTTTGGAGCGGGCACTGATGAACTTCATGCTTGATCTACATACCGTAAAATTTGGGTATACAGAAATATCTCCTCCTATTTTGGTTCGAGATCATGCAATGTTTGGAGTAGGACAATTGCCAAAATTTGCGGAAGATTCATTCACCGTAAGTGGTGGATATCGCCTAATACCTACTGCAGAAGTGTCTTTAACAAATATGGTGGCAGATATGATCGTCTCTGGAGAGGAATTACCCTTAAGATTCACTGCTTGTACACCGTGTTTTAGATCAGAGGCTGGCAGTGCCGGAAAAGATACAAGAGGTATGATACGTATGCACCAATTTACAAAAGTGGAATTAGTTAGCATAACAAAACCTCAAGATTCGGCAATTGAGCACGAAAGAATGTTGAGTGCAGCAGAGGAGGTTCTGAAGCAGTTAGAGCTACCATACAGAGTAATGTTGTTGTGTTCTCAATCTATGGGATTTTCTTCACGTAAAACATATGATATAGAGGTGTGGTTAGAGGGGCAAAAATGTTATAGAGAAATCTCCAGCTGCTCAAATTGTCATGATTTTCAAGCAATCAGGATGAAAGCTAAGTACAAAAATCACAAAACTCGTGAAAATGAGTATGTTCATACTTTGAATGGTTCTGGACTAGCAGTAGGAAGAACTATTGTAGCAATACTTGAAAATTATCAACAAGAAGATGGAACAATATTAGTACCTAAAGTACTAGAAAAGTATATGCATGGCATCAAAACCATATCCTAGCATCAATTAGCTGTGTCAAATCATAGTGGTAGAAGCAAATGAAGTTTAGTTTTTTCAAAAATAACCTTTTTAAAAAACGCTCAAAGGAGCAAGAAAATAACAGGTTCCCTTACCCTATCGCAAGTTTTAATAGGAAAATCATCGCTTCTACCATAGATGTTTTCCTGATCGTGCTCATATTCTCTTCTCCCATAATGAAAATCATATACTATACAATCTGTAATTTTACTACAGGTGAGGAAGTTATAAAGCAGGTATGTACCTGTTTTTACAATGGAGACATTAGACGCGTGTTAGAACTGGTCCCAGAGTTACAAGCAAAAAATTTGGAGTTCAATATTGGGGTAAGGTGGGTTCTAACATACATCGTCCCATTTTTACTCGTCTCTGTAGCAGTAGTCGCATTTTGGAAATGGAAAGGAGCAACTCCAGGTAAAATTGTTGCAAGATGTGTGATCTTAGATAGTGATGTGTGGCAGCCTATCACACTAAAACAATGCATAATGCGCTGTGTTGGGTTGAGTGTATCAATGATAATTGCGTTTCTCGGATTTTTTACTTTAGGCATCGGATTGTTAGCTATGACAAGCAGCGCATCAACAGCCTCAGGACATGGATTATTAATTGCAGGTGTGGGGCTAGGAGTGTTCATTCTAGGCACTGGAATATTGACCATTCCTATGTCTTCAAAAAAGCAGCCACTACACGACATAATAGCAAAAACTGTAGTTGTATTTAAGCTTCCTGAAAAGAAACGCAACAGCACAAATTTAATAAATAACGTATAATTTATTTGGCATTGTCGAGTGCTGGCTATTTGCCTAAAATTTTTTATACATAGCCAATATAGCTTGAGTATTTAAGAAGAATAGTCAATTACACTTGGTGTGTTCATACGGTATAGTTAAATGAAAATGGGTTGATCTTTGAAGGCAACATCCACAGCATCTGCTAAAGAAGGAGGAGTATTTGCTCTTTTTTCGCACACATATCCACACTCTTTATAAAAATATTTCTATATTCCACTTTCGTCAATATACACCATATTATATCTCAAAAATTCGTATACTTCCCTAGGGAGTGTCGACATTTAGAAATTTTATGATATTATGATATAATGTATCTAGAATCGATTTATAAGAGAGGCTAGATGTTGTACGATTTAAAAGATGGTCAATGGGAAGCAATTGAGGGTAGTTTACCTGGTAGAATAGGAGATAGAGGTCGTGGTGTGGGGGATAATCGAGGCTTGATCAGAGCCGTTATGTGGATTGCTAGGACTGGGGCGTCATGGAGGGCATTGCCAGAAGAATACGGGAAATGGACTACGATCCATAAAAGATTCATGAGGTGGGCTAAGGCTGGCGTTTGGCAAATGATATTCAACACTCTTGCGGTGGATGAGGACAATGAATGGATAATGCTTGATTCAACGATGATAAGAGCGCATCAGCGTGCAGCTGGTGCGAGAAAAAAATGTAGAAACTGGTATGCAAGAACAAAGAGCTAGGAAAGTCTAAGGGAGGCTTTACAACCAAGCTCCATGCGGCGTGTGACACGCTCGGAAGTCCGATTAGATTTTTGATTACTGCGGGGCAAAGATCTGATTATACAAAGGCACTGAATCTTACAGAGGGCAAGATAATGGGAGCTTGCTGATAAAGGCTATATGGCAAAGGCTGCCATAAGAGTGGGGGCAGAAGCTGCTATACCACCTCGCGCTATGCGCAAAAATCCAAGAGAATATGATGTAGAATTATATAAAGAGCGCAACTTAATTGAGCGTATGTTCAATAAAATGAAAAATTTTAGGAGAGTGGCTACAAGATACGGTAAATTAGATGTGGCTTGTCTTGCTTTTGTCTTTCTTGCCGGTATCTATTTGTGGTTAAAATAAATGTCGACACTCCCTAGTAATACCAATTCCTCTTTTTAAACACTCACATTGTCGCGCTGCGGCAGGCTCAGTCATGTAGTATTACTCACTCCTTCGCCCTCACCATTGCGCTCCTAGTGCTCATTTAAAAATGGGACTTGGTATATTTTCTAGAACAGACATGTTTCCACAAATTTAAAGCTCAGCATGATTGGTATCACTGTGAATATAGCTCCATAGATCGATTATGGGCTCTATCACATATTCTTCTAACACTTCAAAACCAGGTAAAAAAACTGCCTTTACATCTTCACTAAAATGATCAAAAACGGATAATTTTGCTACAGTAATACGTATTCCTGCTTTAAACCCGTCGGCTATATTTTCTAGCAGGACTGCACCGTGTACAATGTTTTGAAAAAATTTTAGCACTCCTTCTGAGGTTTCTATCAACACGATATGTTTAAGCACGCAACCTGCCCCTTTGTCCTTGCAAGCCCTAACCGGTCCTATTTGTTCAGATTCAAATAGTGCGCCGTTTATGGTTCCCAAGAACATGTTAAATGGATCCAAAGTCGATTTTTTGATGCTATACTTTAAGGCACCTCCAAGACCTCCACATATTAAAGGTCTCCAGCTATTTTCTTCGCCAATATAGGCATTACAATATTTTCTTACAGTAAGCCCAACTGTAGCTCCTGCCACAGCTTTTGCCACAAGCCAATATCCCCCTCCAGTTGCGAGAGCAATAGCCCCATCTATAGTCAATGCCCCTGTTATCGCATCCAATACTGGTTCTAAATACTTTAGTTGTTTTTGTATTGCTTGTTCTGTCATAACGTACCTATTTTACGTAAAAAATATATTGATTGTAATCATAGATTGCCTTTGCATAAAATTAGCATACTATCTCATATCAGAAAAATTCTCACATGTTGTGCGCATGTCGGTCTGTAGCTCGATCTTTGCCTGTGAGCAATATAATACATCGACTTTATAAGAGCGAATGAACCGCGCCCGGTGAAAAACGAATAAATTACTATGCTGAGCCAACCAACACCAAGTACCTTCAAAGAATTTCTAATATTTTAGTAATACTATTGATACATGATTTCAGGCTAATTAGATATAAAAGCGATAGGATTGTACCACATATCAATATACATGTCTACAAGGATTTACTATAAAGGAACTGTTGCAAGGTGAATGTATGTGGTAGACGAAGGATTTTTGCGAATTTTGGTCTTGGCAAAAAGAATGGCTGTAAAAAGCATATAAGCGTGGGATATGAAATTTAGTGCAAGATTGCACTCCAACAATGTGACGGAGGCAAAGGAATTTAGGCATGTATGGTACACCTCATCACAAGGTCCAGTATGCCAGAGATAAAGGCTATTATAGTGCTCTCGTTTCCATCACTACAGCTAAGAAGACTACGCATCTTGGAGCTGTTTTAATAAATTAGTTGCTAAAAACCTAGGGCCGAATCCCGCAATTTGACCGCAATGCCGGTACACCTACTTGTGGCATCGTTGTGTATAAAACAGCACGTAAGCGACTTCTAATAGAGCAACTACTTAAAGCGCACCAACATACCTACATCGAAATCTGAAGCCTAATTGTTAATATATCAGTATAAACATCAATAAAATTAGGTTAAACTAAGCTTATATCCAACCAAGCGTACTGTCTTTATAACATCAATATTATCTCTACTTGCGTTCAACAGTGCCTTACGCAGCCTTGTAATGTGCACATCTACTGTACGAGCGTCTACATCAACACCTACACCCCAAATACGATTAATCAACGCTTCTCTAGATAACACACGGCTCGAATTCTCCATCAATATTTGTAATATCTGGAATTCAATTGGAGAGAGCTTTATCTCTTTTCCAGAGCGTGAAACTGTGTAGGAAGATAAATCTATTTCTAGATCATGAAATTTAAGTTTTTTATCTGCAAATATAGGCCTTACACGGCGCAATACGGCCTTTATTCTCGCTATTACTACTATAGGGGCAAAAGGCTTGGTAATGTAGTCGTCAGCCCCATGCTCAAGTCCAGTAACCTTATCTAAGTCATCATCTTTGACTGAAATCATGATGATAGGTATTCCACTTGTGTCAGGATTATCGCGCAAAGTCTCGCACACCTCTATGCCAGATTTACAAGGCAAGACCCAGTCCAAAAGTATTATATCAGGCCTTTCAGCCTTAGCTACGTTTACCGCTTCTTCCCCATCTACAGCAATAATGACATTATACCCCTCTTTTTGTAAATTATAACTAATAACAGTAGCAATAGACTTATCATCTTCCACTATTAGCACGGTTGGTTTTAAAGCTTTGCTAGCACTCACCATTTGCGTTTTTACCTTTCTGAAATTAATCTACCAATTTATAACTAACACCAACCCCCTTTTAAACGCCCACTTGTCGCGTTGCAGGGTCCGGGCTCAGTTATACAGTAGTCTACACTCCCCCGCCATTGCGCTCCTAGTGCTCACTTTAAAATGGGACCTGGTACAACAACCACGTATATACACTATGATAGCAATTTTTTCATTATAAATCTATAAAATTTCGTTATTTAAACGAAAATATTTATATATATGTTAAAGTTTTTTGTAAAATTCTTAACTGTACACAAACATCGCCTAAATAACGACAATTGATTCGTAAATACAATCCCCTTTCCAAAAAACTCATAAGATCACCAATCATTGCACCATTTGCAGAAAAATGGCTCCCCGGGCCGGATTCGAACCAGCGACCAAGCGGTTAACAGCCGCTTGCTCTACCACTGAGCTACCGAGGAACGCTGAACGCAGCTCTGAGGTTGACTTAACCCCCATACTGTCCTATTATACACGACACCAATAGTAAATAGCAGCAGACAAGAAGTCTACTATTTATCAAACTACACATGTGTAGATAACATAAAAAAAAAGTGATGGCAAGTGAAATACTTGTATTCACCGACACTGACAGGCAATGTTTGTTTTCAACAATAAATACAAAAAAGAGGATTGTACATCAAATAAGCCTTATATACACTGCTCGCCCCAACATTGAAAAAGCAAAAGAGATTGCAAAGATTCTGCTTCATCAAAAATTAATAGGATGTGTTAATATTATCTATCCTATTATTTTAATATACCTCTCCATATATCACCATGGGATAATGAGTTAGAAGAAGAGAATGAGGTAGCAATGTTAATAAAAAACAAGTCAAATTTGGTGGCTAAAGTAATAAAAAAGGTAAAAGAGCTGCATCCATACCACGCACCTTGTATAGCAGAAATAGCACAATATAGAATGTCGTTATGGTTTTTTTATCGGTAGATGGCATGTATTCACCTCGTTATTAGTTAGTTTTTAACATAAAACACACCCTGAGGTAGTGGATGTGTCAAATCTTGGCTAAGAAGAAATTCCTTGTAAATTATATTGCAAAAATTATAAAAATGTAAAGTTATTTTTATTTTAACATAAATAACATTGGCTTATAGTGCTGGAAATTCTAAAATAAATATTGGGAAGATTAAGGGGCTGTTGCGAGATGAGATAAAAGGTATTATTTCATGTAGGTGTGGAAGATAAATGTGTAAGATGTGACAATCACTTACACACTTAATCTGACAGACCATACCTGCTTTTAAGACATAATCATTTTTCATTTGACTATAATATATATATCAACACTGGTTCTATTCTGGCTGCTCATCATACCATCTTCTAGTTGCGTCGTTTTTTTGAACATTTTTTGCAGATCTATAAATTTTGCAATTTCTGCTTCAGACGCACACAATCTCAGCTCTACCGATAAGGTTTGTTCTTTTATATATTGTTCCCACTTTTTTATAACACTCAGTATATAGTTGTTATCATGTAAAATTGTCACATTAATACGGTCAACCACGTTGAGCCCAGCTTCTTTACGTGCTTGCTGGATAGCACGCACTAGATCACGTGCAGTACCCTCTATTTTTAACTCCTCGTTAACTGTTATATCTAGCACAACAAGGGCATCATGAGTCGTAAGCGGACAAGATGATGCTTTTAGTTCCGGTTTTGGCTCTAATTTTAGCTCAAATTCATTTTTTTCCAGGCGGTTACCTGCTATTAATACATTTTCTTCCTGATCCAAGTGCCACTCTCCGCACTTACTTGCTTTAATAATTTGCTGTATTTTTGAAGGAACTCTTTTTCCTAGGATAGGTAAATTAAGCTGCAGCTTCAAATTTGCATACTCTGTGATTTTACTTTTTTCTAAGTTATGCCATTCTTTCACATTGATCTCATCTAGTACTAATTGTTGCATTTCAGGCGTAATATTTGTGTCTGTAACCCCAACAAAGGTTACAGTCTGCAGCGGCTGCCGTATCCTGACACCAGCTTCATTGCGTATGTGCAAAGCTGCATTACATGCAGCTCTCACACGTTCCATATTAATAATCAAATCAGCATCAACATCTTTATTGGTAAAACTGGGGAATTGCTCAAGGTGCACGCTTTGGGCATTATAAGGCTTATTTATACCCATGTACACCGCTTCAGATATTAGCGGTAATAGCGGAGCTACAGTTCTACAAAGTAGACTCAACACAGCGTACAACGTATTATAAGCCTGTGTTTTGTCATCACTGCGAGTGCTACGCCAAAATCTTTCACGCGACCGTCTTATATACCAATTATTCAAAATTTCTATGAATTCTTCCACAACCTTAGTTGGAAGTATGGTATCATAACTATCCATTCCTTCTTCTAATGTGACTATAGTATCAATGCACTTTGCAATGATATAGCGATCAAGTAAATTAATTGACGTAAGGCTAAACTCAGCCTTTATCCCATCTATATTTGCATATAATGCAAAAAAATTGTATGCGTTCCATAGCGGTTTAATCACAGAACGTAATGCTTCTTTTACACCACTTGCGTTTTTATCTATCACAAGCTCCTGTCCACGCATGACCTGTGATGATACCATAAACCAGCGCATAGCATCAGCACCTAATCGTGTAAAGACATCAACAGGATCTGCATAATTTTTTAGACGTTTGGATAATTTTTGGCCATCATCACCCAAAATTACGCCATGACAAATACAATTTAAAAATGGTGGTTTACCGAATAAAGCCGTAGATAGTACCATTAATGTATAAAACCATCCACGAGTTTGTGCTACATACTCAACTATGAAATCAGCTGGGAAATGATGCTCAAACCAATCCTTATTTTCAAATGGATAGTGTACTTGTGCATATGGCATTGATCCACTCTCAAACCAACAATCTAGTACTTCCGGTACCCTTCTCAACATAGATCTACCAGTCGGATCACTAGGATTTGACTTTACCAGATTATCTATAAACGGTTTATGTAAATCATGAATTCTTACACTAAATGCACGTTCTAATTCTTCAATTGAACCATATACTTCTATATGCGGATATTTAGGATCATCACTCTCCCAAACTGGTATTGGACATCCCCAGTAGCGGTTACGTGAAATAGACCAGTCTCGTGCATTTTCAAGCCACTTTCCAAATAATCCGTTCTTTATATGTTCCGGAATCCAGTTAATTTTTTGATTATGCGCAATCATCTCATTTTTTACGGCTGTGACTTTAATATACCACGAAGGTACAGCCTTATATATCAATGGAGTATCAGTACGCCAACAGTGTGGATAGCTATGTGTATATTGTTCAGTACGCAGCCAATAACCGTACTGTTTTAGGTATTTTATTATATCATCGTTTACTTCAAAAACTTGCCTGCCAGAGTAATTTTTTATTTCTTGCGTAAATTTGCCTTGGCTATCTACAGGACAAACCAACTCTATCTCGTATTTATCACATAAGCGTTGATCATCTTCACCAAAACCCGGAGCAATGTGTACGATACCAGTTCCATCTTCTATGGTAACAAAATCACCTGGTAAAACTGTAAATGCATTACTATGTTTTTCAAAGTAATTCCATAAAGGATAGTATGTGTACCCTATTAAATCTCTGCCATTGCAAGTGCCAATCCTTTGATCTCCAATTTCAGCTTCATAATTTTTAGCTAAAGACGCAGCCACTATGTAACAAGTGTTACCTTTGTTTATTAAGGCGTACTCAATGTCTTGCCCCACTGCTATTGCCAAATTTGATGGTAAGGTCCATGGCGTTGTTGTCCACACTAATACTCTAACATCATCATAGTTATTCGGAATGCATGCAGGATTTTCTCTTAATCTAAATGCTAACACTACAGACTTGCTTTGCTTTTCCCTATACGAGTTGTCAATCTTAGTCTCAAAATCTGATACAGGTGTTTCACATGCCCACGAATAAGGCATAACGCGCATTGCTTTATAGATTAAACCTTTGTCATAAAGTGTCTTAAAAGCCCATATCACACTTTCCATATACGGAAGGTCCATAGTTTTGTAGTCATGTTCAAAATCTACCCAACGTGCTTGGCGATTGACATAAGCATGCCATTCCTTTGTATAACGTAACACAGAACTGCGACAATATTCATTAAATTTTCCTACTCCAAACGCCTCTATTGCTTGTTTCCCAGATATAGATAAATCTTTTTCTGCCACCATCTCAGCCGGCAGTCCATGACAATCCCACCCAAATCTCCTTTCAACTTTTTTGCCTTGCATAGCCTGGTATCTAGCAAAAAGGTCTTTTATAAATCCTGTCAGCAAGTGCCCATAGTGAGGCAGACCATTTGCAAATGGTGGACCATCAAAAAATACAAATTCCTTCCCTCCCCTGATAGATTTGTCAAAAATCCCATCTTGCTTCCATGAAAAGAGCACTTCTTCTTCTATTTTTGAAAAATCAGGATTAGATATTACTTCTGGGTAGTGTCTTATAGGCATACAAACCCGATTTAATTGAATATATACTTTAGAAATTTTGCAAATTTTCAAATCCATCAAAGAGAGCAAAATATACTTAGCATGCGCTTAGAGACTCATCAATGCACCTTAAATAATATTGTTGCCATCATTGTTATAAATAGTGGTATGAGCCACTTGAGAATATCGGATTTAACGCTCTCAATACGTACACCCAACTTTGCGTTATCCTCTTTTAGTTGCGCTACACTAGTGCTCAACGAGGCAATGTCTTCTCTCAGCTCAGTTTTCAATGCAGCGATATCTTCTTTCAGCTCGGTTTTCAATGCAGCGATATCTTCTTTCAGCTCAGTCCTCAATGCGGAGATATCCTCTTTCAGCTCAGTCCTCAATGCAGAGATATCCTCTTTCAGCTCAGTCCTCAATGCAGAGATATCCTCTTTCAGCTCAGTCCTCAATGCAGAGATATCCTCTTTCAGCTCAGTTCTTAGCGCAGTAATATCTTCTTTTAACTCAGTTCTTAATGCATTAATATCTTCTTTCAATTCAATTTTCATTACAACTAGATCTTCCCTAGTGGCTGCAACTTCTTTCATATTTGCAACACTTTGCTCAAGTATTTTTCTTGCGGCATTAAGCTGTTCTTTGGTAGCCAGTCTAGAAAAATCATATTCCCTACTTTCTAAAATGGCCTGCATAATCTCCTCTGCGTGTTCTTCTGGTATACCTACAGACATGAACCTTTTTACTACAGAGTGGGTGTTAAAGCTGCTTTGTTCCATGATAATCTAGGGTTGTAATAATTAAATAAAATACTATACCAAAACTGCTGGCACATCTTGCTAATTTTCGTATACCACTATTAGCCATATATTGCAAGAACAACAGACTTTTTTGAAACTCTATCTCTCTACCTTACGAACTGCTGCATTACTTTTGTGCCCTGTATGTTCTCAGCATTTGTAGCATGCATAAGTGAATTTTGAAAGAAGTTTAATACTTCAAGACGTTCAGCACCACTTTTCAATGTTCAAATAATTGAATCCCCCAACCGAAGACATCAAGACGGGCGAGAGTTGGCAAAAAATCAAAGCATTTTTTAGCTATTTCCTCTCTACCCTCGCGAACTAGGAGTTTGTCAAGGACGTTTTTAAGTTTATGCAAGTATAGGACATCATTGGCTGCATATTCAATTTGCTCTTGTGTCAGTTTTTGCTGCCCCCAGTCGGATGTTTGTTGTTGTTTTGAAATTTTTATCCCCAGCAGATCGTGGCATAAATCTCGCAATCCCTGATGTTCTGTAAATGTTCTAGCTAATTTAGATGCTATTTTTGTACAGTATATGTTACTGATATCGATTGCTAGGCTATGCTGCAATATAGCTACATCAAAGCGTGCGAAATGAAATATCTTTAATTTGTTATGATCTGAGAGTATTTTTTTTAAATTTGGACAATCAAAACCCCTATCTACGAGATGGAGCAAGTGTGCATCGCCATTTCCTTCCGAAATTTGCACAACACACAATCTATCTCTAGCGTTATTTAGCCCCATAGCCTCCGTATCTATGGCAATCGAGCCGCTAAAAACAAGAGATTCAGGTAAATCTCCTGTATGATAATGTATGACCATTGTTGTATAAAAGATATGTTATTTAAGTTACTTCTAGTATGAGTTTAATCACAAAATTATCAAATTAACTAGACTTGCTATTACATAATTTCTTAGCCGCTTTTACGATATCATCAATCTGAGGCAATGCTATTTTCTCTAAATTAGCAGCATACGGTAATGGAACATCTTTAGCTGTTACTCTAACTACTGGTGCATCCAAATAATCAAATGCATGTTCCATTATTTGCATAGCAATCTCGGCACCAATGCCAGCGTAGCTCCAACCTTCCTCCACTGTCAATACGCGACCTGTTTTTTTTACAGAATGAATAATTGCTTCGGTGTCAAGTGGCCTTAAAGTGCGAAGGTCTATCACTTCTGCGTCTATGCCACATCCTTGTAGCTTCTCTGCGGCTGCAATTGCATTTCCTACTTGAAGTGAAAAAGCTATAATTGTAACGTCAGTTCCTTCTTTCCAGATACGGGCTTTTCCTATTTCAACAACATACTCTGTTTCTGGTACTTCATGGCTACGTCCGTAAAGCAGCTCATTTTCTAAAAACACAATTGGATTAGGATCAATTATAGCAGCTTTTAATAATCCTTTGCAGTCATCGGCAGCATATGGGCAAATTACTTTCAGTCCTGGAATATGTGCATACCAACTAGCATAACATTGTGAGTGCTGTGCAGCTACACGGGAGGCGGCACCATTAGGGCCGCGAAAGACTATAGGACATGTTATTTGCCCACCAGACATATAATGAGTTTTAGCGGCAGAATTAATAATATGATCCATGGCTTGCATAGCAAAATTGAATGTCATAAACTCTACTATAGGTTTTAATCCCGTAAATGCAGCTCCTACAGCAAGTCCTGCAAACCCATGCTCGGTAATTGGCGTATCAATAACACGCCTTGCTCCGAATTCCTCTAATAAGCCCTGTGTTACTTTGTACGCTCCTTGATATAAAGCAACTTCCTCCCCCATAATGAACACGCAATCATCGCGACGCATCTCTTCCGCTATCGCATCACGCAGTGCCTCTCTTACAGTTAATACTGACATTTATTTTTGACTACTCCTCATTTACAGAAAAATCCAAAAACAACTATTTTTCAATTCATGTTTATTACTAACAACTTTACTATCAAAGAACTCATTCTTAACTGCAGTTACTGTATATAAAAATTTATGTCTTTACAATAATGATGCTTCAAATTATGAATTTGATATGAGGCTTCTTTTTTAATACAAACTTAATGGCTTATCAAGCAATGGCAACAAAAATGAAAATAGTAAAATTCTTGGTCTGGCTCCTATTCTGTTGTGTTCTCATAAATGTACCAGAAACGTCCTTATATGCATATGCGGTTGAAAAAAGTGGTAATAAGATTGTTGCTATCATAGATGATACTGCCATTACGACTCATGATGTCGGACAAAAATTTCAGTTTTTGATGATGGTCAATCATATAACCCCGCAAAATACTGATGCAGTAACACAGTTAAAGCAAGAAGCGTTACAGATGTTAATAGATCAAATTATCATTGAGAAAGAAGCCGTTAAATTCGGTATTTCAGTATCAGATAGTGATATTCAAAATGCATTACAAAAGCTAGCTGACCAAAATCATTTGACTTTGCAGCAATTTGAGCACCTTATATCCACTAATAATGTTAGTGTGGACAGTCTGAAGTCCAACATAAAAAAAGAACTTTTGTTCAATGAAATTATCAAGTTGCAAATAAAACCCGGGGTGGCGGTTAGAAAAGTAGAAATCGAGGAAAATTTATTTCAATTTTTAAGAGCTAAAGCAAGTAGTCAGCAAGAAAACGCCAATATTGCCGATGTGAGTCAAGTTAGTGAAGTGGGCGAGCGTTTTTCTCCATCCACAGAAGTTAAGCTAGCGCAAATTGTGTTACCGTTAAATCTTGATAAAACGGAATTACAGAATATTTTGCAAATAATCTTCAATGATCTTACTATGGGTAAGGATTTCGGGGCATTGGCCGTACAATATTCACATAATGTTGAATCTGCACGTCATAAAGGAGTCATAGGGTGGTTGAGCATAAAAAATATGTCTCCACAAAGCGTGAATGCCATTTCAAAGCTTTTACCTGGTGGAGTAAGCGATCCTATAGAAATAGGCAATAATCTTGTGATCTTCAAAGTGTTGGAGTTCAAGAATCTACCTAAGCCTTCCCAACAAAATAGCACAAATACAGACAAAATTGCACAATCAACTTTGCAAGATGACAAAATTGATGAACAATTACAGGTCATACTGTCAAACGCCAAACTACAACTTAAATTAAGTGAATACTTGGAAAAAATTCGACGCAGTCATTTAGTTAGAGTTTTGTGAGTGATAATTTGATACTAGGTTAATTGATTCTTCATTGAATACGAGCTTGATTTTTTGATATATTGTTTTTACAATGGGACCTAGGATATTCTAGAATTTGAATTTTAACGTGAGGTTACAATGGCGGTACAGGGTTATACGGCTGCTCTTCTTGGTATGAAAAGTGCGCAGCAGGGAATTGGTGATAGTACTCATAACGTGGCAAATGCATCAACACCTGGTTTTCGCGGATTCTTAACGCAATACCTAGATGCAAATAGGGGCAGTGGCGTTGTAGCCGAGACGGGATATGACTTTAATACCAAGGGGGCCATGCTGTCTACTGGAAAAAATATAAATTTAGCCATAGATGGTAAGGGGGCGTTTATAGTTAAAAATAGCGTTACAAACGAACAAAGATACACTTTTAACGGTGGATTTGATCGTGATAAAGATAATAATTTGACTTTGAACAACCGTTACACATTGCTAGGTTGGAAGTATGATGCTTCTGGTACAAAGGTTGGCGGTGATCTTGTCCCTGTACAGCTTATTTACGACAAAGGAACGCCAGGAGTGGCTAGTACTGCAATAAATTTCGGGCAAATCAATTTTGGTCGCGATATAATTATAGAGTCTGGCATAGAAGCGAGATATAATCCCCGTGATAATGCCAGTAACATGGCTGGAGGTAGAGTTACTCCAGATGCCATACGAGAGGTGTTTGTTAACGACTCTAATGGTGGAAAGCTCCATAGCATCATGTTCGCATTTAAAAAGCTCAGTAGTAAAGATTGGGCAATGGAAGTGTACATGAAAAACCCTAAGGAGCTCGCAACAGATTCAACTGGAGTGGGGTTACTACAGGCGAGCAAGTTGACTTTTAATACTTACGCTAAATTGCCTGCAACCGGTATTACACAATTTTCTGTCGCGGATCTTAACACATATACTTCTACCGTTGTCACTATTGCAGATCCAGATGCTCAGCTTAGACAAGCCGTAGCAGGGACTCCTCCTGGCCTTAATATCGCAAATGGAGATAAAATTACTGTTGCCGTTACGCCATCTGGTGGTAGTGCTATCTCTACAACTTTTACTTATGATGATAGTAAGGCTTCTGATTTTCGTACACTTAATGAGTTAGTTAATAAAATAAATTCTGATGCAGCTCTGTCGCCGCATGTAGTGGCGTCTATTGTTAAGAATGGTAGTACCTATGGGCTGCAAATTCTTGCTAGAGCCAAGGCGACTGTTGCTTTTAGTGATAAGGTTGGAACTGAATTTTCATTTGGTACTGCCACTCCAGTAACGGCACTACCTATGCTGCAAACAGGTGGAAGTTTAGCTATTACGTGGGCGACTAGTATTAATGCTGAACCTAGCAATCTTAAATTGACTTTTGACGCCGATAACTTTTATCAAATGGCAGAAGGTACTTCGGTTGATATAAAAGCGATTGACGGACAAGAAGCAGGCAGTTTAAAAGATATTTCCATAGATAGTAAGGGTATTTTAACTGGTACTTATAACAACAACAAGAGACTTCCTTTATACAAAATCCCTATCGCTGTATTCCAAGGCCAACTAGATCCAGCAGGGGATAATTGTTACATACCAGGTGCTAAAACTGGCAGTGTCATAGGAGTTCAAGCTCCAGGAACTGGTGGAGCTGGCACAATATTGTCTGGATATGTGGAAGGTGCTAACGTTGATTATCAGGATGAATTGCCAAAAATATTAGAAGCACAACATAAGTATAAAATGAGTGCCAAAGCGTTGCAGGTTAATTTAAGCTTAAACAAGACTCTGGAAGAAGCTATCTAATATAAGACCTAAAGATTACGAAGATGCAAAGACGTAGGGATGGTAGAGACGCAGACGATATGCGGAGCCTGGAGTTTGAAGTGAATTACATTAGTAACGCGGAAGGATCCTGCTTGGTAAAGCTTGGTAGTACTTGGGTAGTTTGTACAGCAAGTGTAGATGAGAGAGTACCGCCGTTTTTAAGGCGTACAGGGCAGGGGTGGGTTACTGCTGAATATGGTATGCTGCCTGGGGCTACATCTATTAGGGTTCAGAGAGAGGCAGTAAAAGGCAGGCAGAGTGGTAGGACTCAAGAGATACAGAGATTAATTGGTAGGTCTTTACGAGCTGCTGTAAATTTAGAAGCACTAGGAGAGCGACAGATCACTATTGATTGTGATGTCATACAAGCAGATGGTGGAACTAGGACTGCTGCCATTAATGGGGGCTATATAGCCTTATATTTGGCGCTTAAGTCTTTACACAGTAAGGGGTTATTGAGGCGTATTCCCATAGTAAAGTATGTTGCAGCTATCTCATGCGGTATTGTAACAGGGAGAAGACTAATAGATCTAGCATTTATTGAGGATAGTAATGCTGATGTGGATGCTAATTTCATATTTGGATCTGACGGTAATTTAGTGGAAGTGCAATGCACAGGGGAAAAAACTTCATTCAGCTGTGAGCAATTACAGGGTATGTGCGCAGCTGCAAAAGACGCTTGCATGACTATTGTGGAGAAACAGCGCGCTGTTTTAAATACTACTTACCTTTAACTTTATTTTTATTTATTTTGCGATTTTTGTATGTGTGTGAGATCCAATTGTTTTACTAAGAAGGACTTGCTGCATGAAAGGATTTTACAAGATTTTACAACGCAGTGAGGACCGTTGGGCAGGGGTTGGGAAAAGATGCAAAAGGACCTTCGTGCAACGGCCTTTGAGATTAATGGCGTGTTAAGGATGAATCATCAAAATAATAGACTTCTTTCTGAAACTCACTTATGTTGATAAAATGCAAGAAGCACTGGAGTGACACAACAGAGACGTAGTTTCGGGAAAAGCCTAATAAAGTGCGAGTACAAATATCAGATACACAATAACTTACTTGTATATTGCTAGGCATTTTTGCAAGATTTTAGTATTAACTTTGTTGGCACTATCTGCAGCGGTATTTCTTTTTGAAAGTGCGGAATTTGTCAGAGCTGCTAGCAGTAATAGCTCGGCTGTGGTAGGTGCGTGGGCTATAGTAAAGATGGCTTTACTTAAAAACTATAATACTTTGCAAAAAATATTGCCGTTATCAATGCTAATCGCAAGTATTATCGCTTATAACACACTAGGACAACATCACGAAATATTGGGTATGCGTGTGTTGGGTATTGGTCCTTTTGGCTTATTGCTCCCGGGTATAACGGTTGTGTTGCTATTTTACGTATTACACATTACCGTGCTCAACCCTATAAATTCACATTTATTGCAAAAATACCAAGACATAGAGGCAGTTACGCTTAAGGGACAAAAAAGCCTTATTTCTTTGGGTAAATCAGGATTATGGATAAAACAAAAAAATGATAAAACAGGAGAATTAATAATAGTAAATGCCTTGAGATTTTCTGCTACACAGAAAAAAATGTTTGATGTGCAAATCTTTTATTTTGATGAGAATTATAAATTTATGCAGAGAGCCGAGACATCTGGTATGACGCTGCAAGATGGGATATGGGCTAGTAACGTTTGTAAAATCGTCAATCGATATAATAAGGTGCTAGATGATCAATATATTAATTTATCGATAAATACTACAGCACAGCAAATTCTGGATAGTTTTGCCGTACCAGAAATGAGCAGTATATGGCAAATACCAAACTTAATAGCTTCAGCGCATAGCATTGGCATTAATACTTTAAAATACAAGATATATTACTATAAATTAGTGGTGCTACCTTTATTCCTGTTGCCTATGGCAATTTGGGGATATATTTTTGGCATACGTACCATAAAAGGAGAAAAAACCAAGTGGCGTATGGCAACAGGCCTAGGCATCGGTGTTGCTGCGTATTTTTTTTACGATATAATAGTCAGTATAACGATAAATAATGGAAGTTTACCTATCATATTAGCACTTCTAACACCATTACTATTTTACACAATACTATCCCTATACATGTTACTTAAATCAGAATTTTAAATAAGCTGGTGTTACGTTCTCAAAATTACTTTTTTAATTCTAAAATTTATGACCTTTTAGGCTATTCTGCGCAGCAGAGGTGATTTTGACATCAACAAATTTTCCAAATAGTTTGCTACCATCATCTATTATGATAGATTGCATATAAGGAGATTTGCCCATCATTTGAGAGCCAGAGCGGCCTTGATTTTCAACTAATATACGAAGCACTTGTCCTACTTTTGCTTGATTAAAGTTTAACTGCTGTTTACATAATAAACTTTGCAACCTAGCTAACCTTTCGCTTTTGATATCTTCTGGAATTTGAGAAGGTAGCACAGAAGCTGGAGTTCCAGGTCTTGGACTATATTTAAACGAATAGGCGTGAGCATAGTTTACATGCTCAACAAGTTGCATTGTTGCGATAAAATCTTCTTCTGTTTCTCCTGGATAGCCGACTATGAAATCAGAAGAGAATGCGATATCTGGTTTTATTTTCCTAAATTTTTCTATAATACTGATATAAAACCCGACATTGTACCTCCTGTTCATTGCTTTTAATATTACATCTGAGCCAGACTGAATAGGAAGATGGATAAATGGCATCAACTTTGACTCAGTTGCGTGAGCATAAAACAGTTCTTCATCAGTCATATCTTTTGGGTGTGATGTAGTATAGCGTATGCGTTGCAATCCCTCAATGGAAGCAAGGTATTTTATTAATCTACCTAGACTCCATACATTTCCATTTGGTCCATTCCCGTGATAAGCGTTAATATTTTGCCCTAAGAGCGTTATTTCTACGCTACCACCATCAATAATACGCAGCGCTTCATTATAAATATCGGCTACGGGTCTCGAGTATTCGGCACCTCTAGTGTAGGGAACGACGCAATAGCGACAAAATTTATTACATCCTTCTTGTACGGATAAAAAGGCGGAATAACCTTGTGATCCACTATCTGGAGCCAATTGATCAAATTTACTGTTTTCTTTTAATTCTAGATTTAACACCCAAGATTTTTTTCTTCTTGTTTCTTCAAGTAATACCGGTAAATCTTGATAAGATTGTGGCCCTACTACGATATCAACAAAAGGTGCTCTCCTGATTACTTCCTCCCCTTCAGCTTGTGCTACGCAACCTGCTACAGCAATAACCATGCTATCACCATTCTTTTCCCTTGCACGTTTAATTTTTGCCATTCTTCCTAACTCTGAATATACTTTCTCCGCAGCTTTTTCGCGTATGTGACATGTGTTGAGAATAACCATATCAGCGTGTTCAGGTGAATCTACAATGCCAAATCCATACGGCTTCAAAAGATCAGCCATTTTGACCGAATCATAAACATTCATCTGGCAGCCATATGTCTTGATGTACAGACTTTTCATAAGCAAAAATATTTCATTTCTTACACTAAGTTACGTATCTGCTATTATGTTGTTGTATTCTAGAATTACAAGCAATTTTAGGCCTGGAATTATGCGAATTTGTAACCAATAGCCCCCCTTGGATATTTTTATTGAAGGGCAAGGAGAGGGGCTGCATACTACAATTATCGGTCTTAACCATAAGAAGAGGTATAACTCCGATAATTATAATTTTACCGCTATTACCCTATCTATCCCATTTAAATCTTTCACAACTTCTATGATGTGCAAATTATTGTGCTCAAATATTTGTATCACCCTTTCAGCTTGCATGTATCCACACTCAAAGAATGCGATGCTATTACTATGCATATGTCTAGGTAACTTCTCGCTAATTACCCTATAGTGAGTTAATCCATCTGCATTATCTGTTAAGGCAATCATAGGTTCGTAATCTCTTACATCTGGCATTAGATTTTTCCATTCACTACTAGAAATGTACGGTGGATTAGAAACAATAAAATCAAATTGTCGATCAGTATCGATTTTTTCCCACCAATCACTGACATAAAACTCTATGTACTCATCGAGATACAGTTTTTTTGCATTTTCCTTTGCAACACTTATTGCTTCTGGACTTATATCAACACCTATTCCTGTAGCATCAATGTCACGCTGACAAAATTCTTTGAGTATAGTTAACAGTAAACAACCACTTCCGATACCTAAGTCCAGTATCTGCATCAAATTATTTTTCTGTACGCTAATTTTGCCCTGCTCAACATACTTCAAAGCCAAATCTACTATAAGTTCTGTTTCTGGTCGTGGTATCAATACATCCTGTGTCACGTCAAAGTCAAAATTCCAAAAGTGTTTTTTGCCTAATATATAAGCTACTGGCATGTTACGTTGACGCAGTTTGATCATATCATTTATTTTATTCTCTACAGCTGTACTTACACTATCCTCCAAAATCAATATCAAATCCCTTCTTTCAATAAATTTTCCAATCGCTTTTGCTAACAGTAACTCTGCCTCTAAGGCATACGCCGCTATGTTATATGATTGTAAGAGCTTTTTAGTCTCTAGTAATATATCTCGTACTTTTGCCATAAAATCCGCATTACCTCCCCCTAGAATTTTTTCAGTTATTCAAGCCATTTTTTCTTCATCTCGTCTAATGTGCCATTTTCCATCATTTCTTCTAAAATTTCATTTACTTCATCAAGCAAAATTGAATTTTTAGGCAATGCCACAGCATAGCTATCTACCCCGTATCCGTTAATTTGTTGAAAAATGAACTTATAATGGCCCTCTCTTACAAAATGTATTGCCTGTGCTTGCTCTACCACTATAGCATCAATTTTTTTGTCATTCAATTCTGCCATTGCGCCTACGTAATTCTGGAATCGCACAATCTTCATATTAATATTATGGGAATGACTATAATTTTCAATAAAATTTTCCAAAGTCGTTCCAATTATCACTCCAACAGCAGCATCATGTAGTGCATCTAATCCAGGAAATTGGCTATCACTACGAAGTAACAACACCAATTTTGTGATGTAATAAGGATTCGAAAAATCTACATATTGCTCTCTTTTTTCATCTACAGACATCGCAGAAATCACCATATCAACCTCTTGCGCCTTAAGACTACCTATCAATTCAGAGAAAGGCATATCACGCAATTTTACGTTTTTTTTGAGTTTCTTTCCTACATAATTGGCAAGATCAATATCAAAGCCTATTATTTTGCCATTTTTTATAAACTCAAAAGGACGGTAATCTGTAGATACTCCAATAATCAACGTCTCTACCCTTGAGATTGATACCCACTCCTCATTGCATCCACTTATCAGAGCGAAAGAAAACACTACTAGCAGTATTTTACCAATGTTGTTGACAATGCTGCTATTCATTCCATTTACAAGCTCATGATGACAGACTCTATACCAAGTCCCCTTTTCTAATGCCCACATTGCTACGCTGTAGGATTCAGGCTCAGTCATGTGTAGTATTCCTACAACCCCTCACCTTCACCATTGCACTCCTAGTACTCATTTTAAAATGGGACCTGGTATTATTCTGTTTTATGTTAATCGTAATAAATGATAATGTTTACAATTTTTTACTAAATTTTTTTTTTATTTATACTGTACGACCAGATCGTGGGAATGGTAAAGCAGATAGCGATAAATGCAAGTGAGATGTAATTAGGAATACTTATTCCTCGTACTCCAAGTATCATTTTTACACCTAGAAAAAATAATACCACGGCTACTCCATACTTAAGATGCTCTAAGCGTTCAATGATGTAGGAGAGCATGGTATACATGGAACGTAATCCCAATATGGCGAGGATATTCGAAGAAAACACAATAAACGGTTCAGAAGTGATAGCAATAACTGCAGGAATAGAATCAACAGCAAAGATTAAATCTGCTTTTTCTATAAAAATTAAAGCCACTAGAAGTTTTGTAACAGCGAAATTACCACGTTTATCACGTACAAAGAACGTGTTTATATTAGCACTAGAGTCTATTTTTATTATTTTTCGTAAACCACGAATGATAAGATTATTTTCCAAATCAACTTCTGTGTGATTATCCAATCCTATTATCTTGAATGCACTATACATCAATATAGCTCCAAATAAGTATACTGCCCAGTGGAATGCTTGAATCATGTGAATACCAATCGTAATCATCACTAAACGCATGAATATGGCACTGATTATTCCCCAAAATAGTATTCGATGTTGCTGAACAATAGGGATTTGAAAATATTTAAAAATAAGAATAAATACAAAAAGATTGTCAATACTTAATGATAATTCCACAAAATAAGCGCTAATAAAATCAATTGCGTAGCTTTTATCTTGGTTATACAATAGCAATGCAAGAGTAATACTGATAAACAATAAAAGTAGCGGTATCTTGATTTTCAAATTTTTAGCGTCTGCATCCACTTTTGTTTGCTGCAAATCGAAAATTACTATAGCAATTACAAGTAAGATGAAAGTAACCCAGAATGTACGAGAAAAATGTAAAAATGCCATCTCAAAATCTTGCAATACCACCATTAATTCTACACTGAAGGACTATACAGGAGCATATTAGTTTTTGCTATGAAAATCAGAGTGTTATCAGAAAGAGCAATTAACAAAATTGCTGCGGGTGAGGTGATAGAGCGCCCATTATCAGTTGTAAAGGAATTAGTGGAAAATGCTATAGATGCGGATGCTTGCGACATACAAGTAAAACTCATTAAAGGTGGGCGTACATTAGTTTCAGTACAGGATAATGGTGTGGGCATCTCTTATGATGATTTACCACTTACCGTGCATCGTCATGCTACTTCCAAACTGCTGGGAGAAAATCTAGATGATATACATTACTTGGGTTTTAGAGGAGAAGCTCTTGCTTCTATTGCAGCAGTAGCAAAATTGAAAATTATCAGTAGAGTAGAGAACTCGGAACATGCCTGGGAGATGAGTGTAAATGACCCAATTTCGATGCCAGAGACAAGATATAGTACTGTATTAGTGCCAGCTTCGCATTCTGTAGGTACTACCATAGAAGTTTGCGATCTTTTTTGTTTTACTCCCAATAGGTTACGCTTTTTAAGATCTGAAAATTATGAAAATTCAGTTTGCATAGATTTAATGCAGCGCATAGCTCTAGCATTCCCAGATGTGGGATTTAAGCTCATCAATAATGGCAAAGTAATTTTCGATTATCAAAAAGTAAAAAAAGATGCAAATGCAATTAGGGCATTTAAGGGTAGTCTCAGACATAGGACAAAAGAGATTTTGGGGTCTGAATTCATGGAAAATGCTATATACATTGAAGAAGCAGCTTCTGGTGTTAAAGTATACGGATATGCTGCTGTACCTACATATAACCGCAGCAAAAATAACAATATGTTCTGCTTTGTTAATAAACGTATGATCAAGGATACGTTTCTAAATAGCACAATAAGAGCTGCATACTTAAATGTACTTCCAGGTGGATATTATCCAGCAGTAGTGCTTTTTGTGGATGTTGATGCTATGTTGGTAGATGTCAACGTGCATCCTACTAAAATACAAGTGAGATTTAGTGATGAAAAAGCTGTAGGCGAAATAGTGATTAGGGCTATCAAAGATGCCATAAGTAAAGCTACCGTCAGTACAAAATTTGGAGCACAATTTCTTGGTAAAGTAAAAGAAAGCGTAAGTAACGATATGATAAAAGAACGATTACAAGATCGCCAGCATTTATTAAATATCACTGGATCCACAAAACTTGCAGAAAAATCTGTATCTTCCTTTAAAAATCATCAAAATTTATTGAGTGATGAGCAAAGTTCTGTTGAAGGCAATAATGATTTAGAAGATGCACGACAACAACAAAATTTTCACCACCACCCTATCAATTTTACAAATATCAAAAATGGTGATAGCTCGCAAATTTGTCCAGAATCTCTTGGAAAAGCTGTATGTCAGATTGGATTGCGTTATATTATAGCAGAAACAGAAGATGCTATTATAATACTAGATCAGCATGCAGCACATGAGAGATTGGTGTTACAAAAAATGAAAGCGTCAATCATGGATAAAAATGTTGTGAAGCAAACATTATTATTACCAGAAATAATAATGCTGAGTATCGCAGAAGTTGAGAGCTTACTTGTGATACAGTGTGAATTAGCAAAATTAGGATTATGTATAGGAAAGGGGGAAAATAGAGAGATTGTTGTACACTCAGTTCCTGCAATTTTAGGCAATTTGGACTTAAAAGGTTTGTTTACTAACATTTTAGCTAATTTAGAGATATATCAGCATATTACTGCAGATAAAATAGACAAAATATGCAGTGAAGTTGCTTGTCACTCTAGTATTAGGGGAAAACGTAAATTAAGTTTGATGGAGATGGATAGTTTGTTAAGAGAAGTAGAAGATACAGAATTTTCCAGTCAATGCAATCATGGACGTCCTACGTATATCAGAATACCTTTAACATATATGGATAAGTTATTTGAAAGATCATAGATCTACAAAGAAATGTACGTATTATCAACTTTGAAAAATTTATCAGATATAGTGCTGAATACAGTTTTTCCCAATAAATGCGTAAATTGTAGGCAACAGCGTACAAGTAGCGCACATACGTTATGTCTCGAATGTTGGCAAAGATTGGCTTTTATCACTAGCCCACATTGTTGCTTATGTAGTAAACCAAAAGTATTTGAGCAACAGAAATGTCCCTGCGAGTTTACAAAATGCACCAGAAATTATTACCATAGAGTTAGATCTGCTTTGTTGTATGAGGGAGTGGCTAAAAATTTGATAAAAAGATTTAAGTATGGTGGCCATACCAATTTGCAGCATATATTTGCAAAATGGCTTTATTCCAATGTCGCGCAATGGATTGAAGATAGTCATGTTATAATACCCATACCACTGCACGTGCGCAAATTAAGAGAAAGGGGATATAACCAAGCTTGGTTAATTGCAAAATTACTGGCTAAACATTATAACAAAGCGTGCATAGAAAATGCTTTATTCAGAAGTAGATATACAATGAGCCAAAGCAATTTAAGTCATTGGGAACGGCAGCAAAACATACTAGGCGCTTTCATGATCAACGATAAGTATGCACACGTTTTCGAGAATCGTAATGTCATTTTAGTAGATGATGTTATAACCACGGGAGCTACAGCTAACGAGTGTGCAAAAGTACTGGCTGGATGCGGTGCACGAAGAATTAATATTTTAACAATAGCGAGAACATGAGGTTTTGTTCCCCAAATGCCCCTTTCTACAAAGAGCTCATTTATTTCAATTTTGTTTTGTTGTGAGTTTTAATATATGTATTTAGCGTGATATATGTTGATGGAATTTTACAATGCCTGAAAAGGAGAAATATCAAGCGTAATTTTAAAGTTTAAAGTATGGTACCGTAGTATGAAAAGCGACAGATTAATACTAGTCAAACCATCCCCCACTTTGGCAATGACTGCAAAAGCTAATGCGTTAAAGGCTTCAGGAGTGGATGTAATTAATTTTAGTGTTGGAGAGCCAGATTATGATACTCCAGAAAATATAAAAATTGCAGCAAACGAAGCTATAGCTGGAGGTAAGACTAAATATACCCCCGTAGAGGGCATCAAGGTACTGCGAGAAGCGATATGTAATAAATTTAAGCGAGAAAATAACCTAAAATATGATATAGAGAATATTGTTGTTAGCTGTGGTGCTAAGCAGGTAATTTTTAATGCTATGCTCTCTACGCTAAATCCAGGTGATGAAGTTATTATATTATCTCCTTACTGGGTTTCATACTTAGATATCGTATTGTTGACGGGAGGCAATCCTGTCATTGTTCAATGTGAGCAAGTAAATAACTTTAAGGTAACGCCTCAACGACTGAGAAGGGCAATTACGGAAAAAACTAAATGGCTAATACTTAATTCTCCTAATAATCCGACCGGGTCCGTATATTCAGAGAGTGAATTATATGCAATAGCTCAAGTATTACTTTCATATTCCCATTTATATGTATTAACGGATGATATCTATGAACACATTATTTTTGATAATCATAAATTTATTACTCTTGCAGAGGTAGAACCAAAGCTAAAAGACAGGATACTTGTGGTGAATGGTGTGTCGAAGTCATATTCTATGACTGGATGGAGAATAGGATATGGAGCCTGTAATAGAGATTTAGCGCAAGCAATGATTACAGTGCAATCGCAGAGTACTTCAAATGCCTGTTCTATTAGTCAGTATGCTGCTGTAGAGGCGTTAAATGGACCACAAGACTCTATAATAAAACATCGTGAGCTTTTCCAAAATCGCCGCGATTTGGTCATTACATTGTTAAAAGAAGCAAAAGGTCTATCTTATAGTGTTCCATCCGGAGCGTTTTATCTGTTTGTTGATTGTCAGCAATTATTGGGAAAACAAGCTCCTAATGGTAAAAAAATTATGACAAGTTACGATTTGTCTGAATTGCTTCTAGAGCAAGCTTTTGTTGCAGTAGTAGATGGTGAAGGATTTGGTGCACCTGGCTGCTTCAGGATTTCTTATGCAGTGAGTGAAGATAAATTGAAAGAAGGATGTGCGAGGATAATTAAGATTTGCAAAGAGTTATTTGAATAGGTTATCATAACATAGTAATTGGGTTGTGTTAATTAATTGTGGTAGGAATATGAAAACTCCAGGTGGTTCGAGTGTGAAAAGCGCAGTAGATAAACTAGATGATATAATGCAGGCATGTGATAGCATATTCAAAAAATGGATACAAAAAATCGAGCAATTGCCAAATTTAGGGGAAAGACAGGTAAATAAATTTGTTCATAACAAAGATCCAAACAGAAAGATCGAAAAGAGTGGTGCGGACTCAAAGTCAGAGAGGAATCAGAGGGATATTTTTATCAAGACAGTTGGTGCGGTTAATGCCGTAGATACAAAGGAAGGGATGCAAAAAAGTGGTATTGATCCAAGTTTGGACCATATTTCAAAGAGAACGCGAGTAGATGTTCCAGTTAAAGGTAATATAGATTCTCTTAATGATAAAATTTTTAGAAAAGAAAAGCAAGAAGGCAGTCCCGATTCAAGTTCAAAGCAGAGTGAGGATGACATAACTTACGGGTTAGTAGGAGAAATTAATAAGATGTTGTACAGCTTGAGCTTAAATCCAAGTGCTGCACTTGTTGCAATAGACAGAATTTTAGCTCTTTTAGGAAATGCACAATTACAAAGATTAGGAATAAATTTGGGGCCAATCATAAGTCAAGTGCAGAAGTATAGGCAAGAAGCACAGCGTGAATATGGGGTAGCAGAAAGTATATATCATGCATCAAGTACCGATGCTCATGTTGATTTAGATGTGTTAGTTGACTTGGCAAAATTTTCAATAAAGTTGAATTCTTCAATATTAAATTTGAGTTTAAAGGAATTATTGCATTCTGAAAATTTAGGGCAAGTTGGTGAGGAGCTATTGCAAAACATGATGAAGCAAGTACCAGAACCCGAATTTAAGAAATTTGAGAAAAATGCAAAGCCAGTCACCGAAAAATTGATGAAAATTGAAAAAAGAGAAGATTTATCGCAAGAAGAAAAGGAGCATAAAATGCATAAGCATATTAACAAACATATACCAAATAGTGTAATACAGTACTGCGATAAATATGCAGATAAAAAATTATCTCCGAAAGAGCAATTGCAAATAAAGGTGAAGATAGTGATTGTTGTACTGAAGGCAGTTATTCAGAGAAAGCGTGAGAAGCTGGTAGCGACTAGTATAGGAGTCGGTACGGAGGGGAGCAAAGACGTAGTAAAGGAGAATCTGGGCACACAACAAGTTATTGTGGGAAAAGAGCAGCAAGCAATAAAATCGGGGCCATGGATGCGGCGGGAAGAAAAGTTGAGGGAGGGTAAAGCGAAGGATGGAAATGCAAAAAAAAATCATACGTTGAGTTTTTTTTAGAGAAAAAGCAGCAAAATTCAAGTATCAAAAGGTAGAGTTCTGCAGTGTGGAGTTATCAAAAGGGGTTTTTTGCCAATTTTAGTTGCAAGAAGTGGGATGGACACATCGTGACAATATGCTATTGAGAGAGTAGAGGCTATAGCGTAAGATGGAAAAATCAGCACTTTTTGAATGTGTTAAAAAAATAGACTTCTTTCGAAACTCGCCTATGCTGCATAATATCGGGTCCCATTTTAAAATGAGAATTAGGAGCGCAATGGTGAGAGCAGGGAAGTGTAGTAATACTACATGACGGGCTCCTACAATGCAACAACGTGGGTGTTATAAAGGGGAATTGGTGTAAAATGCAAGAACATATGGAGCACAAAACCCTGCAATTTGAGCACTGGAGTGATGCAGTAGTTCATAGTAGAAGTAGGGCTTTGTGAAAGGAAGTCTAATGAGAAAGTTTTAATAATATCATCAGGAAAAAGAGTTATGGATACTAAGCACGAATCAGGTATGGCGCATACACAGCATTCTTATAAGTTTGATGCTGCTATAGGTAGAATTTTACAACTTATGATTTATTCAATATATACTAATAAAGATATTTTTTTACGAGAGCTTATATCTAACGCGTCAGATGCTTGTGATAAATTGCGTTATCTTGCAATAAAAACTCCAGAGCTTTTGTCTACCCCACTCAAAATCATTACAAAAATAGATAAGATACGTAATGAGTTAAGTATTGAAGACAATGGAATAGGAATGAATGAGCAGGACTTAATAGAAAATTTGGGTACTATAGCAAATTCTGGTACACAAAAATTTTTAGAGAGTCTCGAAAGTAATAGAAATGATGATCTTCAATTAATAGGCCAATTTGGGGTTGGTTTTTATTCTGCTTTTATGGTTGCAAGCGGAGTTACCGTGTATTCAACCAAAGTTGGTGAAGATGTTACGTATATATGGGAGTCTGATGGGACAGAGAATTTTAGCATTCAACAATATACTAAAACATTGCCAAGGGGCACAACGATTAAGTTACATATAAAACCATCAGAGGTAGAGTATTTAGAAAAATACAAATTGCATCACATAATCAGTACTTATTCTGACCATATAGCATTTCCTATAGAATTAATAGATGGAGAGAATAATAAAGCAGAGGTTGTAAATAAAGGAGTTGTGTTGTGGGCACGTCCAAAATCAGAGATTACGCAAGAAGAGTATAAAGAATTTTACAATCACATTGCACATAGCCCAGATGAACCTTGGCTAGTTATACATAATAAATTAGAAGGAAACATGGAGTATACTAGCTTACTTTTTATACCTAAAAATAAGCCATACGATTTGTTTCATCCTGATCGTAAAACAAGGATCAAACTATATATAAAGCGAGTTTTTATTACAGATGAAAATTATCTAATGCCTTCTTACCTACGCTTTATGCGGGGTATCGTAGATTCAAGTGATTTGCCACTCAATATTAGTAGGGAAACACTACAGCACAATATAATAGTTGCCAAGATACGTAAATCTATAGTTAAAAAAATATTGACGGAGTTGCAGAAAAAAGCGCAAGAGGAACCACAGGAATATGTGCAGTTTTGGCTGAATTTTGGTGAAGTTCTAAAAGAAGGACTGTGTGAGCCAAATTTAGAAGAAAAAGAACAATTATTAAATGTATGTAGGTTTTATTCTAGCAAATCAGGGGATGCCCTCATGAGTTTAGATCAATATATAGCAAATATGAAGGATGGACAAAGTGAAATATTTTTTTTGAATGGAGAAGATCTTGATGCATTACGCCAAAATCCACAATTAGAAGGCTTTACGAAGCGTAATATAGAGGTCTTGTTCTTCCAAAATCCCGTAGATGATTTTTGGGTGAATGCAATCAATCAGTATAAAAACAAAGAACTTAAGTCGATTGTAAGAAGTAATATTGATTTAGATGAGATACAGAAAATAGTGTTAAATAGCGATGCTAATACGGAAGTATCTAAAGATATTGAAGTTGCTGATGCGGATGTGCAACAACTTATCAATTACATAAAATCAGTACTTAGGGATAAAGTGTGTGATGTAACAGTTTCAACTAAATTGATCAATAGTCCGGCATGTCTTTCTGTTCCTGAAGGAGCAATGAATATTAGGATGGAGAAAATACTTTTAGAACAAAAGCAATTGCATAAACGTTCTACTAAAATATTAGAAATTAATCCTAGACATCCAATAATAAAAAGAATAACTAGAGCTATGAACGCCTCTGAGGACAAGGATAACATAATTGATTTGGTAGAGATTGTATTTCAACAAGCGTGTTTGGTAGCGGGGGAAACGTTAGATAATCCTGGTGCATTTGTAGCAAAAATAAATGCAATGTTATTATCGGAAGTATGATTTTTCTGTGACTGTTTTTTATATAATAAAATTGCTGTCTGTACAACATGTATAAAGTTTCGTACAATGGGCCAGCTAGGAATATAAATAGCTATGTTTTCTATGTATTGTGTTTTTATTAATGTTTTTCTGAACTAGGTAATTAGTACATGGCACGTGTCACAGTTGAAGATTGTAAGGATAAAGCAAGTAGTAGGTTTGAGTTGGTAGAATTGGCGACGCATCGTGCCAAAGAGCTCTCTATTGGTACACCACCGTTAATACAATCTGATAGTAAAAAAGAGGCTGTCATTGCATTACGTGAAATAGCACAAGGTGTCATTAATATGAGTAAATTGAGGGAGGAGGTTATCAGTAAATATCAAATTTATAGGGTACAAAGGCATTTACCAGCTCATGCCACCACCAAGGGCGAGGGTGATTGTAAAATTTTTGATATTGATGACGATGTGAGTAGGCTGTTTTACGATATCATTCAGCTAGAAGGTACAGTTAAGTATAAAGAAGGCAACGTTACCAAAGAACATGTTGTAGGCGGACAGAACTCGGATTTAGACAAGAAAAACGATAGCAAAATTGAACAAATGCAAAAACTGTACGAAGATGTGGCTACCGAAAATTGACATCCCAACTCTGCAGCAAGGTACTTTCTTGGAACTTGCGGCAGAGATCATATGTGGTGGGAGATTCTCTTAGCTTTGAGTTGGTGCGTGCTTTTATGTTTCGTCCCTGATGTTTTTGTTGTAGTTGTTCTTTTTCCAAAAAATGTTAAGACGGGAGCTGATATATATATTGAAGAGTAAGTGCCAAAGGTGATTCCAAAAAATGTGGCTGTGCTAAATCCTTTCAACGTTTCCCCACCAAACAAAATTAACATTAGACAGACTATAAGGGTAGTAGCTACTGTCATAATGGTACGTGATAAGGTCTCGTTTATACTGATATTTATAACATCTGCAGTTTTTTTGCCATGATGTTTGCGTAAATTTTCTCTAATTCTATCATATATAACAACACTATCATTGATAGAGTATCCTATTATTGTCAATATTGCTGCAATGGAGGTTAGGTCAAATTCATATCCACTTACTACGTAAAACCCTATCGTGGCTATACAGTCATGCAGTAATGCGATAATAACACCTATACCAAATTGCCATTCAAAACGAATCCATGTATATATCATCATTACTACTAAGGCTATTCCCAGAGCCTGAATTGCATTAAAAACGAAATCATTACCTACTTTTGGGCCTACATAGTCTACACGTTCAAATCGAATAGTATCCGACATGCCTTGCAGCATCAATTTAATTTGAGATATATCAGCTTCATAATGTATCACATCCTTTGGCTGCACTCTTATCATGATGTTATGTCCAGAAGTTGATTGATATTCTTGAACATTAAAGCTTGTGTATCCTTGCTTCGATATGGCTTCTCGCAACTCTTCAACGTTGAATTTACCTATTGTGGAACATTCTATGAGAATTCCACCGTTAAAATCTATACCTAAATTTAGCCCCCTAGTAAATACTCCAATTATGGTGCCTATAGTAATGATAGCACTCAGAATCAGAGCATAATACCTGGCAGAAACGAAATTTATCTTTGTGTCAGTAGGTATAATTTTAAGTGGAAGAGATATGCCCATTCATCTAATTGATTTGCTATTAATTGCTACAATGAATACTTATTGGTTTATATCAATTTTGCAAGAATTAATTATCTTCTTAGGAATAACCCGAGATAGCACAAAATAGTACTTGAGTAATATAAAAATATCATCATGCATGCTTTGTACGATACTTGATGAAATCTTCACATCATACATTTTTAAATGAGCACTAGCCACTATTCTCTGGAATCAAACATCTATGAGTAGGGGCTTTCTTCATAGCATCCCCCATCCTTCATCATATCCATCCCAATGCTTTCCACCATATACCACACACAATTACCCATATTGATAAATTTATAATTGCTACTATAGCAGAAATTCTCCACCAATATGGGATGCTAACATGCCCTGCACCAAAAAATATAGGGGCTGAACCAATCCCATAATGCGTCAAGCTAGCAGATAAGACTGAAAGGAAAGCCAGAGACAGTGCTGAAGGTAATGGAGGCAATCCAATATCTATAAAAATTCCCAAGAAAATGGCATACATAACAGTGATATGGACAGTTACGCTAGCAAAGAAATAGTGTATGTAAAAAAAGAACAAGCACAAGATGGTAAGTAAGCTAAATTTACCCATGTTATTATGCTTATAGAGCAATTCAATTTTGCTTACCATCCATTTGGTTGTTCCGAGATCATTCAGCGCACCCGCCAATACAACCAAAATAGAAAACCATATAAATGTGTCCCAAGCCCCCTGTTCTTTCACGACATCATTCCAATTTAAAACTTTGGTAAGTAATAAAGCACTCAACCCAATCATAGCCGCAGTTGTGGCGTTGAGAGACAGATAGTGTTCAAATATCCACATTGCTATTAAGGCTAGAAATATAATAAAGGTAAAAATCTCACTTGTTTTTAACGATCCCATTGCTCTAAGTGTCTCTTTAGCTGCTATAACTATTTCATGGCCATTTACAACTGTAGGTTTGCATAAAATATATAAGATAACAGGCAATGCAAGAAGTGATATAAGTCCTGGAACAATGGCCCCTATAGCCCAATTCACCCAATCTATATGCACACCATATGATGCTGCTAGTTTCACTACAATGGGATTGGAAGCAATTGCAGTCAAAAACATAGCGCTTGTTATCACATTAGTATGAAAACACAGCATTATTAAAAATTTACCTATCTTATTTTCTTTATGACTATCATTCAAAGAATCTACGCCTATTTCGGTATTACGAGCACGTCTGTATCCATCAATCACAGATTGTACTACAGGAAACATTATCCCCCCCCCTCTTGCACTCGCACTTGGAATTGCAGGGGCCAAAAACAATTCTGTTAATATTATACTATATGACAATCCTAGTGTACTACTACCAAATTTAGAGATTAGGTAGTACGCAACACGAGCTCCTAAACCACTTTTTATTAAGGCACGAGCTATAAAAAACGCCATTACGACCAACCAAACAATGGGAGAGCCAAACCCACTTAACGCTTTATCTACCGTAAGCAACTTGGTCATCATACACAACGTTAAAGCTATTAAGCTAATAACCCCAAGAGGGAGAGCGTTAAACATTATACCTAAGATGGTAGTTATAAAGATGATAAAAATATGCCAAGCCTGATCACTCATGCCACTAGGTGCAGGCATTTGCCAAAATATCAATAAAAAAAATGCCAAAAAGATTAAACTTGCGCGCTTTAAAATTGTTGTTTTAGTCATTGTGTAACTCTGTTAGCTTTTTGTTTATTTTATAGTAAAAATTTGTTGCATAATGAGAGAGCTTTAAGATAGACAATCAATCCACGCCTCAAATACTTACACGAATGACAAACTCACTTCCGCAATAAATCCCTGTTTGAAACCTAATCTGCATATCCAAATCTGCACACGTATAAGTTTCATCAACGAATCAACCTTGGAAGATGAAATCTAAACATAGCCCTTGTATACCAAAATATATCAAAATACAAAAAATAAAATTGGTATTACGGGGCAACCGAAAAAACGTTAAGAGTGAATTACAAAGTATCTTGGTATTTAGATAAGAGGATAAGACTAATAACTAAAATCGTAAGAAAAGAAGGTTTGAAAGAGGCCCTATTGTATCTTGAGCAAAAAAGTGTAACATCTGACAGAATGATGCATTTTATGTTGAGAAGTATCGATAATATGGTAGCACATAACCTTATACCTAATACAAAGCTTGCAACTGGGTACTATAGGCCAGGAGTAGGGGCTATGATTTTCAATAAAAAGCAAGAAATACTCGTTGGACAGCGTAAAAATACCCCTATGGCTGCCTGGCAGATGCCTCAGGGGGGGATAGATGCAGGAGAAAATCCGAAACAGGCAGTGTACCGCGAAGTATACGAAGAGGTAGGTATTGACAAAGTGGCCATAATATATGAATCAAAACATTGGTATTCTTACAATTTTCCTGAAGGAGTTTTGAACTCGATATATAAGGGACAGTACAAAGGACAAAGGCAAAAATGGTTTTTGTTAGCTTTTTTAGGTAGTGACTCAGACATAAAAATTGATAGAGATCCAGAGATTCAAGAATTTGCTAAGTGGCGTTGGGTAAATATAGCTGCTTTGTGCAAAACAGCTATATATTTTAAAAAAAAGTTATATGCAAAAATAGTGCGAGAATTTAAATCTACCCTGTTGGAATATACATCAAATAATACTACTACGTAGGCAAAATTATTTAGTTATTCTCATAAAAAACCATATCTCTAGAATGCGTATAGCTACTTTGCAAAAATTCCTGCATTTACTGCAAAAATATTTGGATGAGAGTTTGCTGAAAAAGCAGAGAGTGCAACAAGAACTCAAACAATTAGGAGATGTGATCGCAAAACTACAAGAAGAGCTACAAACTGAAAGCAATACCTTAGCTTCTAGGTTGTGTGATATGCCAATGTATGATTTTTATTCTTTTTATATTTGTAATAAACAAAAACAAGACATCCTCAAAATAGAGGTCCAGAATAAAGAACAAGAACTACAACACATTCTTGAGCACGTAAGATCACTTTATATTGAGCAAAAAAAATATGAGCATTTGCTTAAAAAATATCAATCACTCACAGAAAAAAATGCTCAAAAAGCGGAAAGAAAAGCCTTGGATGAAAGAGCTATACAAAAGGCACAACAACATAGGGGGCGAACTAGCCCCTCCTAGGAGCGCTTTTATTTGGCACACATATCCTCCCAATCAACTACATAGCATGAGACGCTATTAAGGTGTTTTGATCGAAATATCAGCACTCACATCAGATGCCTTAATTTCTTTTTTTGATACATCGTACGTTATAACACTACCTCTGATGACATTGTCCTTCTGCTTTATTATACCCTCTCCTTGGAGTCTTAATATCATTTCTTTGGGATGGTAGTGCATTTCTTTACTAGCTGCAAATATATCGTTTAATTCTAACGTAACATTGCCACGTGCTATAACGTACTCTATGCGAGGTAGGTGATAGTAATCTGATTTTAAATTACCTATATTGCTTCTTTTATGCGTGAAATTTAAATTTTGCGATATATCATCATAACTTACGGTCAATTCATTGCAATTAAGGTGTGCTTTGCCATTCTTGACTAGAACATTTCCTTGAAATATCGCTATATTTTTGTCATAGTAAATCACCATTTTATTCGCTTGAATATTGATAATTCCTAAATGTAAATCTGCTTGTATGGCAAAAGCCATGCTACTAGATCCACATACGGCAGTACTAAACGCAAAAAAGAGCAATTTTTTAAAAAAATGATAAAATAACATATAGAGTAACCCAGCTGTAAGATGAGACCTGGTAGTTGCGTTTTTATTGTGTGTACCTTATAGCAGTGCCTATTTAACAACAATGATATAATGCTTACTCACTATAAATATCTATATTTTGGTTTATTAAAGCCATTTATTGTAATATTGTGCGTACTTAGTGCTGTAATATGTGCGACACAAGCTGTTAGGTTTATAGAAATCGTCCTAAATTACGGAGAAGGATTTGGTTACATACTGCAATTATTGCTATATCTCATGCCAACTTTATGGTTCAACGTCTTTCCTTTTGCTTGTTTTTTAGCAACTTTGTATATCCTACATAAGCTACATGTTAATTGCGAAATATTGGCTATGTATAATTTTGGTTTGAGTGATCGGAGTATAGCAAAGCCATTCATTACCTTATCTATCATCGTCACAATAGTGCATTACATAATCTCTTTATATTTGATGCCATACACACATAAACATTTCAAAATAATGCAAAATTCCTTGTACCAACATTGCGCACTTACTTTAGTTGATGAAGGTAATTTTATGACAAAAATGCCCAAGTTAACCATATATGTGGACAAGCGTATTGACAATCGGGGCGTACAAGGTATTTTTATATATGACGCAAGATCACAGGACAAAAAAATCATTGTAAGCGCCAATTATGCAAAAATCAATTCAGGCACACATGGTATATTAAATATCGCACTACAAGATGGTACATATCAAGAAGAAATATCGTCAAATCATCGAAATTATACAGCATTTTTTAAGAATTATAACATAGCATTAAATCTCAAAAATAGCTCCATGGAACAAGCATCAAACGCTATCATGGATGTCAACGAGTACTCTATAGCAGAACTGTTATCAGCATCCCAAAATGCAGGTGATAATAACCAATACATCGCAGCATTACATCAAAGATTTGTATGGCCATTATACTGCTTATTGCTCACAATTTTAGCAACATTCATGTTTTTAAAATATGCAAATCACGTTCGTTACACACGTAATTATCACGTGATACTTATAGGCGTAACAGGTACATTAATTAATATATGGGGCTTTTTACTGCAAAATCTTGCGTTAAAAAATTCGTATTTTATTGTATTAATGTATGTTACAATTACTTTATACTTGCTAATTTTAGGATTTGGATTTAGACTAAGATGCGGCGGGAAGCACTTGATATGTGGGTGTTGTATATAATAACAAAAGGCGTTGTGCAGTACGACAATGGAGAGTTTGATTAGAAAAATACCTGCATATGCAGGGGATGTAAAGATTAATCTCAAGGAGCTTTTTGAGAACGGGGGTGTTTTGCTAACTGGGCAACAATTGTATGGTGTTGCTTTAACCGTGGGGTATTTGTTAAATCATGAGCCTTTGCTAAATCATATAAGGGCTAATGCTAAAATGTTTCTGGAGGAGGCGGATGCTCATGCTTGTAAGGTAGCTGCGGTCGTTATGTCTATGACTAATACGTATTTTAATTTTACACACTTGGTAGAGGGTGAGGGTATAAAGCAAGTACCACATAAACTATATATGCAGTCTATGCTTGATCCAGGTGTAAAAATGGTTGATTTTAAGATGTATTGTTTGGGTGCCTCTATATTAAATGGCTGCAAGTACTGTATCAACGTACATGTAGAAGAGCTAATGCGGATGCAAGTAAGCAAAGAAGTGATATGTGACATAGGTAGAGTAGTATCAGTGCTGCGAGCAGTACAGAATGTTCTAAACATAGAGTACATGCGTAGCTATGATTTCATAGCTAGAGAGTCTACCATATGATAGATCTGCAGCCCCCAAGGGAGGGGGGCGTATACGCCGGTTGATGCTAACGTAGTTTTAGGGTTGATAGTCCTATCAGTGCAAATAAGATTGCTAGAATCCAAAAGCGCATTACAATGGTGGACTCGCTCCAGCCCAGTTTTTCAAAGTGATGGTGGATGGGGGCCATGTGGAATATGCGCCTCTTTCTCAATTTATACGATCCAACTTGCAGGATTACTGACACAGCTTCTATAACAAACAATCCTCCCGTAAAAAATAGTACGATTTCGTGTTTAGTAATAACGCTAACAGTACCAAGAACAGCGCCTAGAGATAAGCTGCCCACATCTCCCATAAAGATCTTAGCCGGTGGAGCGTTGTACCACAAAAATCCAAGACCAGAACCAATAAGTGCAGCACACAGTACTGTAATTTCACCTGCTTTATTAACGTAATGTAATTGTAAATAATCAGCAAAAATTAAATTACCAACTATATAACTTATTAGCGCAAAGCATCCCAAGACTGTGATAATAGGTCCCATCGCCAGTCCGTCTAAGCCATCCGTCAAATTCACAGCATTGGAAGACCCTACTATCACAATACTGGCAAAAATAAAGTAAAACCAATACAAGTTAATTACAACATCCTTAAAGAATGGGAGCGCTAGTGTTGTATTAGTTGCCGTCTTATCCAGGTAGCTGATAGTCATAGATGTAATAATCCCCAGGGAAAATTGCCATACTAACTTATTCTTACCACTTATGCCCTTAGCACTACGGCATTTCAATTTTAAGTAATCATCACAAAATCCCAAAATTCCATAACCTAACATCACTCCTGTCAATAACCAGATGTAATAATTTGCTAAGTTCGCCCATAGTAAAATGGACAACAGTGCGCTACCCATGATGAGTATGCCACCCATCGTCGGCGTGCCTATTTTGCTAAGATGGGTTTTCGGCCCATCTTCTCTTATTGGCTGACCATCTTTTTGTATTTCCTTAAGTAATTTTATAACTCCCGGCCCCAATAGAAGACTAAAGAGAAAGGAGGTAAACACTGCACATATACTACGAAACGTGATGTATCTAAAAACGTTAAGTATATGCAATTTATAAACTAGGAACGAAGAAAGAAAGTAAAGCATTTTTGGCTCGTAATCAGATATGACAAGCTAAGTTTTATAAAAAAATATTGAGTATGTTGTGCAACAATAGCCTTTTAAAAGATAATTACACTAAAATAAAAAAAAATATCATTGTGAAAGAAGATAACATATATAAGATACTAGTAGAAGTTTTTATTGTTACATAGATAAATTTGAGGCATTACAGGCAATAACCCGCTTAAGTAAGAAAGGAAAGAAGAGAATAGGACAGTTGGATACTGAATTGAAAAAGGGTAGTATCCCCATTTCTCCTGCTCTGGATAGTACCAATTCCCCTTTTTAACGTTCACGTTGTTACGGGCTCAGTTACGTAGTATTAATTCTACACTCTTTCGTCTTCACCACTGCGCTCATAGTGCCGATTTAAAAATGGGACTTGGTATTACCCCAGCACCCATGGTCGAACTTTACGAGAAAATAGACAAAGACCACTTCCCTCGTAGGGGGTATATATGTTGCGATTGTTAGCCGTAGTTGTTTGGCACTTCTCAAAAATCTAAAAATTTTGAAATTAAACTTGGTATAGGCTAGACATATAACATGATAAGTGTTAGTTATGGTTTAGCTTGGACAAACTGTCGAAAGAATAGAAGCTCTGCAGGCAGGGGGTCAAGATGGCAGTTAGCATTTTTGATGTAATGCGCTTGACACGGAATGCAGATATTGGTGCGATAATATGATTCAAATAACACTTCCTGATGGGAACATTAGGGATTTTGAGCAACTTCAAGTAAATGGCTTTGAAATAGCCGGTTCTGTTAGTAAAGCGTTGGCAAAATCAGCTGTAGCAATGAGAGTTGATGGTCAAATTAAGGACTTAGTGTATAGCATCACTAAAAATGCGAAAGTAGATATAGTGATTAGCAGTAGCGATGAGGGGTTAGGTATTATACGTCATAGTGCAGCACACATACTGGCACAGGCAGTTAAGGAACTGTATCCAGAAACTCAGGTTACAATTGGCCCAATTATAAAAGACGGATTTTATTATGATTTTGCACACCCCACCCCATTTTCCACTGCAGATCTTGTGGATATAGAGAGGAAAATGCATGAAATTATAAGAAGAGATCATCGTTTTATAAGGAAAGTCATTACAAAAAAAGAGGCTGTAGAATATTTTAATAAGCTGGGAGAGCAATACAAAGTCGAGATAGTTAATGAATTAAAAGATACAGAGGAAATTAGTACATATGATCAAGGGGGTTTTTGCGACCTTTGCCGTGGACCGCATGTTCCATCTGCACGATACGTAAAAGCTTTCAAATTAACAAAAGTTGCAGGAGCATATTGGCGTGGTGATAGCAGTAATACGATGCTACAGCGTATATATGGCACAGCTTGGGATAGCAATGAACAGTTAGATGCATATCTACATCGTTTGGAAGAGGCAGAAAAAAGAGATCATAGACGTATAGGGAAAGTAATGGGCTTGTTCCATTTTCAAGAAGAGGCTCCAGGTACAGCATTTTGGCACCCGAAAGGGTGGACGCTATTTCAAACTCTTGTGAGTTATATGCGTAGACAACAATCTGCTGCAGGATATCTCGAGATAAATACACCTGAGATTATGGATCGCTCTCTATGGGAGGCATCAGGTCACTGGGAGAAATTCAGAGAAAATATGTTTATTGCACAAGTTTGCAATGAAGAACGGACGTACGCTGTTAGGCCTATGAACTGCCCAGGAGGGGTCCAGGTCTTTAAACATGATGTCGTGAGTTATAGAAATTTACCATTGATGCTGTCTGAATTTGGAAAAGTGTATCGTTTTGAGCCATCTGGAGCATTGCATGGATTGCTGCGTGTGCGTGGATTCACCCAAGATGACGCTCATGTGTTTTGTACAGAAGGTCAAATGCTCGAACAATCACAAAATGTCTGTAATTTTATACTTAAAATTTACAAAGATTTTGGGTTTCATGATGTATATATAAAATTTTCCGATAGGCCAGCAAAAAGAATCGGCTCAGATGAAGTATGGGATAAAGCCGAAAGTGCCTTATTAAATGCACTCAAAAATTTGAACTTAGATTATACATTCAATCCAGGAGAGGGAGCATTTTATGGCCCTAAATTGGAATTTGTACTACGTGACGCCATAGGGCGTGACTGGCAATTTGGAACCTTACAAATAGATCTTAATATGCCAGCACGGTTTAATGCTACTTACACCGGCGAAGATGGTAAAAAACATCATCCTGTGATGCTACATAGAGCTATATTTGGATCACTAGAAAGATTTATTGGAATTATGCTTGAACATTATACGGGGAAGCTACCGCTATGGTTAGCACCAATCCAGCTAGCTATCGTGACAATAACTGATCATGCTAAAGAATATGCAAATAAAGTGCATGAATTAGCCTTAGGTAAAAATTTAAAGGTGGTTTTAGATGATGAAAATGAGACGGTGAATTACAAGTTGCGCAAGCACCTGACCGCAAAAATCCCAATTATGGCGATTATTGGACAAAAAGAAGCAGAAAATAGTACAATTGCAATAAGAAGAATAGACAGTGATACGCAAGAAACTCTTGATCTTACTGAATTCATATCTAAATTAGAAGTAGAGACACAAGAACCCAAATAAATGAAATGGAGGCACTATAAGCACTATAACAACAAAAAGTACCGTAAGGATTAATGCGCAAATCAAGGCACCACAAGTAAAACTCATAGATGATAGTGGAGATATGGTGGGGACTATTGCATTCCATCAAGCTTTGACAATGGCGCGGGAGAAAGGCTTGGATTTGGTAGAAATCGTCCCTAACGCGATACCGCCAGTGTGCAAAATAATGGATTACGGCAAATATAAATATGAACAGCAAAAAAAACTGCATGAAGCCCGCAAAAAACAAAAAATAGTAGAAGTAAAGGAGATCAAGGTACGTCCCACAATTGCAATAGGGGACTATAGGATAAAGTTACGTAATGCAGAAAAATTCCTAAAAGAGGAGAATAAAGTACGTATTTCACTGGTGTTTAAGGGTAGAGAAGTTACGCATGAAGAAGTAGGTTTTGCCATTATAAATAGGTTCAAACGTGATTTGGAGACAATAGCAAAGGTAGAATTAGAGCCTAAAATGGAAGGCAAGCAAATATTCATGGTCCTAACACCTAGATAGATCGGCTTTACTGCTTTGATTTTTTTAATCGAATTCTAGTATGCAGAGCAAGGTTTATACAAAAGTATAGCATAATGCTGCTGAGTATTATGCACAGCAGGCTAGCGATGCTCTTGCTGTTGTAGTATGAGACGTAATGTTTTACATAATAAATAAACTCCCCCATACAAGCAGTAGCTATTATAGATTTCCCCGTACTTTTTACGGTATCATACTTCAGGTGTAGTTTGTACTTCTTAGATAAAAATACTACCCCAATACATAAACCAATCCAAGCTGATATTACCGCTGATAAAGCTACTCCAACGTGCTTAAATTTCCACACCAGGGAAAGACTGAGTATTACATTAGTAAGTAAGGCACATATTGAGATTTTTACTGGAATTTTAGTATCTCCGTAGGCATAAAATGTTGTATTGACTAATTTTAATAGAATAAAAGCCGGAAGTCCCAACGACAGTGCAGATAATGCGCTAGAAGTTCCTAAAACAGACTCTACTTGAAAACAACCTCTTGCAAAGAGAACTTGTATTATATCAACAGATAGCATGCATAATCCTACTGTAGCTGGAATAGCTAGAAAAAGCGAAAACTTGACGCTTTTATTTTGAATGACTCCTATTTCTACCACTGCACCAATATTTGCACGAGTAGCGATGGCTGGCAGTAATACAGTTCCCAGTGCAGTACCTATCAACGCCAATGGTAGCTGCATTATCCTATCGGCAAAATATAGGTAAGACATGCCACTTGGTACAAATGACACAATAATCATGTCTATCCAAATGTTAATTTGTGCAACCCCAGAACCTACAATACCAGGCAACATACGTTTTATCATAATTTTTACATATTTCGATAATCGGGGCTTACGCAGCGGAATCAGCATATTATTTTTAGCTGCAAAATAAAATACCCACAAAAACTCCAAAACACCAGCTGCTAAAACAGAGTAACTTAGAGCATGGGCTTTAGTTTCAGCAATATCCTGCAGACACAAAAGCAGTATAATGACAACTGCATTCAAGATAATAGGAGTAGCCGCGTATGGCATAAAAATGCGACGGCTATTCAATATACCGCCATAAAAAGCTGCTAACGAGATAAGCATTAAGTACGGGAAAGTGATCCTGCCCAGTTCTACCGCTAGGTAAAAAACATCACTATCCTTAATAAAACCAGGTGTTGTGACCGTTATTAAATAGGGCATGCCTACTATTACAATCAGCGAAAATATTAACAACGATATTAGTAAAATGGACTGTAAGTGTGACGCCATAATCTTTGCATACTTGATACCACGAGTCTGCAAGGTAGAAGAAAAAATGGGCACAAAAGCTGCATTAAACGCTCCTTCTCCAAATAAAGTCCTAAATAAATTGGTAAATTTAAATGCTGCTATAAACGCATCATTCATAATACCAGTGCCCATATATGCTGCTGTTATGGCATCTCTAACATAACCAAGTATTCTGGAAATGAGGGTCGTAACACTGACAATTAATGTTGACCTTAATATATGCATATTATCTTAGCCGTTCTGGTATAAGGTCATTACGTATCATATCCTCTAAAGCCTGTGGTTTTACTATCCAATCCACGTTACCATTATACGTTAAAGCCATGCCAGGTATCGGAAGTCTATTGTAATTGCTTGCCATGGAGTAGTTGTAGGCCCCTGTAGACAGAACAGCCAAAATATCGCCACGTCTCGGTTTAGGCAATAATATTCTATCTATTAAAACATCTCCTGACTCACATAACTTGCCCACTATTCTGCAATCACATATACCCTCTTCTTGTATTCTGTTTGCTAGCACAGCAGAATATTTTGCACTATATAATGATGGGCGAATATTGTCATTCATACCGCCATTTACTGCTACGTAAAATCTATTGCCTGGCATTTCTTTTATTGAACCGATATGGTAAATTGTAGTCCCTGCTTCTCCTATAATCGATCTCCCCGGCTCAAGAAGCAAAGTAGGTAAGCTCAATTCGTGATATTGAAAAGCAGATATTAGATATGTAGCAATATCTTTGATAAAATTTTCTATATCAATTTTTTCATCATTGTCAGTGTAGGCAATGCCCAATCCACCGCCCAGATTGCACTCCTCAATACTGATATTGCTTGTATATAGATTTTTGATAAGCAACGTTACCGCATCAATTGCTTTTTTATAAGCATTAATCTCTAAAATTTGTGAACCAATGTGGATGTGTAAGCCTCTAAATAACAATTTATTACATTTTAAAATGCTCTTAATTGCTTCTTGAGCGACACTTATATCAAATCCAAACTTTGATTCTTTATCTCCAGTTTCTATATAAGTATGCGTATGAACCCGAACATCTGGCTTGATACGAATGAGGACATTAACAGTTTGATTTAAACTTTCGGTTAATGCTGATAGCATCCTGATATCATCAAAATTATCAATAACAATACGTCCAATATTGTTTTTTACGGCTAATTCTAGCTCTTCATAAGATTTGTTGTTGCCATGCATTATCACTTTTTTCATAGGGAATTTAGCTTGTATCGCTGTAAAAAGCTCTCCTATGGATGCTACGTCTAACCCTATTCCTTCTTGTTCAGCTATTTTACAGAGTGCTAAATTTATCAATGCCTTTGAAGCATAAAATACTTCTCCATGCTCAGGATAATATTTTTTTACGCTCGTTAGATAAGCACGCATTTTCATACGTATCAATTTTTCATCAAGGATATAAAGGGGATAAGGGCTTAATGTTGCTAATTCTACAACATCCACTCCTCCAATTGTAAGGTGATTTGAGGTACCAATCTGCATGCTAAAGCTCATAACAAAGAAAATAATGATAATAACTTGCGCCAATTCTAGCAGATGCTGGGGAGAATACAAATAAAATCAAAAAAGGTAGAGGTAAACACATTTAAAATACCTCTATAAATTTGGTGAATTAGGTATGTAATCTAATAAAAAGCTAAAAAAAGATTATGATAATATTAGTAATAATAAACGATGTTTTTTACCTATTGCTGAGGTATTTTCTAGTACGTCATTGACATTAATATTTTAAATATTTTACCATCCCTGACGGAGACGTTTTTGAATACGATTATGGGGGGAATGGCATGTTAGAGGCAAAAAAACAGAAACAACCAGAAGAACAGGAGCAACAATTGCTTGTCCCTCGGTTTAATATGGAGCAGTTTAGGAGTGCTAGGCTAGAGGAGTATAGTTTTGTAGCAGAGGATCTCGAGAAAAAAAGCGGAGAAGAACTAAAAGAATTTGCTGGTAGAGCAATAAATGGCATAGTTGCTTTAAAGGGAAAATATTCAGTATTGGAAAAATTTAACGAACACGGACTAAGACAACATTTTGATGAGTTTACCGGACTTACTAAAAGTCAAATGGAAGAAAAAAAGTTTGCTGTTTCTTTATTGGAAGCACTATCTCATTTGTTAACCAAGATAGATAAAGATGAAAAGCGAGATGATACGCAAAAAAATAATCTCATCACATCGTTAAGCCAATATACTATTTGGGAGTGTCTGCCAGGAATTATAACAAAATTGCAGGGTATGAACATTGTTCTAAGGGGGGAGGGGTTAAAAGCAACAGTAGCTCGTGCAAAAGAAGATGTTGTGCAAGCTCTTTGCATGTCATTCATAAGTGGCAAAGAAACAAAAAAAACAGTGAGCGACATGAAGCTTATTGTGTCGTCTGGAAATGAAGTACACAATGTTGCTGCTTTACGAAATCTAGTAGCAGAAAAATTCGGAACAGAGGAAGTTACACAAGATAGATACGCCACAATAACCGGTAGTAACGAGGCGAAAAATGACTTCGTTAAATATATGGAATCTAAAATATCCTCACCTGGTTCAGTGCATGCATTATTAGATCAAATTGGCGCAAAAGTAGAAGAGCAATTACCAGAGAAGTACACCGTTGATGAGCCCCTAAAGGCATTATTTGGGCGTATACTTGGAGTAAATGGGACATACACCGGGTCTCTTTTTAAACTCGGCGATGATTATAATATGAGTTACAAACCTGAACGAGATAAAATAATAAGAGCTATTGTAGCTGATAAGCTATGCGAAGAAAAGTATATTCAAGATGCTATGCTGCAAAGTGTAAATAAGAGTTTTCGTCTAATAAGTGTTGGAGATGAACAATATGTAGGATATACCACGATAGAAGATACAGATAGAAATGATGCAGCAAATAGTTATGTATATGATGTGCTACTAGATGTACAAGCTGTGAAGGCAAGGGCTCCTGAGTTGGCAAAAAAAATGCGAGAGGCGCTCAATAGCGCAAAGACTGAGAAAAATTTAGGAGATGTTTTGAAAAATGTCCGTACTTCAGTGTTAGACTTAATACCAAACCAGGAAGAAAAAGAAGCTTACAAAGAACTCATCAAAAAAAACGGGCTATCAACGAATTCGTTGGTTCTGTCGGATGTGATACAAAAATACGAACTCAAAGCCGCAGACATAAACGAACTAACTCAAGATGAAATAGATGCACTTACCTCGAATACAGCGGTATTGCTGTATAACCATAACACAGAATTTCGAGATTTAAAGACGTTCTTAAAAACTGAGCCAGCTAAGAGCAAGCTATTAATGAGCAATTATGATAGCATTAAGTTACTTTTTGAAAATGGTGCAAAGTTTCAAGATTTGTCCTTGATTACATTAGAAACAATTAAACTTTTCATCGAAAATGCTGCTGCTGTAAAAGCCTTGGTTGAGTCTGATGCTACTAAATTTCCAGAACTTATAAAATTGACTCAAGACGAGCTCAAAAAGAAGATTGGTGATGTCAATAAACTACTACCCCTGATGAAGGTCAGCGGCTTTACTTTTCAAAAACTGGCGGAACTTGATGAAAAGATAACTGACCGATTAACCGAGAAGATTGAGGCAGTAAAAGATATAATTGAGCTCGGTTACATCCCATTTGATGATTTTATAAAACTTGAGACAGGAAAGATCTTCATGTTAACAGAGTACTTTGGCGAGGTACAGTTTCTGCTTCATACTTTTAATACTTCGTTCTCAAATCTGGCAAAAAACTTTTCCAGCGAGCAGATAGGTAATATGTTGACGATGGTCAGTCACTATAGCGACGATGTCCAGCTCCTGGCTACTCTGGGTATCTCGTTAAAAGAGTGGGTGCAAGCAAAGGAAAAATTGTACATTATAACCACAAATGCTCAGGAAATAGGAGTGGTAATCGGAAAAGGTGTTACAACATTTGCAAAATTAACATCATTACCCAAGAAACAAATAGAAGTGCTAATTTCGGAAGAAGCGTTAGTGGCTTACGAAAAAGGCATAACATTCCAGTACTTAAAATATTGTGGCACGAAAGAAGAGCCCTTAAGATATGATCCACCCGGAACTCCCGCAGAGCAATTCAATAAGTGTACGAAAAAAATTCTGGAAGTTTTTTTAAACAAAGAAAAGGATGGTAAAAAAAGTAGCAAAAAGCGCTTTATAAAGGAAACAGTTGATTTACTGGAGCAGATTTGCAAACAGAGGGGTTCTACACTCATTTATCCAGATGATGATAAGGGTAGGGGAGAGATACAAGCAGAGTTAGCAAAAATATTCGTAGAAGCTAAAAAAGCCGCTAACGTGGAAGTACAAACTGTCCACCAGCAGTCTTTCGTAGAAAGAGTAAAGATCGTTGCCTCCACTACTTTGAGTTCCGTCAGTCCAAAGTTATATGTGGATAGGGTACTAAGAGCTTGTCAAAGACGTGCACAGGCAGTTGAGACAGTCGGTGCTAAATGGATTAGAGAGCATATAGCCTTTGTACGACAAAGGAGCAGATAATTCGGGGGTGTCAAGATAAGTGTGTAAGTTTGGAAATGACATTTGACGAGTGGTGTAGAGGCTGCTAGCCGATCAATCAGTTGACCAAGTGATGTAGAACTAAACTTATACGAGGTTAATTATGAGTGCAAACAATATAACAAATATAACGGCTCCAAGGAAAGTAAAGGTAAGGAAGAGGCATAAGCCTGTATATCCGGAATATCTATCGTTAGAGGTATTGGATTCAGTGGAGCAGATCCGTTAGAAATGATGGCTGAGATAAAGAGAGCACTGATCATCTACCTGGATAGAGATAAGCATACACCTACATTAAATGGGAATTATCGTAATGGTCATGGTAGCAAAACAATCATAATGGACAATGTGGAGATAGGAATTGCCACTCCAAGGGAGCGTGATAGCACATTTAAGCCGATGCTAATCCCTAAGCACCAACGTACTTTCAAAGGTTTTGACGAGAAAATTATATCAATGTATGAACGTGGCATGAGCACGAGAGATATACAGTCTCATTTACAAGAAATGTATGGTATGGAGGTAAGTCATGAGCTCATTGCTAATGCTAGTGATGCTGTCGTAGATGAGGTAGAAGCATGGCAACACAGGCCTTTGGAGCAAATATATCTAGATGGTATGATAGTGAAAGTAAGGGATGGTAAACAGGTTGTAAATAAAACTCTCCATATTGCAATGGGCGTTAATATGGAGGGTAACAAGGAGATTTTGGGCTTGTAGCTAGCTAATAATGAGGGAAGTAAATTTTGGTTATCAGTGCTGAATGAGCTGAAGAATCGAGGCGTAAATGACATACTGGTAGCCTGTTGTGATGGTTTGACCGGATTCCCTGAAGCCATTAATGCGGTATTTCCAAGGACTACAGTACAGCTGTGTATAGTACATATGATACGCAATAGCACAAAATTCGTGCCCTATAAAGATTTAAAGCGGTAGTGGCGGATCTTAAGAGTATTTACACAGCAGTGAATGAAGAGGCAGCTTTCAACGCATTATTGGATTTTGCAAACAAATGGGATGTCAAATATCCCATGATATCAGCATCTTGGAATAGGCATTAGCAGGAAATTATCCCGTTTTTACAATATCCTGATTTCATAAAAAAGGCCATCTATACCACAAATATTATCGAGGCCAGTAACAGACAGGTCAGAAAGGTCATCAAAACTAAGAGCTCTTTCCCAGATGATGATTCTGTATACAAAATTGTATATTTGGCCTTGCAAAATGCTCAAAAAAGACAGACCATGCCTATTGGAGATTGGTCTATGGCATTACACCAATTCTTCATCCTCTTTCCTGAGGGGTGTAAGATGTGACAATCACTTACACACTTAATCTGACAGACCCGATAATTCTCGAACTTGGACTCTTTCGGAATTATATTTCTCCTTAGAATATCTTCTGTATTTCTTGCCATTTTTTCGCATATCCATGCTCTTTATAAAGATGTTTCTGTATTCCACTTTCATCATACACCAAATTATCTCGAGATATTGATGATATTTTCTCTAAAAACTCTTCTTT
>CAXOVX010000014.1:0-1209 GCA_964213345.1 Alphaproteobacteria bacterium | reverse complement strand
CAGTTGCAATTAAACAGCGAGAAAACAAGACAAAAGATAAAACCAAATCTTCAACTTATGAGTCAGTCTACAGTAAAACAGAGAAAAGGGAGCTACGAGAAACAGTTAAGGATTCTGCTAAATAGCTATGGCAGCAAGCAAAGGACAACGGAACTGTGGAATACTCAAGCGGAGATGGTCTGTCGTTCAAAATACAATAGCCAATAGTAAACTAGCCTGTGACAATGAACCATGCTTCGTCATCGGCAACTGTCACTTTAAAGAAAAATAATCCCAACAGTGTAGTGCAGACAATGGAAATAAGCAAAAATACAGACATTGTTCCTAAAAACAAGGAGAAGATGGTATCATCAGTGATAGATGTATCACTGAAAAACAGTGATACAGGTGATGACTTGGATGTCAAGCTTGGCGACATCGGCATGAGTCTAACATTCAAATTGGATGCAAACATTAGCAATATTACCAACCTGATGTGCTCTTATCTTAACAATAAAGATGCTGATAGCGTAGAGGATGGCACTGCAACATGGACAAGGTTTGGCACTGCAAAACTTGATGCGACAAGGAAGCACGTTACATGTCCTGATGTGAATCACGCAACATACTTCTCGATTCTTGAAGATTAGGATAGTACAATCACTACTGCTGGAAATTGGCTATTACTGATAATAATAATTAGCGCGGTAGTGCTAGTGATAGTATTCGTTATCATATATTGCTGCTATTGTTACAAGAGAGCTCAGCTTAAGCCAAGCCCATAGCTGTAGGCAGACGAGGAAGGTCAGGAATTAAAGGAAACTAGCTAGCCCAAGCAAGCCAAAGCCAAATCGAAGCAGCCAAAAAAAATGGCTAAAGAAAAGAACCTAAAATAAATTTCTTTTAACATTTATTGAAAAAAAAGAGAAAATTATTTGATATAAAAATTTATTTGATGTTACTGAATTTTCTTATATTGTTTTATATTTTCAACTTTGACAAAAGAAATTTATTAAACTAGTGATGTGCCGATGATCGGTACCGGGAATATTAAAAACCGATAATTATGAAATCTGATACCGATGATCGGCATATATTTTGTAATATTTTCAAAATTACAGTAAATTTCTTAATTAAAAACATTTAGAACAATGTGTATTTAAAAAACAGTGGTTGCCAGTGGTGGGAGAAACCGATTCCGATTATCGGAATCGGATCGGAATCGGTAAA
>CAXOVX010000013.1:0-4150 GCA_964213345.1 Alphaproteobacteria bacterium | reverse complement strand
TGAAGCAGGCATTGCATGTGGTTCCGCTCATATAATACCCTTCAGGACAAGTGAAATAGCATGTGTTGGTTAGAAATCCGTAGCCTGATTTGCAGCTGTGACATTGGGTCTAGTCGGTCCCTGAACATGTAGCACAACCAGTGAAGCAGGCATAGCATGATGTGCTGCTCATATAATACCCGTCAGGACAAGTGGAAAAGCATGTGTTGGTTAGAAATCCGTAGCCGGCTTTGCAGCTTAGACATTGGGTCTAATCAGTCCCTAAACATGTGGCACAGCCCGTGTAGCAGATCTTGCATGTGATGCCGCTCATATAATAGCCATCAGGACAAGTGGAATAGCATGTGTTGGTTAGAAATCCGTAGCCTGATTTGCAGCTGAGACATTGGGTCTACGCAGACCCTAAACATGTTGCACAGCCAGTGTAGCAGACATTGCATGTGGTGCCGCTCATATAATAGCCATCAGGACAAGTGGAATAGCATGTATTTGTTAGAAATTGGTAGCCGACTTTGCAGCTTAGACATTGGAGCTAGTCATTTCCTGAACAAGTTGAGCAACCCTAGTAGCAGGCAACGCATGAGTAGCCGATAGTATAATACCCATCAGGACAAGCGGAAATGCATTTGTTGTATAGAAATCAGTAGCCATTATTGCAGCTGAGACATTGGGTCTAGTCAGACCCTGAACATGTTTTGCAACCAGTGAAGCAGGCAATGCATCTGGTGCTGCTCATATAATACCCTTCAGGACAAGTGGAATAGCATGTGTTGGTTAGAAATCCATAGCCTGATTTGCAGCTGAGACATTGGATCTAGTCGGTCGCTGAACATGTAGCACAACCAGTGAAGCAGGCATTGCATGTGGTTCCGCTCATATAATACCCTTCAGGACAAGTGAAATAGCATGTGTTGCTTAGAAATCCGTAGCCTGCTTTGCAGCTGAGACATTGTGTCTAGCTAATCCCTGAACATGTTGCACAACGAGTATCACAGGCATTGCATGTGGTGCCGCTCATATAATAGCCATCAGGACAAGTGGAATAGCATGTGTTTGTTAGAAATCCGTAGCCATATTTGCAGCTTAGACATTGGATCTAGCCAGTCCCTGAACACGTTGAGCAACCAGTGTAGCAGGCAATGCATATGGTGCCGCTCTTGTAATATCCATCAGGACAAGTAGTAGCGTAGCAGATATTGTTCAAGAGTCCGTATCCTGTATTGCAGTCGGTGCATTGATCAGAGTTAGGCCCTGAACAGCTTTTGCAGTTGGAATTGCACGGAGAATAATTGATCACTATTTCTCGAATTCCGTAGGCCTCGTTATCTCAAGCTTCGTTTAGTAATGCCTAACACTGAAATTGCAGCTGTGTGCTTGTGTGTGCATAAGTGTTAATCTAAAATGCCATGTCATAGTCTTTGAACATTATATTTCCACATTTAAATCCGGCATTTAAAAACAAACTCCTATCTTCATAACTTAAAGCCACCACTGTCAATTTCAATACATCATCTAAATAAACATAAAAATTCTCCCCGCTGTCAAGACTATCGACATACATGAGCCTAATTGACATGCTGATCTAATAATGTGGAGGGAGTGTGTAATTCTTCCTTAAAACCGTACCAATAGTAAAAACGCCGTAGCCGCCAAGCATTGTAGTACCTCCACAGTTGTAAATGTGAGAAGTTGAATATAAATTGTCATATTGCCAACCAGAAAGCGACCCTTCAGTTATGCTTCCCATCAGATCTGTGATGCAAGAAGTGCATGTACCACAGCTCCAACTAGGTGTCAGGTAATTTGTGGATGTGCAGGTAAGACATTGAGTTGAAGCCGAGCCGTAACAGGTTGCGCAGGCTGAATTGCATGCTTGGCAGCTATATTGTGTATCATCTCAATAAAATCCGTTTAGACATTGATAAAGGAAACCTATTGCGGAATCGGAATAAAAAAGATCTTTTGAAAAACCGATTCTTACCATCTGTGCATTATTCACTGAAACAGAATATTTAGTGCCCGAAGTCTAGCAGCAATTTATTGAAGTCCCATTAGCCAGCCACCAGGTTGTTTTACCAACAACACTCTCGTAACTTGTTAAATAAATATCAACTGATTTGATGTAGCTGCTACCAACATTGACAGTACAAGTTTGGCTACCAGATGACCCAATCATATTACTATCATGTAACTCACCTGTAAATATATTTTTTGTATGAGTTGTAAACCCTGTTGGAAGACCGTTATTGCAAGCTATATCGATCTGATAAATGAAATCATATTCAATAATAGTGCTATATGATTCGCTACCTGATGTCACTAAGCCGTACCATCCTGATCACATATAGTTTTCAGTCAAAATTCTTCCCTTTGTCTGCTTCGATACATTCATTCTAAAACCATTATGAGTGATAAATATTATCATTGAGATTTCCCATAACAAGAGAGTATCAAGAATCCTGTCTGGGACATATTCACAAAATGGGACTTTGAAGTTAATTTCAAATAGGAAAAAAAGTGGAAAATATTTTAAAAATTATTTCTTATATATGCAAAATTTCGTAAAACTTTTAAAAATAAACGAAAAAATATTCGCTTAATTATGCAATATTTGATTTGATTATTATGTGACTGGGACATAATGGTTGAATTAATGCTAATATTGTGACTTGTATTTATAGTTGGTGGTGGTTGGGGGAAGAAAGAATCGCACCAAGAACATCAAGGGAACACCAGGATATGCTAGTATTGAAGTAAAATAATACTTTTATTGAACTATTATAATATATGATATTAATTTTTTACAAGTTTTTTATTTTTTGTCGTTAAAAACACGTATTAAAGACTTATTAGTTTAGAACATAGGAAGATGTCTACAAAAAGGATAAAAAATCAAATATATATTGGAAAATTAAATTTAATTAAAATATGATTTTCTAATAAATAAATAATCATAATTATAAATATGTAAAAAAATTACATTACCAATGAATTAAATCACTAAACATGAAAGAGGAAACTTTTTTTCCTAAAAATGTAGATTTATGAGTTTTGCCACTATTTTCAATAATTCTTCATCAATAAACGTTCAATAAATTGGATAAATAAAAAATTAAAAAAATATTTTTCTTATGCTATAAACAGTATACAGGCCAATAATTCTTTTTTCATTTACTATTTCAAAAAATAAAAATTTTTACTGTCTGTTCATTTCAAAATTTTCAAATTTAATAAATTTTTCTTTTATAAGTACTCCCCAAAGGTCATTTGGCGTTTGCCACCTGCGGCCATCATTCGGGGACTCGTTCAAAAAATCCCTGGATTGAGGATGAAGCATATATGCCCTAGCATCAGCGTCCCAGAAAAATTCTCTGGGATAATGATAGAGCGTATATGCCAAATTTTGGATGTCTCTGTGTAAAATCCATGGGATGATGATTTATTTAGCCACAGCCCTGAAATCCCTAAAAAATCCTTGACAGAACATAATTCCCACAATCCCGGGATATGACAAAGGGTGGTTCATGGGAAAGAAAAGTCCGCATTATTGCGAATTATTAATGAAAATGTACCTTTCGAATTCGACTGCGTTTATTGTAGTATTTCCATTTTCCGGATTGTATGCATGGCCTGAGGCCAAACTTGCCAGCAGAACTGTCAAAATGAGCAGCGCTTTGGCGTGGGCAACGATTTCGAGAATCATTTAGATTATAAAGAAGGAGTTTTAATTTTTAAAATTATTTAAGAAAAAAGAGAGAGAAATTTAAAATACTCCCAAAGATATTATTTATTAATGAAAAATATATATTATTAAGCTTTTCGCGTTTCTTGGTCTATTGGCCACTGCTATTATTTTTTGAACGATTTTAGGCAAAAAAACCGGCAAAACTCAAAAGAAAACTTCCAAAAAATTTTCGCTGACAATTTTTTTGCTTTTATTGAAAAAATGAAAATTTTATTTCTATTTGAAAAATTGTAATTTATAAATAAATTTTTCATAATTAGTAATGTTTTTAGTTTGTAAAATAATTAATTATTTTTTGAACGAAAACTATGAGAATTTTTTAAAGATATTAATGTGATATAATGAAAAACAGCTCTATTCCTAAGTTATTAGTATACTAATTCCATTACCTTTTGGCAAAATTAC
>CAXOVX010000012.1:0-19309 GCA_964213345.1 Alphaproteobacteria bacterium | reverse complement strand
CTTACCTCAGGCAGAAGATATTCGAAGAAGAACTTTATAGCTAGATTATAGCAGCAACGTGCTACAAGGAAATGCGATACAAAGCTTATTCGTCTGACACCTGCGTTAAAGCCTGGTCAGACAGTCATCACGGATAACGCTAGCTTCCATAAGTCACAAAATACAAGAAAAAGTGATAGAAGAGGCAAAATGTCATCTGTTATTTCCTTATTCACCAGATTTAAATACAATCGAGAAATTTTTGGCCAATTTAAAGACGTCGGTAGGCGAAATATTGAAAAGACACCCCCCTTCCTTTAGCAGATGCTGTGGATGCTGCCTTCAAAGACCAACCTATTTTTATTTAACCATAATACCGCAAAATAATAAAAACCCCACCATATTGAAAGATTCCATTATCATACGATTATAATATGATTTTTTCCAAGCTTTTTGGCAGCATACATATTAGCATCAGCTCGCTGTAAAACACTTTCCATATTATCGCTATCTAACGTTTGTGTTCCTCCAATACTACAAGTACACCTCACTTCTGAGGTCTTTGCAGGAGCAACGTTTACAACAAAAATTTCATTAGCTATCAAGCTTCTTAACTTCTCTGCTATCACAGCAGCAGCACTTACAGATACATCTGACAAAATTATCACAAATTCTTCTCCTCCAAAACGCGCACAAAGATCAATTATCCTAATTCCAGACGATAGAATCTTTGCTACTTTTTGAATAACAACATCCCCTGCAACATGTCCATATGTATCATTAATTTGTTTAAAATCATCAAGATCCAACACAAATAGTATCTTTGACGTTTTCTGTCTTTCTCTCATAACAACATTCAGATAATTTTCCAAATAACGCTTATTGTAGAGTTGCGTCAAAGGATCTGTCACCGAGTCAATCAAACTGTTCGCATGGTTCTCTTGAAGAGCCTTATAGTAGCAGTACCTTTTAATTTGACCAATACACCTAGCAAATAACTCTCCTTTATCAATCGGTAAGATTAGACAATCATACACACCTATACCAAATGCTTTGGTTAGCATCTCTCGTTTTTGACTAGCCATGATCAGCAAAACGGGGATATACCTTAACCTACTATCATTTTTTATTCCCGAGCATAAAGTAAGACTATCAAAATTCATTGATGTATTGACAATGCACAAATTGTATTGCTTCGATAGGAAGCTATCAAGGGCAGACCGGGGATGAACGTGTATATCAACATTTAAACCTAAGCTAGTAAGTATTTTATGATACAGCTCTGCTCTTTCTAAGTCGTCATCTACGAACAATATCTGAGAAATCTTGATAATAGCCTCATTGTCCAGAGCGTAAGTACCTGGCGTGTGCACTATTCCACCAGAAGCTTTTTCTCTTACGCGCAGCGCATCTGCAAGAAACTTTAGCTGCAATAACGATCCGAGTTTGGCAAGTAGTATATCGTTATCTATAGGTTTTGATAAGAACTCGTCCGCACCAGCAAGCAAACTCTTCACCTTCTCACGCTGAGTATTTAATGCAGTAACAATGATAACTGGAATGTGAGAAACTTTCGGGTCATTTTTTATAATACGCGTCATAGCCAACCCATCTATATCAGGCATAATAGCATCGACGATGACAACATCGGGCTGCAACTGCACCACCAAATTCATAGCCTCTTGACCGCCAGCAGCCGTAAAAACAGTATAATACTCCTGCTCTAGTCTGATTTTTATCAGCTTCAAACTAAGCGGCGTATCATCCACTAATAACACGCGTCCTGTCATCTATTTCTTCACCACTATACCCACACCGCATCCCCCTCCTGCTAGCATTATAACTTTTTAAAACACAACTGTAAATATATACTTGCATATCATCACTATAAATATCTCGTAATTGTTTTTTGTATTGTATTTGCAAAATGCGATAACAACTGCCCTGCGCTACTACCAAATGCAGTATCAGCATTCATATTTTCGCCAAATAGGCTGATTATCTCTTTTTTTATTTCCATAATGGATTGCCTAACAGTATCATCGTAGTGATTTTGTAATACATTGCGAATTATAGCATGAAAATCCATTTTTGTAGTAATATACTGCTCAACCGCTTCCACTGCAGCTCTATGAACATTTTGCTCTGCATCATTTGCAAGATTTTGCTCACGTACAGGTGTATTCCCCCCACTTTTGTTGAATCGAACTGGAGTAGTCCTACTTCTTAATCTTTTTGCCATGTAGCTGCCATTACTAACTTAAGTTATACCAGGTCCCATTTTTAACGCCTACGTTGTCACGCTGCAGGATTCAGGCTCAGTCATGCACTTCCCTTCGCCCTCACCATTGTGCTTCCAGTGCTTATTTAAGAATGGGACTTGGCATTCCACCAATCATGCAAAAAATTATAAACTATGCCACCTTCACTTAGGAAGCCCTCTACTTTCTTAACTACCAAGCTTAGAATCTCCGAGAGCTTTTATCATATAAACTACACACTCTTTTAATTTATGATCCTTAAGACGAGAAAAGGACATAATTAACATCTTTAATGTGGCATCATCACCACACACCGCACCCTTTGGTATCTCCACAGTATAAACACCATCACTGACATCTGATAACATGCCGCCAACACTAAAAGATGTACGATTCCCGCTATCACAAGCTTCTTGCAGTCCTTTAAAAAAATAATCAATATCTACCCTAAGGTACTGAGAAAAATCGTGCAACTTACTGCAACTTATTCTATTTAACCCCTTTTCATACTTCTGTATCTGTTGAAAAGTTAGCTTCACATACTTCGCTAACTCTTCCTGGCTCACACCCAACTCTACTCTGCGCGCTCTCAAACGGACACCTACATACCTATCCACATTATGAATTTCTGATAACTTTTTCTTACTCATAGACTATCCAACCGAAACAAAACCTTCCCAAGGCCCACAACAGTGTTCGTTGTAGATGAAAATTTTTAATTAGTCATTAAAATAATGTAAGTAAAATTGGAATGATGTTACAAAACCCTTTGCTTTTTCATTAACCATTTGTTTTATCAACATGATGTATATAAAATTTTATTATTTTTTTCATTTCCCGAATATCAGTACTTGCACCTCCAATTAATACGCCACTTATATTTTTTACAGTCAGAATCTGATTAATTGATTTTGCATTTACAGAACCACCGTATAAAACCTCCACATTGTCCAAAGCCTTCTTTATATTGTCAACACTCACTTCTATATATGCAGGATCTGGAATGATCCCGGTCCCTATGGCCCATAATGGCTCATATGCAATTACCAAGCTCGCTATGTCAATACAAGATCTTGCAATTTTTGCCACCTGATCCAGCAGATATTGTGCAGATTGGTGTGTATTGTATATATCGGCTGGCTCACCAATACATAAAATAGGTGTAATGCCGTATTTTTGGGCAATTGCAGTTTTTTTTATTATTTCATCATTATTTTCATGGAATACAGTCCTTCTCTCAGAGTGCCCTACTATTACGTACTGACACCCCAATTCTCGCAACATCATGCAACTAACTTCGCCTGTGTAAGCTCCGCTATCTGCACTAAAACAATTTTGAGCCCCAAGAGTAATATTTCTGTACCCATTAAAACTGCTATTCAAAGCCTCTAAATATGGGAAAGAGGGGCAAATAACAAGTTGAATATTTGTACTGCTTAAAATTTGCTCCCAATTATCACAAGCTACCTTTAACTCGCTACATAGCCTAGAAGAGCTATACATTTTCCAATTAGCTATAATGCGTACAATTTTGCTTCCTGTCATATTTCAATTATAAAATTTTGCTTTTTCGATAATTGGGGCACTACAAATACTTACTCACAACTGCATCATATTGCAACTTATTGTTAAACCACGTTATTTGCCGTTTTGCATAATTACGTGTCAATTGTTGTACTTTAGATATCATTGTGGGTAGAGTTATCAAGCCATCAACATATCGTTTTATTTCCAATATACCTATTGCCTTGGGAAGATAAATACAATGAGTTATCAATAACTTTATCTCCTCGATTACACCATTTTTCACCATACCTAGAAAACGCTGATTAATGTTGGAATAAATTTCGCTACGCTCAAGACTAACCCATACTATAAAAAATTTACCGATCTCATAATGCTTTCTATTAATAGTTTGCCACGTAGATAATGGTATACTTGTCTCTAGAAATACAGCTAAAGCTCTTACTATCCTTTGTTTGTCACCGATAGTCATTCTTTTTACCAACACAGGGTCATATTCCTCTAATAATTTATACAGCGCATCATCTTGTTGTTTACTTTGTTTTATTATCTCAGATAATTGTGACCAAGTTTCTTTTGATATTTCCGGAATTTTAGCAAATCCATTCACTAAGGCATGAATATACATTCCGGTACCACCAGTAATAATCGGAACTTTACATTGTTTAAAGCATTCATCGATTTGTTCTTGGGCTAATGTTACCCACTTCGCTACTGTAAAGTTGTTTAAAGTAACTTCTTGATTAACCATATCATAGCCCTGATCGCAACTAATGATTCCATATAACTTATGTGAAACCATTTTCTGCACTCTTAATACAGGTTGCGCTGTAATAACCGGAATTTCCTTATAAACCTGCATGGAATCAGCATTTATCACAACACCATTTATCGTAGACGCTAATTTTAATGCTAAAGCAGATTTTCCTGTCGCTGTTGCTCCACATATTATTACTATTTTATCACGAAATCCCCCTATCTTTTGGCATAATTCAGCAAAAGAAGTTATGTGCTTCTCTTGATAATTTGCATTCCTTAAATGCATGTGCTAGTCTTACCATTAAAGCCGATTGCGGTTCTGTGCCCCGTATATTCCTTGCATTTCATTAACATAAGTAAGCTTCGAAAAAGGTCTAATATTGAGAATTTTTTTGTTGAGGCTCACGTACAATAACAACTTTTTCATCACTTTCTGCTAGCCCAAAGTAATGCCTGCTTAGCTCATCTACAAAATCCGAATCGTAGCTCCCTGCTTTTAGTGATTTTACCTTGTTTTGCAATTCCTCTCTTTCCCGCATTAAAAGACATACCGCCTTCTCTCGTTCAATCAGTTGCTGATCAATCTCAAGTAAAGCAAGTAGCCCCCTTCTACCATTGATGACATGGTAAACAAAGTAGCACAAGAGGGTAGTAGTGGCCGTCAACACAACAATTTTACGTAAATTATACATGTGTAAAATCCGTAATGAATACTTGCGGTGCTATTAATAACACATGAATTGTTCTTTTAGTATACGTTCTTCATATGGGTTTTTCGAATCAAAAAGCAATATCATACTTATATCCTTACGCTCAATGATTTCAACGCTCATGACATTTACAACCTCTTTAAAGTCTGCAACTGAATTCACGGGCCTCTTTTTACAATCTAGCACATCGAATTTTATCGCACTATTACGTGGTATTAATGCTCCATGCCATCTTCTAGGCCTAAAAGCATTTATGGGTGTTAGCAAAAGTACATTCGCTTCTAAGGGGATAATAGGCCCATGAGCAGCAAAATTATACGCACTACTCCCTGCTGGAGTAGAAACCATTATGCCATCTCCACTTAATTGCTCCAGCCTCGTCTTATTATTTATGCTGACACTTATCTTAGCACTTTGATGCGTCTGTCTTAGAAGCGACACTTCATTCACAGCCAATGCCCTATGCTCCTTGCTATCTTCGGTTATAGCAACCATCTCTAGAGGGTGTAGTATGGTGTATACCGCATTCTCCACACACTCTATAAAATTTTCTAGACATACATAGTCGTTTAAAAGAAATCCTATAGAACCGCAATTTATGCCAAAAACTGGTACATTACTTCCCATAAAGTGGTGTAAAGCCTTCAGCATTAACCCATCCCCACCTATGGTAATAACAAGGTCATATTCACAACCTTTTTCTATTGTGGTCAAAGAATACTCGGACAAAACATCAATTTTCGCCACACCCGGACAACGGACAAGCAGTTCATGAAAAACTTGCACCGCTAATGGTGAAGCGTGATTGAACACACATCCAATATTTTTATACTTGTTTGACAACATATAACTTTGCAATTTTTTTTCATAAACACGCTATAGCCGCAATATATGCCGCACTTAGTAACACTAAAAATTGAGACGACAGAAACACTAGCTTAATGTTTAAAAAATAACAACGATTAAATTAAATAGCCTCTTGTAATTTCATCAATACTAATGTAGCATCGGCAGTGTTATAATATGTGTATAGGAGTTTATATGGATTATACAAAGTTTGACACATCACAGGTATATACTGGAAAGTCTCGCGCCACTTACGATGTGGGGCTGAGGTCGTATATGATAGCCGTGTACAAACACATGAGTATAGCGCTACTAATCACCAGTGTGATTGCCTATTTGGTGTCAGTGTCACCCACCATGCAAATGCTGGCATTAAATCCCATTTCGTTCATTGGCATTGCCATAGCAACTATAGCAATAGCGGTTTACATGGGTAGCAGGATTTTATCGTTAAGTGTTGAGAAAGCTCGCAATTTTTTGTGGCTGTACGCTGCGTTAATAGGTTTAACGCTTTCTTCATTGTTCATTATTTACACAGGTGCAAGTGTAGCTAAGGCGTTTTTGATTACCGCTTCTACGTTCGGAGCAATGAGTTTGTATGGCTACACCACGAGGCGTGATTTGACGGCTGTTGCTTCTTTCTTGTTTATGGGGTTGTTCGGTATTGTCATTGCATCTCTGGTGAATATGTTTCTGTATAGTGGTCGGATGTCATTTATAATTTCGATAGCAAGTGTTGTGGTATTTACAGGCCTGGCTGCTTATGATACACAAAAGATAAAGGATCTTTATTATCAAGTGGCGGGGAGAGGAGATGTAGAGAATAAGGTTGCAGTATACGGCGCTTTTAGCCTATATCTGGATTTCATCAATCTGTTCATGTCATTGATAAGACTGGTAGGTGAGAGGAAAGAGTAGATTTTTTGGGATGGAAAAAAAGCCCATCACATTCCATTTTGGTCGCGAAAAAAGGAGTGAAGGCCGGCCCCTCTGTAGGCTCTTGCCCTCCTGTGTTGATGGAAGGCAAGGGTCGTATGGGGTCAAAGGTTGAGTGCATTGGGTAAAACCCCATAGTTCGCGGTAGAAGTAGAGTTTCGAAAGAATTTATTGGGGGTTGTATCATTTAAAAAGTGTGATGTTATTTCTAGAAATTCTAGAAAATCGTTCCTTCCCAAGTCGTTTCTAGATTTATGCTCGAGATATCACTAAACAGTATAAAAAAGAATTACACTTACCTAAAGAGTCAGCTCGGCAATGGAGTAGCATGTGCTGCTGTGGTTAAAGCAGATGCTTACGGCTTAGGAATAAAAAAAATATCGCAAGCTTTAATCGAAGCAGGATGTAAAGACTTCTTTGTTACTAATTGCAATGAGGGGGTAAATCTGCGTGACGTCCTGTCCACATCACAATCATCCGCAGTAACAAGTGCTGACGTATATGTGTTACATGGCGTGAGTAATGATGATGAGGCTGATGCGTGTGTGCAATATGGATTAACCCCAGTACTAAATCATGTTGGGCAATCTGAAGTATGGAAAAAGAAAGCAAACAAGCTAGGAAACCCCTTATCAGCCATTTTGCACATTGATACTGGTTTGAATAGGCTGGGATTCCCTTTTGAAGACGTGCACAATTTTATAGAATCTCAAAGATCTACTCCAAATATGGAGCTGCGTTATATCATGAGTCATTTATCTTGCGCAGATACCCCAACACATGATTCTAATGCAAGTCAACTGAAGAATTTTTTAGAAATTGCCACATTATTTCCTAATGTCCCACTAACATTTGCTAATTCTTCTGGGATATTTTTGGGTCCAGGATACCATTTTAACATGGTAAGACCAGGCGCTGCAATGTATGGATTTAGCCCTACTCCACATACATTAAATCCTATGTTACCAGTATTAACGCTAAAAGCAAAAATACTACAGCGTAAAGTGCTAGAACAAAAGAGTTGTGTAGGATATGGTGCTGCTTATATCGCCGATACTGGTAGCAAGTTGCTAATTATAGAGTGCGGATATAGCAATGGCTATTGCAGAATGCTAAATATTTGCGGGAAAGCCTACGTTGCTGGATATTTTTTACCCATTGCTGGAAGAATTAGTATGGATTTATGTACGCTAGATGCATCTATCTTACCTAATAATATATTTTTAAATGTTGATTTTGTAGAATTATTGAATGAGCATTTAACTATTGATGATTTGGCAAAGGCTGCTAATACTATCCCTTATGAGCTTAGTATTATTTTGGGTAGTCACTGTAAAAGAGTTTATAAATGATAATATTGGATTTGCCAAAAAAGGTAGGGGAATCGTTTATAGGTTTCATCCAAACACTGGGAAGGATGTGCCTATTTATGATCCAAACACTTGCAGTGTTATTTACTCCTCCGTTTTATTGGCGCATACTACTTAAACAAATGTTGGAGGTAGGATATTACTCTTTGCCAGTAGTGGGATTAACCGCGGTATTTACCGGTGCTGTATTAGCTTTACAAAGCTATACGGGTCTTGCGCGTTTCCATGCCGAAGACGCCATAGCAGCCATAGTGGTACTATCAATTACCCGTGAATTAGGTCCTGTGTTGGCTGGATTAATGCTGGCAGGAAGATTGAGCGCTGCAATAGCTGCAGAAGTTGGAACTATGAAAGTAACAGAGCAAATAGATGCATTGTATACATTGAATACTGATCCAATACGCTATCTCGTAGTGCCTAGAGTGCTTGCGGGAATTATTATGTTGCCATGCTTGGTTATTATAGCAGATATTATAGGAGTGTTTGGTGGATACCTGATAGGTGTATACAAATTGGGATTTAACCCTTCCATGTATCTGCGAAAGACTTTTGAATTTCTTGAAATACAAGATGTTATGTCTGGTTTAATCAAAGCATCTACATTTGGATTTATAGTATGTTTGGTTGGCTGTTATTATGGATACTATTCTAAAGGTGGTGCTCAAGGCGTGGGGAGTGCCACCACTAGTGCCGTAGTCAGCTCATCTATCTTAATATTATTGTTTAATTACATCATTACTGGGTTGTTGTTTACCCAGTAATTTAGTATAAAAAATACTTCATAAAAAAAGTAAAATGACTGAAATAAGCATAAAGCATTTATCTAAAAGTTTTGATTCTAAAGTTGCTCTATCTGGAGTAAATTTAGATATAGCCAATGGAGAATCTGTCGCTGTTATAGGCGCTTCTGGCAGTGGCAAGTCAGTGTTTATCAAATGCATCATAGGGCTTTTGGTGCCTGATATTGGAAGTTCGATAATAATTGATGGGCAAGAAGTAGGGAATAAACATATTGCAGAACGCAAACAAATGAGTAGCAAATTTAGCATGCTATTCCAGGGCAATGCTTTATTTGATAGCTTAAATGTGTGGCAAAATATTGTTTTTGGAATGATGCAAAGTAAAAATTTAACCAAAGATGAGGCTAAAGAAATAGCAATATCTAAATTAAAAATGGTCGAATTAGATACTAGCATAATAAAACTAGGTCCATCGGAAATATCAGGTGGTATGCAAAAACGCGTGGCTCTTGCCAGAGCTCTTGCCACCAACCCGGAGGTCATTATATTGGATGAGCCAACTTCCGGCTTGGATCCCGCAACAGCAAAAATAATAAGCAATCTCATTAAGCACATACATAAAGAACTGAAGATCACGGTATTAACGGTAACACATGATGTAAAATGTATGAGGTGTGTTGCGGACAAAGTTATAGTGGTTGAAGAGAATAAAATTGGATGGCATGGCAAAATTTCCGATGTAGAAAGAAGCACTAGCACATTTCTCAAAGATTTTATAGAGGTCTAGTTGAGTTTTGATCCTGGAATATAGTGGTGGCGTATTGTATGAAGACACAAAACGAAAGGGGAAAAAGCTTATGGATAAATATTACATACAAATCTTAATGACAAAAGTGAACTTGTTTCTATAAAAATCACCTAAGTGAAAATAAGAAGAGATCTAGTAAAACCTTCAAACCAGTAACTGGTATCAAAAAAGGAATGAAAAATACGCTAATACCCATATTCAAAAATTGTTACACAAACGCTCTATCATCGAAACTGTTTTTGCTGTGCTTAACTATCAATTCAAACTAGGACATACGCGGCATAGATCTGCTCGGAACGCGCTATCATGTACCCTCGACTGCAGTTTTGTGCTTATTGCCCCTTAGCCCCAACAAAACCTTCCATCTATTACACTTTTTTTATCCCCCAATTGAGATTAATAATACGTTGCAACTCACTCGTTAAATATGCAATAGAGTATTTGGTGGAACACTTATCGTGCGCATTATCTACAACTTCCCCAACGTCGTGCACATTACTAATGATAGCTTCAATCTTGTTCGCTAGTTCATGAAAATTTCGAGGGCTGAATAAAAATCCAGTTTCCCCATCCTTGATGATATCCCTAACTCCGCTAACATCGGAAGCGAGCACAGGGACTTTTTGTGACATTGCTTCTAATATCACAGAGTTAAATCCATCTTTAATCATAGGGACGCAAAGTATATGTACTTGGTTAAAAAATTGATATTTGTCATGTGCGTTATGGTGTAGCACGTATGCATTATGTAAATTATGCATTTTCGCCATGTTTATAAAGGTATGCAAATGCTTTCCACTTTCATGTACAACTAGCTTACAATTCAGCCTCTCACCACGCATTAGTAAACCCACTGCTTTTATTAACACGTGTATCCCGCCATCATGACCTGGCTTACCGAAAAATCCAATATTGACAGTCGGATTTTCACCAATACTTTTTACTTGTTTATGATTCCAGATTTTAAAAGAGGCATTTTCGCATATTTGCACGGGATTATATATACAGTAAGACCTATTGTTAAATTTACTGATTTTTGACACAACACCCCTATGTGTGCCTATAACTACATCAGCACTCAACCCAGATAACAATGCTGAAAATACTGATTGATAATCAGTATGACGCACCAAAATTATCTTAATCTTTTTCCCCAATACAGCTAACTTGGCCATACGAAAGGACGGCGATTCGTGCGCAATAATGATGTTAATGTTGCGAGATGTAATGATCCTACGCAACTCTATCGCAATCGATACTTGAGAAGGAAAACAGCCACAACCTAACACATACAGCTGCTGAGCTGTCAAAGTTAATGCCAGCCTCTCGCTCACAGCATCCACCACATCCTCCCCAACAGCACACGTAACCTCACCTAACTGGGTTAAGACACGGGTATACGAGACAAAGGCTTGTCCTATTTCTTCTTTGTACACACCTAGCAATATGTGCAAAATATTGCGTCCCATTTTTATACTGATTTTTATACTGAAAGTATTAAAACAAAGACCATTCGTAAACTAATCTCTACCACTCACCAATATAAAATAAACGGACTAACGGCAATCAGTTTTTACTGTAAGCAACTTTTATACTCAACTACCACAACTTTTTGTTCCGTTTACGTCAATTTTGATATCATCTGGTATTCCAACCATCATCTGCGTTATGTGATCTGGATTTTCTACCATTCCTCCATTTTCTGGTACACCGACTTTTATTTTGTCCAAAAGATCCATGCCATATACTACTTTACCAAATATGGTATACTGGTTATCTAGATATGGAGCATCGCCTAATGTAACGAAAAATTGGCTATTAGCACTATCTAGATCTGTCGCTGTTCTTGCCATAGAAACTGTACCGCGAACATGTTTCAAATTATTTATTTCTGCCTTCAAATCTGGCTTGTTACTACCTCCAGTACCGTCACCCTTTGGATCTCCTGTTTGTACGATGAAATTGGATATTACTCTATGGAAAGTTAATCCATCATAAAATTTCTCATTAACTAATTCTTTGATTCGTTGCACGTGGTTAGGTGCCTTATCAGAACAGAATTGCACAACCACTGATCCATAAGGTATTCGAATAGTTATGAAATCACCCTGCTTACTTGCAATAGTGGACGACAGCATCTGGTTGTTTTCGTCTGCCAACACGAAGCTAGATATCATAATACTTAGCACCAGGAATACAGAACACAACTTAACATTCAGTAAACTACATATTTTTACATGTTTGCTCATATGCTTACAAAATTTTAATGAATATGAATGATAGGTTCATTCTAGATATATAAGCAATATAAGTAAAGCAAGATTTTTACATTAAATTTAAGTTATAGTGAAAATAAGCGGCATCTTTTGAATAAAAAATATATATTTTATAAAAATAATTAATTATAATGATATGTCTGTTTTGACCTGCAGTTAATCATTGATAGAAGGAAAAATAACTCTCCTATGTAACAAACTAGCATGCAAATGCTAATAATACCAATTTCTTTTTTTAATACTCACGTTGTTATGCTACAGGATTCAGGCTCAGTCATGTAATGTTGCTCTGCACTCGTTTGCCCTCGCTACTGCGCTTCGGTGCCCATTTAAAATTGGGCTTGGTATATAGCGGTAAAATTGTGGATTTGTCTTTATTGCATATTGATATACCCTAATGTATGGTGTTCCAAAAATGATTCAAGAGTCCTACATGTTCAATAAAGGTAGAATTACACCAAGTCCCATTTTTGATGCTCACGTTGTCGCGCTGCGGGATTCAGGCTCGGTCATGTGGTGTTACTACACTCCTTCACCCTCACCATTGCACTCCTAGTGCTCATTTAAAATGGGACTTGTACTGAATTAACAAAATTTTCGATAACAAAAGATGAATTTCTTTACAATATTTGTACATCATAAACGCAGCACTTTGATGCTCTTGGTAATGATCTTGCTGTATGGCTATTACTCCTATCTCAAGATTCCTAAAGAAAGTACTCCGAATGTCAAGATACCTACGATGTTTATTAGTATTACACAGGATGGCATCTCGCCTGAGGATGCTCAGCGTATGCTTCTAAAACCGATAGAGAACGCAGTACGTTCAATCTCTGGTGTAAAGGAAATGACTTCATATGCGGATGAGGGAAGTGGAATAATTGTACTGAAATTTATGGCAGGCTTTGACGGTGATAAGGCTTTACAAGACATAAGAACCAAAATCGATGAAGTGCAGAATAAACTACCCCCAGAAGCTAAACGCCCTACGGTAACACAAATTGATCTCAGCCTCATGCCTGTATTGAGCGTCATATTAACAGGAGATATTCCAGAAAATGCTTTTGTAAAAATTTCGCGAAATTTAAAAGATAAGATTGAAGGAATACAAGAAGTATCAGAAGCAATAATACTTGGTGATCGCAAAAATGTGGTTGAAATAATCGTAAAACCAAAAGAATTAGAGAAATACGGGCTGTCGTTGCAATACTTACGCCAAATCATAGGTAGTAATAATAAACTTGTCACAGCTGGGTCGTTAAAAAATTTAAATGCAGAATACGCGGTAAAGGTGCCTAGTCTAATCGATAATCCCAGGACTCTCCTGAACTTTCCAGTATATGTTAAGAATGGGAAAGTAATTAAAGTTAGTGATGTTGCGACGGTGAGGAGTGGGTACAAAGACCCTATAAGTATAACACGTGTCAATGGCCTCCCGGCAATGGTGCTAGAGGTCTCTAAACGTACCGGGACAAATATTATACAGGTTATAGAGAAGGTAAAATCCCTTATTAATTCAGAGAAGCAGCATTGGCCTAATAAACTTAAGGTGATTTACCAAAATGATCAGTCTAAACACATAGTAGATATGTTAGCTGATCTAGAAAATGGCATTATTTTAGCAGCAATCTTGGTTGTTATTATTATCATTCTATCTGTAGGGATAAAGTCATCGATTCTGATTTCGTTTTCACTCCCTGTATCATTCTTTGCGTGTATTTTGATTTTATATATGTCAGGGTTTACCATGAATATGGTGGTATTATTCAGCCTCATATTAACTGTAGGTATGGTTGTGGATGATGCTATAGTGATTAGTGAATATGCTGATCGCAAAATTATAGAGGGGTATACCCCAGAAAATGCCTTTTTGAACGCTTCATCACGGATGTTTTTGCCGATTTTTACGGCAACTTTGGTTAAAATGACTGTGTTTTTTCCTCTATTATTTTGGCCGGGAGTTATGGGGGAATTTATGAAATACATGCCTATAACAGTTATCACCATAATGAGCTGTTCTATATGCTTTGCTTTATTTTTTCAACCAGCCCTAGGTAGTGTTTTTATAAAAAAGCAGACTAATATTGATGAGAAAGAAGTAAAGGCAATGCTAGCTTCAGAGGAGGGAAATCTAGAAGATTTAAAAGGACTTACTAAACGTTATGCCAAATTACTCCAGGCTGTCCTGAAAAGACCAAAGCTATTTGTAGTTAGCACGTTTGGTGTCATGGTATTGATATATCTTATATTTATCACTCTTGGTAAGGGTGTGGAGTTCTTTCCTAACGTTGAACCAGATAATACAAACATTATCGTAAGATCTGTTGGTAATTTGTCAATATGGCAAAAAGATGCTATATTTAAGGAAATAGAAAAACGTATTTTGCACTTAAATAGGGAAGTAAAGGTGTTTTACGTTGAGGTAGGAGGTGGTAAAAATGCTAATTTACAGCTCAATCCTCCTTTAGATACCATAGGGCTAGTGAGACTTGAATTTGTTGATTGGCAGCTTAGACGTAAGGCGCACATGATTCTGAAGGACATACGCACTAGTTTAAATGATATACCTGGAGTAATAGTGCAAATTGTAGAAGCCAAACAAGGGCCAAAAGCAGCTAAGCCAATTACGATGAATGTATCATCGTCAGAACACTACAATAATATAATTTCTTTCATCGCAAAATTACGCCGATTTATGAGTGAAATAGGCGGCTTTAAAGATATAGAAGATTCACGTCCAGTATCTGGAATAGAGTGGCACATGGAGGTAAAAAGGGAATTGGCAGCCAAGTATGGATTTAGTACAACTGATGTTGGTGACATAATCCAGCTAGCTACTAATGGTATAAAGGTATCAACTTACCGTGCAGAAGATGTAGATGATGAAATTGATATTATGGTACGTTTAGCAGGTAAATATAGATTAGCTTCCCAGCTTGAGCATTTAAAAGTGGTTGGAATGAACGGAGTTGCTGTTCCCATAAGCACGTTTGTGACAAAAAAAGTGACACCACAAGTTAACAGAATTAAGAGAGTAGATGGCGATACCGTCATTAGTGTAAATGCAGACGTTGAATATGGAGTATTAGCAAATGCGCAGGTGAAGAAATTGGAATATTGGGTGAAACAAAATGCACCCTCTGACATTCATGTAACGTTCAAGGGAGATACTGAAGATCAAGCAGAGGCTTCTAGTTTTCTTATAAAAGCTTTTTTAGGAGCATTATTAGCTATGTTCATAATAATGCTTGTGCAGTTTAACAACTTCTACAACACTTTTGTTGTTATGAGTGCTGTCTTTTTATCTACTGCAGGAGTGCTATTGGGCTTACTGGTTTCATTTCAACCGTTCAATATAGTGATGTGTGGGTTGGGCATCATCGCTTTGGCCGGCATTGTTCTCAACAATAACATACTATTTGTTGATACTTATAAGCGTTTAAGAGAAAGTGGACACGAGAATATAGATGCGATACTTAGGGCTGGAGTACAGAGAATGCGACCAATATTGCTCACAGCAAGTGCTGCAATACTAGGGTTATTGCCAATGGTAATAGGGCTAACGATCAATTTCTTTGACCGAAGTATCACTTACGGAGCGCCCTCCAGTCAGTGGTGGAAGCAATTAGCCGCTGCCATCTCAGGTGGTTTAACTTTTGCTACGGTGCTTACACTTTTTTGCACACCTTGTTTATTATCGTTAGCAAAGAATAGGGATAAAATAAAACCCAGCTTGGATGTAACGCAACAGACCAGTTATACCAATTCACCTTTATAACGCTCAAGTTGTTGTGCCTGTGGATTCAGGATCAGTCTGTAGTACTCTATACCCCTTCGCCCTCACCATTGCGGTTATATTTAGAAGCTGCCATCCACGGATGAGTGCGGGCGGCGAACACACCGTCCAATGACATCATAGCACTTAAGTAAAGAAAAAATAAAACAGATCATTGCTCCTAGTGCTCATTTAAAAATGGAAATTGGTATTAATAGTTGGTATTAATGTCGTTCGAGTGCTTTTTTAACATTTTTTACTATTAATGTATGATCATTAGCATTTTTATGCTAAACTGCACTCTTGGTTCGCACTTTCTTTATGGCATAAAAACACGATATATGACTGTGGATAGCAAGTTTTTTATCAATCATGGTCCCTTGGCTGTAGCTAGGATTGCCGAGGTTATTGGGGATTGTGAAGTCATAGGGAATCCAAACCTGTTGATCAAAAACGTGGAGAGCTTAGAAGAAGCGACAGAGAATGACATAAGTTTTCTTTCAAATGCAAAATATAGGGCAAATTTAAAATTGAGTAAAGCCGGGGCATTCATTTTGAGAGAGATTGATATTCCTACTGCGCCTGAGGATAGAACATTATTAATTACGCAAGATCCATATTTAGCTTATGCAAAAATAATGAATGTATTTTATTCTGACAATAGCGGTCTAATGTGTAATACTTCGAGTGTTTCTGCAGATGCTCGTATACATGATACAGCTAACGTAGGGAGTGATTGCTGTATTGAGGCTGGCGTGGTTGTTAGTTCTGGAGTTAGTATTGGAGATCATTGTAGAATTTTTGCTAATGCCTACGTAGGACCCAATGTGCAAATTGGAGATAATACGTATATAGGGCCTAATGTATGCTTATCTTGCTGCTACATTGGTAGTAATTGCATTATACATCCAGGTGCTAAAATAGGACATGATGGGTTTGGCTTTACTGCAGAAAAACAAAATATACTAAAAATTAAGCAAATAGGAAAAGTCATAATTGGCAATAATGTAGAAATAGGTGCGAATACTTGCGTAGAGAGAGCTGCATTACATGCAACAATAATTGGTGATAATACAAAGATAGGAGACTTGGTAGCAATTGGTCATAACGTGGTCATAGGCAAAAATTGCCTTATTGTGAATCAAAGTGGCATTGCAGGTAGTACAGTGCTTGGTGATGGAGTGAGATTAGGTGGACAAGTAGGGATAGCTGGGCATCTGAAGATAGGGGATAGAGTCATGATAGCTGCTCAAAGTGGGGTTATGAAAAATGCACAAAATGACACTATCTTATGCGGTACTCCTGCAGTGAGCATTAGGCAATTTCATAGGCAGGTGATATTTTTGCGTGACTCTATTAAAAATAAACCAGAATTAGATACGGAAAATGCTTAATAACTAGATGGAAATGTACTAAAAGTCTTTTTAAATAGTTGGAGCATGTTAAGCTTTCAATTTTCAAAATGCAAGGATGAGAGACGAGCGTTATGGCAATGGACATACAACAGATCATGAAATTGCTACCGCATCGCTATCCTTTCTTGTTGATAGATAGAATCGTCAAGGTAGAAAATGGAGAGCGTGTAGTGGCAATGAAAAATGTTACAATAAACGAAAACTTTTTTACGGGTCATTTTCCAGCAAAACCAGTAATGCCAGGAGTTTTGATTATAGAGTCGATGGCTCAAGCTGCAATAGCGCTAGTCGCCTCTGCATTCCAGTATGATATGGAAAACAAGATGATATATTTTATGTCAATAGAAAAGGCTCATTTCCGTAGACCTGTGGTGCCAGGGGATACATTATATTTACATGTAGAGAAGATAATGGCACGTACTAATGTGTGGAAAATGAAAGGTGAGGTTAAAGTGGATGATGTGCGCGTAGCTGATGCGGTTTTTTCAGCTATACTAACCAATAAATAAACTGAGATAAAGAGGGTTATTTACACATTTTTATTATTTAAATATTTATTCATAAATAATGCAAGTTAAGCTTAAACTAAGAGCATGATACATGGTACAAGCATAATTAGCGAGAAAGCAAGGATAGCAGATAACGTGGCAATTGGCCCTTACTGTGTGGTAGGAGATGGTGTAGAAATTGCGAACAATGTCAAATTACACGCACATGTTTGTATTGGAGGTAATACGCTTGTGGGGGCACATACTCAAATATTTCCTTTTGCTTGCATAGGATATCCACCGCAAGATTTAAAATATAAAGGTGAAGAGTCCTATGTCATCATTGGCTCCAGCAATGTTGTTAGAGAGTATGTTACTATTCATCCAGGAACAAAGCTTGGCAATATGAAAACAGTTATAGGTAATAACTGTTTATTGATGATTGGGGCTCACGTAGCGCATGATTGTACCCTAGGAAATAATATAGTATTGGCAAACCACGCTACATTAGGTGGGCATGTGGTAGTTGATGATTTTGCGATATTGGGTGGGTTATCTGCAGTGCATCAGTTTGTTAGAATAGGAAAACATGCTATTATTGGGGGTGTAAGCGCGGTTGTAGAAGATGTCATCCCGTATGGTAGCGCTGTAGGAGATAGGGCTACTCTGGCAGGTCTGAATATCAGAGGTATGAAACGCAGAAATTTTAGTAAGACAGAAATACATGCTATCCGTCATGTGTATGAAATGATTTTTTTAGATGATAGCGACACTTTTGCAAAACGCATGGAAATTGCTTTAAAGGAATACGGAGATGTACCTAGCGTAGCCGAGATGATAGCATTCTTACACAATGATACCAATAGACCAATTTGTTTACCTAGGAGGAAAAAACATAAGCGTACTACACCTGGTGGAAAGGATAGTGTGTGATATTCGTCAAAACTAAATTGAACTTTTTTTGAAAGTTGCTTATGCCGATGAAGTATTGTATTGAGAAGGTGATATAGCAAAGACATATAGGGTAGATTAAAAAGAAAGAGTGTTAGCGAGTACAGATGATGGAAGGTTATTGAAGGGGAGATGTGAGGGAGAAGTTTATAGTCAGCATAAAGACTATATCTATTTATGGCAGCGGCGGGGGGAAGCTACTGGGGATATGTCAGGCAATGCCGTACGTAACCAATTTCTCTCCACGTTGCCGTACTTGCAGGGATTTGGCTCAGTTGTGTAGTGTTCAGTTCCCAAGGCCGTCACAAACTGCATGTAATTTAGAGTAAAGGCCTCCTTTGATCCTTGCCTAACTCTTGTTCTTACATACCACTCCGGGACTGTTGGTGGCTGGAGTTTTTGTATTTTCAGGAGTTAAGACGCCATTATTAAAATGATTTTAGCTAAGGAATGTGTCTTATAGACTGTGTT
>CAXOVX010000011.1:0-39251 GCA_964213345.1 Alphaproteobacteria bacterium | reverse complement strand
TGATATCTGGAAATCCATATGACCCAAAAAATCGCAGAGTTTCAGTATTATTATTACGAAAATCACAAATACCAGCATACCAAATCTCGCTTCATCAAGGAAGTAGACCTCTTCTCCCGGACAAGCACCACTTTTCCTTCTTAGAGTTTTTTAAAAAAAACTTGCAACCACAAACGTAATTTTAGCCAGAGAATTTATTTTTTATTCCTCTTTTTTGCCGGCACCATTAGCATTATCAAAAGACAACAAGTCCTTGGTAGCAGAAAGTTTATAAATTGGCATTTGTGATTTTCGCAATAATAATACTGAAACTCTGCGATTTTTTGGGTCATATGGATTTCCAGATATCAGAGGTTGTGTATCTGCATAGGCAGATATTTTAGCTATCTTCTCCGGAGCTATACCAGTTGAGATCATGAACCTTCTTGCGGCATTTGCTCTGTCAGACGACAACTCCCACTTACCATAATCTGCTAATGTACTATCTTGAGATTTATCTGTGTAACCACTAATAGCAATAAAATTAGGAAAATATTTGATAAGATCTGTTATTTTTGCTAATAAATTTTTTGTGTAATCCATCAACACGGCAGTGCCGGCTTTAAATAAGGGTAAATTATCCTGATCTGTAATCTGGATAAGTAATCCTTCCGGAGATTGTTCAACTTGAATACTTTCCCGAAATTTTTGCAATACTTCATCTCGATTCAGCTCCTTTTCTAATGAGGATTCAAATAGACTAAATTGCTCACTTTCCACCTTTTCATCCACTGGCTGTCCTTCAGATGGCACAGAAACCATTTTACCAGTTTGTGCTACACCATATACAAATCCCTTTACATTAGGCCCTTTGCTTGCTACATCCTCTTTTTCTTGGCTCTTCACATCTTTCTCGTTTATGCCACTTTTACCCAATACACCTAAAGTTGGCTCAAAGTACAAAGCCATATTTTTAAGCTTTTGAGATGGGACAGAATTAAGAAGCCACAATAAAAGAAAAAAAGCCATCATTGCGGTTATAAAATCTGCATATGCCAACTTCCACGCGTCACTGGCATGCCCACCCTTATACCCTACTACCTTCTTTATAACAATAGGTAACTCCTTCTTCGCACCAGAAGCAGTATCATGCCCTCTTTTCATACAAAATCACCATACTATAAATCTACAAACTCTTCTCTTTACTGCTGCTTTGCCGCTGCAGCATTATCGATCCAGTCTTCCAACTCATGGAATGAGGGGCGTACTTCAGTAGGGACTATTTGGCGCGCAAATTCAACTGCGATAGAGGGAGGACATCCGCCAATGTAAGACATTATAGCGACTTTCATGCACTCCAAAAAACTAACTTCCCTTTCTTCAAGTTTTTCCAAAAATAGACCGACAGGTCCCACTACACCATACGATAGAAACACACCGGCAAACGTACCAATAAGAGCCGAAGCAACCCTTGCAGCAAGCACCGCAGCATCTGCACCTGCAGACCTCATAGCCACGATTACCCCCAAAACCGCTGCTATAATCCCAATACCCGGCAACGAATCCGACAATTTGAGTATTGCGTTAGAAAGCATGTGGGCATATGTCCTTTTTTCGCTTAAAACGGCTTCCATCATATTTTCCATTACTTGCATATCTTCAAATCCCAATGCAATAATTCTGAAATAATCACAAAAAAAAGTTAGTCCATCCTTATTATGCAATAGTATCGGATGATCCAAGAAAATTTTACTTTGCTCCGGATTTTCTATATGATTTTCTAGCTCCGCAAATCCAATACTATTGCTATGCTTGAAGAAGGTAAAAAGAAAAACCAATAATTCTAGGTAATGATGTTTTTGGTATGAATCTGGCTTTGTAAGTTTTTTTAAGCTCATCACTACTGATTTTTGCAGATACTTCGGATTAGACATCACAAACCCACCCGTAGCAACACCAACAATAATCAACCACTCACCCGGCTTCAACAAAACCCCAAAAGACCCCCCTGCCATCAAAAATCCAACTATAACCGAGAAAAAAACTAACAATAAACCTAAACGAAACATAACAGCTTTACTCTTTTATCTAAAAATTTTAATCACAAAAATCCAAAATTCACACATGTACAAGCATGTTAAGTAATGCAGCGGCTTTTCGCAAGTCAAAAAAACACACACCATCGCAACATAAAAAAGAGCACTAAGAACATAACAGCAAAAAAGGGGCAACTACCTAGCCCCCACAATCTACCGTGACAAACACAACCCTACCGCCACAGCAGCCACCCCCAAAGATCCAACGGCCCACTGGAGTACCCCCTCCCCTACTACTAGAATCCCAATCCACTGCCTTATTTATTCACTTTGAACAACCGTGACAGCTCTGCGATTTTGCTTCCATATAGATTCGTCATGGCCATGCACAGCGGGTCTTTCTTTACCATAACTCACCGTATTCAAGTGACTAGCGTTTACACCTTTCTGTACCAGGTAACTCTTTGCGCTATGAGCTCTGCGCTCTCCCAATCCCAAGTTATACTCCCTAGTTCCCCGTTCATCTGCATGTCCTTCAACAGTAAATGGCATATTAGGATGCTGACTCATCAAGTCCGCTTGTTTATTCAGTGTATCCTTTGCAACTTGTGTCAACTCTGCACTATTTAACGCAAAGAACACCCTATCACCTATCTTATTTTTTAATTCTTCATTTACACTTGACGCACTCACCATATCAGAAGTAGGATGCACTGCAGTCGAACTGCTAGCGGCACTTCCCCCTGAAATCTTTTGTCCGCATGAGCAAGCAGATAACAAAACAACTGTACATGCCGTAGCAAGAAATCTTTTCATATTTTACTCCTAAGCAGATTAAAATGTTAAAAATAGTGGCACCTAAACTTAATAACACGAATATCAGAGTCAAAAACAAAGTACTCTTATCAGCACTGCATTCATCATAACATAACTTTATGGAAATAACAAACGTTACCAATAATCATAACCCCAGCACCGATAATAACTAAAATGTGGTAATTGCAAAGAAAAATCTTTATAAAGTAGTGGTAATTGCAAAAATTTTTATAATAAAAATTAAGATATGATGCTAGTAACATTTATAAGATCCACTGTATTTAATTTATTTTTATATACCTGGAGTGTGCTTTTGTGCGGCTTAGCTTCTCCTGGATTGCTTTTTTTTGGACGTAATTATGCATCTAAAATCACGCATATGTGGGCATGTGGCATAATGGTGGTGCTAAAGTACGTATGTGGTCTTAAATTCAGAGTATTAGGCCATGAAAATTTACCACAAGAGCCGTTCATAGTAGCATGCAAACACCAGTCAGCATGGGAAACCATATTTCCCCTAATGTATTTTAAAAATGTGGTTTATGTTTTAAAAAAAGAAGTAACTTATATACCAATGCTAGGCTGGTATCCCAAGCCTTCTGGTATGATTGTGATAGATAGAAGCAAGAAAATCGGCGCCCTTATAACAATGCTAAAAAGAATAGGGGATGTCTTGAAGCAGCGTAGGGTTATTGTAATCTTTCCAGAGGGTACTCGAGTAAAACCCTTGGCAAAGATACCATATAAGGTTGGAATAGCTGCTATATACGCAAAGTATGGCAAAGAGTGCCCTATAGTGCCCGCTGCATTGAACTCTGGTGTATACTGGGGAAAAAATGCCTGGTTGAAACACAGTGGAACCATCACTATACACTTTCTTCCACCATTATCGCCAAATTTATCTAAAAAGGCGATGTTGTCCGAGCTTCAAGATCAATTAGAGACCTATAGTAATATACTAGTAAATGAAGCTAGGACCGAAATGGATCTAGGTAATAAACCGGGATAGGAGCATCATTAATGCCCTTTTTGAGTCAAATTCAAGGAGTTTAGTTTTCTGCTTACGTCCCAGCACACGCTTTGTTTTTTATCAGACTTCTTTCGAAACTCTACTTTCACTATGAACCACTGCGCTACTCCAGCGTTTGAATCCATCACGTACATCTAATATCAAGTCTCATTCTTAAATGAGCATGAGGAACGCAATGGTGGGAGCAAAGGAGTATAGGAAAAAAACGTAATTTGGCACAAAATATTGCTGCTGTTCTGCGCTCTATATGCCCTTATACCCCGTCATCACAAGCGAGTTTCGAAATTAGTAAAGTCTATTTATTCACAAAATTCCTTTAGCGGGCAACTTACTATTTTCCCTCTTTGCTTTGCCTGGTGATATCAGACCAGAAATTTTTTACTTTTTCGAAAAATCCCGTTGAATTAGGACTTGAGTTACTATGAGAATCTTTTTCAAATTGTTCGAGTAGTTCTTTTTGGTGCGAAGTCAAATTAACAGGCGTTTCTACCTTAATATGAATAAAAAGATCACCACATGCTGAAGAGTTTAAGACTGGCATTCCTTTTGCTTGCAATCTAAATTGTGCGTTTGTTTGCGTACCAGCTGGGATTGATACTTTTATTAAGCTACCGTCAATACCAGGTATTTCTATACTTCCCCCTAAAGCCCCTATCGTCATTTTTACAGGGACTTCACAAATCAAATGCCTCCCTTCTCTCGTATATAGGTTATGTTTCTTAACCTGCACAAAAACATACAAATCACCTGAAGAAGAACCTCTAATGCCAGCCTCGCCCTCACCAGTAATCTTTATTCTTGTTCCATCTTCCACGCCTTTAGGTATACTAATAGCTAGCGTTTTCTGTTTCTCTATTATACCCGTTCCCCCACATATTAAACATGGATCCTTTATGGTGGTGCCGGTCTCTCCACATGCGCTACATGTACGCTCTATCGTAAAAAATCCTTGCTGAGAACGTATTTTCCCTTTCCCGCCACATGCTAAGCACGTTACATTGCCACTTTTGCTTTTACTGCCAGTTCCCTCACAGTCTATACACCTTCCCGTGCTCTTGTACTTAATGTTCTGCTTTTTTCCATGAAAAGCCTCTTCTAGCGTGATAGTGAGGTTGTACTTAAGGTCAGCTCCACGCGCCTGCTGGTGTCCTGGTCTTTTACTACCCGCTCTCCCCATAATATCGTCAAAGATACCGCTAAAAATATCAGAAAAGTCTGCATAATCCTCAGTATGGAATCCTCCTTCAAATCCTTTACCGCTAGAGCCAGCTCCTCCTGCCTGAAATGCAGAATGCCCAAAACGATCATATGCAGCACGCTTCTGCCCATCTTTCAGGACTTCGTATGCCTCATTGATTTCTTTAAATTTCTGCTCAGACTCCCTGTTTCCAGGATTCCTATCTGGATGGTATTGCATAGCTAACTTTCTATACGCCTTTTTTATGCTACCTGCATCTGCCTCTCTTGGGACCTTTAGCGTTTGATAATAATCAGATTTGCTCATTACAATAATTGGCTCAATGTGACAGTTACAGAGATAGTCTCCATGTATCATAGAGATAGCTTTGCATAAAGGAAATTCAAGTAATGCAAATTAAAAAAATCATCAATCGTTATATTATAATCTGATAGAGAGGCACTTTTGTGCAAAAAAATCTTTGCGAGGAAGTAGGCGGATAAGTGCTAAAGCTGGAAATTCAACGATATAACTCCTTAATTGCAATCTTGTTGCTTAGGTTATTGTACTTTGCATATGGGCTAGTATGCACTTTCTAGGTGTGATATTAACTTTAACGCTAATTCTTGTGATACCTGATTTGACTTGACAAAAAAAATGAAATAAAGCAGCAAAAAAGATTGGCACCGTATTGATGATCAGTATACAATGTGGCTGCCTAGGTCAACTAAATTATGTGTTGGTAGTATATTTATATGTCTTCGTCCACTATACGTGCAGTAAATAATTCGTATCTACAAGCCACTAAAGCTTATAATGAAGCACTGAAATCAAGCAATAAAATAGCAAAAGCCAGTAGCTCTATTTTGGAATTGCGAGACCAAGTTACGATTGGACAGCCGCAGGTTAGCGGGGGCGAGGCAGTCAAAGTAGCTCCTGCTCATCAAAATCTCAACATATTGAGGCAAAGCGACGTTATTGATGTAGTCTCCAACGGGAAAGTAGCTCCATCTTTTGCTGGTATGCTGCAGGATGCAGCTACCTCTAAAATAAAAAATCTTCGCAAAACAGAGCATTATGTAGAAGAAGCTGCAAGTGGAGAAAAAGGGCTAGTGGAAGTGATGTCCTTTGTAAACGAATCAGAGGTGGTATTACAACAGGTAATAACAGTCAGAGACAAGTTGGTTAATGCATTTCTAGAAGTACTCAGAATGCCTCTATAGACTGCTAGCATACAGCAGTAGATAATCGTGATTTGTATCTTAAATCAGATCTGGAATATCAGGTTATTTATAGCATAAAACCACAATATTATTACTAGTAGGGCTGTCGGGAAAGTAGTAGTTTTGTGGATAGCTTTAAACGAAACGCAGTCGGAGGAGCCTGCGAGTCAAGGTAGGTGCTGGTATAGTATCACTCCGTACGTAAGAACATAACATTAGATCTTAACGACAAAATAATACAAAGAACACTCTTTAGACTTTAGACACATGACCTGAGCGATACCAAATCCACCTTTGTAATATACACATCGTTACGTTGCGAGATTCGGGTGCAGTCATGTAGTTTACTAATACTACTTCACCCTACTCACCCCTGTGTTTCTAGTGCCCATTTAAAAATAAAACTTGGTATAACGCAGCAATTCGTAGCAAAAGTAAAGTTTTTAAAAAAGCCTATTAGTAGAGGCAGATATTCACCTGCTAAGATAACACAAAGATAAAATGGTATTAAAAATTTTAAAGAAATATTATTGCAACAAGATCAAAACAACCTATATCAAAAGTTGTCGAAAACGACACTCATAGATTGCGCATCTTATCCCATAAAGCCCCATCCCGTAATCCGTCTCATAATGCGCGCGCTCCTCAGCTAAATTTCCCATTTTTCGAAGCACTGACTATAGCAGAAAGCCACTGCCGTACTCGTTTGTACCCACCGCAATACATCAACAAAACTTTTTGACTCCCAAAAACATACGATCTACTTTATAAATAAAATTTGTCACTTATGTCAATCATAATTTTCAAAATAATATACCATATGGAATATTCTTCGTATTTAGGGTTAGCTTTTTTGGAACAATACCAGCTTCAGAAAGAAATTTTACTTAATCAGAATTTTTTTGATTTAGACAATATACTAAGTGGTGGAATTATATCTTGCTCTGTAACTGCCCCACCCACCCAAAACGTTATTTGTGGTGATAAATATATCATTCCCGGTAATGCAAAATCTGAATGGCAAAATCAAATCGGAAGAATTGCACTGTTTAGTGGCAAATGGAAGTACATAACGCCAAAAGAAGGAGCTGTATTCTGGGTTATAGACGTTCATACGCTTATTGTGTACGATCGCAACCAATGGAGAGATTTGCTGACCACAAGGTAAATTTCCCACAAGCTGTTGGAAATTTCCATCTCCGGAGATATAAAAATTATACCATTGATTTATGTTATATAGATTGGTTTTAGAAAATCCCTTTAAGTTCGGGAATTGCTGTCTCATATCTTGAGATAGTTTGACTAAAAAATAGAACCATGTTCTTCAGCATAAGTACTCAGATTGGCCTTGGCCTTGGTTTGCTCAAGCCCCTTCTTTAATCCCATAAATGATTTCATCTTTTTGTCTAAATCTGAAATTTTAGCGTCCATTTCTTGTTTAATTTTGTTTTAGCCCTCTTTTACAAACTCTTGGTGCTCTTTTATTTTTTGAGCTACTTTTATTGGCCGCGCTATTTGAAAAGGAATTTTAAATGGAGACTTTAGTATAGATTCTGCTATAAAGCCCAAAAGTATCAAAATAAACATGGCTCTAATATATACAAAATTACCGCTGTAATTTTTGCGACTCAAAAGCAATTTTAATACTTCAAAAGTACTGCTGAACATATCTATGCACTCCAGTTCTTTAATTTTAGATTCTTTAACCTTTCAAAATGTTTTGTATTATTGCTTACTAAGGTCAAACCTCTGTCTATTACAATAGATCCTATAATCAAGTCCATATCAGTAATCAGCTGACCCTCGGCCCTCAAGATTGATTTAAACTTACCAAATACTCTTGCTGCATTACTATCAAAACCAAGGATAGCTATATTAGATAAAAACCCGGTAATGGTCTTGATATTTTCGTTAGGATTATTCGAATTATAAGCACCATATAATAATTCTGCTTGATTAATCACAGTAGTGCATAACTTGTCTACATCAATAGATCTGATTTTAGATACTACCCTCTCATTACCGCGTAAAAAATATATTATTGTATCACTATCTAAAACGTAATTCATATATCTAGGCCTCATCTTTATTTATTCTAGATTTTTGAATGACCTCCATCATATCATTAGCGTCATCTGCGCTTATAGTATGGGCAAAATTCAATATTTCGCTTTTCTGGCTGAGCTTTCTATGTGCATATTCTTCAATAGCTCTTTGCACTATAGCAGTCTTTGATAGCGAGTATTTTACCGACAGCTCATTCAGTAAATTGATTATCTTTTGATCAAAAGAAAAATTAGTTAGTTTTTTCATATAATTTCCCTTTATTGTTTTTCTTTATTATACTACAAAATTACTCCGTTTCAAAGCCATCTTTACATAATTATATAGTTATAATATGTATATTTATTTCTTTATTATTCTTCTTTATCTTTTAATTTCCGAGCCTCTTTTTCTAACCTAACTTTCAAGTCTGGCTCATAATTTTCTCTTTTCATCCGTTTTACTTGCTGTTTTGGCTCAGGTAAAATCTTTTCAAATTCCGATTTTTGGCTTAAAGTATTTACGTTTGATATACTTTGGTCTCTAGTGTTGTCAGGTCTCTCTGATAACTTTTGTATATAGGCATTACCTCCATCTATACTATGATCGCTTTGCTTTGTATCAATATTTGAGTTCTGCAATACGCCATCCTATGGTGCAGCTTGTACTTTTTGATCTCATACCCCTTCAAAGAATGTCTTAGGACCTATGTTAGGCTCATGTTTAATATTTGTATCTGGAAGAAACTCTTTATCAGGATGTAGTAACGCTTTATCTTTTGTACTTTCTATTCCACTCAAAGAGCTCTTGGTTTGTGGGATTTTCATATTTGAATCTTGTAAATGAGCTTCTGCACTTACTGTATTTTGATGTGTATGAGGCATATTTGGTTCTTGCGTTTCTGCTCTAGTTGCTTTTGCTATACCTACTTCTTTAGTGTACTGTGCCATGAACTCTGTTGCTCCCCATACTTTATATTACTCGCTTGTTGTTCGATTTCTGAGAGGTATCTTTAATATGGGATCTTATATCATCTACAATACTTTTGGGTTCTCCTTTTCCTGGAACAAAAGTTTGATATTTTCCGGCCAAATCATGCTTACTTGAATTTTGTGTATCCAGCACTTCTTGTGCTTGATTTGTAACCCCCGTTCCTTGGCTGCTTTGTGCAACAGAATTTTTGTTCTCAAAGCTTGCATTATTCGCAATATCTTGTGATACGTCTTGCACTTTTTGATCTCGCATTTCTTCAAAGAATGTTTTCGGTCCCATATTTGTTACGTCAGGTTTAGTATTAATAATTGCTCTTCTTTATCCAAGTCTTTCGTACTTTCCATTGAAGTTGTAGCACTCTGAGCCCCTAAAATATTCGTATTTTGTGGAGCATTGATCAAGCTACTTGCTTGTTGAGCATTCTGCTCTTGCTCGTTCACTTTAAAGTTATCCTTACTTACTGTGCTTTGTGTGGGATAAGGTGATTCATCACCTTCCGAATCAAAGCTCTGCATACTTTTCCCTACAAATTTTAATAATGGAGCAACTGAGCCGGCTGTAGAGCCCACTACCTTTGCTATTCTCGATGTATCTGTTTCTTTAGCGTATTGGCTCGAAAGTTGTTGTTCTTCTTTTTCTATACTTGCTCTCTCTTGTTTGACTTCATTTGCAGTATCTTTAATATACAACCTTACATCAAATACTATATCAGTCCTTTCGCCCTTTTCTGGAGTAAAGCTTTGGTATTTTTTAGCAAATTCAGCACCGCTTACATCATCACTGATAGTTAAGGCCACATGTTTCTTATTACCCCCCTCTTCCATAATTTGCTTTTCTGATGCACTGTTATAATACACAGATCCCTTTGTATTATAAGCTTTAGCACCATCTACTTGCTGTAATTGAGCTTGTTCGGCATTAAATTGGCCGTATGGAGCATTGCTTTCATTAGCAACTTTACTCAAAAATTCCTTTTTTTTATTATTTTTCTTTTGTTCAAAACTTCTGTCTTCTCTATTATATGCTTGACTTAGACTACCTAATTGTGATTCTGTAGAACCAGCTTGACCTCCATATGGCACCACTTTTTTAGATACTTGCTCCTTGTAAAAATCATTTAGAATTTGCTCCTTAGCATAAACAAACCTATCATCTGTACCGTTTAAAATTTGCAGTGCCTTAGCTCTTCCCAAAGGATTGCCAGCAATATCTTTACGATTTGCCGCATAGTTCTCTAATTCGTTTGTTATGTCTTTGTTATAACCAATTTGTAAATTGTCCTCCATTACCTTCATTTGCTGAAGTTTCTTTGCTTCATCACTATGGAAGCTTATAGCAGCTCTACTTCTTGACATATCGCTTAAACTTGTGTTTATTTGATTAGACAATCTCCTTTCTTCACCCATGTTTTCTGTGTACTGTATTTCATCACGATGAGATATCGCGTTAGCCAAATGACTGGTAACCCCTTTATTATCTGCAATCCCTTTAGCTTTTTGTAAGGCCGCATCATAAGCTGCTTGATTATTAAATCCAGCACCCATACCAAAACCTCCTCCTATGCCTAATGCTAGACTTACTGCTTGAGCTTCTGTATAACCTTCTTTTTCATGTAGATCCTTTATAAAGCTTACTGTTCAACCTAAAGATGCCTGTAAATCAGAGGACTGAGCTATAGCAAAAGCCTTACATTGACCAAAGTTTCTAGCCATACTTTGGAATAGAGATCTTGTACTATCTTCCACCATCGATTTACTTCTCTCAAAATCTTTCATGTTACTTTGCACAGCAGACATTTCTCGTGATATTAAATGACTATACTTACTTCCAACAGTCTGACTTTGTGTGAACTTTTCTGGATAACTTGACATATTGAACCCAGGGCCTGACATTTGCTTCATATGTCCAACTGGGTTAATAAATTGTTGGACTCCAGAGCTTGTCTCAACTTCCATTCTGCCTGATTTATAGCTTAAGCTATCATCAAATTTAAAGCCCGAGGTCATGTGTTGGCTTCTACCAGCGTAAGATACATTATCATACTTAGATTACCTGATGCTACCTCACCAGCTGCACTTGATGCCACACCTTGCATCGCTGAAGTCATAGAACCAGCTAAATGCATAAAGGACCCAACACCTCTTGTGTTATGGCATAAGATATAAATGGAATGAAGGCTGATGCCACAGCTGCTATCGCTTCAATGTCAGCACGTAATCCTGATAACCCAATTGAGGTTAACATGCTAAGGCCTTCATTACCTAAGATTGCCTTGCTTTGGTATCTAGCAATAATATAATGCTCATCACCAAGTTTAATACAGCATAAAGCGGGGCCCAAAGTTGTAGCCAAAGAAGTACTCCAAAATATCTCGCTAGTATCGTTATACCACTTGGGAGCATAACAAGCATCACCACAAAGATGAATGAAGAATAGGCCAAAGTTTCCAAAACTACCTTCATTGCTACAAGGAAGTTCGAAGCTAACTCACCCGTAACTAAGTACCAGGCTCTTTGTTGCACTGTAGCTTTAGACACTGCATAGTTATTCTTGACATCTTCTAATGTATTTATCATCATTTCTTGTTTTAAAATATCTTCAGCTTGAGCTGCAATACCAGACATAAAGTTATAGCTACTGGCTAATTTCTCTTTAAAAAAAATAGTGTATATCATGTCGCTTGTAGAGGCTGTAGCATTAAGCATAAATCTCCTACCTAGTACACTGCTTAATTGGTTGACATTTTTTGTGAGACCTTTGTCTAATTTTTGAGCCCCATCTTTACAAGATAATATGTTTGTAACTTTGGTAGTGGGATCTCTATAGCTAAATCCGTTAATAGGATTACCATTATCCCGAACTAATGCCCATATATCATTACTTCTATGCAAATCATCAGAGTATACTTCCCTCCCATCAAGGATTCCAGTACTACGCATTGGTTAATAAACCTCTCCATATTTTCTTTCAAAGTGCCATCTCGAATTCTATATTTGTCCATGTTCCTCAAAATCTTTGATGCAAACATATTGCCGTTCTCACTGTATTTTTGGTAGTCAGGTAATTTAAAGAAGACTTCCGTAAGTTCCTGTTAATCCATGCCCTATGCCACTTATAGTACTCGCAAAAGCGCCAAGCACAAGTGGTACATTATCCACTTTGCGCTCATACTTTGTAATTGGATCATAAATTAAAATAGTTGTTCTAGGGTAAAGCATAACTGTTGTTATAATCCAGAACCAAAACATCCATTTTAAAGGCATAAACGCCTGGTTCTTAACAACGCTCATTACAAGAAGTTCGATTTCTGAATCACGCTTAGTACCGTATACATTCTCTGGTAAGTCGTGAGCCTTTTATCTGTAATAAATTTACGAGCAGTTACTATATATCCTCCTTAAATTCCTTCATTATATCTCCATTAATTTGGACCTTTTCTAGATGACTTAGATTTTGACTCACAAAATCTAGTATCTTCTCCATATAAGACTCAAACATATTCTCCATATCCCTACCATATCCGCATGGGCAGTATGTGCTAAAAATAAGCTTGCTAATAATAAAAAAACATTTCTCATTTGGGCCTCATTTAACAATAGAATATTTACCCTATCCTCAATCTCTGATTCGCTGATATAACCATATGCAAGAGGTGTAATTTTCTTGTTCTCAGGATGAGCTGCAATAAGAGCTGGAACTTGTACAATGCCAAATGCTTGTGCCATGCCATTGTCGGCTTAGCATGCGCAAATCCCTTTAACCCCACTTCCCCTATTCGTATTGGTATTAAATACCAATGATACTTTTCAGCAAAATCCTTAACGACAGATGCAAAACTTTACAATATGGACAATCCCCTCTGAAGAAAAACATTAATCCACATTCTTGAGCAAAATGTTTTATCTTATCTCTTTTTTGCTCCAACTCACGACCCCTGTATATTGAAAGCGCATTACTTGATACTGGATATTTAATTGTCCTATCAAGCTCTGGAGTCTTATAAATAACTTTTTGCCAAATTTTGCGAGAACCTCTCGCTTTTATCCACTATTCTTCCTTGGGCCTTAATATAAGCTATGACGTTCCTCTCTGTTGGAGTAATAAGAGCCTTTATGTAACTTTGCTTCTACATCTTTACGTATTGCCTCAACTTGCTCTGTTGGCGTTAATGTGACGCCAGCTGCCTTCCCTTGTTTTTCTTTGTTTTGCTTTTCTTGCTCATACCAGTGCCACCCACGTGATTTTTGATCAAAGAACCCAGCGTAAGCGTATTGTAGCGTAAATAGTTGCATTAGAGAAAATAACAAAATAAAAACCTTCATCACATCAGGCCCTCGCTATCTTTTATTTGTGGATCGCTATTATAGTTTTGCTCTATTGCACTCCCTACATCTCTTGTTTTGTCCCGTCCATCCGGCTTTTTTTGAGTTGAAGGCTCATTGTGTACCTCATTAAACTTTTGCTCAAATAATTTATCATCGTCTATAGTCTCTGAAATGTCAGCACTTGCTTTATCTCTTGCGCTTCTGGACGCTACATCGTTTTTGGATTGTATTTGCTTCACCTTCCATTAGGATTTTAGTATGTTCTAGGGCTTTTGCCATATCTCCCATCTTACTCCATAAAGCACCTTTATCATTTCTTCTGCCATAAAACTAAAATCTATTTGTGAGAAATCTGTGTTCTGTAGCTCTTCTACACTAAAGCCACTGCAATTAGGACTTTCAGGTGTTCCCCAACCTTTCTTCACCAGTCCCTTATCTATCGCCTGCACATTAATCTCTTTAGCGAGCCTTGAATCAAAACAGCAATAAACAAACACCTTTTGTGCCTTGTAAGCATTAAAAATTTCTTTTTGTAATACCCTATATAATGACATTTGTTTTCTTTTTTTTCTTTCATGAGATGCACATCTTCTGGAGAACATGTAGATAATCCTGTGAAATCAAGTATGTCTCTTCTATCAAATCTTTGTCACCCTCCTTGCAACACACATTGAGGCCAAATGCCTTCTTGGCACAAGACCTTTCCTTGCCCTTAAATATAGATAAATATTTCTCATAATCACTTTGCATTTCTTTTAGTGCAGCAAGCATGCCGGCAGCTTGTCCAAGCTCATTGTTAGCATCACTCCAGTCAAAACATTTACCATCAACGCATCTTATCTTTTCATTACAAGTGACCCTCTTGCGCTCTCTATCGTTTTCTTTTTTAAATGTAGGGTATCTGAACCTCTTCTCACATCTTACATATTTTTCTTCTTCACATTTATAGGTATGCTTTTGTGCGACGCACCAATTTCCAACATGAGCAATACATTCCGAACTAATCGGCATACAATAAGCAGCATCCTTATATTCAGAACAACTATTCCTTGCGTATCCACTGCATTTATATGCGTCTTTATATCTCCAGCAGTCTCTATAGACGCTTCTACCATCAATAATACGGGTTTGGCCCGGCTCAATGCAATCCCTTGCTACTCTTACACATTCTCCAGCCTCAGCAAGATTTGTAAAAATCATAGGAATAAATACCATGGTCAAAATACCTGCTAATTTACTGGGCAATCGCTTTTCCATTTATCATCACTCCATTTTTGACAGCAATATTGTTCAGCCTCAAATACTACATTTACCTGCCCTTCCCACGAATATACTAATTCAATCTCTACATCGTTCCAACCATCTCTCAAGTAATGTTTTGAATCCTTATTAACCATATCAAAGTGATTTTGGCCAGCAGTTGGATACAGACGCCAACATGGCATTTGTATTCCAGAACCACCATCTACTAATAAATCACCTCTACCAGGCCTATTTGAACCATACCGTCTATTTGTAATTTCTAGCTTATACCCACCCAAAGTATTATGTACTGTACTACCATTTATCCTGACCATCGCATGATCATCATACGATATTGTATGTAAGCTAAATTTTTTGACATTTTGCACATCTTTAACCTGAAATCTGGCTCTTAATTTAACCGTATCACAACTCCCCTTATATCCATAAAAATGCCAATGCCCAGTTTGACTACCTAATCGTAAATACGGGTAAGTATAGTTCCACTCAATACAGGTATCGACACTTCCCCCAACAATACCCCCTGCATTGAATCCACAATCGCTTTTTTGTTCACAAGTGCTAGGCTTCAAGCTCCTATTACAATAGAACAGCTTGTCCTCATCTTCCCTCGCACACAAACTCTTTTTCCTGCAGCCTTGAGTCCTCTATATCCACAAAATACTCTTCAAATTTGACATTCTCACCACCACTTTCATTATCAGAAACTTTACATCCTGATTCAGCTACAACATTAAGCCCTGAAATAGGATTTGAGGTTATTGCACCACTTTGTTTTATAAAATCCTTGTTTTCTAGGGTCTTGGCATTATGCTTCGTTCTGTGAGGATTTTGTATGAAGCTTTTGCTGCATTGATTGCATCTCTTTCAGCTTGCTCTTGTTCTGTTAATTTTCTTCCACCCTCGCCTATTCCCTTTACCTTATCATCAGCAATAGACCTTAACTGGTGAGCATCTAAATTAGCTTCTTGAGGATTTTCGTTAAATTTAGGACTTTGTTTTACCTCATCTATAAGATTGGGATTAGAGGTTTGCCCTATATAGCTTTTTGCTTCATTCTTAAATCCTTCTATATAACTAAAGTCTTCAGAAAAAGCCTCCCTAAAGCTCAAAAATAACAATGTCATTAGCAAACACATTATATTCATTTTGCCAGCCCTTTTTGGTAAAAAGATGTAAGAACATACTCAAATCCTATATTGCCTGATATTTTATGATATTTAGCAGGAATGCAGCTTTGACTTTCTACACACTCAGTCCTTTGTTCAGCTATGATAAATGTAGGAACATGCGTAACCTTAAATTCTTTAAAAGCTTCTGGATTAATAACAACACCATAATCAGTTTTTTCTATTATCTTCTGTAGAAATTTTGCTGTACTAACATAACTATCATCCTTAAATCCACGTAGCACTGGTACGAAATTATACTGCTTTGCTTGGGTTATGATTTCTTCTAAAAGCTTCTCTGGTATAGAAAACGATATAAATACTAGCCTCCGGTACTTTTCTTGGTTTACCTCTTGCTTAAAACCTTTTAAATCTTCGAAGAAGTCATTGTTTTGGATTTCTTTTTTTATTTTTTCTATGCTTTCCTCCTGTAATTCATAGCTTTCTTGTTTATATTGCTCAATTCCCCCATCAATCAGACATTTAAGTTGCTTAAAGGAGAACCATAAGCATTTTGGCTGCTAGTCAAAGAAGCTAAAAAGACAAATAAAATCCACATATCTTAAACCTCACAGCACACAACAATATTTTTTACGCCAAACCAAGTAACCAAAGTCCTCCCCATTACCCGGCAATTCACGTCCGGCTCCCCAAATAGCAGTAGTCCTACCGAAGGGATTACAGCTCGATTTCCCACTTGCATTTGGCTTTGGGAATGTCATTTGTAATTTGTATTGATTTTTCTTCACCTTTACAGCTAACTTCTTCTTACAAACATCACTCACAGTATCCCACGCAAGCCCTACCCTATGTAGTCTTGCTATAGTTCTCTCAACAATTAAGCTACTCGCCTGCACTCCCCCAATATGTGACTCTATAAATCCACCAAATGGATATAAGCTACCATTACATCCTGCACACCAAAATTAGTCCTTCTCTTGAAAAACTACTTGTAGCTGAGATACAATCTGCACTACATGCCATCTGAGCCAATGGATTACCAAAAAGTATGGCTTCAGGATTAAGAATTGCATTCAATTCATCATTATTCCAAAGTGGGTCAAATTCACTTAAATACAAGACATCTACTGATACACGCTCTAAACATAAGAAATCAGTTAATAGCTCAAGCCAATACATGACCGGGTATATATACCAATGTGCATGATAGAAACTATGCTTTAACGCATCATTATCACCTTTGCGTGCAATAGAACCATGCTTTTTAGTACTATCAGCTATTTTAAAGCCACCAAGGCTTACCATACAATATGGCGTTCTTGTGATATCAGCAAGTCTAGCTGGTTCCCAAAAACTTACTGGTATACCTGGGACCGGTACCTTTACGGGATCCACTTGCTTAGGACAGATACATGGAATCATCCCTGGATTGTTTGTATCTTCTCTGCCTCCAGAATAAATAGGGATATTGCCTATCTTGATTGGAAAAATACAACTCCAACATATATCCGTTATTGGATTAACGAACTTGCCAACACATGGTTCAGCTTGTACTTCTCGTATATTTATGCTATACATTAGGCATGTTAAAATTATAAATAATTTGCTATACTTAAAACAATACAAGAACCAGTTAGAAAAGAATCTATGAACTTTATTAGCTTTGATACATATGAGGCTGTGAAAAGGCTCTGCTCTTCTGGAGTGCCAGAAAAGCAAGCTGAGGAGATAGTACACACTATTCTTAGTGCTAAAGAATATGATTTGTCTAAGCTCGCAACAAAAGAGCAAGTAGCAATTGTAGAGAGCTATATAAAAGAACAGATAAACTCTCTTAAAAAAGACGTTGCTCTTATTAAACAGGATGTAGATTACCTCAAAGCTAACATAGCTACCAAAACAGATCTTGCCACTCTTAGATCTGAGCTTAAAGAAGACATTGCCAACCTTAAAACAGAGATGGCAAACGTAAAATACGATATAATGAAATGGATGATACCACTCTTCATTAGCGTAATAGGTAGCGCCGTAGCTACAATTGTAACTATTTTTATAAAACTCAGTTAGATTCATTTCTCTTTCCCTCCTCTAACCAAATTTCTTTGATAAGTAACTGTTTATTATTTTGCTTTACCACAGCTGGCACTTGAGTAATCCCTAGCTTTGTTGTGATAATGCCACTCTGATCAAAGTAAAAATCCTTCTGTTCTTTTTCTTCCATTTCAATCGGAGAGCCTCCAGTTAAGATAAGCTTAGGCTTTAGTTCAGACTTTTTATAATAATCTTAAAGCCCAATTTACCTGCTCTGTGTCTTGCCCATCAAAAAATACAAGCTCATAAGGTAAACTTACATTATCTAAGGGATTGACTTGAGTACCAGATGTATGAAATATCTGTCCAGTATGGTCTGTTAAATCTTCTATAACCGTAATACTTGGATTAAAGTAATATTCTCGAGCATTTGTTGTTTTTGGAATATTGAGTGCTGGCGGGTATTTAACATTTTGTGTGACTTTGCCCTTTATTTGCATGTTGTGCTCTTCCAATTCGCCAGTTTTCTCCATTGCAACAAGTCTTGCTTTTATTATTTCTATAGGGTCATTTTCTGCTATATCCCAAATATTCCCTACAACACCAAAATCATGAGCATAAGCAGCTTGGATAAAAAAGAGCACAACCATAAAGACGCTAAGCCTTGCCATATCGCTCCTCCGCAACCTGCTTAATTGCCGTACTTGAAGTCAAACCTTGTGCTTCCAATTCTTTAATCCTTGAATATTCTTCAGCTTTTGTTGAATAAAGCACTCTTGAGAACGGATCGAGCAGAAGTCTTGCGACACTACCACCTTGAGGCCCCCCATAATCATTATCTCCGCATATTCACCAGGCTTACTTTTAACTGATTCAAGTATCTTTTGAGTGTGAGAATCTATCCTAAATTTGTCTGATTTGAGTAATCGTGTAATCGACTCTTTCTTTTGTGATAACATACAAAGCCAATCACTATTCATGAATGCTGCTTCAGCACCAGGGGAAGAATAAAAATCATCTAGATTTTGAGTCCCTACAACAAGCGCTCCCCTGTATTTTCGCAAAGTCCTTGCCAATCTTTCTATAAACTCTCCACCTTGATTGCCTTTAAGTAAATCCCAAGCTTCATCAAATATAAGCCCACTATGACACTTTCTCCCACCTAAAATTACATTGTTTGTAATAAGAAGCATCAAAATTTGCACAACAACTGATTGTAGCTCAGGTCTCGTTTTTAACTCTTCTAACTCAGTTACAAAGAAATTTGAGCTAAAATCAATATTTGATTTACCACTAAAAAATCTTCCATAAGGACCTTTGGTTGTATAGGGAAATAACATCGTGCCAAGTTTAGCACATGCTTTTTGATCTTGTTTTTGTTCTAAAAACCACTCTGATATATTTGAGACACCAGCATCTTTACCGTATTTGGCCCATACCTCATTTAAACATTTGGATATTAAAGAATCTTCATAATCTGTCGTCCCAGCTTTAGGAGCCGCCATCATAGCTATAATTGGCTTGAGTACTGATAATGAATCTTGTATCCTTTCAGAATCTGAATCATCAATGCTACTAAATGGATTGAGACATAAATTTGACTTTACACTAAACTCTAAGAATTCTCCTTCAAATAATTTCACTTGTTTTTCAAAACTTCTCCCTACATCTAATACGTAAACTCGACCATTTTGTGTTAAAACACTGGTCACAAGCTCCTGCATAAATACTGATTTACCACTGCCAGATCTTCCTACAACTGATACATTATAGTTGGTATTACCCATACCCTCATCAAATGGATACCAATAGAATAACTGCCCTAACCTTCCAGTTAATAAAACTCCAGGAGTAATCGTACCTTTAAATTCACCTTGTATTGGCAGCAGATTCACTGGTTCATATGAGAGAGTCGTTTTTACCTTTTTAAGATACGTCATATCACTATATAAACCACTGCCCCAAGTCATAGGTAACATACTCAGTAGTGAAGATATTACAATAAATCTGTCTCGCGCCAGTTCCCAACCCTTAGATTTATAAAGACTCTTTGTTATTTGCTCAGCTTCAGTAGTTGAATTATTATCAAATAACATCACCTGAAAATGTGTCTTTACCAATCGCTCATTTTTTTCTAACTGTTCTCTTACAAAACCCCATTCTTCAGCTTCTCATCTTATTGCTGATATCCATCTACCAAGTGGGGTGTTCGCTTGCCATTCTACTCGTGAAGCTTTTGCCATCATTTTGGTTTTCTTAAATTTGGAACCAACTATGTGAACACCATACGAGATCAAAAATGGGCAAGGTATTTTTAGATAATCATTCAAACTATCCCCAATCACTTGGCTCATTTGTGACAAACTCCAGAGTTGCGGATACCTGGCAATGCTCAAAAACCTGAATTCTTTTTCTCCCTCATTTAATGTAAGCTTATCATCGCTTAAGCTATAAACATTACATCTATCTATGATTTGTGAGCTAATACTCTGATACTGACTCCATTCTTTATCTGCTTTTTTTAAGCTACTACTCACATTAAAGATATCGCTTAAAAAATTAATAAGGTCTACTGCTCCCCATTCTTTTGCTCTTTGACCTCTCGTCTCAAAGACAGCTATAGTTTTCGTCTTGAGTTCTATAATTTTAGCAATAGCTCTATGATTTATTGTATCAGTTTCAATTGATACAGATACAATAGCTCCAAAGTCTCTGATTCTAAAAGTATTGTTGCCTTGATTACTCAAATTTTTAAAAAACTCTACACGTTTTTCAACCAATTCTTGCTCAACTTCATTTGTTGCTACCTTATTTGATGCCCAATAATCTAAAATATGCTCAACTTTATCGCTGGAATAAAATAGAAATTGTATATTGCTATTGTCAGGTAAAATATCTTTAAAAAGTGCAGATAACTCATTTTCGATTGCCTTGTCACTTCCTAAATAAAGACCAATTTCAAAGATAAACCCAATACCCCTTTGATTAACAAAAATACCGTTCTCTTCCATGTATGATTCATAAGGCAGTAAATCACTCAAGCTATATCAGTTTAAAAAATCTTGCGCCTTTTTCTGAGCTTCGTTTTTTTGTAATGACACACCACATTCAGTTGTATGACCTAAAAAATTTGCTATTTTTTCTGATATCTTGTTAAACATTTATTCATCCCAAAATCCAGGTTCTATCACCGTATATGTGTAGGTCTCTTTCACAAAGTCTCCCTTATCATCTGTAAAGCTGTTCATCCATATCCTCATTGTCTTTTCTGGTATTCTTTTTACTTCCTTAGGTTGGTTCCTATCTGTAAAAGCAGTGTTAAGAATAAGCATTGGCTTTTCCTCATAGCCCAGTTTCGACTCAATTACTTTGTCACCTCCCAGTTCTTTCAAATTCACCATATTGTTTACCTCTGATATAGACTTACATTGCACTCCAACACCAGCTGGACAATCAGTAACCGCTTTGTTAGCAGCACATGCACTAACTATTAAACTTAAAAACAGCATGATAACTGAATTCTTAACTTTGCTCATTTATACTATCCTCTCTATTTTCCTGGGTTTGGCGTCTCATCTCTAATATTTTTTTAACTCGCTTTGTTCCAATGCCAGCTCCTTCAGTAAATACAACGTCTACAATCCTTCCACTTGCTACTTGTATTATAGGCTGGATACTTTCTGCTCGTTCAATATAGTACTTAGATAATCTTTCCATACTACTACCTACACCGTTCATTGAGCCTTCTTTGAATTTATCACCGTAACTTCGCTTTTCCATAATAGCTCCAAGAGGGTTGATGGCTATATTACGCTCAGGTGCCATAACACCTGCAACACCTTGTAATACTCCACCTATTATGCTTTTACCTAAATATCCCCCGACACCTTTAATCCCAGCTCTACCATCTTCTCCTGCTATGTAATCCGCAACTTCTGTCTCTACAACTTCACCAGTTACTCTCTTAATACAAGTCAATTTTTCAAGGCGAGTAAACACTCGCTCACTACTTATATCTCCATACCCACTTGCCACAATGTGGCAATCCTTTAGATCACTCATAAATTTTCTTGGTAATGTCCCAGGATCAATTAGTCTGGCAAGTACTGGCCTTGGATCCGATTGTGAGGTAATTGAAGTAGATGCATCTGCACCACTTAAGAGCACCGCTTTAGCAAAAGCTCCAGCTGGTATCGTACCTCTATGTTTTTAACCAATTCTTCTTGCTTACTCTTGAGGTTCAATTTGACTTTTCGCAAAGCATTTGCTTTTGACGCCTCTCTTTCGATGCCAAAAATGTTGTTGTGAGTATCAGACTGTACTTGCCCTTGAGTTTGTGAAGTTTGTTTTTCATAAGCTTGCTTTAAGAACTCTATATCAGACCTTAATAGTTCATCTTCAAATTTTGGCTTTTCTTCTTTAGGTTTTAACGCATTTGCAAGATCTGTTTGAATCTTAGATAACTGATCTTCAACATATTCTTGCTTTTCTTGCACCTTATATCGCCAAATAGCTTCCGGATCTACTTTTTGCCCTACGCTTTCTTATTATGGCTCACTAATGTTTGTTCTTCTATAGGCACTTCTTTCTTGATCGTTGGATTTTTTATTACATTTATTATTGCTATTAAAATTAATGCGGTTACTACACTGGATGGCAATACAGCTGCAATGATTTGCTTATGTTTGACTTCCAATCTATTAAGCATGAGCAACCACCCTATACATTCTGGTTTCTTCCATCACCCCAAGATTTCTCTTCTCTAGTGCAATTGCAACTATGCCCCCTTTATCATAAAAAAAGTTTTTCATTGAGTTGGAGATTTTGATTTGATTGGTTCTTTACACTCCATACTTCTACTTGGTACTTTCCAGATTTTTTAACCACCAGAGGCTTCAAGCCTAAACTACCAGAAGTAAAATAATCTTGTTTTAGTTCATCGTGCGAGTTCAGTACTTGCTTGATAAGCTCTATCGCTTCTTCATGTTTGATATGCTTGAGACCTAAAATTTTACCTGATTGCAGTTCTATGTTTTCGTCTTTTACAATTATTACCTGACCTTCGGCTTTTGGAGCTATATTCAACTTAAAATCTTGAGTTTTCCCTTTTTCGGTAATAACGCTAAATATGGCGGGGTTCTTGGCGTTATCTTGAGCTTTGATAAATATTTGTCCCTGAGTATCTTCCGTTTCAATAACATAATCTTCTGATAATCCTATAACCTCACTAATTCTATCATTTTCAATCACAATTCTATTTTTTTCATTGCTCGAAATACTAGCTTCAACTCTTGTTTCTGAATTGAGTTTGTACTTTTGTGCCGCATAGGCTTTAGAAGTGAGCCCCATTATCAGAAAAACTAGTAAAAATAACTTCTTCATTGAGCCTCCAATACAGTTTCAAAATTCTTCAGCATAAATATTCCTCCACTATAACCAAATTTGAGCTTATATATTTCTTTAGTCTGCCCTACCCTATCGCCCGCTATATATCTGGTTAATGTGCCAATCAGGATAGACTCCAACTTATCTTAATTAACCTTAACTTCTCGAGCCGCAAATTGTGTTGTCACAGCGTTTTTACTCATTAATTCCTCATCTTCAATAAGCTTTTTCTCGAATATATGGTAGCTTTCAGGTGCAACGTATCTTAAAATAACATCTCGCCTGTACTTGTGGCTATCAGGAGTAGTATTGAGCATTAGGTTTGTAAAAAATAAACTCATTTCTTCAATGTATGAGTTTGATACGGTACTCCCTTCATTCCAAAAGCTTTGTTTGAGGTATGCCGGCACTACTATAATTCTTTCATTTTTAAAAAATAACAATGTACCAAGTAACACGTTACATAACAATAAACCAAGACTTAAGACCAAAAATCCATTCCTTTGTTTAATTAAACTCTGTAAATTCTTAGATAAGAAGCGATACAGCATAATCTTAACCTATATATTCTCTAATATAAGATGGTATCTTGATTTTCATGGACCTATGCAGCAAAGGCAAATACCAGTACGTAGCATGTTTTAATACCCCACCTCCCATGTTATTCTTAAAAAATTTTAACATCACATAACTTACAATACTTATAAACAAACCACTTACCGGGAAGCCAAATATACAGCCAAGCATTGAGGGTAAAAAGAGCATTGAAATTTCGTCTATTGTCCAAAAAGCGATCCTAGTTGGGTTGTCTAAGTATCTTAAAATGACGTTACGATCGTACATTACTTGATACCAAATTTGCCTTTAACAAAGCCAAAGAATATATTAACAAATATAAGGTATGCAGCACCAAATATCAGCATAGTCCATCTTTGAGTAACAAGTGCAAATCCAGCTACAGCCGCGCCAGCCGTGTTTAATATAATAGGTATACCGTAACTATGAACATCATCTTGCACTGTTTTTGCTAGTGACTTTAAATCTCCTATTTCAGCTATCTCTGCAAAACAAAACTCAGGAAAAAATAAAATAGAAGCACTAAAACATAATACAGAAAGCATCACAAGTACTAAGAACATTTTATCAGAAACAATATGCTGTTTCTTTTGCCCAAGGTAAAATTTTGGAGTCATTCTAAAACACATATATGAAAGATATAAATATATTTTATGTGCTATATTTTTGATGTACATTACTTTCCTCGTAAATTTTATTCGTTGTGATTCTTAAAAGAGTTGCTTAAATAATTTCATACTTAATCTCTCTACATTCTTTAAAAGTACTTAAATATACCCATTCCATAGTTTCAATTTCATTAGCCAAAAACCCTCTTTTTTCAGCTATCGCTATGTAACCTGGTACACTAAGATAAATGATTGTTTTTTCTATCTTTAATAACTTAATTTCTCTCAATAATATGTGAGAATATAGCGGACAATACATTTCTATACGCTCTCGTATTGTTTGATTCTCTTTAGCCATATAATATAAACACGTAATTAAATTATACTAGCGCATGCAAAAAAGACTTGCTTCATACAAATTACTTGCTATTAAATCTTTGCATATTTTTGTATACCTTCTATACACAGAAGATATATGTGCTAGTAAATATAGTCAATATGTTTTGTAAATAAGGAATCAAATTTTTTGTATGGATTTTGTAAATGGAGATCAACAGAGAAATTTTGGCTAACAACTTAAAGCTCGTATTAAATAAGCTAAAAATACCCGTAAATGAATTAGCACACAAAATAGGAGCCACACGTCACCAAATAGACAGCATCTTATATAAAAGGGGGTATAGCGAACAAATCCTCAAATCTATAGCTAAGCTACTTGATATTAGTATAGAACAACTTTGTTCCCAAAACCTAGAACTAATTTTGTACAAAAATTTTGATGTAGAATTGCATTTAAATATTCTATCCGCAATAAATAAAGTTTTGGCTTTTTATCAATTAAAAATTACAAAAGTATCTCTCGATAATATAGCTAACTCACTCTACACGCATTATAATGAAATAAAAAACTTAGAGGAGGCGATCAAAGGTATTATTTTCTACCTTTATAAGGATACAATGCAAGCTGCTAATAGCTGATTGATAAACCGCTTACTATAGTGTATGTATAATCTCCAATAACCTGACAATTATACAAATGCTCTTGAAATTTGCTGTTGGAATATAGCATCATTTTTTTACTTTGTACTGCATTGGTTATTTTAGAAGAATATCCTAAATTGCGAAGTATCTCTATTTGCTCAGGTATAGTCTCTTCGTGCATTAGTAATAGCGAATGGTATTTTTCGTTCTTATCTATTAACAGATAACTCCCATAATTATCAATAATAAAGTAATTAACAATTCCAAGGTTAGCAAATACATCGCTAAACATATTCATTACATTTTGATCAAAAATAGCGGAATGACACTTGGAATTTTTCAATAATGCCGTATAATGCTTAGATAATTTATAAAAAAATCGTTCTTCAATATCTCTAACATATTTTATTATATTCTCAATGTCGTCAGATTTGGTAAAGTAAGCATCTATTTCGCTGTTATTTAACGCGTTTATCCCCATTTCCTTATCTGCAACTCCTGTATACAGTATTCTATAAATATTCTTATTTTTAGCCCCCTTCAGAACATCTAGCCCCGAAAATTTGGTCATGCGATAGTCCGACATTATTACAGAAATTGGAGCACCATCTTCTACATTACTATATAATCCGCTAAAATTATATAGGAGGAAATTATCTTCTACAGAAGAATTCGAGAATTCTTCAAGTGTGTTTATGTATTCATATTTGTCTAAAATATCTATTACTATTCTTGGGTCTGTGTAGAACTCATATAGATGAAACTTATCATCAAAAACTGATTTTAAAGCTTCGATTTGCTCTAAGTCATCATCTAATATGATGACTCTTGTAGGAAATTTACATACTAGCATAGCCTAGTCTGATAAATTAAATATTATTAAAAATTATTAAAAATTCAGTGTATTCATCATATACAGAATTACATTTTATTTCCGCACCCATTTTTTCTAGAATATTTTTACAAAACGCCAACCCTATACCAACTCCACTTGTCTTACTGCTGTAAAATGGTGTGAATATCTTGTTTAAATTTTCTTCCTTAATTCCACACCCATTATCCTTTATACTTATAAACCTTTCTGAATGATTGGTATATGTTGATATATATATTTGCTGTGATTCAGAAAGTTTTATAGCTTCTAAAGCGTTCTTCAATATATTTATTATTACTTGAGTTAACATCAACTTATCTGCCTTTATTTGGTATATGTTCTCATATTTTACCGTTACAACAGTATTCGCCCTAGATAAGAATATGTTTTTCAAAGCCTCTTCTATACAATTTTGTACCCATATAATTTCAAGTTGTAAAACAACATTATTATTGATATTTCTTATATATGTCTCCAATATTTCGCTTGCATTACATACAGCATGATCAATTTTTGAAATAAATTCCTTGGATATAGTCCCACATTTCACTGCGTAAATATATGATTTTATAATAGAGATTGGCGTCCTCAAATCATGCGCTATAGCCCCAGCAAATACCGTGAGATTTTTTATTTTCTCGAAAATCGTCTATATTTTTCTTTCTTACAAACACCATACTTACTACATATATAGTAATATACATATACACCATAGAAATCATATTATGGTTTGTAAATTGTTGGACAACATAAGTGCTAGAAAAGATGCTATATAACGTCATTCCAAGCGTTATCCCTACAGTATTTAATATAAGAAAAGTAACCCAATTCCCTACTAGAGACACCAGTATAAAAGAGGACAGTGCAGCTTGCATGATCCATTCACTGCTACGTACTGCTTCTATTGAGATTAATGTAGAATAAAATGGTATACAAATCATAAGTGTAATATACCAATACAACGGCAGGTATTTCTTTAAAACTTTAGGCAATAAATCCCTCAATAATAATATCATTGCCATTAATCCTACCAATATTCTTACCACCATTATCAAAGCTGCTTTTTCTGTATAAGAAGGCCAAATCCAGTAAGGGATAATATAGGTTATACATACAAAAACTCCAAATCTAAAATATTCGGCACCATACTCCTGAATTTTATCAGCACAAATAGCATTTAATTTATTTACAGAGATGTTATTTTTACAATACAAAACTAACTTTCTAATATATTGGTAAATATTAGAAAAAGAATATCTATTGTTCTTATATAAAAGATTCCATTGTTTCACATATCCTGTAATATCTCCGCTCAACATTATAAAAAAACAGGATAAAAATGATATAACATATATGAAGTTGATATATTTAGGAGTTTTACAAAAGAAATTTCCAAGAATAAAAAATGGTATTACAAATATGTAATTGAATTTATAATTTCTAGTTGAGCTTTGGAAACCTAGTATTGCACCAAGCAGCGGTATGTCTACAAATAATGTATATAGACACCCAAACACAACAAGCGTGTATATTATATCTCGACAATGTACGGCAACTAAAATTGCTGAAATCCCTATACAAATAGTACTGATTTTTATAATGAATACCTCCATTTTTGCAGTAAGCTTTGTATTTATAGTTTTTACAAAATCATGTACAAGTACTATAACTCCACTACTCAAAAGAGAATCTGCTGTAGACATAATTATTGCAAGTAACGCTGCAAAAGCTAACCCTTGTAGCCCTATAGGCAAAGTATTGCCAATAATATATAATATTGCTTGATTTGGATCTATATCATGAAATAACACATATGCCGACATTCCGATTATTGCGACTAAGATACGTATAGGTCCTTCGATAATTAAAGATGCCTTAATTATATCCTTTAATTGCCTTGTGTCTTTAGTCATTAAATAATTTCTTATTTGATCGGGGCCAAATCCTGGTAAGAAACACCAAAAAAACAAACTAATGTAGATATAGTAATTTTCATTTTTCCATATTTTTGTATAATGCTCCGGGATTTTATTAAATAAAGCACCCAACCCACCTACATGGTCTATTGATATGCCAGAAATTAGGGGGAGAATCATAATTAATATTATAAATTGGAACATGTGCGTAGCTATAATCCCCCTACCACCACCAAGAGCCGAATATAAAGTAAATATTAACCCTATAATTATCACTATTAGGTTACCATCTGCTTCTACTATATATTTTATTACAACTCCTAAAGCAAAAATTTGCGTTCCTAGAGCGCCAATACAAAAAATAAACCCAATTATGCCAGTAATGCGGCGAGCGGTTAAACCATAATGTCTTTCCATTATATCACCAACAGAAACAAGCCCATGATAGTTCTTAAATTTTGGTACAATAAATTTTATTGAAAATAATGCTCCAAGAGAACATCCTAGTGTAGAAACTACGGCATAAGAAAATCCGTCTGTAAAACTTTTTTCTGCAACAGCTATTGTAGTACCAGCCCCTACTATTGTAGCTATAAAACAGGCTATCATAAATGGTGTTTTATAGTTACCACTGCCTAAAATATATTCTTTAACGCTCGCACTTATTTTTGAGACATACAAACCCATCACCAGTGTAATAACTAGGTATAATAATATTATCGATATATCGATAAAATGAATTTTTATTCCCATTATTAACTATATATTTGTGTTTAGCCTAGCTAGCAGCATGAATTTTCATATTGTTATTGGAGCTAGATAGGTATTTTATTTTATATAATTTAATCTCGCATTTTGGGATTTTACTTACAAACTAAACTTAGATCAATTTTATACAAAATATAATCATCGATATTATATAGACCCAAAATCATAATATTTATCTTTTAAATTTTGTAAATAAAATGTACTACATATATCAATTCCAGTAACTTTTTTTATCAGTACGGATGAATCATACAAATTACCTTTTGTATAAATTATTTTACTTAGCTTTCTAACAATACCATTAAATTCACACTTTAATAGATCGGAATTAATTCTGCTAAGTAGTGTATTATAGAATTGAGCGGCATATATAGCACCAAGAAGATATAAGGGGAAATATCCTACATGTCCCATATACCAATGTATATCTTCTAAACACCCTAACCTACTACACGATATATTATACTTTTTAGTCAAAACTCTCCATAATTCCGGCACATCAGAAACATCTACCTCCCCATTTATTAAACATTTCTCAATTTCATACCTCATGATAATATGTATAGCATAAGATAGCTCATCAGAATCTAGTCTTGATCTTCCATTTTGAACGTAATTTACTGCGGTGAAATAATCATAAGGTTCCATTTTTATACCACAAATTTTATACAATATTTGTGCTAAGTATTCTGAGAATACCTTACTTCTTCCAATACAAAACTCCCATAATAATGCTTGACTCTCATGTATAACGTCTCCCGCAAAATCCCCAATTAAGTCATTTATGTGAATATTTGGTAGATTTTGGGAATACAGTGCATGTCCTGTTTCATGTATTAGAGCTCCTACTATAGATATAATGTGTTTATCGTATTTTGATAAAACAATCCTTACATCATCATAACTACCAATACAAAAAGGGTGCGTACTATATGCTATACACCCTTTCTCTAAATTGAATCCTATTGATTTTATAATATTTTTAATCAGAGTTTTTTTATGTGGTATTTTTATGTGCCTTACCCTGTCGTAAATAATTTTATGTTTTTCATATTGCTCATCTAGAACATGATTCCTAATAACCAATATACCCTCTTTTACCTCTGTAAATAATTTATCTACAACTTTTTCTGAACAGCAAAAGTCATAATTACGTAAAAGGCTTTCGTAAGGACTTATCCTATAATACTCAGATAATTTATTTGCATACTCTCTGTATAATCTAACCAATTCTCTAAAAGAGTGAGAAACTATATTAAAATCACACTCTTCCCGTGCTCGTCTCCATAAAACCTCTGTCTTTATTTTTGCATTCTCTATTTTATCCTTTAATTCTTTGTTAATGATCGAGTACTCAACCATAGCTCTTTTGTATAAGACTATATTCCTTTGTTCTAGAGGATTAACACATTGATCCAATTTTGCATCAATTTCTGAAATACTATACGATTCCAGTATTTCATATAATTTATCATATAGCCAATTAACCTGAGAGTGCCTTTGCAAGGCTCCAGTAATCGGCATTTTTGTCAATAAATCGAACTTTAAGGCGCTTATTATACTTTTGATTGTCTTTAATTTTTTTATATTATCGTTAATATCCATACCTTTTTGTCAAATATCAGCTAAATTAAATAAAAGATTTTTTACATTCTTAGTTTCATGTACACTGATATTGTGGTAATTTGTATCATTTGATAAAAGATTTAACGCCTCTATTCCTTTGTATCCATTACTGTTGATACTATTATCCAGTGTTTTCTTTATAATAGATCTAGCTTCGTTGTGTGTTACACCAAAATATTTTTTCATGATATATGGTTGGTATAGATATTCATAAGTTTCCTTATTTTTAGGCGAATTGATTAAACTATAACCAGAAAGAACTATATTGTTGAAACCCACCTTTTAATGCCATATATATCTCCATCTTCAAGATATGTTTGATTTAGTACATACTTATTGAACTCCTTTTTTTCTGCAGCTTCATCTATGTTTTTCATCATATAGTCGGATATTTTAGCATTTGTTTTGGATATGATCTCTTCTTTGATAAGCCACGGAAATACTGCTTTAAAATTATTTTTTGTTTGTTTTTCTCCCATAAGGTTTTTTTGCTAAGTTATTCTTTGTATAACTAATTATTAATTTGTTCATTTTGGACAAATCGATTTGTTAATTTTGTACTAGTAGTTTGTATGCTATAATCGCCATTTTTTATAAGTAAATTTAATTTATAAAAATCTATAGTATACCATTTTGTCTGATTCCACTTTTTCGCATTAACTTTTTTAGATATTATTAAACATTTTGCTTCTAGCGAGTTAAATATTCTTCTTATTTTAGATAAAGACCAATAAGAAAATTGTTTATGCCAATTTTCTACAGAATTATATATTCAATAACCTTCTTTATTAGTTAGAGTTTTGCCACATTTTTTTATCCAGTAGTGTATTTGGTGTAGTACAATTGATTCCTCTAACCCTATTATATTTGCAATTTCTGGTACAACGATTTGTATACCAAGTTGTCTACCAGGTATTATCATTTCAATCTTATCCATATTAACCCCTATAGTTATTAGTTAACTTAGTTAAATTTGTTAATAATATAGTGGCTATACTTTTATACTTATGAAGTAGAAAATATAAATAAAATATGCTAAATTACCTTCTATTGTTTAAAATTATAAAGCTCTTGCTTTAGAAGATAATTTAGATTACGCTGAAAATTATCGTTTTAAGTATGTATCTTTAAAGTAATTATCTTCTAATTATTTAAATCCACTAAAAACCAATTAATTCCACTTAACTGGTTTTTAGTCCCCCGCGGGGGACTTTTTAGTTTATAGATTTAAGCATTTCATCTATTACCTCTTTTAAAAATTCACTTATTTTGTTTATATTCAATGAATTGTTATTTATAAGTATCGCTAAATCTTTAGGGAAGTGTATCGAAGGATTTTGATTGTTATCAAGTCTCCAAGTAAACAAATGCCTTCCACTTTTACTAAATATTTTAGTGTTTGTTTTTAGATTTGAAATTGTTGCATTCGCCAGATCTTCAACTAACAATTTAAGTTTTTCTTGTCCAATTTTTTTCCTTCTCTTATTTTTCCTGTAAATTTTATAATAGCTTCTATATAATTTTCACCTTTACTACTTAATTGTTTTATCTGTTCCGCGGTTCTGCAAGTCACTTTAGGAAAATCTCGAATTGAATTATGTATTTTTTGAGGTATTTTGCTAAAAGACAAAAGCCTAGAAACTTGTTGTTTACTTATCGAAAGTTTTTCCGTGAGCTCTTTTTGTGTAATAATTCCGTTATCTATTAATTTTGCATAACTCATTCCTCTTGCGTAATCGGACAAACCTTTCCTACTTAAATTCTCTGATGCTTGTATTATTGCAGCATCCGTATCTGATAAATTTTTCACTATTACTTTTAAATTTATTTGTGCTGTTTGAGCTGCGCGCCAACGCCTTTCTCCAACTATTAATTCGTACTGTATATCGTTATTTGTATCCGATATTGGACGTGCTATACATGGTTGTTGTTGCCCTATTTCTTTGAACTCTATAGCTAAACTTTCTATATCCCCAAGTTCGTTTTCAGGCCTATCACGGAACTCCCAATTTTTTATTTTTTGCGGCTCAACTGAAAGAACTATATCCTCGTCTGTTTGTTTATAAATTACGCTATAGTCATTTTGTATGTTGCCAGAACCCTCTATATCCCATGGCCTATAATCTCTTTTTTTAAAATTCTTAGTGTCTCTTTTTTTATTTATATCATCTATTGTAGGCATATCAAACTCTTGTTCTTTGTTTTATTTCTTGCAAATTGATACCTAACAATTCTCTTGTTAGTAGGTCGAAATCGTCTTTTGCAGTTGACTTTTTTAATGTACTAAACATATTGAGATTCATATCTGTAATATTTGGAATTTCTTGAGACTGGCGTATAGCAGTGGTTAAAGCATTACCAAGCTCATTTTCTGTGGCTATTGTAGTTTGTATAGCTTTATCAGAAAGAATGGTATTTCCGCCAAACTTATTTAAGAAAACCTTATACTTAATATTACGCACATACTGAGTGGATATATTAGTTATCTCATTTTTTAAGATTTTCAAGCCTTTGGCGCTAAACTTGTCTGGATTTAATGGTATTAAAATTAAATCAGAATAAAGCGTAGCTGCTGTAACAGAGTGTCCCATCATAGGGGGGCAATCTAAGAATATTAAATCATATTCTTTTTCTATAGACTCTAAAATGGCATTTAGTATATTGTGTAATGGAGCCCTGCTTATTGCTAGTTTACTATCTAGTGTGACGTTTTCAATTCTACTTGGTATTAAATCTATCCCATCTTCTACTTGTATTATAGAATCTCGAACTGTTGCCTGTTTTTCTATAATATCTATTAATACCGGGATATTTTCTGCATCTACATCAAATGCATCTGTTAAATTACCCTGGGGATCCAAATCTATTGCTAGAATTTTTGCTCCATATAGACGGCACAGCTTATGTTATGTAGTGCTGTGGTTTTTCCTGTGCCACCTTTAACTATCTGTAAACAAATTTTCTTTAATGCAAATTTTAGACCAAATAGTTTTTTAGCTATTGAATGTGTAATATAAGATTTATTCCCGATTTTTGGTAAAGGAATTTTTTGAGATTTTAATTGTTTATGTATTGCTTGTAATGAAACCCCCAGCAATTCTGCAACATAGGTGGCAGCCATTTTAGGTTGGCTTTCTTTTCCAATACCCATTTTTATCCTTGAGTTGATATTTTCATACTAACCTAATAAAAACAATCAACTAAGTCAAAGAGATTTTTTATATATCAATATACCATTGACTAGATAAAGATTATTATGTGATTTATATCAAAGGGTAGGGGGGTCATTATATTGCCAATAAGATGGAGTTTATACATAGCTATTCTCTACTCATTGAGTAATATATTGAGGTGATAAATAACATTAATAAAAAGGGGTATTATAAATTATTTATGCAAAAATGTTGTATAATCTTATAAGATGCTATATTTCTGGGCTACAGAAGGTTTTACTTGTTCTGCCAAAATTCCTTCTCGGAAAAGAAATAATCCGAGATACGGCCGGGATTCGCACAAAAAGTATCATATCTTTAAAAGTTCATATTAAAGATCAATTGTTTCTTTATCCACAGATAGCGTAAAAAACCAAGTCGATTAATATACTCAGTTTTAAAGGGGGAGATAGTCCTTGTAAAATATCGTGCTCTATTTTTTGTTCCTTCATTCGGTCCTGGGTTAAAATCTTGATGATTTTGGCTACTACAAGGGCACTATAAATATTTACATAATAGCATAAGGGCCCCTAAAGGCATGTTCCGTACACCCTAATCAGGGGTTTTATAAACCGAATCCCTGTTGCCAATCTTGACAAGCAAAATAGTCAACTCCTCATCTTTAATTTGACAAATGAATCTATAATCGCCAATCCTGTATCGCCATAATTTAATAACATTGCTACCTTGCATGGCTATGCCATAAGCTCTTGGGTTTATTATCACCTTTTCTCTTAGAAAATTTCTGATACGTTTTTGTATATCCCTGGATAATTTTCCAAACTCTTTTTCAGCACTAGAGGTAAATTCAATCTTCCAGGCCATATTTTTTCTCTATATCTTCTAAGGATATTGTTTCTTCGCCTTTTTCAATTCTAGATAAAGCTAAAAGCAAGTCAGATTTTTCTTCTAGGTAAATTTCAATTGCCCTACGTATCAAATAACCTTTTTTACGATCAGTTTCTTCAGCTAAAATTGTTAATGTCTTATTAAGTTCATCTGGTATGCGAGTTGTAATAGTAGCCATGCGTATTCTCTTGTATTTGAATTAAATAGTCTAAGTCATTTTATATGTTGATGATACTATACTACATATCAAAATGCAACGTATTCGTATGTAGTCATTGTGACAGATGTATATTATTTTTGTGGGTTAGATGGAAAGTGCAATCAGATAATAAAGTTTGCGGTATTGAGTTACTATAGATTTAGTCTTAGTTTTAGAGAAGTAGAGGAAATGCTGGCTTATAGAGGAATAGTAGTAAGCTATGAGGCAATAAGAGCTTGGGTTAATAAGTATGGCATACAGTATTCAAGGATTATCAGGAAATCAAGAAGATTTAAAGTTACAGATAAGTGGCATATGGATGAAGTGAGATGTAAGATAAGTGGACAAGTCTATTGGATATGGAGGGCTTATAGATTCTGAAGGAAATGTTTAGTACAAGAGCGGCGTAGTGCAAAGGCAGCAAAAAGATTATTTAAGAAATTGCTTAAAAAACATCTGGTGCCTAGAGTGTTGATTACAGATAAATTGAGAAGTTGTCCTAAAGCCCATAGAGAAATCCTTAATCATGGTAGTGTAGAGTTAAGATGCCATAAAGGGTTAAATAATAGGATAGAACAATCTCATCAGTATTTAAGGCGATGAGAGTTTAAATCCAAAGGTCATGCCCAGAGATTTTTAGCTATATCCAGTCAAATAACTAATTTTTTTCGATGTAAACAGCATAAAATTCCAAGACTCGAGTTCAAACTTAACTTATAACAATCAATTCAAACATTCTTCCAAAACATTACAGAACTTCGTATAGCCTAGCATAAGTATTTTTCTCATATTTCGCTGACTCTCACACCTTACTACTTAACTTGACAGAGCCAGTAATTCTAGTGTAACAAAAATTTGCAACACTACCGAGCTTTATCAATTGTTAAATTATGTTGATGATGTAGACTTGAGTGCCAAACTTAATGAATGGGAAAATTATTATAATTTTCACAGACCTTATGGAACAAGAGTTAAAATGTGATGAAGTGTCTTTTGTTTTAGATCCAAATAAAAACTCTACTCTCTCGACATATGTGTGTGATACCGTAATAGATGACAGAACTTTTAGTATTTTTGCAGATGGTACAACTGCGTATATATTTGAAGGAGTGGAAAAAGAAGATATTGTACCAGGGTTAGAAGTAAGACTTTCAACAAGGGTAGTAGATCATAAAGAGCAAATCAGAGCTGTTGAAAAATACGAGTGGTTCAGAACAAATACACAAGAGGCGTTTAATAAAGAAGAAGAGTGGAAGACAGAAATATTTGTGAATAAAGCGGAAAGATATCTTCGCTCAAAGGAGTGTTCTTATCAAATAAACGAAAAGATCTCAACTAGGGAATTATATCATGCTTTGTACAGTAAACTACCTCAAGTCTTACCTGAATTTGGGTTTGTGAGAAGGGGTAATGCCTATATATCAACTACTGGCTATAAGCTAGATGGTAGTTGTGGGCAAAAGGATAAGGTATACATTTACGAAAATAATCCAGGGATGCTTGTAGATTACACTAGAGGTAATCAGACTATATGGGAATACATAGCAAGATCAGAACATCTAACTGATAAATCTAAGATATTTGAATATATAGCAGCTATATCGGGACTTAAACATAGCTTTGAAAAACACATCTCAGTTTTAAAAGAGAGTAGCAAGGCGGAGGCAAATAAATTTGTTATATCAGAACCTATAGCTAGAGAGGTCTCCGTTAAAAATGAGGCGAGAATAGAGCAAGTAGAAGAAAGATGGCAAAATGGATCTGTGAGAGATCGTGTACAAGAAGAAGCTATTTTATAGCTATGCGCTATGATAAGGAAGTAAATAGGGAATTAAAAGCTGGAGATAGGGTGAGGTATATAGGTGAGCGAGAAGTAAAGGGTAGAAAGCTATTGTTATTTGAAGGGGAAAAAGAGATGAGGTTGATCGAAAAAGGAGAAATCACCAGAGATTTCCATGACTCTATTAGGCAAGGTGACGAGCTACATACTGGAAACCCGCATGATAAAGCAGTGGGCGGTATTGAAGGCAAGATGTGGGAGAAAGTATATCAATATTCTCTAGATGAGATTAATCTAAAAAATAATCAAGTAACCAAATATTTGGTGACTGAGAGAGGTTATAGTTTAAATGAAATAACGAAGATGGGCGCTGGATATATACCTAACAAGAAAAAGTTAGCTAATTATTTAAAGATCCAAGGAATGTTACAAGAACAAATCAAAGAAGTAAACAAAGCTTTAGGGGTTATCGGGTATACACATAAACTCGTTGTACCTTATCGTGATGAAAAAGGTGATATCATAGGGTTAGCTGCAAGGAATATTAGGTATAATGAGGGTGGGAATAATAAATTAGGTAAGGTATGTATCCAAGGGGTTAGCAAGGAGTTCTACGTTGTTTGGTGTACATGAGATTGATAGGAGTAACCCTCTTGTTATAGTGGAAGGAATATTTGACACATTAAATGCTAAAGCTAAAGGAATAGAAAATGTTGTAGCATGGGGTGGGAGTGCAGTATCAGTGTAGGACAGTTAAATTTAGTTGATAAGCTTAAAATAAAGGAAATTAAGCTATGTCTTGGTAATGATGTCGCTGAACAAAAAGCTACACAGAACATAGCTTTATTGATATCAAGCTATAATCCTGAATTATCCCTTAAACAAGTAACTCTCTCAATGGGAGCTAAAGATATAGATGAAGTACTAAAGCAAGTAGGTAAGGAAAAAGCTATGGAGTTAATCCAAAACGCCAAGTATATCGATACCAATCGTCTTGAATTAAAGCAAAACAAAGAACTAAAACAAACTCTGAGTTATAATAATGAAATACAAGAAGATCTGAAGCTCAGCCGTGGGTTAGAGCTTGAACAATAATGGTTGACAATAGGCATACATATTACTATAATTTTAAAATGGATGTAGTTTTTAATTTTAATTACGAAAAGAATCTTAAGTTAATTAATGGAAGAGGTATAAGCTTTGAGCAAATTATTTCATTAATAAGAGATGGTAAAGTGATAGATGTATTGGCACATTATAATCAAGATCAGTATGGAAGTCAGAAAATAGACGTTATCGATGTTGAAGGATACTGCTATCTTTCAACAGTACCATTTGTTGAACGAGAAGATGAAATATTTTTAAAAACTATTATCCCAAGTAGAAAAATGACCAAGTTATATATGAGACAAAAATGAAAAAAATGGACGAGAAAGAGCTTTTGAAAGCTTTTGAAAATGGAGAGCTAGTACAAGTCCCAGATGTAAAGGGAAATATAGAGAAAGCGCAAGTAACTTCTCAAGGGTATTTCACTAAAAGCGAAAGAATAAATATTAGATTATCAAAAGTAGATTTAGAAAGGGTTAAAAGAGTAGCAGCAACAGAAGGAATGCCATATCAAACTCTTATTTCCAGTGTATTGCATAAGTATGTTGCTAAGTATCTTGATTTAGATGAAAAAAGATAAAATTTTTACTTGCAAAAATTTTTTACTATTGTACGCCGACAGTGATGTTATACGTAGGGAGTTGCTGTTTTTACTGCTGGAGTTAAAAACAAAAAAATGCGCACATCCAACAATGCGAATTGCATTTCATCTACACAATTAGAACATTACAAAAATCTACGGAGCATACCCGGTATAAGTGGAAACACAGCGGCTGCGATGCTTGCAGAAGTGCCTGAGCTGACAGCATTCAAGATGTCAGGCAATTAGCTGCTTACGCAGGACTTACTCCTAAACAAAGGCTTTCTGGCTCATCTATAAAAGGCAGAACAAGAATATCGAAAATAGGTTCTAGAGCTCTGCGTAAAGCTCTCTACTTTCCTGCTGTTATAGCTAAAAAACATAATCCTATAATTAAATTCTTTTGTGATAAACTTCAGAAAAAAGGAAAACATAAAATGGCTATTATGTGTACTGCAATGCGTAAGCTAATGCACATAATTTATGGAGTACCAAAGAATAATCAGAGCTTTAATCCTAATTAAATGGAATTTTATAGTAAAATAAACAAATGTAACGCAGCTTAGTAAGTAAAAGCTATGCAACAAATGCTTTTGCTTGTTTGTTATTTTTAAATATATTTTAAAATTTATTGTTGACAGCTAACACAGTATCGCCCTCATTTTAGTATAATATTTGTCTAAATCAACATTTTTACCCTTCATATTATTCTTCTTAATTGCTCCAAGATGCCCTCTTTTAGCT
>CAXOVX010000010.1:0-12986 GCA_964213345.1 Alphaproteobacteria bacterium | reverse complement strand
AACTGTTCGCCTAAAGGCAAGGGTATTAACCCTATCACACAGAGAGACATAAAATCATTTTATTTATATAAGGATCCAAGCATCAGAGTGATACCAAGTCCCATTTTTGGACGCTCACGTTGTCGCACTGCAGGATTCAGGCCAATCACGAGAGAGCCCTTCGCTCTCGCCATTGCGCTATTTAAAATGGGACTTGGTATGGCAGCAGTTTGCAGCAAAAGTAGAGTTCCGAAAGAGGTCTAATGTATATGCTCTAACTGAATAATTATTTTAGGATCTTTTCCTCGTTCTTTACTTATTAATTTCTTCACCATATGACTAATGCTTTTTCCTAGAGTTCGTTCTTCTAGTTTTTTCATATTTATCAAGCTACTTTTTATTTCCTTAATCAGGATAGAGATAAATTCACCATCTCGATGCTTATCCAATAATCCCGGCGCTATAATTCTGGGAGCACATAATAACCTGCCTTGTTTATTAGCAACAATAATAACCATTACCAAACCATTATCTCGCATTTCAGCACGTTCTCTTAGTATAGGATTACTTTCATCGACTATGTAATTTCCATCTATGGCTAAGTAACCAGACTCAACTTTGGTAATAATGTATGGAATTTCTGCATTAAGATGGACAACATCGCCATTCGAAATTTCAATACTATGCTTTACGCCTTTGGAAGTCGCAAATTTGCAGTGTTCATGCAAGTGCACTGCTTCACCATGCACTGGGATTGCAATTTTAGGACGTATGAGCTCATACATTTTTGCCACTTCATCTCGCGATGGATGTCCTGACACATGGACAAAATGGTCTCTTTCTGTGAATACTTCAACACCTATTTTACAAAATTTGTTAAAAAGCCTAAAAATCTTTTTTTCATTACCAGGAATAATTTTAGAAGAAAATATAATAGTATCACCTTTTTGTAGATGGATATCAGGATGTTGCTGTCCAGCTATTTTACCAGTTGCTGCCAATGGCTCTCCTTGACAGCCTGTACATATCACTAGCACTTCCTCCCTTCTAAGTTTACCTATTTGTTTTGTTGAGACAAAAGGAGGGATATCTGACAGATAACCCGAATGTAGCGCAGCATTATATAGACGCCATAGAGCCCTGCCTGCCACCAGCACCGTCCTCTTACTCTTTTGCGCAGCTTTAGCTATTGAATATAGACGCGCAATATTAGACGCAAATGTCGTTACCACCACTAATCCATTTGTACGACCTTTTATTAATTCTGTTAAGCTATCACTCAACATGCCCTCAGAGCCAGAACTACCACATGTAAATATATTTGTGGAATCGCCTATCAAGGCCAATACACCTTCATCACCACATCTACGCAATATACTCTCATTTGTTACCTCTCCCAGAATAGGATGCAAATCCAATTTCCAATCTCCGGTATGGAATATATTACCCAATTTGGTCCTGATCATTAATCCCTGCATTTCCGGTATAGAGTGCGTAACACCCACCATTTCTACAGCAAAAGGCCCAACTTCCGTAACTTTATTAGGCTGTACTATATTGATACTTGCGTCATTATTTTCACCTATTTCAGCAAATTTTGCTTTCAATATTTCTGCTGTAAATTTTGTAGCATAAATAGGACAACCTAATCTGTGCCATAAGTAATGCACACCACCTATGTGATCTTCATGTGCATGAGTAATAAAAATACCTAACAAATCATGTTTGTATTGTTCTATAAAATTAATTTTAGGCAAGGTAATATCAATACCCGGGAAATTTTGCTCGGCAAATCCTATACCCAGATCTACCATCAACCATTTACCCTGGCAATAGTATAAATTCAAATTTACACCTATCTCGCTTGCCCCACCTAGAGCTAAGAATAGCAAATCATTTTTATATTTATCTATATGAAATGTCATAACTAATTGTCGCCTCAAACTTTATCGTACAAATTCACTATCAACGTCGCACTTGGAACATACAACTAAACATCTCCCATGTTTTTAGATTTTTTATGTGGACCTGGCTTCATTTATTCTCAAGTTGCCCTACTCGCAGCATCATTCCCCAGAAAAATTCATAACTTGCACCTTAGTCCTGTTTAAAAAGTACGTATTTTAATTGGTCAAAATTCTCTAATACCTTTCCAGTACCTAATGCTACGCAATGCAATGGCATTTCTGCTACAAAAACCTGCAAACCAGTATGTTCACTTACAACTTTATCCAAACCTGCAAGTGATGCAACTCCACCAGTTAAAGTGATACCCCTGCTTACTATGTCTGAAGCTAATTCTGGTGGGGCCATCTCTAATACTTGTCTTACTGTACTTATAATTTGGTTAATTGGTTCTGTAAGACTTTCAACTACCTTATCCTCTGTTAATACTACTTCTTTTGGTATCCCATGCAATAAATCTCTTCCCTTAATTTGAACTTGCCGACTTTTACTTTCTGTAACACAGGCAGATCCTATTTCTTTTTTTATCATCTCAGCGGTAGCTTCGCCTATCAGTAGGTTATAGCATTTACGTACGTATGAAATAATGGCTTCATCCATACTATCACCTCCAACTCGTACAGATTTAGCTAACACAATACCACCCAGAGATATTATACCCACTTCCGTGGTCCCTCCCCCTATGTCAACTACCATACAACCAGTAGGTTCGGTAACTGGGAGCCCTGCTCCTATTGCGGCCGCCATTGGTTCTTCTATCAAAAAAACTTCCCTAGCACCTGCACTCTCCACCGCATCTTGTATTGCCCGTCTTTCCACTGGAGTAGAGCCATATGGCACACACACTATTACTATTGGCCTAATCAAAAAGGATCGCTTGTGATGCACTGCTCTAATAAAGTGCTTAATCATCTCTTCTGCACCCTTAAAATCCGCGATAACTCCATCTTTTAATGGCCTTACTACCTTTATATCTGTTGGAGTACGTCCCAACATCATTTTTGCTTCATTCCCAAAGGCATACGGTATAACACTTCCTTTGTAATTAATTAGGGCCACAACAGAAGGTTCATCCAAAACAACACCACGTTTAGGAACATACACCAAGGTATTGGCCGTCCCTAAATCTATCGCCATATTCTCCGAAAAAAAACTAACTAGACGTTTAATAATGAATGAAAACATACCGTCGAATATTGACTGCATACAACTTTTTTATTGAGTCCAATTAGTAGCCCAAAATTTTTCTTTTGGCAATGTAATTCGATAATAGTCAAATATTCTTTTCAGAACCGCGTTTCTTTCATATTAATATTTTCAAAAAAGCACAATTTGTGTACTAGCAAAAATTCTTGCGGTTAGTGAGAATACCTGTTAGAACTCTACCTTAGCCGGTGTTTCTAAAAGCAAAAAGAAACAAAGAGTACTAGATCAATAAATGGTGAAATATATGTCTAGAAAATGCATGATGACGGGCAAAAGTGTCCAATTTGGAAATAACGTTTCTCACTCAAATATAAAGAATAGGAGACGCTTCCTTCCTAATTTAAAAAACTTTTCCTTAAAAAGTGAAATATTAGATAGGACAATCAACCTAAGAATTTCTACTAATGGTATTAGAACAATAGAGCATAACGATGGGTTAGATAATTACCTAGTTACTACTCCAGAATCTAAGCTTCCCAAAGTAGCCATAAAGCTAAAAAGAGAAATATTGAAGACGCTATCAAAATTAGAAAAAAATAGAGAAGTAGCAGTAGCAGATGTCACGTCCTAACATTATGGCATTTCGTATACACAAATATATCACTGCACTAGCCTTGGGTGTCAGTAGTGGTCTGGTTTATGCGTTACTAACTTCTACACTAACAGCTTATTTAGGTGATTGTGGAGTATCGCTTGTAGCTATAGGGTTGCTCTCATTGAGAACCATACCGTATTCCTTTAAATTTTTATGGTCACCATTCGTTGACAATTTACATGTCAGGCCTTTTCCAAAAGCTTTTGGGCAAAGAAAAACATGGTTAATCACAGCACAATGCATACTGATAGTGTGCGTTATGGTATTGGGCTTCATAGACGTAAAACACCACATATTGCTATTTTGTGCATTGTCATTATTTATTGCATCAATGAGTGCAACATCGGATATAGCTTTAGAAGGATATAGAATTGAACTTTTTACTAAAACCAGTGAGCTAAGTTGTGGAAGTTCCCTCACTGCACTAGGGTTTAGGGTGGGTCTGATAATTTCCGGAGCTTTTGGCTTGTATTTGGCTTCAGTTTATCCTTGGAGGACAGTTTTCCTTTGCATGGGCATTTGCCTTATACCAAGTTTGTTAGTCATCTGCCTATCAAACGATGAAAGGGTTATTAACACTCAATACTCGATCAAAGAATTTAAGCTATGGTTTAGAGAAAATTTTATCCAAGCTTTCATCACATTCGCCAAACTAGACAAGGTTTGGTATACATTGCTGCTAGTTGCTTCTTATAAGGTGAGTGATGCATACTTAGGTACAATGCTAATTCCTTTTTTGACTAGTGTTGCATTTTCCAAGGGAGAAATTGCTATTGCTGCAAAAACCATTGGAATAACATCTGCTGTCATAGGAACAGTTGTAGGCGGGTATTACGTTAATAAATTGGGAGTACGGTGGTCACTACTCACAGCAGAATTTTTAGCTGCTATCACTAATTTGCTATTTATTTTATTAGTATACTTTGGGCATGACAACATATTGCTAGGAGTGATTAATGGTATAGAGAATTTTGCTGGCGGCATATCCAATATTGTTTTTATTTTTTACATAAGCTCACTATGTAAAAACAAAAAGTTTACGGCCAGTCATTTTGCAATTCTGATCTCGATCTCTGCTGTTACGAGAACGTTATTATCTGGAACATCTGGTTGGGTAGTAGCAGAAATGGGATGGATGCAGTTTTTTATAATCTCAGCTCTGTTGTCACTACCTACGTTTTTGTGCATATATGCACTATATTTCAAAAAACCCACCACTGCAAGATTGCGCACTACCTGTTTAGTCCCAAGCAATGGTATAATATATGAAGATGGTAGTGAATAATGGGGGCCATTGGACAATACTATAGTGATCTGCTGCAAGATGAAACTGTCAATTCTTAGTGCCGGAGTGATTAACGAGTATAGAATAAGCTCTTAAATGTATTAGCGCAAGCACTGTTTCTGTGTCTAAATGCCGCCATCTTTTAAGCGATAGTCATGCTGCCGCCTTGGTGTTATCGGGCAATAGCTGCAAAATAGTAATGATAATGATTAAAATTAGTAAAGATTATCTTTACTAAGGTAAGGATGATGAGTGGCCATATAGCAAAGATTTCGGAAAGATAGCACTTAAAACAGATGATGAAGGAGTGGATGTAGAAGAAGTATGATGCTAGGAATTAGCAAGGGACGGTATCTAGGGGTAGGAGAGTATGAAGAAAAGAAGTGGTGGTGTGAGTTCAAGAAGAGGAGAGTAAAAACCCCAAGTAAGGCTAAGGAATGGACAATATAATGCAATAAGATGGAGATATGATATCTGTTTAAAGAAGCCGATAAAGGGTAACAAAGAGGAATCATATGGAAATAGATTTTACAGAAATATATTGTCATGTTGATGATTTTTGCAAAGGATTCATAATTTGGTTGGAAATACATTTGTTGAGTTCTAGAACAAATAAGCGTAACAGGCGTAGAAGTGCAATATGATTCTTAGTGAGATAGTAACGAGAATGTTAGGCTACCAAGAAAGTAAGTTTAGTTGTTTTATGTGTATGTAAAACACCGGAGAGATTTCAAAAATTTATTGTTGTATGATAGGTTTGTAGCCGTATTGTAGCGTATTTTGCCTATATTATGTTGCTTATTGCAATGCATTACCGGAGAAGTTTCTGGTATCCAATTTATTGATTCTACACCACTTGATACATGTAAGGATCTACGCGGCAGTAGACATAATATTTTTCGTGGAATTGCTGCAAAAAGTAGAAAAAGCACCGGTTGGTTTTATGTTCTGAAATTACACACAATTTTCAATGATAAAAGCGAATTTGTTTCCATCAGAATTACACCTGGTAATGTTGATGACAGAAAGCCTGTCTTGACCATGGCAAAAGGCTCATGGGGAAAATTATTTGGCGATAAAGGATATATCTCAGAAGAATTAGCAACACAGCTGTTAGATCAAGATTCGTTGCTCATTACGAGGCTTAAGAAGAACATGAAAAATAAATTATTACTCCTACAAGATAAGTTTTTGCTCTATAAACGTACAATTGTTGAGACTATTTTCGGCAAACTCAAGCAATTTCAAAGACTATGGCACTCTACGTTCAGGTCCGTAGAAAATGCTTTTTGTAATCTTATGGCTTGCTTGATATCATACCAATTATCTCTCTATAAACCTACTATCTCAACAACTATTATCTTGTAATCTTATCCTTACTTCGGGTTTATAAGCAAACTCAAGTGGGTTATGATCAGTTAGAGCGGGGAATTTTACATCCCCTTTTTAATACCCACGTTGTTGCGCTGCGGAGGTTCTGGGTTCAATCATGTAGAGATCTACCTCCTTTGCCCCCACTATTGTGTGCTCCTAGTGCTTATTAAAAAACGGGATTTGGCATGAGAAAATGCTGTTAATTGCGAGCTTGATTTTTTACGAACGCAGAAGTTAGTACTAATTTGCATGGCCCTTTTTGTTTAATTGACGTTTCTGTCCTTTTTTAAGTATGTCGTCATAATTAATATTCAGTTTTGCCTCTGATATGTTATCCACGTCTATTATCACCTCTGCGGTGGATGTATCGTTCTTTTTATCTAGACCAATTGATATTACTATATGTTTATCCTCGATTTTTTGTAATATTCCAGTAAAACTGTTGCGTCCTTGTACCTTTCTAAAGGTTGTTATTTTTACATTTTTTCCACAAGAACGTGCAAAATCCTGCATGCTAGTCAATGGTCTATTAATGCCTGGAGAGCTGATTTCTAAATTATAATTTTCTTCTCCCACAACATTGTCCACATTTAAAAAAACTAAGCTATGCTTACTCACTCTTTCGCAATCTTCTATTGTGACGAATCCTACTTCTCTATCTATCATTATCTGGATAATTTTTACTGCTCCATTTTTTAGTATTCTTACTCTAACAATCTCATATCCTAGTGTCATCAATGGACTATGAAGTATGTTGTATATTTTTTTTTCTGCTTGGCTGCGGAATATCATATAAGAATCATTTGAACATGAATTTTTTATAAATATATAACGTCAATTTGTTTTTTTGTTATATTGAGTCTACGGATTTTTCGTCTTAGTAAATTAGCTTGTAAAGCTTTTTTCAACCTCTTCTATTTGTTTTGTTGATTTTTTAATTTTTTTATTGGCAATAATGGGCGGAATATCAGTATTATTTTTGCAATTTCCCGCATAGTACCCATAAAAAATTCATTGGAACATTTTTGTCATTTTTTGTAATGAATTACTATCCATTTTACCTATTTTTCTCACCATGGATTGCATCTCTAAGTATTGTTTTAATAATCTATTAACTTCTTGTATTGTTACTCCAGCTCCCTTTACAATTCTTTTTTTTCGGGAAGAGTTGATGATTTGGGGTGCACGTCTTTCTTTTGCAGTCATAGAATATATTATGGCTTCCTGTCTTTTGATCATTTGCTTATCCACCTGTTGAGAAAGCTTGCCTTTTAGCTTTCCTAAGCCTGGTATTAACCCCAATAAAGAGCCTATATTATCTATTTTTCGTAAATTTTTGATTTGCATTAATAGATCGTTCATATCAAAATGCCCTTTTTGTACTTTAGCTGCGATTTTATGGGCTTCTTCTATGTTGATATTTGCTGTAGCTTTTTCCACCAACGACACTACATCACCCATGCCTAAAATACGAGAGGCTATCCTATCAGGGTAAAAACATTCTAAATCACTCAATTTTTCTCCAACACCTATAAATTTTATGGGACAGTCTGTGATTACCCTCATGCTCAGGGCTGCTCCACCCCTAGCATCTCCATCTAATTTAGTTAACACAATACCTGTCATGCCAACCTTATTATGAAATTCTTGCGCTACTTTAATCGACTCTTGCCCAATCATGGCATCACTTACCAACAAAATTTCCATAGGACTAGAAATTTTTTTTAATTCTTGGAGTTCTGCGATGAGTTGATCATTTGTTTGGAGACGTCCGGCTGTATCTAGAATTACTACATCGTACGCTTTTGCTTTTGCAAGCTCTAACCCACGTTTTGTGATTTGAATGGGTAGCTGATCTTCTACTATCGGTAAAGTGGGTACCTCAATTTGTTTTCCCAATGTTTCTAGCTGTAGCTGTGCAGCTGGCCTGTATACGTCCGTTGAGATAAGCAATACGGTCTTTTTGTGCTTTTTCTTTAATTTTAGTGCTAATTTAGCAGCTGTAGTCGTTTTTCCCGATCCCTGCAACCCTATCAGCATGACGACTGCGGGCGGAGTGCAAGCAAAATTCAAATTCAATTTCTCTGCGAACAACTCCATAGGTGCTTGTTTTGTGTCACTATGCCATATTTCTGGCATTTCGTTAGTAATTTTTTTGTCTAATTCTTCTACATTTTCTGATATCCCGCCTAAAATACTGACCATTTCATCATAAACTATTTTTACAACCATCTGTCCAGGCAATATGCTTTTTGTAACTGTTGCACCTATGGCTTTCCTCTTTACATTTGCTATAAATTCCTTTATCACAGGCAGTGCGACATCAGCTTCTAACAATGCTACCCTGATTTCACGCATAGCTGCATCAATATTGTCTTCAGATAGCGTGCCTCTACCTTTTAGTTTTTTAAAAATTTCGGTTAACGTGTTAGATAGCGCAGAAAACATATATACATCATTATGTTTTTATTAAAAATTTTTACTACGAAACCCTGCTGTATGTGAGGAAAAATAAAGCACTACAAATGAGTTTGATATACTAAAAAGGTAATTAGTGCAAATGGATAATGCAAAGCAAAACATGTTATACAAACGATAAATTAAATCATACTAAAAGTTTAGCTGTATATATACACTGGCCTTTTTGTAAAAACAAATGTCCATACTGTGATTTTAACAGCTATGCAAGGCAAAATATAGATCATGCAAAATGGTTTTTAGCATACGAGCAGGCTATAAATTACTATGGGCCTCTGCTAAAACTTTATACGATAAGTAGTGTATTTTTTGGTGGAGGTACACCATCTTTAGCAAAGCCAGATACCATATGTAATGTTCTTAATACTTTATCAAAAAATAGTACTTTTTCAGACGATGTGGAGATTACACTTGAAGCAAACCCCACATCAATTGAGATAAGTCAATTGGAAAATTTTAAAAATGCGGGCATCAATAGAGTATCATTGGGTATTCAAAGTTTATGTGAGAATAATTTACGTTTTTTGGGTCGTACCCATAGTGCTGAAGAAGCTGTACTTGCAATAAAAAATACCACAAAGTACTTTGATAATTACTCACTAGATCTCATTTATGCACTACCCAACCAATCTCTAACTTCATGGGAATCTGAGTTAAAATATGCTGTATGTTTGGCAAACAGACACATGTCATTATATCAGTTGACTATAGAAAAAAATACACGTTTTTCGCATTTGGTCAGATTAGGGCGTTTCAAGCCTATGGATAATGAATTAGCTGCAGAGTTATATGAATTGACTCAAGAAATTATGAATAAGTACAATTTGCCCGCATATGAGGTATCAAATCATGCAACAAGCAGGTATGAATGCAGGCACAATTTGCACTACTGGATGTATAAGGATTATTTGGGCATAGGTCCGGGGGCGCATAGTAGAATCACCTTAAATGAGCAAAACAAAGAACTATATGCCTTTGGTGTAACAAATGCAAATAGTGATCAGTCCAAAATAGCCAGTGTTGATGTAAAATATCCAAAAACTTGGCTTACACAGGTATTTAAAAAAGGTCATGGTCTTGCTCATGTGCAATCATTAGAATTAAAGCAAATGCAAGTAGAAGCTGCATTGATGGGATTACGTTTAAGACAAGGTATAATCAAGCAGCCTTATTTTTACGATAGTAATATCATAGAACTGAAAAAACTCGGTCTACTGGAAGATGTTGAAGATAGAGTAAGATTAACGCTAAAGGGTGTGTTAGTACTCGATAGCATCATAGAGATACTTTTTGCGTGATATACCAAGTCCCATTTTAATGCCCTTGATATTACGTTAATTTCTCGATAGCTCAATTATGGACCTTTTTGAGATTTGGGCAGCTCAAATATCGGGTAGGTACATTTAATATTGCTGAATTTTGTTATATCAGAGTCATTGAGCAATTAATGTAGCTATGTCATTCTCTAGTAGTTTATTGTTTTACAACGCGTTGACTCTTGCGTTTTGTTGATGTACGCTTACGTTTGAGACCATCAATAAGGAGGGTATATATGAAAGTAACTCAAAAAGAACTAGAAGATAAAATATTAAATAATGACAAGATAGGAGAAAAGTTTGCACTGCAGTGGTACTTCGATAAGTTTATGCTTAACAACAATTTAGATGCTGTGATTTGGACTAAGGGAGAGACGCGAGATGCAGATAGGCAAGCGCGGTATTTGCTGCGTTGTGTAGAAGCAGCTATGAAGCAGGATTTAAAAGTAGGGGATCAGCCAGCAGTAGAATGGGCTCAGAATCTGGAGGGCTTGGAAAGGGCTGTTGGAACCAATTATTTTATACAACATGCAATAAAGGATAATCTAAAAGTAGATGGTGTTGCTGCTGCGGACTGGGCTGTAACGGAAGGGAAGATGTTAAAAAATGATGTGATCAAATTTGCAGTAGAGAATGATTGCAAAGTTGGTGAAGTTTCCGCTGTACAATGGGCAGTTGCGAAAAATTATAAAATAGATAATGGCACTGCATTGGAGTATGCAATTGATCATAATATCAAAATTGGTGGTGAAGAGCCAGTTAAGGGAGCTATAAAAAATAATATATTTGTAGATAAAAAACCTGTGATACAGTGGGCATTTGAGAAAGGAAAAATAGAGAAAAAAGAAGCAATTGAATATGCTATAAGAAATGATTGTAAAATTGGTGATAAGCCTGCGCTACAGTGGGCAATCGATAATGAACCTTTAAAAGGGAAAAAAGAGGCATATGCGCAATTTGCTGTACAAAATGGTTGCGCTGTTGGTGGTGAAGGCGCATTGAAGTGGCTAAAAGATAATAACGTGTCGTTGGGTAAATTTACCGGAAATGTAAAGCAAGCACAGGGAGAGCTCTTGCAAAAGTAGTTTGATTTTATGCCATAGATATAATACAATGTATGCGCTGTGCGAAGTTGCGACTGTTTTTAGTGGTTACAGTTGGGTTCGTACTTCAGATGGCGGGCATAGCTCAGGTGGTTAGAGCACAAGTTTGTGGTACTTGGGGTCGCGGATTCGAGTTCCGTTGCTCGCCCCACCTTTGTGCTCGTGGGTTGTTTGTATTCATAGGTTGTGTATGCATGATTCAGATTTGTTACGAGAACTGGCGGAGCGTGGCTATGTGTACCAATGCACTGATGTAGGAAAGTTAGGCCAGCTGTTAGAAGAGGAGTGTGTAGTTGGGTATGTTGGGTTTGACTGTACTGCAAAGTCGTTGCATGTAGGTAATTTGATGCAGATCATGATCATGCGCGTGTTACAGAAGCATGGGCATAAGCCGTTGGTACTTCTAGGAGGTGCTACGACTGGGATTGGTGATCCTTCAGGAAGGGATGAGACTCGGCAGATGTTAACGCTAGAAGATATAGAGCGAAACAAGCAGTCCATATTATCAAATATTCAAAAATTTTTAGATTTTACGCCACTGATTGATAATTCTGCGACTATTGTAGATAATACAGATTGGTTGGCAGAGATAAAATACCTTGAGTTTTTAGAGAATTATGGAAGGTGTTTTAGCGTAAATAGAATGCTTGGTTTTGATAGTGTAAGGTTGCGTTTAGAGAGGGAGCAAGCATTAACGTTTCTTGAATTCAACTATATGTTGTTGCAAGCATATGATTTTGTTGAATTATATAGGCGCTATGGTTGTAAGCTGCAATTTGGTGGTTCAGAGCAGTGGGGAAATATAGTAAGTGGCATTGACTTAGCAAGAAAGATTGAAGGTGCAGAGTTGTTTGGCATTACAACTCCTTTGATTACAACATCTTCCGGGGCTAAGATGGGCAAAAGCGTCAAGGGTGCTGTATGGTTGAATAACGAGATGTTATCACCGTACGAATATTGGCAGTTTTGGCGTAATACTGATGATGCAGATGTAATTCGCTTCTTAAAATTATACACAGATTTGCCTATCTCTGAGATAGAAAGATTAGCCAAATTAGAAGGGCAGGAAGTAAATGAAGCTAAAATTGTGTTAGCAGATGAAGCCACTGCTCTCTGTCATGGAGAAGCAGCTGCTGTTAGCGCAAGGCAAACTGCGCAACAGGTGTTTTATGATGGAACAATTGAAGGGGCGGATCTACCGAGGTATAACGTGTCTAGGGAAGCATTAGATTCTGGCATCCCACTGTACAAATTGCTTGTTTTGAGTAGATTGTCTATTTCAGGAAATGAAGCAAAAAAGCTTATACAGAGTGATGGTGTGAGAGTGAATAATCAAATTTTGACTAATGATGTTAGTATCATAATTAATAAACAACATCTTAGTGAAAACTACATGATAAAACTATCTGTTGGAAAAAAGAGACATGCTTTGATTGTGGTAGATTAGGCTTTTTTCGAAATTTACTTGTTTAGATGATGTAGAGATACGGAGCATAGAGTTGCAATGTGTTAGATGTTTAGTTTCGCCAAGGAGTAGGGTGTGGATTAGTTATAAACCCCGAAGTAAGGATAAAGTAAGGATAAGATTAGAAGATAATAGTTGTTGAGATAGTGGGTTTGTAGGGGGAGATAATTGGTATGAAATCAAACAAGCCATAAGATTACAAAAAGCATTTTCTACGGAT
>CAXOVX010000009.1:0-9871 GCA_964213345.1 Alphaproteobacteria bacterium | reverse complement strand
TGTCATCTACATTACCAGACGTAATTCTTATGGATACAAGCTTACTTTTATCATTAAAAATCGTGTGCAATTTTACCCCATAAAACCAGCCAGTGCTCGTTCTACTTTTTGCGGCAGTCCCACGAAAACCCTTAAAGGCCGCATCCACAGCATCTGCTAAAGAAAGAAGAGTATTTATTCAATATTTTGCCTACCGATGCCTTTAAATTGGCAAAATTTTCTCGATTGGATTTAAATCTGGCGAACAAGGAGGTAAAATGTTGTACGAGCTAGGAAATGATTAGTGGGATAGGATAAGTGGTAGTTTATCCGGCAAAGAAGGTGTCGGGAGAAGTGCAAAGGATAGTAGGCAATTTATTGGAGCAGTTGGATTTGCCGGAACTTGGGCGCCGTGGAGAGCTCTACCTTGTGAATATGGTAAATGGTCGAGTGTACATAAAAGGCTTATGAGATGGTGTAAAGCTCTGGAGTGTGGCAAGTGATTTTTAATACCCTTGCTGTTGATGAAGACACAGAGCAGCTAATGGTAGATTCTACAATAATTAGGGTGCATCAACATGTAGCTGGTGCGAGAAAGGAATATAGAGAATGGTACGTAAGAACAGGAGTTAGGCAGATCTAAAGAGGCTTTTACTACTAAATTACATGCAGCTTGTGACGGCCTCGGAAACCCTTTGAGATTCTTTATTGCAGCCGGACAAAGATCTGACTATACCAAAAGGCCTATGGAGGCCCTTATTGCAGACAAAGGATATGATGCAAATTACATTAGTAGATGCGGTAAATTTACTCATGCCCAAGTTGTAATCCCACCTTGTAGTCATAAAAAAGTACTCTGCAAATATGACATCGAGCTTTATAAAGAAAGAAATCCAATCAAAAAAATGTTTAATAAGCTCAAGCACTTTCGCAGTGTTGCTACACGTTATGATAAATTGGCATATAACGGCAATTTATCATTTGGCTAAAATAAATGTCAACAGATCCTAGTCAGGTAGGAGGTCTATTTAAAAATGGGAATTGGGATCGTCTCCAGCCTTGCCCGCCATGGTATAACACAAAATACAAGAAAAATGATAGAAAAAGCAAAATGTAATCTACTATTTTTATCTCATTATTCACCAGATTCAAAAATCACAACCATTTTTCATTTGACTATAGTGCTTATAACACTGTGATATTTAAAGTTATAGTACACAAACAGAGCTCTTACAGTAGATCCCTACAGAAAATTCCTACAAAACAAAATTTGGCAAGTATGATTATCATCCTTATCTAAATGAGGGATAAATGCCAAAAGATGAAAGGATGAGATAGGTTTCGTATAACGGTAATCCTGCGATATTACTAATATCGGAGCCACTAAGCCAAGATACAAAACATGCAGCGAGTCCCTGTATACCATAGCCTCCCGCTTTAGCGTACCACTGTTTTGAATTGATAAATAACTCTATCTCTTGCTCAGAGAAACGTTTGAATTTTACTCTAGTTTGCCCCAGCTTATGTATTATACGATCCTTATATATACCACATACGCCAGTGTAAACCCTGTGTCTTCTCCCAGAAAGCTTACTTAAGCAGAACCTAGCTTCTTCTTCTGTCATTGCCTTAGGTAATGTCAATCTACCACAGGCCGCTACCGTATCAGCAGCAAGCACTATATCATTCGGAAACACATCGCGCACCCTTTGCGCTTTCTCCAAAGCTAATCTTGCAGCTAACTTATTAGGTAACTCTCCCCTACGTACTGACTCATCAATATCAGGAGAGTATATTTCATTCGGAACATAACCTATCTGAGCCAGTAATTTTACTCTAAAATCGGAAGAAGAGCCCAAAATCAACCGAGGTTGATATAATTCTTTTGTCATTAAGCCTGTTTTTACTCCTTAAATTTACCCTGTACTAATGTAACTCTACCGACTTGAAGTAATTCTCGCCTCTACTTAGCACAAGTAATGTTGCCTTATCCTTACCTGCTTTTTTAAGCTTCTCCACTTCTTTCTCAAATTCGCTCACAGTTTTTATTGTTTGCTTATTAACTCTTACAATAACGTCACCAGGTCTTATTCCTATCGTCGCAGCATGAGATTCTGAATCAACTTGATTGATAACGACTCCCTGCGTACCATCTTTAATTTCATAGGTAAATCTCATTTCGTTGGTCATTTCTTTCAAGCTCATGCCAAGAATTTTTTTACCATCTTTTTTACTTGCTTTCTCTGAACTTGTACTACCATCACTTTTATTCTCCTCTGTGTTGAATGGATCATCACTTGCTGGCTTTTCCACAATAACTTGTAACGTTTTGTATTCACTATCACGGAATATTTCAACTGGTACCTTCTTACCCACCTCAACTTCACCTACCATCCGCGGTAGCTTATTCATGTTGCTAACTTCTTTATCATTAAACTTAGTAACAATATCGCCAATCTTAATACCAGCCTTATCCGCAGGGCTATCTTTCACAACATCGGCAACTAATGCACCTTTTGACTGTGATAACTCCATACTAGTCGCAATATCTTCATCTACCATCTGTATTTTTACGCCTAACCAGCCCCTCGCAACTTGTCCATTGTCTTTCAGTTGCTTAATTACGGGTTCTACAATTGAAGTTGGAATTGCGAATCCTATGCCTATACTGCCACCAGATGGTGTCATTATTGCCGTAGGAACGCCTACAACTTCCCCCTTGGTATTACACAAAGCACCACCTGAATTTCCCTGATTAATTGCTGCATCAGTTTGTATATAACCCTCTAAGGTATTATTGCCGATATACCTGGACTTTGCGGAAACTATGCCAGCTGTTACAGTACCACCTAGTCGGAACGGATTCCCCACAGCAATGACTATGTCTCCCACTTTGAGCTTGTCCGAATCTCCTAACCGCAAATAAGGCAATGCACTTTTAGCTTCAATCTTGAGTAGCGCTAAATCAGTACGCTGGTCTTTTCCTATCAACTTTGCTTTATAAGTTTTGCTATTGTCGCTGATAGTGACGCTAATATCCTCTGATCCCTCAATTACATGTGCATTCGTAACAATGTACCCAGTTGGATCTATTAGAAAACCTGAAGCAAGTGCTGTTCTCTTATATGCATGTTCTGGAATTTTGAACTCTTTTTCGAAAAAATTATCAGGAACACCGAATCCTCTACCGAAAAACTCTTTAAAAAGATCATATGGATTATTTTCTTTGCCAGACGTTTTTTGTACTGCTAATACACTAACAACTGCAGGAGTAATTTTTTCCACTGTATCAGCTAAAGACTCTGTAATCGGGATTGCTGCATTAGCGCACACTTCTGCAATCGTGCTGAAAAAAAGGAAAAAAATGGAAAAAACGTATATAGTTACTAATTTAGTAACATAGCTCAATGTAAATTTCTTATGCATACTCCACACTACCTAAAAAAAATTTCTTACCAATACTTTCTCAAAATCTCCTCACTAATAGCAATCTCGCTATCAATCGATCCAAGCACCACTCCACAGCCCTGATGACCAGAGAGACCCTTCATCAATAACATGATTCAGGAAGAAGTCCACTTGTTACTTTGCAATTGTATATAGCAGTAAAAACTTGATATTTCAATAAGCTTTGATATCAAACATGTATTTACAAGGGTAGTAAATTACAAAAACATGATCGTACTATTACGATTATTATTTTAGAAGAGTGGCTTGCTTTGCGCTGGATCGGTATAATTGTTAGGAGAATAAGTATTCTTCTACTTTAATTTTTTCTTGAACAAATTGCAGTAAGGGCTAGATTAAATAGCCGCTTTGCACAATGAGCGATTATAATATGGAAAAGATTATAGGTCTAGACGTGTGTAACGGGAAGAAGAGACTACATTGCAGTATTGATAGTATTGATAAAGATTTTAGGAGAAGAAATTTCTGAGATTGATGCTAAATCAAGTGACATCATAGCAAACTCTTCTGAATCAGAGCCAAAAGTTGAGATATTGAAAACAATGCTGGGTATTGGTAAATGTTTAGCTATTCAATTAGTCAGTTTTTTGCCAAAACTTGGCGATAAAAGTTATATTAGTAATGAGCTATCTGTGACAGTGAACGTCGCATCATATGCTCGTGATAGTGGTAGAAAACAGGGAAGAGATTTATTCGTGGAAAAGAAAAATTCCAAAAAACGCCCTGTATGCATAAACTGCTTATGAAGCAGAGAGCAAACACTTTTTACGGTACCAGTACATAACCTTCACCCATCCTACTATTTCAGCCCAACAGTGGATACCTTTATCATATTACGTATCTTATTGTATAAATTACTTGTCTCGCTAAAGCGTAATGAATTTTCGTTCTTTTTCATCAATTCATGCTCTATCACTACTCCATTTCCATTTGGCTTTAGTTCAAGTACTTCATCCTGTACTAGGTTAAAATCTGTCTGTACACTATCAATCTGAAAATGTGCTTGATGCGTCCTTTCTAGCAATACTTTACTATCTTTTTGTGGTTCCTGTTCTTCCAAGTCTTTAGGTAGATACTCTGGAGTATCCGCATTAGCTATATTTTTCGATATAACCGTGTCTTTTGCTGCAAGATAGCGCAAATGCTCGGTTAAATCTTGCAAATCCTCTGAGTATGCTGCTTTACAGATTGAAAAACAACAAAGCAACGTAACCATTACAGGAAAAGATAATTTTTGTATTTGCATAGCTAAAAGTCTTTTACACAGCAGCACGCGTTCTCTGCTAATTTAAACAAAAACTGAGGAGTTACAGACACAACATCGCAACCTAATTTTGCAGCCTCTATTAATTGCACTGGACTATCCACATTTACGATAACTTGAGCCTCAATTTCAGGATAATTTTCGTATATGCCACACACGTCACTAATTAGATCGATGCCAAAAAATCCGGAATTATCGAGATTATTTATTGGGAGAGATACATATTTTGCTCCGGCTTTAGCCGCTAAAAACGCATGTGCTCCAGAAAAGCAAGACGTTACATTTACTGGTATTTCTGCATCACTGAGCTTCTTACATGCTTTCAGTCCATTGATACTTAATGGAAGGCTTAAAACGACAAGATCTTTATTAAAACCCAGCAATACCTTCGCTTTATCTAAAATATCTTCATATCCAGAAGCCAGTATTGGTATGTGAATTCTGGTACTAATAACATCACATACATTCTTAATAAAACTTTCTAATTTCAATACGTCTCCTCCAGTGCGTACATCAACAACAACACCATCTACAAACCCCACGTCATGTAACTCTTTGATGATTTTAGGGTCGTCACTATGAGTAAAATCACCACGAACAAATATCTGCATAGTAAAAAACCTCTTCATTCCTTCATACAAAATTTTCCTTCTAGGCTGAATTGTACTATCTATTTTATATGATGCAAAACAATTTGATGCACTCACACGCTTTTACCGTTACACATCAATACCGAAGGTGCATAACTCGGTATAATTTATTCTGAACAATATGGCGCAATTAGTCACAGTACTACTTCCACTAGCATTGGATCAATGCTTCACTTACAGTTTCAATGATGAAAGGAAGTTAGTCAGCGGTCAACTCGTTGTTGTGCCTTTTCGCAATACTAAGCTTGTAGGCATGGTAGTAGAGAATGCCATTCCAGCAGAGAATATGCTTGATAAAAAGCTACGAGAAATCGATGAAGTACTCGATTTACCCCCTATATCACTTTCTACGCAACAATTTATGAAATGGGTTGCGGACTATAACATGGCATACGTAGGCATGGTATTGAAAATGATGCTTAGCATTTCCAAGGCTGAATATAGAAAAATTGCTAAATTATGTAGAACACAAAACAATATCCCTGCGCTGATTCTCAGTGATGCAACGCTATACACGAAATGCGAAGTTTCGTTATCTATTGCTCAACAAAAGGTTGTCGATGTCATCAAAAATGATATAGGAAGTTGCAAAAAAAATGCGATATATGTGCTAGATGGCGTCACTGGATCGGGGAAAACAGAAGTATACTTGGATATAGCAAAAGATATTTTGGCAAGCGGGGGACAAGTATTAATGCTCGTACCTGAGATACTACTTACTGCACAACTAACCAGCCGTTTTCAAGAAAGAATTAATACACATAAACTGTTTTCTTGGCATTCAGCTATTACTAACAAACAGAAGTGTGAAATTTGGTATGGCGTACAACAAGGGAGAATTAATTTTATAATAGGAGCACGAAGCGCATTGTTTCTCCCTTTTTCCAATTTACACTTCATAGTGGTAGATGAAGAGCATGATTCTTCGTTCAAACAAGAAGAAGGAGTTGTATATAATGCTCGTGATATGGCTGTAATGCGGGCAAATATTGAAAATATCCCTATTATTTTATCTTCCGCCACTCCTTCAACTGAAACTATATATAATGTAAGACAAAATAAATACTCTTATTTTTATTTAGAACAACGTTACAGTGGCGTAGAATTGCCTAAAGTTTTAATAGTTGACATGAAGGACATAGTACAAAAAAAAACCATGCAAAGAAATGGTCCTCCATCAGCTTCTTGGATACATACTACAACTCAGCAATACATCGCAGATACAATAAAAGCGAAAAAACAAGCTATGCTTTTTATTAATCGACGAGGATATGCTCCTGTTAGTATGTGTACTGGCTGTGGAAACAAAATCAAATGCAAAAATTGCCAATTTTGGCTTGTATATCATAAATACAAGAACATATTGCAGTGCCATTATTGTGGCATTTCTGTACCATGCACTCCTAAATGCGAACAATGCTCAAGTGAGGGTAATATCATTACTTATGGACCAGGTGTTGAAAAAATAGAAGAAGAAATTAGATTTCTATTTCCGGAGGCTAAAATAGAGATAGCAACCAGCGATACTATCACTTCTCCCGCAAAAGCACGTGAAATGATAGACAATATTACTCATGGCGATGTTGATATTTTAATAGGCACGCAACTGCTAGCAAAAGGACTGCATTTTAACAAGTTGCAGTTAGTGGTTGTAATAGACGCTAATCCACACTATTTAGGAGCGGATATTAGGGTGCTTGAAAAAACATACCAGCTCTTACATCAAGTTATGGGTAGAGCTGGAAGAGGAAAAGAGCAAGGGCAGATCATACTTCAAACACACGAGCCTGATAATGCTTTACTAAAATACATAGCCGCCTACAACAGGGAAGGATTTATGGAGCTAGAGTTACAGAATCGTCAAATAGCAAAAGTACCGCCATTCACAAGATTGGCCATGATTACCATCAGTGCAAAAGATGAAATAAAATTATTAACAGTATTAAAACAATTGAGCTCTCATATACCAACTTCAAACGACAATTTACTGATATTAGGTCCTGCTCCTGCACCTTTGATGCAGTTACGTAATTTTTTCAGATATCGCTTCATTATTAGAGCAGACAAAAAAATAAATGTACAAAAAACCATAAAGGAGTGGCTAAGTAATGCAAAACTCCCACCCAACTTTAAGATAAAAATCGACATAGATCCGCACACTTTTACCTAAAAAGAAAGGTAGTCTTAGTAATAAGTGAGCCTAGCCGCTTTGCAAGGGCTACTTGCTTGATCTCAGGGAATAATGGTGTATTATATGAAGAAGATACAAAAAAAATGAGGAACATCATATGGGACAAATATTACATAAACGCGCCAGAACAACGAAGGAAATTCGTAGAGAGATAGCTATGTAAAGAAAATTTTTCATTTGACTATATTGGTAGGGCTATCAGAAAATTTTGCACTATAACAATTTCACAAAAAAATCAAATTGATGGTATAATAAGGACTTAATCGTGACTTTGAGCATGAAAAATAACACATATGATAAGGCAACATACGAAAAAAATCCCATCTTGCTTTGGTGGAATAGTATCGATAACAAATCTTTTATTGCTTTGTTATTCTTAATCCTGATAGGGCTCATATTAATTGCTACTGCTAGTCCCGTGATTGCGGCAAAAATCGGTGTGCCACATTTTTCTTTTATAAGAAAGCAATTTTATTACACGCTCATAGCACTGCCTACAATTCTCTTTTTTTCTATCATTAAAGAAAATCAAGTAAAAAAGATATGCTTCATAGGACTAGTCATAACTATTGTATCTTTAATGCTCTTACCTTTTGTGGGAGATGAAACAAAAGGGGCTAAACGCTGGTTAATAATCTTAGGATTTTCGTTACAGCCATCAGAATTCATCAAACCATTTTATACAGTTATTGTAGCTGCCATCTTTGCAGAGGGAAAAATAAAAGATGATTTTCCAAGTTTTGCTATATGCACCATACTGCACCTTCTTATTATGGGATTATTGCTAATGCAACCGGATTTAGGCATGGCAGTCACAATTTGCGTTGTTACTGGTGTCCAATTTTTTATTGCAGGGTTATCACTAAAACTTGTGCTGTTATTATTTGTACTATTTACCAGCATGGTGTACCTTGCATACCTGTTCTTTCCGCACGTTGCTAAAAGGATAGACCATTTTTTAGGAAATGATCTAGAGATAGGCTATCAAGTGCAGAAATCATTAGAATCTTATGCTCATGGTGGATTCTTAGGCACAGGACCTGGAGAAGGAAGCGTAAAGTATGCACTACCTGATCTACATAGTGATTTTATTTTTTCAGTTGCTGCTGAAGAATTTGGAATAATATTTTGCATCGCTATATTATCGTTAATTGCTTTTATAGTTATCAAGGGATTTATCAACGTTAGTAAAATGAGGAATTTATATCGCATGTATGCAGCAATAGGTATTGTAATGTATATAGCATTTCAGTCTATATTCAACATAGGTGTGACTCTAAATATTTTGCCAACGAAGGGTATGACATTGCCGTTTGTAAGTTACGGAGGATCTTCACTCATAGCCATGGCGATTGCCGTTGGAATTTATTTTAATCTCACCAAGTATACAAAAACATCTGGACTAGGTAACAATGTTTTACATATAAAAATAAGATAATAGCATCATGTTCGCAAAAAAGCTTGACTGCTATAATTATGGGCTTGAAGCAGAAGAAATAGCTCTTAATTATTTGTTACACTATGGTTATACAATCATAGCAAAAAGGTTTAAAACCCCATATGGCGAAATAGACCTGATTGCAGGAAAGGAAAGAGAGGTAATATTTGTGGAAGTAAAAGCCAGACGTGCTTTGAATTCGCAAATTTTACTCGAAATAGTTACTGCTAAGCAGCAAAGTAGATGCGTTGAAGCTGCTGAGTGCTTTTTGGCCAGCAACACAAACTATAACGATTTTCCATGCCGTTTCGATTTGATTATTGTAAAGGATAATCAGGTTCAACATCATATTGAGGATGCTTGGTAATATCCAAAATTTCACGCTAGTTGTTGTTTGATCCTAGAATATTAATACTCAGAAAAATTTTCTTTCTGTACTGCATACATTCCATCATATTTTTTTTGTAAGATATCAACAGAAGGATAATCCCATTGCTTTATGCCAATTAATTCACTTGCATAATAATCTTGGTATATTCTTTACTTCTTCATTGGTTTTGCCAGCTAATTTTTAGTAGAATGAATTAACAACAAGTTCACTCTTGTACTGTTGTTTTTTCTAACTGGAATTATTTTACCAAATTGTAGTAATAACACTTATGGTGCCATAAACTCTTTTGGGAGCTCTGTTCAACCCGAACTAAGGCTAGGGAATGGGTAATATAATGCAATAAGATGGAGATATGATATCTGTTTAGAGAAGCCGATAAAGGCTAACAAAGAGGAATTATATGGAAATAGATTTTACAGGAATATATTGTTATGCTGATGATTTTTGCAAAGGATTTATAAATTGTTTGGAAATACATTTATAAAAGGCA
>CAXOVX010000008.1:0-37265 GCA_964213345.1 Alphaproteobacteria bacterium | reverse complement strand
TAACATGGGATAGTAGTGGTCAAGATGGTTCTGGGCTCGGAGTTTATGGAAAAATTTATGATGCTAATGGAAGACCGGTAGCTCCTACCCCTACTCCTACCCCTACTCCTACTCCCACTCCTACTAATCATGACCCAGTTGCGAAATCATTTTCTCAAGTAATAAAAGAATGTGAGGGGGTGATTCAGTTCAATGATAATGTGAGTGATCAAGATGAAAATAATGGTGCACTGAAAATCAAACTACAAACGCCACCTCGTAGTGGATTTTTAACAGATAATCAAGGTAGTAGTGTCGCTGTTGGTCAACAATATACGCTACAGCAAGAGCTAAAGTATAAATCTACTAAATGCGATCAAAGTGTTAATGATCAATTTACTTATGTTGCACAAGATAGCTTAGGTGCAACAAGTAGTGTAGCTACGGTTAATCTGCAATTTAGCCCAGATGAACCTTGGCCGAGCTGGAAAACTATAGTAATATCGGTTTGTGGCACAGTTGGTGGTGCTGCAGTAGGATTTGCAGTATGGCTCCTTAAGAAATATTGTTGTACAGCGGCGACATCTAGTACAACATCACAACCTAATGCAGCCCGTACGCCAATAGGTATGGGGTTGGATGAAGATCATGATATAAACTTGGTACAGCTTGGAAAATCCAAGACTTATTTTGATTATGATGGTAATGGCATAGCGAAGAAAACGTCCTGGGTATCTGGTAGTGATGCCATATTAGCATATGATCATAATAAAAATGGAAAAATTGATTATGCAAAAGAAATAGTACTGACAAGCTGGTCTAAGGAAGCAAAAACAGATTTTGCAGCTTTGTTAGAGGTATTTGATAGTAATAAGGATAAAAGTCTTTGATGCACGTGATGCAAAGTATGCGGACTTCTATCTATGGCAAGACAAAAATAGCGATGGCATCTCCCAACCTGGAGAATTGACTAGCCTGCAAGATGCTGGCATAATATCAATAGATTTGAATAAATCTCAACCAATATATGGTGAAATGTTAGAAATGGGGGCATCCTACAAAGCTCCTGTCCTTTGGGCAGATGGTCACACCACGTATGCATATGATTTGACATTTTACATAGATGGGGGGTGTTAAGTTTTGTGCACACTGCTTGTCCTTGCAGAATATAAAAGGATAGGCGCAGAAACGTATGTTGATGGAGTGCGTGCCGCAATTCTGAAGAAAGTTGCGGTACTAAGCTGTAAAAGGTCAAAGGATTTTGTCTGACAGACGTTAGCAATTATTCTGGTAAAGTTGTTTGAGGGTTTTATTCAGAATAATTAATCTTGGTGGTGACAAATTTTGTTGATTTATCAACAAGCGGGGTTACCACCTGGAAGTTTTTGAGTTGGGTCTTGTCGTGGCAATATTTACCACAATGAGGGTTTTTCCTCATTATGTTTTTTTCTGAAGGCCAATTTTCTGTTTTCATAGTTTTATGGAAATGTTCAACAATTTCGTTTTGTTTGGGGCGAACAAGTGCGCTTATATGTCTTACAAACATTGCTAAATACTAATAACCCGAACTAAGGCTGAGGAATGAATAATATGATGCGATAAGATGGAGATATGATATCTGTTTAAAGAAGCTGATAAAGGGTAACAAAGAGGAATCATATGGAAATAGATTTTACAGGAATATATTGTTATGTTGATGATTTTTGCAAAGGATTTATAATTTGGTTGGAAATACATTTATAAAAGGCAAGGACAACGAAAGGCAAGAGGAGTAGGAAGTGCAATATGATCCTTAGTGAGGTAGTGACTATAATATTAGGCTACCAAGAGAGTAAGTTTAGTTGTTTTATGTGTATGTAAAACACCGGAGAGATTTCAAAAATTTATTGTTGTATGATAGGTTTGTAGCCGTATTGAAGCGTATTTTGCCTATATTATGTTGCTTATTGCGATGTATTACTGGAGAAGTTACTGGTATCCAATTTGTGGACTCTACGCCACTTGAGATGTGCAAGGCTCACGTGGCACTAGACATAAGGGTTTCGTAAAATTGCCGCAAAAAGTAGAACAAGCACTGTTGGTTTTATGGCCTGAAATTACACACAATTTTCAGTGATAAAAGCGAATTTGTTTCCATCAGAATTACACCTGGTAATGTTGACGACAGAAAGCCTGTCTTGACCATGGTAAAGGGTTTGTGGGGGAAATTATTTGGCGATAAAGGATATGTCTCAGAAGAAATTAGCAACACAGCTGTTAGATCAAGATTCGTTGCTTATTACGAGGCTTAAGAAGAACATGAAAAATAAATTATTATCCCTACAAGATAAGTTTTTGCTCTATAAACGTACAATTGTTGAAACTATATTTGGCAAACCCAAGCAATTCCAGAGATTATGGCACCATAGATTCAGATCTGTGGAAAATGCTTCTTGTAATCTTATGGCTTGTTTGATTTCATACCAATTATCTCTCTATAAACCCACTATCTCTACCACTATTATCTTGTAATCTTATCCATACTTCGGGTTAAAGAGCATAGCACATGATGCAAAGCAACATTGACTGAAAGGAAGGTTTAAAAAATACCAGTCCCCCTTTTTAATGCCCACGTTGTCGCACTGTGGGATTCAGACTCGGTCATGCGTGCTCATTTAAAAATGGAACTTGGTATCAGGAAATGATAGGATGGCATTTACCATCAAATTTTTTGGATCTTGATAGTGGTATAGTATCTTGTATACAGCTTCACATATGGGCATTGTTATGTTTTGCCTAATGGAAATATTCCTTAACGCTAGTGTAGTTGCATATCCTTCCACAGTACTCGCTAACAATTCTTTTTTTGCTAAATTTTGATTCACAGCTAATTTGTATCCAAAGCTCATGTTACGTGATGTGGTAGTAGAACACGTTAGTATTAAGTCGCCTATTCCTGCTGCAGACATCACTGTTTTTTCGTTGCCACCTAACTGAACTACTGTTCGCATCATTTCTGTAGCAGCACAAGTCATAAATGCTGCATGCATATTATCTCCCATGTTATACCCCTTTATAATGCCAGCTGCTATAGCCATAACATTTTTTATAGCACCACATAATTGCACCCCTTTGACATCCGACGAGTACCCAACCCTGAATATTTCACTATTCAAGAGGTTTTGTATTAATCCAAAAGTAGCAATGTTATCCGAAGCTACGGTAGTGATTGACGGCAGTCCTTTCATTATGTCCACTGCAAAATTAGGACCAGATAACACAGCAACCGTAACGCCAGGAGCTAATACCTCCGCTATTACATCACTCATTAGAAGTAGTGTATCGTTTTCAATTCCTTTACATCCAATAACCAGTATAGCGCTATGGTTGATATAATTTTTTGCTGTAATTAAAGCATTACGCAACTCTTGCGAGGGAACCGCGAGAAAAATTACATTTTCTCCGCTAATATCCATGAAATCATTAGTAACACTTACAAGAGGTGATAATATAATATTTTTATACTGCGGATGTGTATGGCGTAAGTTTGCAGCGGATATAGCCTCTTTTTTCCTTGTATAAACATTAACGCTATGTCCATTTTGAGACATAATAGTTGATAATGCTATCCCCCATGAACCGGCTCCCACTACGCTTGCATGACTATGACAAGTGCTTAACTTGAAAGATTTAGTCGTTATATCATGTTTCATAAGTTGCTATGTCATCTATTGCTAATTCTACTTTTTCAGCATTTACGTTACTGTTTCTCATCGTTCCAGCTATATTAACGACTTTACCCTCATTGTTTAGGAGAAACCTACCTAATTCATTTTCACACCCTCTAAATAAAACGCATTTTAGGAATTTGTTTTGATAAGCAGTATTGTGCATATTACTTCCTACATCAGTGACAATTGCGCTAATATGCATATTTCTCACAATTGTCGCACGTATTATCTTAACATTTAATAGGGCAAACCGGGGAGAGGAGTTCCCATATCCAAAAGGAGAGGCGTAATTAATGTTTTTAAATAACTCATAATTTATGGCACAAGCTTTTAACACTACATCTATAGCCAATTCTCTGGCTTTACTTAATGCTTCAATGGAATTATGCATGATACTCGGTTCATTTACGATATATTTACAAAATGCATCTATATTGTTTTTATACAAAGTAAACCCACACGCTACAGCATGTCCACCACCTGCAGATAACAAGTTCAGTTGTTTTGCACCTGCAATAGCTTTTCCCAGGTCTACTCCTGCAATTGAGCGCCCAGAACCTTTACATACATCATCCTTTCCGATAGATATTGCAATGCTGGGCTTACCGTATCTCTCCTTGACCCTACTAGCCAAAATTCCAAGTATGCCTGTATGCCAATCTTCTCCAATAGCTATAATAACCGGCAATAAATGCTTTCTTGTCTTCTCAATCTGAGTCATTGCTTCTTCTACCGCCAGCATCTCTATAACTTTGCGTTCTTCATTTAATCTATCTAACTTCAATGCGATTGATTTAGCTTCTACATAATCATTTGTTGTTAACAATTTAACGCCCAAATTGCTCTCAGCTATTCTACCACTTGCATTAATTCTTGGACCTATTACATAACCAAGGTGATATACACTTATAGGAACATCTATTTTTAATATTTCTATTAAAGCTGCTAATCCCATATTTTGACGTTGCGATATTAACTTGAGTCCATGCATTACAAAAATCCTGTTTAGTGGTGTCAATGGTATAACATCACACACTGTTCCAAGAGCAACTAGATCCAAGAAATTAATGAGGTTAGGTTCAGTGATATGATTTTTTATAAACCAACCATTTTTACGCAAAGTTTTTCTAAATGCTACAACGAAGAAAAATACTACTCCCACCGCAGCTAGCGCTTTCTCGGGAAACGTATCATCTATTCTGTTGGGATTTACCACAGCGACTGCTTCGGGCAGCACCTCTCCTACCACATGATGATCAAGCACTACCACATCTAGGCCTATTTCTCGAGCAATCTTGAGTGGCTCTAAAGCAGTAGTGCCACAATCAACTGTTATAACAACTTTATTACCACTTTTTTTTATTTTTTTCATAGCCTCTACATTAGGGCCATATCCCTCATTGACCCTGTGTGGTATATATATCTCAACTTGCACATTTAGTGCCTGAAAAAAGTGATGCAACAAAGCTGCAGCAGTTGCTCCATCAACGTCATAATCGGCAAAAACGGTTATTTTTTCTTTTTTTTCTATAGCTCTAAAGAGCCTATCCACAGCTTTATCCATATCTTGAAGCTGAAATGGATCCGGCAGCAACTCTCTAAGTTTCGGAAAAAGAAAACTCTTCGCATATTCAGGACAAGTGATGTCCCTGTTTGCCAATATAGTAGCTACTATTCTATGTACAGATAATTTCTGAGACAAAGAAAGTACGATTCTTTCCTCTGGAGTTAGTAGTACCCAATTATAATTCCTCACTGATCGCCCAAAATCAGTATGATCACTGGCAGCTCCTTGTAATACACTCATCATCTTCTCAATTTTTTTCTTAAATTCAATAACCTATGTTTGGCAAATGTCAACATCGTTGGTTAAAATACCCACAAAAGAGATTGACAGGATGCAATACCAAATTACCTTTCGTACACGAGCACTGCAGGATTTGAGCTCAGTCATGTAGGTTTCACCCTCACCCTCATGATTCTAGTGTCCATTTATAAATGAAATTTGGTATAATTAGACCTCTTCGAAACTCACTTATGAGACTGTTGCAAGATAAAATATTTAGGATTTTGGAATGTATCAGAAGCCATTATGAGTAGAAATAAATTCTAAAAGATATGCTCAGGGATTGGTGTTTTTTTGTCTAAAATTTCTCCTGCAAGAAGCTCTTTAGCATATCTCCCAAAAACATCATACCTCCATCCGGTCATGATTTTTGATACATGCATATTATTAGCTAACAATAATATATCACTTTTATTTGCGATTATAGTTGTCGATATTCTATATTTTGCACTTACAACAAGTAATAATGTTTTAAGTGAACTATATTCTGGTACATGTACTAATCTACGCTTCTGCTGGAATGCCGTTATTATATGCTCTATCTGGCATATTTCATGATGTCTTGGCGTTGGAATTTTTAGCAAAAATGCAATTAATTTAGAAAAAATATCTTTTCTTATTTTGCTAAGATATTTAATAAGGCCATTGTGCAAGACTAGTTTTCTGCAATCTTGCACTGATAACTCTGTTTTTGCGTTATCGCTGAATTGTGAAGTTAATTTTAAAAATTCATTGACCACTATAGGAATTAATTTACCGTCTAATAATGCATTTCTTGGGATGTTCAATTTGCACGCTAGTTTTTCCCTCCATTCTAATATTTTTAAACATGCTACCAAATATACATGATCTGCTCTTTCCAGATTGGCTACAGTCGCAAGCAAATAAGCTGGGGTAGGATAAAATTTAGCGTTTTTTGATATATTGGCGCATTCCTCCGTCAAAAATGCAAGTTTGTTACACTCTTGCAACTCTGAGCGCATTTTTCTGAAGATCGGCAGTAGATGTACTACATCTGATACTGCGTAGTCCAATTGGCGTTTAGTTAAAGGACGCACCAGCCAATTAGAAAATTGAATATCTTTTGATATTTTTACATCTAGGTAGAGCCTGGCTATTAGCTCGTAACTTGGTGCCTCGTTAAAACCTAAAAATAAAGCTGCAAGCTGCGTATCAAAGATGGGACTAAGCAGTACTCCCAGTTTGTGGTATATCGCCTCCATATCTTGCCTTGAAGAGTGAATGATCTTGGTAACATTTTGGTTTGTTAATAATTCCGCTAGTGGTGTAAAGTTAACATTAGACAGCGTATCTATCAAAATAACATCACCACCGTATGCTACCTGTATTAAAGCAAGCACCGGATAATAGTACCTATTACTACAAATAAATTCCGTGTCTATTGCTATATATTGGCAGCACGCAGCCAACGCACAGTGCTTTATAAGCTGTTCGTTAGTATTGATAAACATAAGTAGATTATTTGGCAATTCGTTTACAATTTCCTATGAGTCATAAACACATCTTCTTTAGGTTGATTGCCCTGTACTCACTCAGCGTTACACCAATTCCCCTTTCAAAACGTCTCTATATTGATGCTGCAGGATTCGGGCTTAGTCAGTACGGACCATACCCCTCCCCCTCGCCACTGCACTCTCAGTACTCATTTAAAAATGGGCTGGTATTTTTTGTTGCCTTTGTATAAGCCATCATTCAAAACATCATTTAAAGTGCACATCTCCAATGTTTTTTGGCAATGCTACCGATGAATTTGTTTTTGTTATCTTTGCATTCCAATGTGTTGCTGTATAGCATCTTTTTGCATTGTTCCACTTTAAATGCATCAGTGCCACTTCTCCGGGTAATACCTCCACTTTCCACGGCCCCACTGCTTTATGCGGAATGTCCTGCCAGCAAATAATTATAGTGTTGTCTGGTTTTATATCTCCTTTTTGAGCTACTAATACCTGTGCCCAAGCCTGATATGCCGGTACATCTTCTTTGAATACTGTAGTACAATCTTCTATTCTAACAACACCTATCACTTTCAAATCAGCTACAAGATCGCTTTGTGCAAATAACTCTCGCTCTGACAACGGTGCCGGTATAGCATGTAACGGAGCAGCATAGGATAGCAATAATACTAATAGTACAAAAAGCAACATACCAAGATCGTTAGTCAAAGAAAACCGACACAACCCATTCTTCCTAAACGTATTTTGCATAACTTACACCTACTTACAAAGTTGGACAACACAATTCCTATTGCTGTACATTCTACACCATATTTTATGTGTTTACCTATATGTTTTTGGAATACAAAAAACAAAAATGAAAATTGTATTAGCAGAGCCTAGAGGATTTTGTGCTGGGGTAAAAAGGGCAATAGAAATCGTAGAACAGACCATACTGAAGCATGGGAAGCCAGTTTATGTCAGGCATGAAATTGTGCACAATCAATATGTGGTAAATGCATTGAGGGAAAAGGGAGCAATATTTGTAGATGACCTATCACAGATACCTAGTCTACCCAGTGCTGTTGTAGTATTTTCCGCTCATGGTGTATCAGAAAAAATAGAAAATGAAGCTAAAAAATCAGGCTTACGCGTTATAGATGCTACTTGCCCTCTTGTAAAAAAAATTCATACCCAAACTCAGCATTATGAAAATTGTGGTAAAAAAATAATATTAATAGGCCATGCTGGCCATGCTGAAGTAGAGGGTACGCGTGGTAGAATGCGAAACCAAGCCTATCTTGTACAAAAAATTGAAGATATCACCACATTACCATTAAACCCGGATGATGAAATCGCATATATCACACAAACTACCCTTAATATAGATGATACAAAAAATATTATTGAAGAGTTGCGAAAAAAGTTTAAGAATCTAGAAGGACCTGAACTAAATAATATTTGCTATGCTACTCAAAATAGACAAAGAGCTGTAAAGTTTCTATCTGGTGTCGTTGACTTAGTGCTAGTAATAGGGGCTGAAAATAGCTCTAACTCAAATAGATTGGTAGAAATTGCAAAAACAAGAGGGGTGATGGCGTATCTTATTGATGATGAAACCCAAATAGATTTGTCTTGGCTACAATATGCGGATAAAGTTGGCATTACCGCTGGAGCATCTGCGCCAGAAATACTGGTTAGTAAAGTTATAAGATTCCTCAAACAACATGCACAAGTAGATGCTGTAGAAACTCTCGCAATTGTGGAAGAGAATATTCAGTTTTAAGCTGCATAGGGGCAATAAGTCCCATTTTTTAATGCTAACGTTGTTGTGCTGCAGAATTCAGGTCCGGTCATGTAGAATTACTATTGTAAATTTGTTGACATACTTATATGTGCAATATACCACCGGCGATTGCGATGTGCGTGATGTGGCACTCAATTTTAAAAAAATAACAAGGGATAACTTATGGTGATAAGCGTAGATGTCCGTAAACTTGCAAACCTCAACTATGGATTAGAACAGGAAAAGAGATAGAAGGTTTGGAAGATTTGAGGTATGCAAAAAGAGAAGACAGAATAATGTAGAGCATTCCAAACGGAGTGTCATATGTTTCAAGCTCGAGTCTGCCCTTGAGTACTGCAAAAACGGTTTCTGCGATTGAGTGCTTTCGAAGTAAAATTTTTTTCAAATAAAGGTATTAGCACATCTTTCATGCCCTTTTTTATTCCCGTAACTAATTTAAGTCCTCCACTGTATAATTCTTCAAAGAGCTCCTTTTTTATGTATCCTGTATCCCCAAACAACGGGGTTACTAGTACTCAAGGCTTTAAAAAATCCAAGGAGCTAATGCTGGTGACTAGAGCGGGCGCTCCCCGTAAGTAGAGCGGGAGATATTAACGGTGACGGTACTAGTGATATTATAAAGGGGCTGTTGCGAGATGGGATAAGTTAGTGTATTATCGATGAAAGTAGGCAAGATAAATGGTGGGCAAATGGTATTAAGTCAAATAATAATGGTGAGTTTGGAAGAGTTGGTATCTAGGGATAATCAATAGAGGAGTTTCAAGGCATTATTTAATTTTGCGGCAATTAGTGGTGAGTTATCAGCAGTTGAGTTGCCAGCTAATTACAAAGGTTACAGAGTTCATAGGCTATTTAAGTGCTTCTGCAATTGATGGAAGATTTGAGCGATAAGAACTTGAAAGATAGAGTGATGGCAACGCAGCAAAGTGGTTTTGTGAGTTTGATTTAAGGGATGCGACTCCAGATTATAGCGTATTTAGTAAGCTAAGGGAAAAGATAGGGACCAAAGCTATCTAGGATATTTAGTATTTTCAGAGATCAGCTTATGGCGCAATTATATAAGCGAGGTATTTACATTTGTTGATGCATCGCACCTAATATCGAAGGCAAGTTTGTGGGAAGAGAGAGATGAGGCAAGGCGGAAGAAATATAAAAAACTGAATAATGAAGTTTTGTCTAAAGTGGCACATGATAAACAAGCTAAGATCGGCTGTAAAGGTGGTACTAAGTTTTTGTATGGTTATAAAAAACATGTGAGTGTAGATAAGGCGACGATTACACCAGCAAACGTTAACAGATGCCCAGGGATTTAAACATGTGTGCCCGTCTAGGCGCTCTATATACGCAGATAATGGGTATTGCACGTCTCCTGCCAAAACTATAGCCATAGCTAAAAGAGGGCATCTTGGAGGAATTAAGAAGACTGATAGGAAGGGTAAAAATGGTGGGTTCGACCCTTCGGATTCTATATGGAGGGCGCCTTTTGAGTGGGTCTTTTCTAAAGATACTATATATTCACGCCTCTTTAGCATAGCAAAGAATAAGTTTTCAGCACTTATGCATGCTATTCGTTTTTATTTAAAACGTTGTGCATATTGACCCTGCCAATCAAGGGATTGGTATAGCTAATCACCAAAAATATAGAGAATCTTCTAGAATACACAAATAATAAATTTTAAACACAGTCTATAAGACACATTCCTTAGCTAAAATCATTTTTATAATAGCGTCTTTAACTCCTGAAAATACAAAAACTCCATCCAGCATCAGTCCCTTAATAATCTTGTTATTCGTAGAAGGCTGACTGTAGGAATTGATGTTATGCGAGTGGTGCATTCGACAGGACTTGAACCTGCGACCTTCGCCTTCGGAGGGCAACGCTCTATCCAGCTGAGCTACGAATGCATGTACTGATTAAAGCAGTTGCATTTGATACTTATTGTGCGTTTGCTTGTATCAGATTTCGTATTAAGTTGCAATTAAGAAATTTTGATGGCAACGCGGTAGACACGAAAAACGCGCATGTTTCCATGATTAGGGAATGCAATCAAAAAACATACCAAGGTAACCGTAAACTTCCTTCCATAGCTGACTTTGCCGTATACTTATACAATACAGATTTCTTTCGAAACTCGCTTATGCTAATAAAACGCAAGAAACATATAAAGCACAAAACCGCAATGTATTACACCAATTTCTCTTTTTAACACTCACGTTGTTGCGTTGCAAAATTCAGGCTCAGTCATGTAAGCATTACCGTCCCCCCTTCGCCCTCACCTATTAGAGACACATGAGGATTCAAGTACTGAGGTGACCGCAAGCAGAATCGGAAAGAAGACCCAATGACCGCACGAACACGCCCCTCCCTACATACATCTTGCATGGACTTGTCTGCGCTCTTTTCCTCTGTATTTTCAATCATACTGCAATGCTTTGATTCCTGGCAAAAACTGATTTTCTAGCCATGCTAAGAATGCACCACCTGCGGTAGAGACACAGCTCATGGAATTCAAAAATCCTGCTGCTGATAACGCAGCTAAAGTATCTCCGCCTCCCACTACGCTTGCAAGTTGTTTAGATTGGATTAATTTCGCTATATAGCGTCCAATGGTATGTGTACTTGCGCTAAAACGCTGATCTTCGTAACATCCAGCCGGCCCATTCCATATTACAGCACTAACTGCCAGCAAATTGGAGTAGATTTCCTGGACTGCATTTGGTCCTATGTCTAAAATTTTGGCACTTTTCGGCAATATCAAATTGGGCCCTACATCCACTAAACCGCATCTTTCCTGTCCTTCAGCAAGTGGCTCTAAATACATAATATCTTTTGGCAAAACAATATGCATTTTTGCATTATGCATAAATATGAATTCTCTTACCTGCTCCACAATATCTTCTTCGTAAAGCGATTGTCCTACGTCATAGCCCAAAGCATGCAAAAATGCATTTGCCATGCTACCTACGACAGCCAGAATGTCTACTTTGTGCGCTAAAGCCAACAGCAAAGGAAATTTAGTTGAGGTCTTCTTACCCCCTATAATAGCCATGATGTGGCTAGAATCTCTATCACCCTTAAAAAATTTCCCGAGATTTTCTTCTAACTGCTGCAATTCTTTTAATAAACCCAAGCCTGCATAACCAGGTATTAGACGGGGCACGGTAACTATGGATGCATGCTTCCTATGACTGCAAGAGAATGCATCATTTACATATATGTCGGCCAAACTTGCTAAATATCTTGCAAAATCAGGGTCATTCAACTCTTCTCCTTGTTGGAAGCGTATATTTTCGAGAATTAAGACATCATCAGGTATTGCATTAATTTCCTGTACACCAACTTTCTCTGCTACAAAATACATTGGAATATCTAGCAGTTGCCGTAAAAGTGGTAGCAAGCAAGACACTGAAGGCCTTTCTCCATTTTGTACTGCTCTTGGTTGTCCTAAATGCGTTATCAGAATTACCTTAGCTCCGCGTTCTCGCAAAAATTGAATTGTTTGCAACGCTGCCGTTACACGCACTGTACCTAGGATTTTCCCTGTACTATCCATAGGTACATTAAAATCCACCCTTACCAAGACCCTCTTCCCATCTAGGGCATCTAACGCCTCGACAGATCTTATTCTGTACTCTTGGCAAAGATCACTAAAACCTCCTGTCATTTTTGTATATCACTGTTTGTTGCGTATTAATCTAAGCAAACACATTTTACTTTTGCTGTTAGAAAAAACTCACTTTTAGAACTAAAAACACGCACATAAAGCCCTGATGGTGCTGTTCTTGAATAAACTAATCAACGTCGAGTTTTCACTTCCATTTTGTAAATGCTGCTAGTATAACTGAATACTACACAGAACTGGAACATCATGGCAACATATTTTTTTATTAGATTGTCTTTGATTCTAATGTTATTTTGTTATTCGTATGAAAAATAAAGATGGGGTAATTATTCATTCAGAGGAAGATTTTGCGAGTATGCGTAAATCTGGTAGGCTTGCGGCAAAAGTGTTAGATTATGTTAGTAGCTTTATAGAGCCAGGTATTGCAACAGAAGAGCTGAATGACATATGTCATCAAATGATTGTTGCATCTAATGCCACTCCAGCTCCTCTGAATTATAGGAGATTCCCCAAATCTATTTGCACTTCGGTAAATCATGTTGTATGTCATGGTATACCTAGCAGTAAGAGATTGGTTGATGGAGATATAGTTAACATAGATGTTACCGTTGTGATAGATGGATGGCATGGTGATGCAAGTAGAATGTATTTAGTTGGGAAAAATGTCTCCATACAAGCACGGCGTCTTGTGCAGGTGACATTTGAAGCTATGATGACAGGTATAGAGGTGGTACGACCAGGAGTCTCATTGAATGAAATAGGGCGTGTTATACAAAAATATGCGGAACAAGCAGGTTATTCAGTAGTGAGGGATTACTGCGGGCATGGTATTGGCAGAGCTTTTCACTGCGTACCACAGGTGCTGCATTATTATACTCCGCAAACCCCCCTTCTTGAGGAGGGGATGTTCTTTACAATTGAGCCTATGATTAATATAGGACGATGTGAGACTAAAGTACTATCTGATGGCTGGACTGTAGTGACAAGGGATAAGTCACTGTCAGCGCAATTTGAACATACTGTTGGTGTCACAAAAACTGGATATGAGATATTCACACTGTCTGATCATGATGCAAAAAGTTACGGCTAACACCAAGCCCCCATTTTTTAATGAGCACTATAGTTAAGTGAGAAGTGGTTATGTCTTAAAAATAGCATCTACAGCATTGGCTAAAGAAAAGTGTTTTTCTAATATTTTTGTTTTTCTAATATTTTATACCTTTTATACCAATTCCTCTTTTTTACGCTCACGTTGTGGCACTGTAGGATTCAGGCTCAGTCATACAGATTACCTTCTTTGCCCGCACTATTGCGCTTTTAGTATTCATTTAAAAATGGGATTTGGTATTATCTCCAGCCTTGCCCGCCGTAAAGTTCTCCTTAAAAAATCCTTTTGTCCGAGATAAAATCGTATATTTCCCGGTCTTTTTTCACATATCCATGTTCTTTATATATTCATATATTCTGCTTTCATCAATTGATATTTATTCTAAAAATTCCTCTTTTTTTTGAATTTTTCTTTCCCACGAATAAATCTCTTCCCTGTTTTTTACCAATATAACTTTTATCGCCAAATTCTGGCAAAAAACTTACTAATTGAATAGCAAAACATTTGCCAATACCAAGTGTTGTTAATGTAGAGAATCCTTTTCTTTCCATCAATTTAGTGGTATTCTGTGATGCAACATAAATCGCAATAAAATACACGTTTAAGGGAATATATGACCGAACAAGGCAAAAACGTAACAGCTGATCTAAATAAACGTATGGAAGGGGCTATAGCAAGCCTAAGGAGTGCATTAGTTGGCCTGAGAACTGGTAGAGCTTCTACCGCACTATTAGAGCCAATTAAAGTTGAGGCTTATGATGGGCTAGTACCCATTAACCAAGTAGGAAATGTAAGCGCACCCGAGGCAAGGTTATTGATGGTGCAAGTGTGGGATAAATCGTTGGTGAAAAATGTAGAAAAAGCTATCCTGAACTCAGGCTTAGGATTACACCCAGTTGCAGAAGGACAAATTGTAAGGGTCCCACTTCCTGATTTAAGTGAAGAGCGGCGTAAAGAGTTGTGCAAAAAAGCAGCTGAGTATTGCGAAGGAGCTAAAATCGCTATTAGAAATATAAGACGAGATGGTATGGATGAATTTAAAAAAATGGAAAAGAATAAAAGTATTTCGGAGGATGCGTTAAAAATATACGGTGAAGAAGTACAAAAAATCACTGATTCTTACACTAAAAAAGCTGACAGCCTAACTGCAGAAAAAATTCAAGACGTAATGGTTGTATAACATAGTAGGAATCTTACTATGTTATATTACACTTTCCTATTTATACAAATAACCTCAGTGACGCGCAATACTCCCTTCCAATTGTCAACCATGGTGCTGTCTTAATGAGTAGGACTGTGCAATGGCTCACATGCCTCTAATTTTGGCACATGAATTACTGCGATATCTTTGCCATGAAAATCTATAGGCTTAAACACATCTGTTAGTGCAATTTTTAGCACTTCATCTACAGTTACTACCACCCGTATATCTAATTGACTTCTTACTTTTTCTGGTATTTCTTCCAAATCCTTAGCATTTTCTTTTGGTATCATGACAATTTTCATTTCACCCCTTAGTGCAGCTAATAACTTTTCCTTCAAACCACCTATGCCTAAAACTCTGCCTCTTAGAGTTATCTCCCCAGTCATAGCCACATCATACCTTACGGGAATCCCTGTCAAAGCAGAAACAATTGAGGTACATATAGCTATGCCTGCAGATGGCCCATCTTTTGGTGTTGCTCCCTCCGGTACATGCAAATGTATCTCTTTATCCTTGAATATTTCTGGATTAATACCGTACTCAGGAGCTCTAGATCTGATGTAGCTAATAGCAGCAAGTACCGATTCCTTCATAACATCACCTAATTTCCCAGTAATTTTTACATCACCCTTACCATGTAGAACAACAGCTTCAATCGCAAGCAACTCACCTCCTGCTTCTGTATATGCCAATCCATTAGTGATACCAACCTGAGTGTATTTTTCCGCCTCATTAACAACAAACTTCTTCACTCCCAAAAACTTGCCCAAATTTTCACTATCGACTATGATAGTATCACACTTTTCTATCAGAATCCGCTTTACAGATTTACGCATTATTTTCGCAATCTCACGATCAAGATTACGTACTCCAGCTTCTCTAGTATAAAATCTTATGATGTCAATTATAGCATCATCACTCACCTGAGCATCATTTTCTTCCAGATTATGTGCCTTCATCTGTTTAGAGATGAGATATTGCTTCGCAATCTGCAGCTTCTCATCTTCAGTATATCCAGAAATTTTTATAATTTCTAAACGATCTAAGAGTGGCCTTGACATGCTCATGCTATTTGCAGTAGCAACAAACATCACATTCGACAAATCATAACACTCCTCTATGTAATTATCGCAAAATTGCTTGTTTTCTTCCGGATCAAGTACGTCAAGCAACGTAGCTGATGGATCTCCTCTGAAATCTGATGTCATTTTATCAATTTCATCAAGCAAAATTAAAGGATTAGATATTTTTGCTTTCTTCATAGCCTGTATAATTTTGCCAGGCATGGCGCCAATGTAAGTACGTCTATGTCCTTTTATTTCTGCTTCATCGCGTAATCCTCCCAGGGATACCTTTACAAAAGCACGTCCAGTAGCATTGGCTATTGACTTGGCTAATGATGTTTTCCCCACTCCCGGAGGTCCTATCAAACATATCATAGGTCCACCACCAACATTATTGGTACGTAAGCTTACTGCCAAATACTCAATGATACGTTCTTTTACTTTATCTAATCCATAATGCTCACGGTCAAGAGTTTTTTGAGCATACTCTATGTCTTTTTTTATTGGAGCAAATTTTTGCCATGGCAACTCTACGAGCCAGTCCAAATAGTTACGTATGACATTAGCTTCAGAAGACATAGCATTCATTGCTTTAAGTTTTCTAAGCTCAGACTCTGCTTTTTGCCTTGCTTCTTTAGAAAATTTTGTTTGTTTTATCTTTTTTGCTAATTCATTGAGCTCATCTTTATCTTCACCTAATTCCTTATGTATTGCTTTAAGCTGTTCATTTAGATAATAATCTTTTTGATTTTTCTCTATTTGACCTCTAACACGATTTTTAATACGATTTTCCGCTTTTAAAAATTCGATTTCCCCATTTACTAACACTAGCAATTTTTCTAATCTCTTGCCAATTTCGGCAGTTTCCAATAATTCCCGTTTTTTTTCTATTGGCAACATCAGATGGGCGCTAATAGCATCACTAAAAGCAACTATATCCTTTATTTGTATGATGTTATGAAAAATTTCACTGCTTATTTTTTTATTCATTTGCACGTATTCTGCAAATTGCTCTTTTATAGAACGCTGTAACACATCCAACTCCTCCGTACCTACGAGAAGTTCATCAGGTAATAACCTGACTTGCGCTTCTAAATAAGTTTCTTCATTCGTAAATTTCAATATTTTTGCACGCTCTACACCTTCTACTAATATCTTCACATTAGCATTTTGCAATTTTAGTACCTGCAATACCCTGGAGATTACCCCGATCCTAAATACATCACATGCCCTAGGTACATCTTTATTGGGATCTTTTTGTGTTACCAACACAATTTTATTATCCTTACCACTGGCTTTTTCTAGTGCTTTTATGGAGCTCTCCCTTCCCACAAATAATGGAACTATCATTCTCGGAAACATGACCAAGTCTCTTAGGGGAAGTACTGGATAAATTTCTAAATTTTTTGTCATATCTACAATCTAATATTTTCTATCGATATATGAAGAAATTTTTCAGATACAAGACGCAATGCCTAATATAAGTTAAAGGTAAACAAATTTTTTTACAAACAATATACCAATGTTCAACAGCATGCGACTCATTTTTCGGTTAAAAAACGTATTACTATTTTTAATTCTAATTTCCCATCTTCCCATAATAAACTTTAATACTGCAGTAACCATAAATATTGTGACTACAAGCACTATCTTCCTCTGCATGCAAAGCAACATACATACGCTATCCCTACGCACTTTAATACTGCTTAGCCTACTCCAAGATCACTTGGAGGGAACGTTTGTTGGAATTTCATTTTTGCAGTACACGCTCATGCTCTTTATCACCAGGCAGTGTAACAGATTTTTGCCTAATAAAAAAGTAGGAAGTACATTGCTTATACTTGTTTTAGTTACAATAATAATGGACATACTGAAAATATTTGTAGCCTATTGTTATGATTGGGAAATGAATTTGAAAAATTTAGTTTCAGAGAGTATATTGCTGGTAATAGGCTATCCAATTCTCTACTTCATACACATCAAATATGTGAAAATAGCCTATTCCCCTACTCAAAAAATTAATGCGTGACCATAGTAAAAAATGCCGTCTCTTCTCTCGTAGAGCTCTAGTTTTAAGTTGCATAAAGCTACTTGGCTTTAGCTTATTAAGCGGTAGATTTTTTTATCTGCAAATCAAGCAAAACAAAAAATTCCGCACTTTGTCTGACAATAACCGCATAAAGTTACAGATATTGCCACCAATAAGAGGAAATATCATAGATTCTCTAGGTGACGCAGTAGCTATAAATAGCTCTTCATACAGGGTAGAGCTAAATCCTATGTTTATAGATGTTGCAGAAGCCGTAGTTGAAAAAATAGGCGCTATATTAGATTGCAAAACTAGCATCTCTCAAATCGGTGTACAAAATGCTATCAAAAAAAGTCTCGTTCATAAGATACCCATCATAATACAAAATCACTTGAGCTTTAAAGATATAGTAAAAATTGAAGTTTGCTTGGATTTAATAGGGAAAGTTGAGATTGTAAAAGTGCAGCACAGACTATATAAAGCCGGTAAACTCTGGGGGCATATTATTGGCTACGTTTCAAAACCATCATTACAAGAGGTAAAAACTGCGTCTATTCCAAATTATAGAGAATTTGAGATAGGGAAAAATGGCGTAGAAAAGTATTTTGAAGTACAACTACAAGGAACTCCAACTATACGAAAAACAGAGGTGGATGTCTTAGGAAGATTTGTACGAGAACTAAATTTATCGTATGGCATACCCGGACAAAATCTTCAATTATCCGTAGATTCTACCATACAATCAAAGATATGTGATATAATGGGTGATCTAAAAGGGGCTGTTATATTACTCAATCCACTTAATGGGCAAGTAGTTAGCTCACACTCTTCCCCTACTTACGATCCAAATAAATTTGTTGGTGGCATTAATAGCCAAGATTGGCGAGAATTACTTAATAATCCAGATAAACCTTTAATAAATAAAGTTATATCAACACCCTATCCTCCAGGTTCAACTTTTAAATTAGTCACAGCACTAGCTATTCTACGTTCTGGCATAGATCCACAGGAAAAAATACTGTGTACGGGTGAATATAAATTAGGTAACCATACATTTCATTGCTGGAACAAATATGGACATGGGTACATGAATTTTCAAAATGCCATAGCCAGCTCATGCAATGTGTATTTTTATATACAAGGATTGCGCGCTGGGATCAATAAAATTGCCGATACTGCCAGATTACTAGGCTTGGGTGATAAAACCGGTATTGAATTGCCTTTTGAAAATCAAGGTATAGTCCCCAATCATAGTTGGAAGGTTGATAAATTTAAGCAATCGTGGCATGCAGGCGACACAATTAACGCAACTATAGGACAGGGATATTTGCTAGTAACCCCTATACAGCTAGCTACAATGGTAGCACGTATTGTGACAGGCAAGTGCATTTCTCCTACACTACTTACGCAGATTTCTAATACTGCGGAAATCAGTGATTTAGAAAACATAAATCCAATGCACCTACAGATGATCAAACAAGGCATGTACATGGTATTTAATTCTCCTATAGGTACTGGGTATATTAATCGCGTAACAGTACCAGGTAGAGAATTAGCGGGGAAAAGTGGCACTGCACAAGTTATTTCGCAACGCCAATTTGTCGAAATACAAAACAAAGAGCATGGATTATTCGTAGGATTTTGGCCGTATGACCAGCCTCAATATGTCATGTCCATCGTTATAGAGCACGGTGGATGGGGCAGCCGTAGTACGGTACCAATAGCAAAACAACTAATAGAATCTTTATAAACCCGAAGCATGGATAAGATTACAAACTCCAGTTTGGGATTAGAACGAAGTATTGATGGCGGGTTTAGTAGGTTTCAAGCACAATAAGAGAGTAAAGTTGAGAAGATATGTACAATACGTTCCAAATTGACCTATGGCGAGTATGTTCGAGTTCGAAATAGCGCTTAAGTACTGAAAAACTCGTTTCAATTATAGAACGTTTTCTGAGTAAGATTTTTTCAAATAAAAGCATAAGTTTATTTATCATACCTTTTTTGATGCCGGTAATCAATTTTACTTCTTTTTCATACGATTCATGAAATAATTCTTGTTTTATGTATCCCTTATCGCCAAGAAGTAACCCAGTTAAGCGTTTTGCTAGGTATAGCACTGGTTCTCTATCATCAACATTTCCTGCTGTTAATTGAAGAGATTGTATTTCCCCTTTCTCATTAATTATCAGATGCAGTTTAAACCCGTAAAGCCAACCTTTAGTAGTCTTGCCGATCTTCGCAATTCCCGCAAATACCTTACTTTTTGGATGACAAACGGCTATTGGCGTTGAATCTACGTATGATATTCCGGTGTCCCTCGCTCCATGACAATACCACTCAAGTAATAGTGCTAAATGCGCTAATACACAACTTTTTAGTTCTATAAAACGATTATAAGAGGGTTGCATAACTATTGTAAAAATACTTAAAATTTTTACATGGTGATTGATGGTATAATAATACAATAATCATGATCTCGGAATATCGCATCCCTGGGACTCTTGTCGGTGTACAATGTGGTGTAATATCAGACAATGCTCTCTTATGTAAATGTTTCATGATAAAAATATATATGAAATACCTATGATATATCTTGTAACCTACGTCAATACCTCATTTCTCCCACTTCTTAATCCTGAATTGGGGTTTAAAAATGTATCTTTGTTGGAATATATTGAATTGCGTTTAGTTTATCATTTCCCCTTTAGTGAACGTCCATAAAAAAACACCCCTTCCCATCCAACACACACCTAACGTGCTTTTATCTAGATATGTAATTAGCTTGCTAAATGAGAGTCATGGTACACCAGCTCTGTTAAATTATCACAGCTTATTTCATCAGCAAGAAGCGTCGTACCATCTCCATCCACCAATGCATATAGGAGTTTTTCATCAGAATTTTGATACTCGCAAAAATTCCGCACTCTGACTTCTGTGGGTGAACTGCTCGCATCAGCATAATTTAGATAAATTAACAAATCGCCTGCACCCCTATACAACTTTAGACCAAAATAACCTTGCTGCGGGTTAGGGTTAAAACTTGCCCCACAAAATATAATGGTATTGTGGTCAATTTTACTAGGTAATTCACTTATTATGATTGTACCTTTAACAGCATCTACAAATTTTGGTAGTATGTTAATGTAATATTGATCACTACCTCCATGCCCTTCCACGTATATGTTCTTGTTGCATCTTATGACTATTACATCATTCCCGCCACCTGGTAATGGCCATACATCAGCATAAACTGTTATATCTTCATTTTCTACTTCTATAAAATCATCACCTAAACCTGCTACTACTGAATCACCTTTAAAACCTAAATGAATAACATCACCATCCTCTGTTCCCCTAGTACCATCCCTGATAGTAGTGAAACCCCACCAATATTGATAATATGTTTGAGCTGCCGTAGAAGATATGACTGATTTTCCAAGTTGTTCAAAATCTTTTGCTTTGACATTACAGTAACCGCTTACTTGTGCCCCGCTTTTACCATCTAACAACCCTATGTTCCCAAGGGGACAACGACTCATTGGCGATACATCACAAGTAATCATAGGACTTCCGATAACGATTTCATAAATCTCATTTGAGACATAAGTTTGTACCTTAGATAAAGCTAAAAGTCAAATTCATTCCTTAGATAAAAGTCGCAAAAAAAGAGTAGAATTATTTACAAATACTCAATTCCCTGTCACATTAAAATCTATTAGGGGTTTAACGGGGTGCTAAAATGAGAAACGACAAAGAAGAAAGTGTTGAGTCACTTGCTGAAGATATTGCCAGCAATATTATTAGAAAAGGGGGTATAGGTGAATTTTTAAGAAGTTACCAACTTTCGCTGAATCATTTTATTTCATCCACACCTCCTATAGATATACTACCAAGTAGGACAGTGCCGTTAACTGATACTTCACTAATTTTGGCACATAATGCGTATAATAGTCTCAGCAGCGGCTCAATTATGCCAAATCAGGCATTAAATTTAACTGAATTATTAGATATTGGGGTAAGAGGGATTGAGTTAGATGTACACTGGGACAATGGAGATGCACGGCTTTGCCATGAAATATGTAATAAAATTCCTATTTTGAGCTATAACCGCTTATTGTCCGATGCTCTAAACGAAATCAATAATTGGTTAATGAAGAATCCTAGTGAAGTATTAATAATAAAATTTGAAGATTATCTGGGTTCTGCTCCTGTAAGCACATTAGAAAATATTGTAAGAAGCACACTAAATACCACCAGTATTTTTACGCCAGCTGATTTAGGAGCAGTTGGTAGAAATTGGCCCAGCATAGATAATATCTCCGGTATGGGTAAACAGATTATCCTAATGCCTCAGAATACTATGAGTAGCGCACTTATGTTTCACAGTGATTGGGGAGGTAAGTTTAAAAATTCTTTTAGTACAGGCACAATCGCGAAAGTTAGACCCAGCTACGCTATTCCACGTAGATATCCCACCGAACTGTTCGAAGTAGGAGAAGATAAAACGTTTTTAGGTAGAATAGGCAGTTACTCTCGTGGCATCATTCCAGTTGGGGGAGAGATGACTAAAGAAGACATCCAATCATTGCGCACAAATGGAGTTACCATAATAAGTCTTGATCATATTGAATCTAAAGATTCCAGGCTTACTGGAGCGTTACGATAACTGACGCTCTAAAAAGTTACTACATCCTCGTCCCCACCGCACTGATAGCAGCAGCATTTACTCCTAAAATGAGGCAAGACTTACCTTACACTGACATAGCTAAAAGAATGTTAATACAAGTACTTGTTGCCTCAACGCTGTCGGATGAAGGTAGAATTTTATATCATACTTTTGAACAGGGAAAATCAACCTATGAGGAGATTAGAGGCACGCAACATCAGAACCCCTTAGATTATTTAAGGTCTGCTGGAAAAATTATTGCAAGTGGTTCATTAGCTGCTCTTGAAACGGTGGCAAGAATAGGGTTGAATAACGTACTAATGCAATCCATGGATTACTCCTCAAATCCGCATATATTCCTCCAAGTATACATGAACTTCGTCGCTACGGAAGTGGTATTAGGTGCTTTTAAGGGGCTAGGACATGGTGCTACTGCTCAAGGAACTACGATTTTAGCTTCTGGTTTCGATAGCGCGCTCAGAGCAGCTGATACAGCAACATTAGTACCTCGTGCTATAGTACGAAATTTAGCGTCTATAGTACAAGGATTAGGACATTTGGCTATGGCAATAGGAGGGCGCATAATTTCCCAATGGAACCATGTACACAGACAGTAAGGTGATTACGCTGCTATATTAGTGAGGCTGCGAAGAAGACTCAGGAGCCCCCATTTGTGCAAGCCCCAGATCAAACATTGGAATGATATGCAGTGCCCTGAGGGGATGTTTCCCTATTATTCATCCCAAGATACTGTAGTGTGCTGCAATGAGGACTACCTGCAATCACCAACTATCTCTTGGGGAAGTATTTCCTTCGAAGCAGCAGTTTATACAGCTGGTATAATCATGGTATGGCACCTTGTTAATCTCCCTCCTCTCCTATAAATCGCTACGTTCGGCTGTGCTATAGACTTTGCAGGATTGAGGGGAAATGTCACCATAATCGGCTTTTATTCAGCCGGTAGCTCCGCTACTTCCGCTTGTTGCATACTTTGTGAGTCAAAAATTTGACCAAAAGGGCCAGGAATCATAATAGATAATGGATTGGAACTAATCTTGATATTACCCCCTTTATTTTTTTCTACCACGAAATTTACTCTTTCTTTACTACCCCCAATACCTAGTAAAAAATCACCTAAGCGGGGCGAAACCTTTTTTACAAACATAAATATTGTATTTATAATATGAACTGGGATTATAAGGCCAGAGAACTTAGCACTGTCATTTAGTGTATCAATAATACCATTCCCTTTGATGAACATAGTGCTACCACTAGCATAACATTTATTCAAATGTAATAAATTTCCTTTTTGATATTTTAACTGGCATTCTAGTCCGCTAAAATTTATACCTGAGCCCTTCAGTAATCCCGGCATTGCCGCGAAACTTGAACTAATTGAAGCAATCTTGAATAGTATAGATAAAATTGGAGAATTATGCATATTGAAATTTTCCATACTAAGCATTCCTTCCACGTTTCCTTCTTTTGTAAATTGAAGTTTTACATCCAAACTACCATTTTCAATATTGCTGGATAACCCTATGCCTTTTAATAGCCCTCCAGTATTGTTGGAAGTGATTGCAAGTACCGGATGCCCATAAAATATCGTAACATACCCTTTACGCTCTTCGAAAAATCCACGAAAATAGATTTGTTTACAAAAATCGTGACTACATGTTAATGAAAATTCCGGATGAACAAGAGTTTGGCCATTTTTTAAAATAATCTTTTGTAAGTTTGTGGTAATATCTATTGCTTCATATTGCCTGATCCTACCATTATTTTTTTTGAATATATCGAGAATTTTTCCAAAATTTACTGAACTTAAATCTATACCTTCACCATTTAGCTCTAAAGATAATTTGTGATTTTGATTTTTATAAATAAAGCCAAATTTATGTTCTGCAAATTTATTACTACTAGAAATTAAAGAGATCAATTTACCATCTACATTCAATACACCTCCACCTTTACTATATAACGAAGGTAAGTTAACTTCATAATCCACAATTTTAGTAATTTTAGATGTTTTATCTTGTTGCAGGTAGAAATATGCATTTGCTTCTACACTTTTTAATTTATGAATTTCCAATGGTGAAATATCAATAGTACTATTTGCCAAATCAAATTTCACCATATACTCCAAGTACTTACTCAGATCTCGTATTGTAACATTTAGATCAATTTTATCCTTAACGTACCCATCTATATCTATCCCAAACTCTTTAAGCCATTGTGGTTCTACTATAGCATTTAGCACTATTTTGCTTTCTTTGCGCTCTAATGGGACATCATTTTTTGTTAACGATTTGTGATATGACAATATTGCAGGTATTTTACTATTTATAACGACCGGACCACTCATGCGCAGTTGTAGAGCTCTGATAGAGATCTCAAATTTATCACTTGTTATTGTTTTTACATTTTGTATGAAATTATCAGCAAATTGTAAATTTTTAACCTTGTTGCATGTTGTAATCGCTACATGTTGCGTAGTTGTGTTATCAGAAAATGGAACAAAAGCTTCTAACGCCGTAGTAACCTTATTTGGAACAAATTTTGGGATATCTATTGAATATTGCGCTAATGACTCTCTATTTACATGCGCTAAACCTGTATCGACTAAATCTTTTATGTCACCATTTGCAGTTGTATGAATTTGAACACCTGACTTTGTCTTGTCAATAGTAGTAATGAGTACATTGAGATCCTTTAACTCTACTGCTCCTAATCTGCCAATTTGTGCTGTAAGTAGCGTATTCTTAGGCGCTGCATGTATTTTTAGATGAGGAGATTCAAGTGCAGCTACACCAAAATTATACGCTATTTTGACATCTTGCATTTCTACTATATTGTTGATTTCAACGACACTGTCACTGAGATGTAATGCACTGTTACTATTCTTACCATGGACGATTGGTACCGTTTTGAAGTCAATTTTCATTTCATTTAAAACACCTGCTATTAAATGTTTTTCTAGCCATTTTTTTGTATTAGGAGCAATGTTACGCGGCCAATATTCGTATATCTCCTCTCGAGATAAATCACCTGTAAGGTTTATATTGCCATCAAATTTATTCATAGACTTTATATATTGGAATGCTCCTACTACCGATAACTCTCTATGTTTGGTCCTGATATCGATTTTTTTTATCGCTAATGTATCACTTGGCCCTTCGTATAATCCCTCAATAAGAAATTTTTCAATAAGAATATTTTGATATCCTAATTGGGCCGTTAACAATTTATCTTGATCAGCACTTAGCGCAAAAGTGATTTTATCTATCGCCATTGCATTGTTAACGAGAATATCCATTTTTGCACTCATATTTCCACTAACATTTTCTAAATAACTGATTTGTGAATGTGCTAAAATTGCTCCATCTAACTCATTCACTTCCAAGTGGATTGGCAGATTATCATCTTTGCTGAAATCAATAGCAGCACTTAACACTGAGGACTTTTTATCTATTTCTATATTACTCTTTACCAACACAACAAGGGGGAAAAGTGTATTATTTCCTGGTACATTCTCTTTTTTGATATCAATATCTATAATTTTTAAATTGACCTCATTTTTATCAATACCAAGCAAAGAGTTAAAAGATGGTAGAGAAAAGCGTAAATTAACATTCTTGAGATTAAAATTGATGTGCGATACAAGACACTTCAAAATTGAACGTTTTAATTGTGCTAAATCTGAGGACTGTGATGTAAAATGCTGTGTATTTAATGATGTTGGTGTGGTAACTCCAATATTTGGTTGAAAATGGAAATCATAATCTTCGATAACAACGTTTAAAACCTTAGCAGATGTATAAAATGCTCTAAAATTAATTGCCAATTTTAGCTTTGGTAAAATGAAGTCTTTTTCCTGCTGTATCGGTTGCCTATCAATTAACGTCATTTTATTTTCTAAATTCGTGGTCTTAGTACTGAATCGTATGTTATGTAGATGTAGCACTAATTCACGCTCTGCACCTTGCCATTGCCAATCAGCATTTTCTATACTTGCTTCAATACTAAATGCATGCAGATATCGATTTAGCAATTTATTCAATATGTGCGCAGTAGATGGAGAATTTACCGGTCCCAGTATTGCTATGAAGAAGATGAACCCCAACATTAATGTAAACAGCATGATGTTTACAAAAAGCAGATATTGTAAAATTTGTTTTATTTTACTACTAACGTGCATTTCTTTATACGTCACATTTTTAAACAGAACATTATTATTTTTTGGCACTCATATGTCATCAATTAATACTTTACGTATGATAATTCAATTTGACATTTTATAAACATGAATTATAGATTAATTGGGTAAGTATGGTTTACTTTGTTGGTATTTACTGCGGGTGTAGCTCAATGGTAGAGTCCCAGCCTTCCAAGCTGGTTGTGTGGGTTCGATCCCCATCACCCGCTCCATTTGGTCTCCTGGTAATTTTATAAATTGTTGATAACTGATAAGCTCACATGGCAGGTCATTCTAAATTCAAAAACATAATGCATCGTAAAGGAGCGCAAGATCAGAGACGTGCAAAGATTTTTACAAAAATTATACGGGAGGTGATGGTGGCTGTTCGTTCAGGATTGCCAGATCCTAAATTAAATACTAGGTTGCGGGTCGCAATATTGAACGCAAAAGAAGTTAATATGCCAAAAGATAAAATTGAGAATGCAATTAAAAAAGCTACTTCTACGGATACGAAAGAAAGTTATGAAGAAGTTCGTTATGAAGGGTATGGACCACACGGAACAGCATTTATAGTGGAAGGACTGACAGACTGTAGAAATAGGACTGCAGGCGAAGTTCGTTCTGCATTTGCGAAGCATGGTGGTGCTTTAGGGGAAACTGGTAGTGTCAGCTATATGTTTAATAAAATTGGTCTTATATTTTACCCAAGTCGTATAGCAACTACTGATCAAATGTTGAATACTGCACTTGAAGCTGGTGCAGATGACTGTCAGAGTGTTTTTGATGGGTACGAGATTATCTGTAAAGTAGATGATTTCCATGCAATAAAGGAGCACTTAGAAAAAAAATACGAAGAAGCGCAAAGTGCTAGAATTACATGGCAACCTACAATAATGGTTACGCTAGACTTAGAGGCTGCACGTAAAATATTAAAGCTTATAGATATACTGGAAGATAATGATGATGTGCAAAGCGTTGTGGGAAATTTCATAATTCCGGAAGAAGTGCTTAAAAAGATGGAAATGGAATGAGATGAATATTACTGTTTTGGGAATAGATGCTGGGCTTAGAAGAACAGGGTGGGGTGTTGTCTTAAAAAGTAAGACGCAATTGGAGTATATTGCTGCAGGTATCATTAATAATTTATACACCGAAGTAGGTCTTACAAAAAGATTGGGTGCTATATTTGATCAGATAAGACACGTAATACAAACCTATAAACCAGATCACTGTAGCATTGAGAACACTTACATAAATAGCAATTATGAAACTTCGCTGAAGCTTGCACAGGCTAGGACAGCTGCTATGCTTGCGTGTTATGCAGAGGGGTTAGTGCCTGTTGAATATCAAGCTAGCACCATAAAAAAATCTATAACAGGATCAGGAAAAGCGGATAAAGTTCAAATTGCTAAGATGGTAAGTTTATTTTTGAATAAATCTCTTGCAGAACTTTCATTGCTGCCACAGGCTACAGTAGCGCAAAAAAAATGTCAAGACGCACAAATTGTACGAAACCCCCGCACTAAAACAATAGTGCAATCGTCTAACATGGTAGAATTTCAAAAACAGCCTAATGGTATTCAAATACACAAATTGAGTGATGCAACTGATGCATTGGCAACAGCAATCTGTCACTCATATCATATCAACTATGCTTAACAACCCGAAGTAAGGGCTAAGGAATGGATATAAGATGGAGATATGATATCTGTTTAAAGAAGCCGATAAAGGGTAACAACGAGGAAGCATATGGAAATAGGTTTTACAGGAATATATTGCTATGTCGATGATTTTTGCAAAGGATTCGTCCCCTGGTGGAGAGCCCATTTATTGGAATATATAAAGAAAGATAAGAAAAGCCATATGTGCAGGAGTGGGCATATGAGTCTTAGCGAGATAGTGACTATAACTAAACTTACTCTATTAGGCTACCAAGAGAGTAAGTTTAGTTGGAGTAAGTTTAGTTGTTTTATGTGTATGTAAAACACCGGAGAGATTTCAAAAATTTATTGTTGTATGATAGGTTTGTAGCCGTATTGTAGCGTATTTTGCCTATATTATGTTGCTTATTGCAATGCATTACCGGAGAAGTTTCTGGTATCCAATTTATTGATTCTACACCACTTGATACATGTAAGGATCTACGCGGCAGTAGACATAATATTTTTCGTGGAATTGCTGCAAAAAGTAGAAAAAGCACCGGTTGGTTTTATGTTCTGAAATTACACACAATTTTCAATGATAAAAGCGAATTTGTTTCCATCAGAATTACACCTGGTAATGTTGACGACAGAAAGCCTGTCTTGACCATGGTAAAGGGTTTGTGGGGGAAATTATTTGGCGATAAAGGATATATCTCAAAAAAATTAACAACACAGCTGTTAGATCAAGATTTGTTGCTCATTACGAGGCTTAAGAAGAACACGAAAAATAAATTATTACTCCTACAAGATAAGTTTTTGCTCTATAAACGTACAATTGTTGAAACTATATTTGACAAACCCAAGCAATTTCAGAGATTATGGCACCATAGATTCAGATCTGTGGAAAATGCTTATTTCAATCCTATATCTTGTTTGATTTTATACCAATTATCTCACTATAAACCCACTATCTCAACCACTATTATCTTCTAATCTTATCTATGCTTTGGGTTGAAAAGAGGCCTGAGTAAACTCGGGATAGATGAAGTTTAGTTTTGCTCCGGAATTCTTAGTAATTCTTATTCTTATGTAAGAATAAGAACGATGTATTTTAGGTAAAATCAAATCTATAAAACGAAAGCACTCAATCGTAGAAACTGTTTCTGCGGTACTCAAGGGCCAATTCGAGCTTGAACATACCAGACATCCGTTTGGAATGCTCTAGTATATTCCATCTTCTCTTTGTGCATACTGCCCCAAATCTTCCAAACCTTCTATCTCTTTTTCTGTTCTAATCCAAAATACATGCGATAAAGTTGCCAGAATTATGATGTGATCAGTGATATTTAGGCAAGAGTGGATAAACTATATCCATATTTGAAGCATAGAGTTCGACCCCGAGGAAAGACCCACTCTCAGGTATGCTACGAACGGATGCCGAAAGGTTTACCTTGCGTATGAAGTAGCATATTCCATTGCAAAATATACTATACAAACTGGTTTTATGGCAACTTATATTGATGTTGATGTTGTAAGGCATCACTTTATCTTTACTTACCTATTGTAGATAAAGCTTTGGAAGTTAGTAATCTGAGAGTGGTTTTACTGATTTTCTTTCTTTTATTATCCACTTCTTGACTTCTATTACGGATGCTCGGGTTACAAAGTTCTCCTTCGAATATATTCTAGACATATGCCAGTTGTAGTCATTTCGACCATCGCACCTATTTCTTTCTGTGTCAAATTCGGATTTTCTGTAGTTTTTTTGTAATCCTTGAAAGCCAGTACCAGCCTTTATATTCGTAGTTGGCAAAACAATATATACTGCACTCTTCAAATAATCTCAGACGTTTTTATTTAAAAATGCTGTACAAATTATTTCTTTATTTTGTTTATTCACAATAATCTGAGAATGTCTTTTTCCTTACCTAAGCAGAAATATCCTTGTTTTTTTTGGAACGTCCAATAGGAGTTTCTGTTGCATCAACAACAATAATTTCATATTTGGTGCCATTTTTGAGTAAAGATTTCCCTCCAGGTCATGGCAAAATCTTGCCCTAACCGAAAGCATCATCAATCCACCCAATTTTTCACTAATCCTGTAATCTTGCGCAATATGAAAATATGCTTTAAGTACTCCAGTGCCTAAGTAAACGATCTTGCATACTTAACCTTCTTCCCACTATAATAACTTCGCTTCGTCTCAACTAAGATGGTTACTAAATCTTCCATATTTGTACCGTACAACCACCCTCCTACTTCTTCTTGAATTATGCAAAAGGTCTATTGACTAGACGGTTGAAGTAGTCTTTTTGCTAAACTGAGCTTGTATTCATCAAAGTCGCGAATTGGCTTACGTGCTACTCCCGTTTTCATCGCTGCTTGCGCTACTGCTACAGGCACTTCCTGCATTAAACGAGAATCAAATGGTACCGGTATTATATAATTAGTAGAGTACTTATATCTAGTTCCACCATAAGCTTTTACTATCTCATCTGTAACATCTTTTCTAGCCAAATTTGCTATGGCGTATGCTGCTGCAATTTTCATTTCTTCATTAATTGTACTTGCACGTACATCCAAAGCTCCACGGAATATATATGGAAATCCCATCACATTATTAACCTGATTAGGATAATCCGAACGACCCGTTGCAACTATAACATCACTTCTCACTTCTTTTACTTCCTCTGGTAATATTTCCGGTTCGGGGTTAGCCATGGCAAAAATTATGGGCGACGGTGCCATAGAAGCCACCATTGTTTTTGTGACTACTCCCCTTGTTGAAAGTCCCAAAAATACGTCAACATATCTCATGGCGTCAGCCAAAGTCCTAGCCTCAGTGTTTATTGCATGAGCTGCCTTCCACTCATTCATGCCATCGGTACGGCCTTTGTATATTACACCTTTTGTATCGCATAGAATGACATTTTCGTGTTTTACACCTAAGCTTTTTATAAGATTTATGCATGCGATTGCTGCGGCTCCAGCTCCACTCACTGCAATTTTCATATCTTCAAATTTACGATTGGTCAAGTTAGCTGCGTTTATCAATCCTGCTGCTACTATTATCGCAGTACCATGTTGATCATCATGAAATACTGGTATGTCGAGTAATTTTTTTAGCTCTTTTTCTATAATAAAACACTCTGGGGCTTTAATATCTTCTAAGTTAATGCCCCCATAGGTCAAGCCTATATTTCGTACTACATTTATGAATTCTTGAGGATTTTGCGTATCAACTTCAACATCTATCGAATCTATATCGGCAAAACGCTTAAACAGTACAGATTTCCCTTCCATTACCGGCTTAGAAGCAAGTGCACCTATATTACCTAAGCCCAAAACTGCTGTGCCGTTGCTAATAACAGCTACAAGATTACCTTTTGAAGTATATTCATATGCCAATTCTTTATCATCTTTAATTGCCAAGCATGGAGCAGCTACTCCAGGAGAATAAGCAAGCGACAAATCACGTTGATTATTTAGCGGTTTTGTAAGCTTTAAAGCCAGTTTGCCTTTTGGTTCTCTACTATGAAACTCCATAGACTCCGCATACAGTGTACTACTGCTTGATTTTTTAGATTCAGCCATATATGTGCTCCTGAAACAATACTAAAGATTAGACTTTGTATAACCTGTACAAGGTAGGTGATATCCAATATATTGGCAAGCAGATAATGAGTAAATAAACTAATCTAATCACTAGTAAACAACACCAACCACTAGAGCCTCACGATTATCTAGTTATTACGAAGTGCGGCAAAAAAAACGAGAACGAAGATGAAAACAAGCTTTTTAATAAGAACAACAAGACGGTGGTATCTACAATTTTACTGTCTTTGAAAGGAGGTAATCCAGCCGCAGGTTCCCCTACGGCTACCTTGTTACGACTTCACCCCAGTCATCGACTTTACCGTGGTATGCTGCTTCCTTTCGGTTAGCTCACATGCTTAAGGTAAAACCAACTCCCATGGCGTGACGGGCAGTGTGTACAAGACCCGGGAACGTATTCACCGCAGCATGCTGATCTGCGATTACTAGCGATTCCGACTTCATGCACTCGAGTTGCAGAGTGCAATCCGAACTGAGATAACTTTTAAAAGATTTGCTCCAGGTCGCCCTATTGCATCTTATTGTCATTACCATTGTAACACGTGTGTAGCCCAGGTCATAAGGGCCATGCTGACTTGACATCATCCTTGCCTTCCTCTAGCTTATCGCTAGCAGTTCCCTTAGAGTCCCCAGCTTATCTGTTGGTAACTAAGAGTAAGGGTTGCGCTCGTTGCGGGACTTAACCCAACATCTCACGACACGAGCTGACGACAGCCATGCAGCACCTGTGCTAGTCCAGCCGAACTGACTCTCCAGTTTCCTGGAAATATAACTAGCATGTCAAGACCTGGTAAGGTTTTTCGCGTAGTATCGAATTAAACCACATGTTCCACCGCTTGTGCGGGTCCCCGTCAATTCCTTTGAGTTTTAACCTTGCGGCCGTACTCCCCAGGCGGAGTGCTTAACGCGTTAGCTGCGATACTAAGGGTATACCCTAATATCTAGCACTCATCGTTTACTGCGTGGACTACCAGGGTATCTAATCCTGTTTGCTCCCCACGCTTTCGTGCAACAGCGTCAGTTTCTAGCCAGATAATCGCTTTCGCCACCGGTGTTCCTCCTAATATCTACGAATTTCACCTCTACACTAGGAATTCCACTATCCTCTCTAGCACTCAAGCCATGTAGTTTTGAAAGCAATTCTTAAGTTAAGCTTAAGGATTTCACTTCCAACTTACTTGGCCGCCTGCGCACGCTTTACGCCCAATAATTCCGAGTAACGCTAGCCCCCTTCGTATTACCGCGGCTGCTGGCACGAAGTTAGCCGGGGCTTTTTCTGTGGGTACCGTCATTATCTTCCCCACTAAAAGAGCTTTACAACCCTAAGGCCTTCATCATTCACGCGACGTCGCTGGATCAGGCTTGCGCCCATTGTCCAATATTCCCCACTGCTGCCTCCCGTAGGAGTCTGGACCGTATCTCAGTTCCAGTGTGGCTGATCATCCTCTTAGACCAACTAGGGATCACAGCCTTGGTAAGCCATTACCTCACCAACTAGCTAATCCCACATGGGCTCATCTTATAGCGATAAAATCTTTCGCCTCTCGGCTAATATGCGGTATTAGCTATCATTTCTAATAGTTATCCCACACTACAAGGTAGATTCCCATGCATTACTCACCCGTCTGCCGCTAACCAAGCTGGTGCAAGCACCAACCTAATCCGCTCGACTTGCATGTGTTAAGCACGTCGCCAGCGTTCACTCTGAGCCAGGATCAAACTCTCAAATTTTGATTCCAGATTTTAGTCTGGCTCGCGAATTACCACCGTCTTATTGTTCTTATTCTAAACTTTTCAAATAGCATTGATATGTCACATATATAGCGTGTACATGATTATTCGTATAGAGTCAACTGGTAAACTTGATATTTTTTTCTTATATGCTCATACAAACACTTGCTTATGGTTCTTTTGATAAAAATCACCGTAAAAACTGATTTTAAGTACAATCAGCTAATGGCTGTATCATGACATTTTAGTCCGTAATTGCATAATTTTTTAGGATTATTTTTTTATCTTCTGGTAATCCCTTGGTATCAATAAGTAGATGTAACTTAGATTAAGGGACTGTTGCAAGATAAAATTTTTAGTTTTCGGAGTGCAAGAAAAAGAACAGACCCTTTGCATCACTCAAGAAAAAGTAAGAGAGCGGCTACATAGCATAAATATGGAAGATTTAATAACGCATCTTAGTGTGCAAAGGGTCGATATCTAGATGAAATTATATATTTCCCTGCCTTTTTTCACATATCCTTGCACATATTTCTTTCTGTGTTAATTTCCGATTTTTCCTAAATAATACCAAGTAATACCAAGTCGAATTTTTAAATGAGCACTAGGAGTGCGATGGTGAAGGTGAAGGAGTGTAGTGAACTACATGACTGAGCCTGAATCGAAGCACGACGACGTGGGCGTTAAAAAGTGGACTTGGTATAAAATTATAGCAGCGATGCGCTATAAAGATAATTGTGTATGGAGTTATTTGATTTTGGGTTGAGAAATTTCTGCTACCTGCGTTAAAGCTTGGCCAGACGGTCATTATAGATAACACTAACTTCCATAAACCACAAAATACAAAAAAAATTGATAGAAGAGGCAAAATATCATCTGTTATTTTTACCTCCTTATTCGCCAGATTTAAATCCGATCGAGGAAATTTTGGCAAAATAGAAGGTGTTGATAGGCAAAATATTGAAAAATACTCTTCTTTCTTTATCAGATGCTATGGATGTGGTATATGATTTACAGCAAAATCGTATATTTCATATGCGGGCAGGGTTGCTGCGACCCAAGGGTTCATTCGCACAAAGAATTTGCCGATTTTTATCGCGCCTTGTGTGCCAGCGTTGGCTATCTCCAGTACTATTTCGGTACCAGTTGCCACACCAACAGATGTTTTTACAACGCCCTTATTTGGCAGTGTAACGTACATTTTACCGTCTTTTACAGTATATTGCCCCTTCTTGCAGATGCTCGAGCTTTTCTAAACTATTCTTGAATGCGTTGGTAACTGCGTCACCACCATATTCCTGCCCAAGATCATGTACCGTTTGTGCTAGTAGCAAGGTATTTGGATCTTCTGTAATTGCAGTTTTCCCGTCATCCCCAATCTTATACAGTAGTTTTCCCGTCGTTATCTTAACGCTTTCGCCAGTTATACCGCTTATAAATTTCACCAATCCACTAGCTTCTACTTGTTCTGTATGGGTGAATGAGCCGTATGGCATAACACCAAAATTACCACTAGTTATAGCACCACCAGTTATAGCATCTGCATTTTTTCCAGCATCCAGCATAACGCCGAATTTACCACCCAGTATACCACCGCACCAGTTATAGCGCTGCCAGTTGTACCACCAGCACTTGCTATATCACCTACACCAGAGTTTCCCACATCCTTCTCACCACCCACGGCAGCAGCAGCCCTCTGCAACTCTGCAGTAGTATTCCATGTTGCAGTAATTCCAAATCCTCACCCCATCCGCCGTCATCTCACTCCTCACCTCATCCAGCACATCCCTTATCTCAATCTCGCCTGCACTCACATCAACTTCCTTCCCATGTATTTCCAAGGAGTTGAGGTGAGTGGTGCGAGGGATGCGTATGTGGAGGCGAAGAGTGCAAAGTTTGAGGGTAGTAAGCAGACAAGCAAGACTACAGCACATATACAAAGAGTAGCTCATTTGATGTGACATCCAGTAAGTGGGAGCGTTGGAGCTGGATTCAGCGGAAGTGATATGACGCAAAATAGGGATGAGATACGGAGGGGTAATACGCTATTTGGAGGGAAGGACGCCAAGATACATATGGTGATAAATGATAAGCTGGCGATAGAGGGACTGCAGATTCATGGGAGGGAAGTTGATGTAAGTGCTAGCATCCCTCCCTCCAAATAGCGTATTAATGTGTTTTGCTTCACTTCCACCACCTAGTGCTGCAACCCCCTCTCTTAGCACTACTCAACTACTTGCTCTATTTCAATTAATTTTTCTGAGGTGCACTTCATGAGACGAATTACGGGAAGGCTTTATGGGATAAGACGCACCATCTATGAGTGTCGTTTCCGACAACTTTTAATGTAAATTGCACTCGTTATAATTGCAATATCTATTTTTGATATTTTTTAACATTACGATCTATATATATCTCTAACACCTGAATGATATGAGGATGGTGGAGTATAACACTAGTTCTATTTAATTTTCACAAAACTTCAAAAGATCATCTGTGTAATGTTCTATGTAGATTCCTCTCCAAAATTCCCGCCAATTATTCTTTAAGTATTCTTCATCGCGAATACAGATATAATAAGCCTTGCAATTCCTATGCAAAGGAACTGGCCATTGAATATTTATATGACATCTGTACTCCTTTTTATTACATAACACTTTGCCCCATCACGTCCGGTCAAATATATATCACCTGGACTCATATCATGTAACTCATCTTCCAAAATAAATGTCCTCGGATCAAAAATCGTTATTTCTGTACTTTCAACGTATTTTAACGGAATAACTATAGATGGCATAATTTTTTCTAATATCCCCTCTTTCTCACACAATTCTATTAATTCATACAACATTTCTATGCCTTTCTTCACAAAACAAAGAGGATCACTGTTTTTATCTAAAAAATAGTCTAAATTCATACCAATTGATTTGAAATTTTTTTGTTCTAAATAAACCTTTGCAAACCATTCTTTTGCACTGTCAAATTCAACCATTTGGCAACCTCCATCCATTTTTTTGAAGCCATATTTTTTGTTCTTTAGTTAGTTCTATAGAGTGATGTTTCCACGTACCACCATTGTTTAATGCAGCCTTATTGTTGTTGAAATGCACATGTGGTTTTTCATCCCCTTTGCCTTTGTCAACTCTATCAATTCCTCTCGGAGCCTGGTCTTGCTTTACCTCCTACTCCATTTGATTAAGTGTTTTACCCTCTTTTACCGAAGGCCTGTCATCATCATCAGGATCATGGCTGGAGGTGCCACCTCCGCCAATATCTTGTTTTATTTTATCTTTTGTGGCGGAATTATCTGACTTATCACCTTCGGATTTATCATAAGTAAACCAGTGTTTTACAAACTCTTTAGTTGCGACACCAGCATCCACCGATGCATTGCCAGCAATTTTAGCCAGCAGCAATGCTGTTGCAGTGCAGGCTGGGTTTTCTAGACAAGCAGCTATCGCTGGGATCCTGGAATGCTGTTTGTTCCAGATGTGGTTCTGCGTTGTTATATTTATCGTATATGTGCTGTTATGGGGCTGTTGCGAGATGGGATAAGTTAAAGTATTATTGATGAAAGTGTGCAAG
>CAXOVX010000007.1:0-18372 GCA_964213345.1 Alphaproteobacteria bacterium | reverse complement strand
TTTGTTACCCTTTATCGGCTTCTTTAAACAGATATCATATCTCCATCTTATTGCAATTATATTATCCATTCCTTACCCTTACTTCGTGTTCTTTAGTGTTAAAAATCTCTCATATGAAGGCAAAGAAGAAAAATCTTTTATTTGAAGTTTCTACATGGATATTGTTGCTAAAGCAGCTCAATTGTCATAATAGATATCTCTGGCGTTCTAGTCTGATTTCGATGCTCTTCCTCTGCTAACAATTTTTTCTTTAGCCATACATCTATCACTTTACAAAAATCATCAACAAAAATGAATAGTTCTGATTTTTGTTGATGATTAATATCTCTTTTCATGCAGATACCTTATGTTGCCGTATCTTGTAAAAATCTTACATAGAATATCAAGAATATCCGCTGTCTCAACTCAATAGCCATAGTTGAGGTTTATGGGGAAGTACACGAAATTTTGGAGTATAATATGGGGAAAGATGGTGCCAAAGTTAAAATTGCTATCCCCATATGCTACTAGTGGTGTGCCTGCGTGTTGATATAAGCGAAACCATCCTACACCAAAAATAAATATTGACAAACACAGAAGCTAATAGGACTTTACCGTTGCTATCATTTTTCAGCCACAAAATAAAAGAAGATGGATCACTAGTATGTACCTCGAATAGTCCCTTCAAAAAGGAAAGACTGAAATCAATTAGGAACATTCTACATATGCAATAAAGGGCAAATGTTCTGAGAAATATAGGAAATGAAAGACATAAAATTTGTTTAAAAAAAACTTTCGGCTCGCTTTTTCTCTTGTAATATATGTAAAGAAAACATGTGGCGTTAAGTAATAACACTGTCATGTCTCCATAAACAAAACAGAGGCGTCCACGCGTGTTCTCCCGCCATATGGATAAGAATGAAACCAAGAGAAACAGTAGTATCAAAAAACAGGCAGAGCACAGATAGACAACGAGCCTTAATTTTATAATCCCGCCAGCAACCAACTCTGCACCGAGTCTTTTGTCATCCCAGAAATGCATCTACATAACCCCTATCGAGTACTACAGCCCATCTTCTTCCATGTACTGCACTCCTACCATCTCCTAAATAATCCCTCTCTGGTAGCATACTCTGTAGCACGATCCGCATCTCTCCCGTCATTGATTCCACTTCTCTCACCAATATCGCGTAGTTCTCTATCTACATCCACACCAGTTAGTCCACGCACAAACTCATTAGTAACAGCGTTTACACCGGGCAACACAAAAGGAGGAATGGAAGTTAGTCCATCTATTTTGTGCAAAAAATTCAAACAAAAATCCTCTATTTCGTTTAAAGCCGAACAAACATGGTCATAACCCATCTGCAACCTCAAAAATAATCATTTTTTTTATCATGCCAAACTCTCGATTTTCAGCCTGACTGATTGACCTTAACATTATTATGTACAATAATCAATATTATATTAACAATATTTGTACATTTTCGCCTCGACTATATTTAAGTCTAAAGGACGAATAGTAACCTTGATACCAGCGATAAACGTCATACCTCTTTTGCAAACTGATACCTATATCTGTATGTTTTTGCTTTCTCCAGGTCCACTTTTATCTTGAGCAATCTTTCAATATAACTTTGAACTTAGATATCGAAGCTTGTAGTGTAAAAAGGAGGTGTTTTTACCCACAAAAATTACGCAAAACGCTGCGCAATGTATTCAGCTATAATTGCTTTCAACTCTTTGCTTAAATTTTCTCCTCGTAGAACATATTTTTTTTCTCCATTTATAAATACCGTAACTATCTTCTCTTCCCCTCTACCAGGCAAACTGATACCGATATCCGCATGTTTGCTTTCTCCAGGCCCATTTACAATACATCCCATAATTGCTATTTTCAAATTCTCTATGCCTTGGTATTTCAACCTCCATTCCTTTAGGGAATTATTTAAATACGTCTGGACCTCTTCTGCAAGCTCGCGGAAATAGCTGCTATCTGTTCTTCCGCAGCCAGGACAAGAGGTAATTGATGGTTTAAAATTACGTAAATTTAAGCTCTGTAGTACTTCTTGACATATAAAGACTTCTTGAGCACGTTTAACGCCTGGTTTAGGCGTTATAGAAGCTCTAATAGTATCACCTATACCTTGTTGCAACAATATTGACAAAGCGCTAGCAGTAGCCACGATGCCCTTAATTCCCGTCCCTGCTTCTGTAAGTCCTAGATGTATTGCATAATTTGAACGTCTTGCCAATTCTTTGTACACAAGTATCAAATCCTGTACTTGACTTATTTTTGCAGATATTACGATGCAATTTTTTTTCAAACCGACATCTTCTGCCTTTTTTGCGCTTATTAGCGTTGACTCTATTATCGCTTTGCGCATTACATCAACGGAAGATGCAGGGTTGATGAGTTTGCTGTTTTCATCCATCAGCTGAGCTTGTATCTCTCTATCTACGCTACCCCAATTTGCCCCTATTCTAATTGGTTTATTATTTACAATTGCAGTTTCTACGATAGTTTCGAAGTATCTATCCCGTTTTTCGCCAAACCCAACATTACCAGGATTAATCCGGTATTTGTCCAAAGCCTGGGCACATTCTGGAACACTTGTTAAAAGTTGATGTCCATTATAGTGAAAACACCCTACCATCGGTACACTTGCATAACCCCTAGTATACAATTTTTCTTTTATCAACGAAACTGCCTTGGCTGCACCCAGGTTATTCACCGTGATACGTACCATTTCCGATCCAGCGTCAACAAGTTCGATAATCTGCTCAGTTGTTGCATTTACGTCTGCAGTATCAGTATCCGTCATTGATTGCACGACTATAGGAGCTCCTCCCCCTATATTTACCGCACCTACTTTAACCAAATGCGTTTTATGGCGTTTATATAGTAATAGCATAATTCCCAAACAAAACTTACCTCATGACATCACCACGACTGGCACCCTCCCTAACACACAAGCCAAGTCGGTTAACTCAGCACCATGACATCTCCCTGCTACATACCGCAATTCTACCGTTACTCTAACAAAGCCCTGGGGTAGGTCTACTTGGATTTTGCCTTGGCCGGCATTCTACTACCATTGACATACCCTTTTAGTTTAGAACCAGCACTAAAGCTAACACGTATCCTAGCTGAAACATCCATAGGCCTTCCTGTCTGAGGATTACGTATGGTCATTGCTGGAACTTTTGTTGTTTTAAATGTGCCGAACCCTATCAAAGGTAACTTACCAGCTTTTTTCAAAGCTTCTTGAATACTTTTCAGAGTAACATCCAATATCCGCCCTGCTTCTGCCTTACTTGTACTAAGATTACTAGCAAAGAGTGCGATAAAATCTGCTTTTTTCATTTGAACTCCATTGATCAGTTGATTATGTGCAACTTATTAAACTACAACCTTTTTCTAGTCTACATTTATTTCTAGCTCTATCAACTTGAATATTACTTCAGCTATTGCTTATATGCCTAAAAATGCAAAAAAAGAGATTTCCCCGTCATCTCAATACCCCTTTTTATACCAAGCAACTCTAATACGGTAGGAGCTATATCCGCTAGCGTTCCCGTTTTTGCTAATGTTATTTTTTTATCGCCTACATAAATAAATGGCACCAGATTTGTGGTATGAGATGTATGCGGTTGTTGTTTTTTTTCATTGAACATGCATTCTACATTGCCATGATCGGATGTAATTAACACTTCTACACCTTGCTGTGCCATATTGGTGAGACGCCCTACACACTCATCCAATACCTCGCATGCCTTAATTGCAGCAGGTATGTTTCCCGTATGCCCAACCATGTCGGCATTAGCAAAGTTGACACAAATAAAATCATATTTTTGCGATTGTATTGCATTTATGAGACATTCGGTGATTTCGTATGCGGACATTGCTGGTTTTAAATCATACGTAGCAATTTGCGGCGAAGGAATGAGAACCCCACTTTCTCCCTTATTTGGAACTTCTTGCCCGCAATTAAAAAAATAAGTGACGTGAGCATACTTTTCCGTTTCAGCCAAACGTAACTGAGTTTTATTATGAGACGCTAAAATATTGCCTAGAGTACCAGATATTTTCTGCGTGGGGAAGATAGGCACGATGTGCTTATCTAAAAGATCAGAATAATGCATCATGCCTACCATACAGCTAAAAACCCGATCATCCGGACTATTGTGTCTCATCGAAGATACGATACGGTACTGTACTAAAGCCTCTAACACTTGGCGTATTCTATCAGCTCTAAAATTGGCTACCAGCAAAGTATCACCGTATTCCACTCCTCTGTAATCTTCATTTACTGATGGTACAAAGAATTCGTCTGTAACACCATTTTGATAATTTTGTTCTATCAGCTGCGAGAGATTGACAAATTTCAATTGGCTAATCCCAAACATTATAGCATCAACGGCCAATTTAGTCCTGACCAAGCGGTTATCCCTATCCATAGCATAATACCGCCCACTAATAGTGGCTATCTGCATCAAGGGATTTTTATTCAGCAACTCACATTGTAGCCTGTTAATGTATACCGTGGCACTTCTGGGTAGCACATCACGACCATCAGTAATGAGGTGTAATTTTGTGCTAATATTATGCTTAGCTAAAAAATCCGCCAAATATATGATGTGATCAATGTGAGAGTGCACTCCTCCATCAGATAGCATCCCTAATAAGTGGCAAGTTCTGGATGTACATGTGTTCTTTTTTTTACATTCAGATGAAACATGCTGTCTTAGTAGCTCATGTAGCCCGCCGGCTTGCAATATCTCACTGTTTGCTATAGCATTGTTTATCCTCGGAAAATCTTGCAATACTGCCCTACCACTGCCAATTGTCATATGTCCCACTTCTGAATTGCCCATTTGTCCTTCAGGAAGCCCAACTGCACCACCGCTAGCCTCTAGTTGTGTACAGGGAGAGCAGCTAAACAGTTTGTCAAAATTTGGAGTACGCGCGAGTTTAAACGCATCATATGTAATATCCGTACTCTTGCTACATCCTAATCCGTCTAAAATACACAATATAATCTGGGGGAGGGGCATTTTTATCAATATAGAAAACGATCCATTCCATATACGGCAGTCTCCTTAGGCTAACCAAATATCTGATATCTCACAAGTCTCTTCTACCCGCATTATTATCCTTGTCTCCCATGAAGCCCTTAACAGGATTTTTTGCATCCAGGTAAGCTAAATTTGATTTTAATAATTTTGCAATATACTGCACCCTGTTCGCCGTGTACTTCTTGTAATCTACAAATACTGCAGCGAGCTCTTTTAGCGCTAAGTATAGTGCGCGCAAATCTACAACTACATGCTGTCTATTGACTGCTCGAAGATTTGTAATATGGCGGTGCAGCATTGCCATTTCGTTCAATGTAGCATCTACACGATCAAAATCATTGCAATGACATTCTATATCTGCTTCAAGCATGGTTTTCAATTTAGCAATTTTATCCAAAAAACACGAGATATCCTGCTTGACCTCTAAAATAAGCTCCTGGTTTTGATCATTTTTTTTCGTATTTTCTGGCATTGTCAGTATTCCTCGCCATCTAATTCTACACCTTTAGCATTAAACTCTTTTATAGCAGCTTTTGCTAATTTGTCTGCTAACTCATTATACATATTACCATCATGTCCCTTGACCCAATGCCATTCAACCTCGTATTTTTCAACTAATTCGTCTAGTTTTTTCCATAAATCGATATTTTTTATTTTTCCATTTTTCCACCTATTAACTTTCCACGCTGCAATCCAGCTAGTAATCCCATTCTTCAAATACATACTGTCAGTATAAATGGCTACTCTTACTCTTTTCTTTACTGCTTTCAGAGCCTCAATAGCTGCAACAATTTCCATTCTGTTATTGGTAGTGTATTTGTCATACCCGTAAATTCTCTTCACTTCACTTTTCCACAGCAACACAGCACCCCATCCTCCTACACCAGGATTATTTGAGCATGCTCCATCGCAATATATTTTTATGATAGCTTCTTCCATCTACTTCGCCTATTCTAGCATGTCGGGCAATGCTAGTTAATACATGTAGATTCTGCCAAATTAATTGCTGGGAGTAAAGAAAGAATATCATATAACACCAAATTCCATTTCAAAATAAGCACTAGGAGCGCAATGGAAAGGACGAAGGAGAGTAGAAATACTACATAACCGAGGCCTAAATCCTGCGGTACAACACAACGTGAGTATTAAAAAGGGGATTTGGTAACGCCTGCTTCTTGCCGGAATAAACACTGCGACCCCGCGATTTTACTCGCAGGGTCCAAAAGTGTTTTTTGAATAAAGATAATATGACTTATCTATGCACCAAATCTGCTATTTGCTGTATTACTTCCAACATCTGCTTAAATGTGCTAACAGCCGTCGTAAGCTGTATCTTACGCTTTGCTATTTCTTCAACAGCAGTAGGCATGTCGGTATCTCCATATACAGACTTTGCAGCTGCAATGTTTTTGGTTTCTATATTGAAAGACTCTATCATTTGATTAGTTTTCATCTGATAAGCACCAATCTTCGTCCTCTGCGTAGATAGTTCCTCAATAATTTTACCTATAGTCTCTTCGGTACTCGAAATGTTATTCTTATCTGCTATATCTATGGTAGCTCCTTTAAATAACTTTTCGGTAGTTAGACTACTGATAGAGACCTTCATTAGCATAGCTTTAGTATCAGGAGAAATCGGGAATGACATAGCTCCCTTTCCAGCTTTAAAAGCATCTGTTAAGGCAAGCTTTAATGCAGAAACATCTTCAGGGTTAGATAAATTAACATTTTTGAGGATGTGTATAAGGATTTTTTCATTTGCATCCTTTGTCTTTGCACCCCAAAGCTCCAACATACTCCCTCCTGGTAGGAACGAACTATCCGTGAGTTGCTTTACAAAAGAAAATTCTCTTCCATCACTAAGTTTAGCAACAATGGCACCATTATTACTTGCGCTTTTCATATCTACTTTTATTGTTGATACCGAAATACTATCGGAAAAACTACTGCTAACAAAAGCAGCGGTGGCACCACTAAGTATTCCATTAGGATCTGGTTCAAAATTTTCCAGATCTCTAGACTGATAGAAGGTTAATCCAGCTAGCGCTTCGCTAATTTGCTCTGCATATATGTTAGCGGCATCGGTATCACCGACAACCATGCCTTGATTTGCAATAAATTGCATTGAGAAATAACCGCCTTCTACTTTACCTCCTCCAGCGCTAAATGTTACAGATGTATCTGCAGCTGGTTTTGTGCTTACGTTAAGCGCTGTATATGATATTCCATTTTTCGTAGCAATAGTTAAATCCACAGTATTCGCACTCCTGAATTTAGCACTTACACTCAACCCTGCTCCAGAACCGACAAATTGGTCATTAGCCATCACCTTAGAAAGATTGATGCCGCCAGTTTTTCCCCCATCCAGGATAAGTGGAGTAGTGCCTACTAAAACACGCAATCCATTTAATGTAGTATCTGGAGTGCGTCCAGTAATGCGCATATACTGCTTTGAATTCTGTGTTTTAAGTTCAAAATCCAGCCCCTGTAACGCAGTGTGTCCACTTTCGTTAACTGCACTGATCAAGCTCAATAAGCTTTCGTGTACATCATCTTTCACTAACTGTACTTCAGTCGGAATATTTTTGTTAGGATTCTGCTTAAATGTATACACTAGTCCACCATTACCAACATTGACAACAGTACCATCTATTATTGTAGGCATCGTTACCCAGCCAGTAGTTGGCTTAGCATATCTACTATCATTGTAATTGAACCAACTTCCTGCTGTGCCCTTCAAAGTGCCCTTAGAATACGTATTACTTACACCTAACGATCCCACCTCTGTAGAGCTGTCATATTGTCCCACAGATGTTTTTTTCAAATCGTTAACCACTGGCATCCCAGCTTCTGTATTATTTTTAGACGTAACTGTAATAATACCACCAACATTAGTTACAGATAATCCTGATAATGCAGCTCTTACATCCGCATTTGCAGTCTGAAGTCCACCTCCAGCAGCAAAATAAGCTGTCATAGCTGTAGCGTCTGCTGCGGCAACCACGTTAGGAATCGTAACATCAGTTAAGCTCGTGGCATCAGCTGTACCACTGGTAATAGTAATTGGCGTACCATCCTTCGTTGCAGCTGTAATTTCGCTATGAGTAGCGGTACCTGGAGTGAAACTGTACTTACCAGCACCAGCTGTGATTCCAACGTTATTAATATAAACCGTATTACCAGTTGTATATGATGTAGCTCCTGCAAAGAGGAGTACAGGAGTGGTATGCTCGACAGTAATAGCTGCTGCCACCGCAACTGCGAGGTCTTCTACTGAGGATTGTCTCTGTATGTTCAAGAGTGTAGCAGTGTCGGCAGTTCCTTTGTTAGTACCCTCATAGCCTATGGTAACACCATTTATGACCATCAAAGTTGTATCTGCAGCTAGATCAAGAGCAGGATTGATTGTTAATCCAAGTTCTTGAGTAGTAGTAGGCACAGCAGCTGTCGTACCTGTAGCGAATCTCACACCGTTCAATGTGAAGGTAGATGGGGTAGCTGCAGGAGATACGGAATAGGTTAATGTTCCCGTACTTGACGTAACGATACCTTTGGTGTTGCCTACTAAATTACTTCCTTCGTCGATAGAGCCATCAAGCAGTTTAATACCATTAAATAACGTATTTGTCGTTATTGTATCTAGTGACTTCACCAACTCCTGTAATTCTGTATTCAAAGCAGCCCTCTGAGTGTCACCGAAGCTACCGTTTTTAGCACGGATAGCCAGATTTTCCATAATATTTAGTGTGCTAATGAGTTTGCTTATACCGCCATCTGCAATATACAACACTGATTGTGCCTGCTGTAATCCGTTGCTTAATTCACTAAATTTACTTTCAAGAGATTTTAGTCCATCAGTGATAGTTACAATTGCTGGATCTTCCCAAGTCTCAGTTATTTTATCACCACTAACTAATTTTTGACTATATAAATTTATTTTCTTCGTTAATTCACTTAATTGCCATTTTACAGGATGGGTAAACGACGTATCATGTATAGTGGTAGTCATAATTTTCTCCAATATTGTTGATGTTGAATAATATTAGCAACTCCCACACTTGGTGGGACAATTATCTGGTTCATGAATTTTGCATTGCAGTAACCATATATATATATTACTAAAGTATATGACCAAAAAGTGCAAATAAAAAATGAAAACATATTATATATTTATTGAATAAATGATAAAAAATAGAGCATTTATGAGCATTATTTTGATAAAAACATGTAATTAATGTAATATCACAATGCAGCGAATTGACCACATGTCAACATTGCCACATTAGTGTGCTTATAAAAAAAATTCTTAGCACATACCACAGTCTTTTAAATTGCTCGTTGTAAAAATTTAAATTAGCATGGGACCTATTATATATACTTGCGGAGAAAAATGTTATGACAGAACAAATAGCTATAGTTTCAGCATTGCGCACGGCAATAGGCAGTTTTAATGGTACTTTATCTGCATTACCAGCGTATAAACTTGGTAGTGCTATTATCAAAAAGATATTAGCAAATACTAAAGTTGCAGCTGAAGAATTGGACCAGGTGATAATGGGGCAAGTGCTTAGTGGTGCTATGGGGCAAAATCCGGCACGCCAAGCTTCAATAGATGCTGGTGTCCCCCAAGAAGTACCGGCTTGGGTGGTAAATCAGGTGTGTGGCTCTGGACTAAAATCGGTGATGTCAGCATACCAATATCTTGTATCATACAACACACTATATAACGACAATTCGCGCGTACTAGTAGCGGGCGGACAAGAAAGTATGAGTTCCACTCCGCACGCCATTTATCTGCGTAATGGGATTAAGATGGGTGATGCAAAGCTTATTGACATGATGGTATATGATGGACTTACAGATGTATTTGGCAATGTACATATGGGGATAACGGCAGAAAACATCGCGAGTAAATACAACATAAGTAGAGTTGAACAAGATGAGTTTGCTGCTATCTCGCAGAATAAAGCAGAGGCAGCACAAAATAGTGGGCAATTTACTGATGAAATTATTCCAATTACTATCAATATACCAAAACAGGATAGCATAAGTTTTATCAAAGATGAATTTGTACGCTATGGTGTGACCAAGGAGTCTTTGGGAAAATTGAAACCTGCTTTTATGCAAAATGGTACAGTCACAGCCGGTAACTCATCAGGCATTAACGATGGTGCTGCCGCTGTGATGCTCATGACGTTATCAGAAGCTAAACGCAGAAATTTAGAGCCACTGGCAATAATTAGATCATGTGCACAGGCTGGTGTAGATCCGAGTATTATGGGTACAGGTCCTGTACCAGCCTCTAGAAAAGCGTTGCAACTTGCGAATTGGAATGTACAAGACCTTGATCTTATTGAGGCTAATGAAGCATTCGCAGTACAGTCTATATATGTTAACAAAGAAATGGGTTGGGATGTGAAAAAAATCAATGTAAATGGTGGTGCAATAGCGTTAGGGCATCCTATTGGGGCTTCAGGGACTCGTATTTTAGTGACATTGCTGCATGGATTAAGGAAAAGGGGTGGTGGACGCGGTCTTGCTACATTATGCATAGGTGGTGGCATGGGTATTGCAATGTGCTTGCAGACGCCGTAATATCAAGTCCACTTTTAAACGCCAACGATAACGTGAATGTTAAAAAGGTTTTGGTATTAGAGGTCCGAATGTACAGCGCTCTCATGATGCAAGTCATCAAAAGCAAGGGCTCCAAACTTTAGTGCCATAATATTGCTATACTGTTCTACGTTATTATGATTGCTGCTATCTTGTCGTAATGCTAATAAAGCATTAACATCAGATATTGCAGGATTCAATTTAATTTGCTCTACAACTACATTTAGCTTACTTACGCACCTCGCAACATCAGAAGCTATCCATGCATCTGAAATGGCGGCATTGTCTCTCTGAGCACATAAAATTGATACAATTTTTTGCATTTTTATACCATCGTGCATCAAGTTTTTGATATCATTTGACAGAATTACTGATTCGCTTTTGCCGCCAACTTTTGTGTACGTAGGTGAACCAGCTCCAGTTTTAATATGGGTCAAATAATGTCCTAATGCAGTTTTTATGTCGAGATCTGCTGCTTTTAAATCAGATCTCAGATATAAGTATCTCACGAATGATAAGTAATTTACATTCTCAGTATTAACCTCGTATCCCTTGCCATTAATCACCTGATCTTCCCCTAGAGTTACAAACTGTGATCCTTGCGGCAATACTTCCTTAGCTGCATTTATAGCCGTTTGGCCATGACAAGATCCTAATAATACATCAATAGGGTTGTCACGACCATTAGCATCAACTATTGCTCTGAGCATATCGCGGGCATTAATATGCTGATTGGCGCCATCACCTAATGCGATTGAATTGTCAATGATACTTTCTTGATGAGTGATTGAATCGATAACAATACTTCTAGATCCGTGGGCCTCGATTACTACAAAATCTAATTTTTTACCAAACATCTGAATGGCGGCCTGAATATCATTTACATTAGCACCATCCTTGCCGCTTACAGCTATGACATTGAAGCCTTTACTATGCAAAGTACTTATAAGCCCAGAATATAAGGCATTTTCACTATTTCGTACTTCTATGCCTGTAATAACTAATGCAGTCTTGTCGCTTCCTTCCACTTTGTATTCCGCCCATCTTTCACGGTCTACTATGGTGTAATTTTTAGGCAAATGTAGGAGATATCCCTTATTAATAAAGTCTGTTGCCACGCTTTTACTTGTAGTAGTCTTGATGTGATACGCTAAAGAAAATCCTGCCAAATCCTTAGCAATTTTAAAACTAGAATCAGTTGATAGGGCACCAAAAAGAATATTCATGGCTTCGTGAGATAGTTTAGGAATGGAACCCACGATCAAAGATTCTATGATGTTTTTAAATTGGTGATTTTGTGTAGCATGCAATAGGTTCCTTATATGGCTTGTTCCATCCACATAGTGACAATACGTTTCAATGAGGTCTTTTCCATCCTGGTCTTGTTCAGTAACAAACTCTTTAAGTTTATCACTATTTAAATTTTGTAGTAAAAGACTATTAAAAATTGCATCTAGGACTGCAGCTTCCTTGGGAGCGGTGACCACATGTTTGATGAAATTATTACCCAATGCATTCGATAACAATTCCAGCTTTTGCACATCACTCAATGATAAAACAGCCTTATTGTTTAGTATGCTACTTATTAAGTTCGGGCTATCTTCATAGTGGGTACTAGCCAGCACTATGCCTTTACCTTCTGAGTTTTTGCTGACTAAAATACTATTTTTATGGCTTCCATCGAGGCTTTGAAATAGCTTGCTGTTCAATATCAAATTGATATTCTCACTACATCCCTGATATGGAAGTAGTCTATGCAACACGTCTTCACCACCAAGTAATGTATATTTTTGCTCCGAAGAAAGAGTACTAGTTATTTTTTCATCATTAAGGATTTGTACAACTGCGGCTTTCCCGTCAGTATAAGGCATACCAGCTAATATTACACACTCACCTTTTGCATTTTTGTTAGTTAATATACTATTTTTATGGCTTCCATCGAGGCTTTGAAATAGCTTGCTGTTCAATATCAAATTGATATTCTCACTACATCCCTGATATGGAAGTAGTCTGTGCAACACATCTTCACCACCAAGTAGTGTATATTTTTGCTCCGAAGAAAGAGTACTAGTTATTTTTTCATCATTGAGGATTTGCACAACTGCGGCTTTCCCGTCAGTATAAGGCATACCAGCCAATATTACACACTCACCTTTTGCATTTTTGTTAGTTAATATACTATTTTTATGGCTTCCATCGAGGCTTTGAAATAGCTTGCTGTTCAATATCAAATTGATATTCTCACTACATCCCTGATATGGAAGTAGTCTGTGCAACACATCTTCACCACCAAGTAGTGTATATTTTTGCTCCGAAGAAAACGCATCGACGACTACGTCATTATTCAAAAGAATATCTAATACTTTCTGTTGTTGTTCGGCTGGCGTTGATGCTGCTTTGTACAAAGAAGGTAATATTAACAGCGGATTTGTACCATTTTTTAGGAGTAAACTGGCTTTTTCGCTGGATGTAAGGCTTGTAAAAACTTCACTGCTAATAATTGCAGACAATACACCGTAGTGCCAAATACTGCCAAAAGTGAATATATTCTCATTATCGCTCACTGCCTCCGATAAAATTTTGATTCTCACCTGACTCGACACCGAAGATAACGCATGACTGTTCATAAGAGTGGTCAGAGCCTGTACTATAAAGCTTATATCATGTCCTCCCACAGCTAATATAAGTTTTAATAGACCAAAATTTTGATTTTTTTGAGTATGAAAAACACTACTTAACAAATTTTCTCTATCTTGCATTGTAAGAGAATATGCATCTTGCAATGCGTCATTGAATCTTGTTACATTCTTCTCAAATATCGCTTCTGTAATTGCTTGTGTGTTGTACATGTATACCTCTCGTATATTCTATTCTTAATGCTATATTGCTATTACGAGATGATGGTAGCAAAGTTGCAAAAAAAATCAATCGCTTTTTTGCTATTGCAATATTATATATAAAAAAACAACAAAATTTTACATCTTGCTTGTGACCAATCCCCATTTACTGCAGTATATCCCATACTTCTGTTGTATTGCAATAGGTTCTGTATCTCTGACAGCTACTTGAGATTTACGTATTTTCAATCTTTATGTATTTTCAATTTTTCTATCCAATTTTCTCTAATTTTGACATATAAGAATAGGTGTACTGGTATGCCTAAAATTCTTGATAACTCTTTTCTAGCTGCTTGCCCTATCTTTTTTATTCTTTCTCCCCCTGCTCCTATAACAATGTTTTTTTGCGAAGGTTTTAGCACATAAATAGCTTGATGTATCTTTATACCACTACCATCTTCTGACGATTGCCATGTTTCAGTTTCAACTTTTGTAGCATATGGCAGTTCTTCTTGCAACTGCAAGTACAGTTGCTCTCTTGTAACTTCTTCAGCCATTTGCTTTTCTGTGATGTCTGTATGAACTCCTTCATCAAAAAGCCATCGTCCTTTACGAGTATTGTTTGCAAGAAACGTTAAAATTTCATCTACTCCATTATTTTGTAAGGCTGATATAAAAAAGCACTGCTTTATTCCACCGATACCTTGTAGTATCAGTTCAACATTTTTTTGACAGCTTCTCTCATCAAGTTGTACTTCTGATGGGGGTGTGTCTGTTGTGGTTGTCATGTAGGGTTCATGTGTCTTTGTCAATAAATCACATTTATTGATGATAACAAGTAAATTTTCGATGTTCTTTCGACCTTCGTGAATAATTTGGTCTACTTTGTTTTTATAATCAGCTATTAGAGCTTCAATCTGATTTTTTCTTAATGCAACCAAAATTTCTCCGAGAGAGAGCACAATGGCAGCAAGGTCAGCTCCGCGTATACCACGCCACACATTATGGACTATAAATTGTTCTAATTTATGTCCTTGCCTAGGTATAAACAAGCCAGGTGTATCTACAAAAATAAGCTGGCTACCATTTACGTTATGTATGCCCCTTATATTGCTTCTTGTAGTCTGTGCTTTATGAGTTACGATGGAAACCTTTTTCCCTACAATGCAATTAAGCAACGTAGATTTTCCCGCATTGGGTTTACCAATTAAGGCTGTAATGGCAATTTTTTGCGTACAGTCTTTCGCTTTATTGTATATGTTCATTTTTATTTTTTAATCTTTTATATAAAATTGATTCTTATCAGGTATATTTTTATCACCATAATATATGCATACTACAGCAATGCTAAGTTAGCGCCACATCGATATTGTAATTATGAACAATATCAAGTATACGTATTAGAGCTTTGCCAATAAAAAATAAATGCCAGAGCAGCATACGCATATCACTCTCAATAGAGCGACGCTGTAACTGGTTCTATCATAGGTGGTAAATGTTTTATTGATAATAGATTGATATATGAAATAAAGGTTCATGGCAATCGGTTCTATTTAAAATGCTAAGGGGTTGACCGTATAAATGACAGAACAGAATAAAGGTAGGGAAAATGTACGTAAGGTGTTGGGCGTTAATGTTAATGCTTTGGCACCGAAAAATCAAGAGCTATTGCGTAGCGGAGGGAGTGCGCCCCCCAATGTACGTGGAGCTGTTGTGGTGGTCATGAAAGGCAAAAGCAAACCAAATGAGATTAGTGTCCAAGCAGAGCAAGAAGATTTAGGATCTTTGACAGTATACGAGAAGGAAAAACGTCTAGCAGCTTTACGACTAGCGGAAGAAATCGGTATATCTAATCAAGATTGCAATGCTACAACGACCAAACATACAGATGGGGGAGGTGTTGTTGGCACTGAGGATTCTATATCACAAGAAGAAAGCCATGGCGAAAATATCTCTCAATCAACCTTGTCCTTTGCAAGAAAAATTTCTGTAGGTGATAATGCCCAAAATCAAAATCAGGGACAAACTTCTCTGTTGCCTCGAATCGATCAAAAAACCACACTAAACCCCAATAACGCACCTACTGATAGTGAAGAAGGTAGTATGGTGGTTGGAATTAGTGTTCAGCAAACTGGACAGAGAGAGCGAGAAGAAAGAGAAGTGCCATTATCAAACGATAGCATAACTACCACCAAGTTTGCAGCGCAAGTATATGGTAAGGGAAAGATTAGAAATTTGAATTACTTAGCAAAAAAGCCCGAAGAAATTAGCGTAAAAGGAGAAGATACAGATATTAGGCGAGAACAGGACACTGTCAGAATTTTGACTAATATTGACAAAAAACAGGCTGTACAACCTGCATCTGTAGGAAATAATGAAAAATTGGTCAGTGTTTCTGTTGCGCAAAAGGGAAAAGCGCAAACAACAAAAGTGGCAGAAGAGGAAGGAAGAGCTGTTGCAGCAAATCGCAGAGGTATGACCATCAAGCGTCATAAAGGAAAATTGTCAGCAGCACAAATAGCACAGCTTGAGAGTACAGATGAAGAAAAAGTGCTAGGAATGCGAAATAGAATATTGAAACGTCCAAAAAAAGGTCGTTATACAAGGAATGTAGGGGGCGCAGAAAAAGAGAAGGTAATTAGAGAAGTGGTAATATCGGACACTATTAGTGTACAAGAATTAGCTGTTAAGATAGCGGAAAAGTCCAATGCGGTAGTCAAGGCACTTCTTAAACTAGGCATTATGGTAAATTTGACGCAGAGTATAGATGGAGATACAGCAGAGATCATAGCACTCGAATTTGGCCATAAACCAAAGCGAATTAGTAGTGAAGAAATATTGAATAATCTTATTAAAGACATAGAAGATACCGATGTGCAGTTGCAACATCGCCCCCCAATTGTAACTATAATGGGACATGTTGATCACGGAAAAACTTCTCTGCTTGATGCCTTGCATTCAACAGATATAGCGGTAAAGGAGCATGGTGGTATTACGCAACATATCGGTGCTTATAAAGTAACCATGCAGAATGGTAAATCGATAACATTTTTGGATACGCCGGGACATGAAGCATTTACAGCAATGCGCATGCGCGGAGCTCAAGTCACAGATATTGTGGTGTTGGTTGTGGCTGCAGATGATGGTATAAAAGCTCAAACTATAGAAGCAATAAGTCATGCTAAGGCGGCTAATGTTCCAATTGTTGTGGCTATAAACAAAATAGATAGGCCTAATGCAAATTTTGAGAATGTGAAAAATATGTTACTACATCACGATCTGATACCGGATGATATGGGTGGTGATGTTATGGTCGTGGGAGTGTCAGCAAAAGATAAAATAGGACTCGATAAATTGGAGGAAGTAATACTATTACAAGCTGAACTCTTAGAATTGACTGCTAATGTTAATCGTAATGCAAGAGGTAGAGTACTTGAGGCTCAAATGCACAGAGAGAAGGGTGTGTCTGCAACTTTTCTTGTCTTAAAAGGTACGATGCATGTAGGAGATATAGTTGTAGCTGGCAAAAGTTATGGTAGGGTTAGGGCGATGAAGGATGACAAAGGTGTTGTGCTAAAAGCAGCTATTCCGTCCACTCCTGTTGAAGTGACGGGCCTCAATGATACACCCACAGCAGGCGATGAGTTTATTGTGGTAAATGAAGAAAAAATTGCGAGGCAAATAGTTGAGTTTAGAGTGCAGCAAGCTAAAGAAAGGAAGGTATTGGCGACGCACAAATCGTCTTTGGAGCAACTGTTCAATCAGACCAAGGCGGGGGTTAAGGAATTGCCGATTATCATTAAAGCTGATGTGCACGGGTCAGCAGAAGCGATAGTGCATAGTTTAGAAAAAATAGAAGTACCCGAAATTAAATTAAAAATTTTACACTGTGGTGCTGGTGGTATAACTGAGTCTGATGTGACATTAGCTGCAGCATCTAGAGCGGTTATATTGGGATTTAATGTGCGCGCTAATAATAATGCAAAGGAATTGGTGCAAAAATATGGGATCGACGTCAGGTACTACTCTATTATATATGATTTGATTCATGATGTTAAAGCTGCTATGAGCGGGCTGCTAGAGCCAGTTATGAAAGAAAGTATTATGGGATATGCTGAAATACGTAGGGTATTTGAGGTGAGCAAGGTGGGAAAAATAGCTGGATGCTACATCACTGAAGGTGTCATAAAGCGTCATGCGAGTGCTCGTTTACTACGTGATAATATAGTCATCCATGAAGGAAAGCTAAAATCATTAAGAAGAATGAAAGATGATGTTAAAGAGGTAAAAGGAGGATTTGAATGCGGATTGTCATTTGAAAAATATGATGATATAAAGGAGAAGGATATCATCGAAGCATATGAACTAGTGAGTGAGCAGAGAAAAATTTAGGTAAATTAGAGCTACACACTAAAATCAGCAGCGCCATCGCTGCTGCCTAATTGCGCTCCTGGTGCAACTTCTCCAACACTTAACACACCCGTACTCTCTGTTATAATCGGGTACAGCCCAATACCAGACTTAACCAACCTAACATCTGGAAAGCACACTATAGTCAAATGAAAAAGGAATTTTTGTAATCATGGTTAAAGAAGACCATATAGCAAAGATTTTAGAGAGATAGCGCTTAAACAAATTGAAGATGGAGAAGATAGAGGTGTGTAGGGATTGGTGGGCATTAGCAAAAATATCAGTATTTTGCTGGGAAAGCCTGAAGAAAGAAAATGGCGATGTAAGTCCTAAAAAAGAATGGAAATAAGCCAACTAAAGCGAATCATGAACAGTTGATGCAAATTATTATGGGAAATTCGCATTTGACACAGAAAGAAATAGGTGCAATGGTCGGAATGGCTGCAACTAACAT
>CAXOVX010000006.1:0-10136 GCA_964213345.1 Alphaproteobacteria bacterium | reverse complement strand
TCGAGCTTTATAAAGAAAGAAATTTAATCGAAAAAATGTTTAATAAGCTCAAGCATTTTCGCAGTGTTGCTACACGTTATGATAAATTGGCTATTACTTTTCCTGCTTTTCTTGATATAATGGCTATTTTTATTTGGCTAAAATAAATGTCGACAGATCCTAGCTATTAAAGTTCTCCTTCGAATATCTTCTACCTGAGATAAATCGTATATTTCTTGCCCTTTTTCGCATATCCATGCTCTTTATAAAGATATTTCTGTATTCTACTGTCAATATACACCGAATTATCTTGAGATATTGATGATATTTTCTCTAAAAATTTCTCTTTTGTCTTGGGGGGCTGCTTCTTTGTAAAGTGTTCTTTTCTTTGAAAACAACCCTCATCCTTTGAAAGACACAACATATGCCAGCTGCAGTCATTCCGACCATCGCACCCATTCCTTCCTGTGTCAAATTCGGATTTCCCTGTAATATTTGCGAAATACCGATGTTTTGCTAATGCCTAGCATCCTACATACCTCTTCTACATCTTCAGTTTGTTTAAGTGCTATCTCTCCAAAATCCTTTTTCATTTGACCACAGTGTGCTATGAAATTTATTTATGCGGGAGAAGTATCTAAAGCTGATGGGGTCAACAAGTGCTAGATTTCTTTATTGAATGCAGGGGTGTCGTATATATCAGGATCTTGCATCTGGGCGTTTTTGGCTTGAATGAGAGTATGAAAGCGTTGCAACCAGGTAACACTTTAGTGGTGTGGAAGTTAGATAGACTGGGGCGGAGCTTAAAACATCTAGTACAAATATGCGCAACTTATACTACGACTTAGTTTTCTCGCACCTAAGCTAAAAGAAGCAATAATCAAAGGCCACCAGCCCCGCCATATGAAGCTAGCATGATCTCATGGGGCAACATTTCACTGCTGTGGCATGAGCCCAGAAAATGTTAATTTATTAGTAGACATAAGTTAAATATTTATTATATTTTTATTGTATATAAAAAGGGAAGATGAAGTGTTTGTATTATTTTTTTATAAGTAAAAACTCATTCTCTGACATAATTTTGTATGTAATTTCACATGGAAGCACTTGAGTATTTTTATAATATTACCAGTTTTGATATAAATACAAACGGTGTAGCTGAATTATATTTGGGTAATGCTCTTTATTCTAAGGTAGAAATCGGTGCACCACAAATACATGAACTCATATTACATGCGACTTCTAATACACTCGAGATAAGTGGAGAATTTAATATAGCTTCAACCGTTGATGTAGTAAGGTTAGTTGGAGAGGGGGAAGTTAGATTATCTAATATAAAGTTTTTAAGTCTCGGCAAGTTAATCATAGAGGCTCCTTCGGTACATATTGGTAATACCCTAAATCCTATCAATGTAACAGTTGAATCCAGTACATTCAATATCACACAAGCGGGTTTGCACACACTTAATTTTACATCCAAAACAGCACTATTGAATGTGGTAACAGCATACTTATTATACGGCAAAGGAAATGATGTATCATTTTATGGTGACAATAAAATTGGCTCTAACGTAACATTAGATATAAAGAATGTTACAGAATTAACGAATGCTACAAAAATCGGAGGAAAATATATAGATATTAAGAGTTGGGCATGGGCAAATCTTGGAATGTTGTATGGAGAAAATGACATAAATTTAAATATAACGAATCAAACTTTAGGTCTTGGTAGTTTCACAGGAAATGGCTCCATTACAATAGAATCAGCCAGTGCATTACATATCAATCAATTGATCTATGCCAAACAGCAAGTACAGATATACAGTAAAAATAAAATTAGCATCAATAGCACCATTACAAGCCAGACAGAGGGGGTGAGTATAAAAGGTGCATCGTCAGTTATTTTTAAAAATAGCCTAATCAGTGGTAACAGTAGTGTTGTTATTGAAATGTCTGAAGGTCATATATGGAATGAATGTGGTAAAATAGAAAGCCAAAGTGGCAGTGTGTATCTACAAGCAGCCAAGATGATCGTAAACAAAGGCGAAATTCTATTTGCCAATGATAGCGAAATCATTGGGATCAATATTGTAAATTACGGGTTACTCAGTACATTCAACGACAAAGACGATTCTGAGAGTCTTTTGAAGCTACAAGTTCAGTTATTTATATTAAACGGTGGCAAGATACATGTGGCAAAAGCTGTATTGACAGGGAGTAAAATATTTTTATCTGGTAATGATGGTACGTATTTAATATACGACAAGATACGTTTTCCGGTTGTTAGGGGAGAGGTATTAGCAAGATCTGATATTACAATTGCTGCGAATTTTGAGATACAAATCAATCAGCTTATTAGTAGCAATAAAGCTATAACATTTTACAGCGATAAACTCTTGATAGAAGCGGGTGGTGAAGTTTTTGCGAAAGGAGCTATTGCATATTTTGCACAACACCCAAATAAAGGGGGAGAAGTAACGATTAATGGCAAGATAAGGAGTGAAACAGAAATTAACATTTTGCCCAATTATATTGCTGATGAGCAAACACCAAATACAGTATATGTTTCTTTCACTGATTCTGTAACATTAGATGGAGGCGAAATTACCGCTCCCATAGTGCTTTTAGATGCTAACAAATTAAAGTTACATGGTAAGCTCGGTGTTACAGAAAATTGCGTATTACAGGGTGATATTCTTGGTTTAGAGAACCAAAATATAAAATCTAAGAACATTAGATTGTTATTTAAAGGTGAAGAGTCGAAAGAAGTTGATTTACCCGGGTTAATTGCAGATGATTCGATTACGTTACTTACCACGAAAATATCTCTAAGGAATACAAAAATAATTAAAGCGAAAAATTTTAACGTCACCTTAATAGCGACGGGGCAGTGGCTACCTTTTGAGGAGTGCAAAACATTTCATGGCACTATTTTCACGAATGATGGAATAATTGAAATAGGGGATCATGCTTCTTTGGAAGGAACATTAGGGACTTTTATAAATACGCAATCAATGCAAGCCAGGCAATTGAGTATAGAATTAGCTGAGTTTAAGAATTTGGGGTTCCTTAGGGTAAGTGATGTGGTAAGGATTCCAACTCTGGGTAGATTAGATTTAGCAGAAAATTCCATTACGCAGTTTGGCTATCTTGAAGCAGGAACATCTTCACAAGGATTTGGTGAGTTAGGATTTCAAGTTTTTGCATGCAAAAGCTGCACATTTAGCCTTACTACACCTCATGCCAACTCTTTCATTATAGTAAACAAATTTGTAGTATACACTGAAGATGTCCCAAAATATACCAAGCCAGGGCTAAGAGAGTCGTTTTGTGATAGGTGGTATGTAAGAACTGAGTATGACACATTCTTTTTCATTGAGCTAGACCGCACCTATATGTATGACTCAGGATGTGCTCGTGCAGAAACGGAGGCGCTTGATGCTTACATACCAGGAAAATTTATTGTAAGTGGTAACTTAAAATTGGATGTAAGAGAGCAATTTAATCTTTTTTTAGCGCAATTTATTGTAAGAGGCCAATTTTATCCTATTATTACGGAGGCTGTACATAACACAGTTGTCACAAAGAAGTATGCTACATCAGATTCTGATCTGCTGACCCATCATGGGTGGCGCTATATAGCATCGCAATTAAAGATGGATAATTACCAGTCTGAATGTTGGGAACAGACCTATTATCATCCAAATACGCATAAAGAGAAAGTATGTGGGATAACGAGCGTAGTTAGCGTATTGAAAAGTAATATTGCAGCTGGAAGTTGGCATCCTAATAGTAAAATTGATAGATATGTTTACGATATATCATCAAATTTACCGTCTACTGCTAATCCTGACAATCCATATCTTGGAAATCTCAATAATGCCATTGCCAAAGCAAGTCAGATGTCTAATGCTCTTGTAACTATACCCGAAGTTGTACTACCTAAGATTGACAAAGGCACCTTACAGATTCATTTTGGTGTCAACGAAATAATTCCACAACAATTTTTCAAATACGATGGGCTAGACTTAAAATTTTTAGCAAACTATCAGAATTTCCTGAATAGTAAAATTTGGGTTTTTACACCATTGCTATCTAATAACTTATTACCTGCTCCTGGTGAAGATTACATATTACACTATTACATAAGACTAGCATTTAATGTACAAGCTAATTTTGATCCGTACTTCTTTCTAAAGCAATTACATTTCAAAGCTACAGGAGTGGTATTTACCATAGATGGACATTATTTGGAGTATTTACTGCAGGATGCTGAATTTTTGACTATAGGCCGTCTAAGCGGATACGATTCAAATAGACTGGCTAATACATTGGCAGAAAATGCCTATAACGAACAACAAAAGCTTGGGCTTGTTCCAGGTGTAAGTTTAACCAGAAGCCAAATAGCGTCACTTAGTATCCCTATCGTATGGCCTGTATGGAGTGATAATTGTGTTGGGAAGGTGGTAGATAGATGCCTATCTTACAAGTTGTATTTCAACGATGAGTCACTAGCAGATTTCTTGTACGGTGCAAATATCATTGCTGATGAAGATATTCATTTAGATATTAAAAACGATTTAATACTAAGTCCGTTCCATAATATCAAAAGTGTGCATGGAGCTGTAAACGTAAATATAGGTGGAGATGCGGTACTTGCTGGTGAAGTTAGTGGCCATAGTGTCAAAGTTAGTGCTACTGGCAATATATTTGTACTAAACAAAATATATTCCGAGGATAGCACATATATAGCTGCCTTAAATGCTGCTATCATAGGCGAAATGAAGGCAGGACACGATATTACAGTAGAAACAATATATAAACTCGTGGTTGCGAGTCTCAAGAGCAGTGAAAGTACATATTACTCTAATGCAAAGCGACAAGGTTATAGTAAGACCGAAAGTTGGATATCGAAAGACGCAACACTAGGTGCTGGTGGGAAGATTGATATAGTGGCAGGAAGTGATTTGGAGATCATTGGGGCGAGTGTTATTGGTAGTAGCGTATATTTAAGCACCAAAAGTGGAAAAGTTAGCGTGTATCCAATTGAGCTTTATGCTAGTGCAACGGAATGGGGTCGTAGATTTTGCAATAGTTACGAGGCACTAAAATATCACAGATCTCAGATAGAGGGCAAAGGTGGACTAACTTCAACAGTCAGTATTGTATCTGGTAGCGGAATTCTACTAGTTGCACCCTCTATAAAAGGTGGTGGCGATGGCGTGTTAAGCGCGCAAGGCTCTATCACGGCAGAAAACCCAAATGAATATGTATCCATAGTAAAAAAGACGACTGTTAAAAAATGGTTTTCTCGTGAAACAAGAACTGAGAGCAACTTTGTATCCCAGACAGCAGGCAGTGTACTAAATTTTGTGGGTGATCTTTTTGTAAAATCCGCAGATGATCAAAAATGGATTGGTGCACAAATTAAGGCTCATAGCGTTACAATGTTAGCAGGGAGTCCGGAGCATGGAGCAACCGTTGCGTTATTGCCTGGGTATCGTGAGGCTAGGTGGGAGGTGAAAGTAGAGAAGTCTGGTTTGATACTAGATGCAGGTTTGTATATAGGAAAGCATGAGGAGAAACGTGTAGTGAACAGCAGAGGAGTGCTGCCTACGATAATAGAAATAGTTGGTGGTGATGATACATCGCAGTTTATAGGATACAGCGGTGGTAAATGGTTGCAGTTATCGAGCATGATAGTTGGGAGAGAAGGTGGAGGTGATGGTGGAGGCATAAATAAGAAGAGCAAGATAAGTATTCAGGCAAAGAACGTAGTGCTTGAAGCGGCACCTGATGTTGAATTTCAGTATGCATATGTGAGGAAGGATGGGTTTGGGATTGGAGTTAGAGCGGATGGAAGTGAGGTGTCAGTATCCTTAGGTAGTTACGGCAGCGAGAAAGCAAGTAAGGGAGTTTTGCAGGTTCATAATAAGCGCAGTGGGCTAGTAGGTGGATTTATTGAGCTAAGTGCTGAGACAGTTGATACATTTGGAGCAATCATAGCAGCACGTGAGATGCACATAAATGCACGAATTATATTTCATGGTGTGCTCAAGGACATGATTAGTACGGATGAAAAGGAAAGGATTACGAGTGGGGGATTGAAGGTAGGGATAAGGAGTGGGTGGGGAGGTGCGATAGATGGAATAGGAAGGCTGTTGCACCAGAAATATGATAGGATAGAGGATTTTGTAAATGCTGGATTTAGGGGAGTTGAAGCATATGACGACATATTACGCTTACTGAGTGATGAGAGTAAGGGATTTGAAGGTGGGGTGTGGGTAGGATTTAACAGCAAGAGTATGGGGTCTACAAGTGTACATGTAAGGGAAGTTGGCACGGTGATGGAAGTAGATGAGATGCTGGTGAGCGAGAGTGAAGAGCTGAGGATGGTTGGTGTGAGGATTAGTGCGTATGATGGGTATGTGAGGACGAAATATCTTGAGGTGAAGGCTGGGACGGAGAGTACGCATGAGCATAGCAGTAGCAGTGAGTATGATGTTGAAGTGCCGATAGGTAGTGGAAGTCCGGAATTATCTGCGATGATTAGTAGCAGCACCAAGGATAAGCTGGTGTATATGAATACAGTTATCACAATAAAGGGACATATGCAGCTGGAGGTGAGTGGACATGCTGACATGAAGGGGGTGTATTTGAGTGCCGGGAGTTTGGAGGCGTTTTTTGATTCTTTGGTGCTGGAGTCACTGCAAGATGTGATAGATGAGGATAGCAGTAGCGTAAATGTTGGACTGAATGCGAAAGACTGGAAGAGTAGTGCGATTGGTGGACTTAAGCAAAAGAGAAGTGCACATATAGTACACGAATTAACGGCATTGATTGGTGAGGAGAGCGCACATATTGTGGTGGCAAAGGCGTTGGAGTTGAATGGAGGGATGATAGGGAATGCGGAGAGAGGGGATGATGGTAGGTTCACGGATCATGGGGAGCTTGTGTTAAGTGTGGGAGAGCTGTTTGTACGACATATACACGATTACGATGAGGGGTATACGCTAGGTGCAAGTGTGAAGCTGATGCTACAGAGTGGTAGAGGGTCTGAGGCAGACGGGTCTGAGGCAGACGGCCGTAATGGTAGGTTGGGAGCAAATAGCCGTAATGGTAATAATGGTGGAGGTGGCAAAGATGCACTGGGCATAAAACCAACTGTTGGGGGACATAGCAGGAGTGGACATGCGTATGCGACAATTGGCAAGGGTGATGTACAATGTAAGGTTGGAACTGGGGGCGGTATTCTTGGCCTACAACATGGCACATGTCAGCTTGACGCTGCAAATCGCGATGTAAACCATCCACAAGAAATGACAACACACTACAGCGTAGAGCCGATCACGGGCTACTGGAGTAACATCGACCGTGATGCAATGCTCAAAAAACTACCACACGATGACCATGGCAACATAGACTGGACTACCATCGCAAAGGATGTTGGTTCTAGCGCGGTAGGTGAAGTCGGTAAAGCTGGTGCTGTATTCGGGAAACTACTGGAAACATTTGCTGCTACAACAGGAGGCAAACCTGATGTGAATGCTCAACCACAGCCACAGGATGTAACCCCTGAAGAACCCACTCAGAAGAATGAAGTAAATGCAGAAAAATTTTCTACCATGGACAAAGCGTTTGAGGAGCTAGATTCCAAGCTGCAGGCAGAGGGCCTAAGCTCACTAAAAACCAGCCCAGAACGCATGACTGCAATCTATCTGCTAGCAGCAACACTCATCAAAGAAGGGAATGACCCTAAAACTGCACCACAAACAGCCCTTAAATACGTCATGGAGGCTGAAAAGAACGGCGCAAGCTATGTCAAAAAGACAGTGGCGGTGGTGGATGATGCAGCAATCCTCGCCATGGCCGGCATTACAGTAACTGCAATCTGCATGTCTGATCCTAACTGTAGACAAGGGGTAACCGATACACTAAAATCTATCGGACAATTCGTTGCAGATGCTGTAAAAAGTACTGTCGATAAAGCTACAAATGGCGTAAAAGATGTCGCAAATTGGCTACAAAATGATGATGGTGGTGATAAGACTGATGATAATGCTGAAAAAGATAAAATAAAACAGAACATCGCCGGCAAGTCTGGGGGCACTGCTAACCTCGATCCTGATCCTGATGATGGGGATGACAATCATCGTAAAGATGATTTTAAACAGTATGAAAAATATAAGGTAAAAGAAGGTAGATATAAATGCGAAAAATCCGAAAGCCCCGTATGGAATAAGTTGAAGCCTTATCAAGATAAAACTAAAACTAATGGCTTACAGGGTAGCGACAAAAGATTTTACCAATGGGATAATTTGCATAAAGAAATAGAAATGTACGATAAGCACGGTGAGCCAATGGATGCTTTAGATCCCATAACTGGGAAAAGATTCTTTAAGGATGTAAGACATCATAAACCAATAGATGTATAGGAATAGTGACAATGACGTATTTTTGTTGCAAAGAAATGCAGGAATTTATAGAGGATCCGAGAGATCCTATTAGGTATAAACCAACTTTTAGAGAGTACTACATTTATATCCATAACTCTAATAATATCATTACTATGGAATACTGCCCATGGTGTGGTAAAAAATTACCAAGAATATTAAGGGTTGATTATTTCGATGTCTTAGAAAGAGAATATGGACTAGACCTCGCTCTCGATGAAATTAAAAATAATCCTAAAATTCCCGAAGAATTTCGTACAGATGAATGGTGGAAGAATAGGGGTTTGTAGTAGTGAAGGTGTACAATGTTAGCAGGAAGTCCTGAGCACGGAGCGACTGTTGCGTTATTGGAAACCACAGCCACAGGACGTAACCCCTGAAGAACCCACTCAGAAGAATGAAGTAAATGCAGAAAAATTTTCTACCATGGACAAAGCGTTTGAGGAGCTAGATTCCAAGCTGCAGGCAGAGGGCCTAAGCTCACTAAAAACCAGCCCAGAACGCATGACTGCAATCTATCTGCTAGCAGCAACACTCATCAAAGAAGGGAATGACCCTAAAACTGCCACCACAAACAGCCCTTAAATATGTCATGGAGGCCGAAAAGAATGGCGCAAGCTATGTCACAAAGACAGTGGCGGTGGTGGATGATGCAGCAATTCTCGCTATGACTGGTATTGCAGTAACTGCAATCTGCATGTCCGATCCTAACTGTAGACAAGGGGTCACTGATACACTAAAATCTATCGGGCAATTCGCTACTGATGCCGCTAGAAACACTGTCGATAAAACTATAGGTAGCGTAAAGGGTGTTGCAAATTGGCTAAAAAATGATGATGGTGGTGATAAGACTAATGATAGTGCTGAAAAAGACAAAATAAAACAGAGCATCGCCGGTAAATCGGGGGGCACTGCTAACCTCGATCCTGATGATGGGGATGATAGCAAGAAAAAACAGCAGCAAACTGATGCTGAGCATTCAAATAAGGCTACAGTTGGGGAAGATACTAACCAGCAAAAAATTGAGTTTTTTGAAAACGATGCCCAGATAAAACACATCTTCCGCAATGATGAGGGGCATGTTTTAGATACACCTGAAAATAGGCAGAAGATATTGGACACAGTGAATGACGAAAAGAATTTCGTAAAAACTGATGCATTGGGCATGAAACATTACTCTAAAATACTTGAAGATGGGAGAGAGGTGTGGGTAAGAGTGTGGAAGAATAGTATTAGAAATGCGGGTATTAATGACATTCCTATAAAATATAAAAAAGTAAAAAATAATGAGTAAATTTTTAGATATTTTGGAAATAAGATGTGTCTATAAAGCGTTAGAAATGTTGGTGAAGGAATATTATTTTAAACATATGGAACATAATGTACAAATGTGTGATATGGCTTTGTTAGGTAGTGATATGGCCGTAGATGAGCAAAACCACACTTCAGATCCAGCGATTTGGTATGAATGGTTAGATGCAACTGGTGGTAGGGAAATAACAATAGAGTATCTTACGGTAGAAGAAGGCTATAATGCCGCTATAAAATTTTTAACTAATTATGCAGAACGGCTTGAATCTAAGGATATCAAAGATTTTATTGCACAGTTAACGCTTGATAAATGGATAAAATGGGTTGTTGATATACTAGAAGAAGAGGCTCGTAAAGCGGGGAAATTATAAGCAGGAGCGATAGCGACGGCGT
>CAXOVX010000005.1:0-73812 GCA_964213345.1 Alphaproteobacteria bacterium | reverse complement strand
CAAAAAGGGTATTAGCACATTTTTCATGCCCTTTTTTATCCCCGTAACTAATTTAGTCCTCACTGTATAATTCTTCAAAGAGCTTCTTTTTTATGTACCCTGTATCCCCAAACAACAAGCCAGTTAGACGTCTTGTGATGGATGAAACTGGCACTCCTCCATTGCCAGGCGTCAATTTAATACCTTGAATCTCGCCTATTTCATTAATCACAACGTGTAATTTTAATCCAAGAAACCAGCCCTTACTGGGTTTATCTAGCTTTGCACAATATTTCGCGTAATTCTTTTCGGATGACAAATGGCTATGGATGTTGAATCTATGTAGGATAGCACACTGTTTTTCGCCTGATTATAAAAATACCATCATTCAAGTATTATTCTTCTTTTTAGTGTTAACAACCCGAACTAAGGGCTAAGGGATGGATAATATAATGCAATAAAATGGAGATATGATATCTGTTTAAAGAAGCCGATAAAGGGTAACAAAGAGGAAACATATGGAAATCGATTTTACAGGAATATATTGTTATGTTGATGATTTGTGCAAAGGATTTATACTTTGGTTGGAAATACATTTATAAAAGTCAAGAGGAGTAGGGAGTGCAATATGATCCTTAGTGAGGTAGAGACTATAACTAAACTTACTCTATTAGGCTACCCAGAAGTAAGTTTAGTTGTTTTATGTGTATGTAAAACACCGTAGAGATTTCAAAAATTTATTGTTGTATGATAGGTTTGTAGCCGTATTGAAGCGTATTTTGCCTATATTATGGTTATGTTAGTGGTGTCCAATACTTGAGACATGTAAGGCTCTACGTGGCACTAGACATAAGGTTTTTCGTGGAATTACTGCAAAAGTAGAACAAGCACCGGTTGGTTTTATGGCCTGAAATTACACACAATTTTCAATGATAAAAGCGAATTTGTTTCTATCAGAATTACACCTGGTAATGTTGACGACAGAAAGCCTGTCTTGACCATGGCAAAGGGTTTGTGGGGGAAATTATTTGGCGATAAAGGATATATCTCAGAAGAATTAGCAACACAGCTATTGAATCAAGATTCGTTGCTCATTACAAGGCTTAAGAAGAACATGAAAAATAAATTATTACTCCTACAAAATAAGTTTTTGCTCCATAAACGTACAATTATTGAAACTATTTCCGGCAAACTCAACCAATTTCAAAGACTCTGGCATTCTACTTTCACATCCGTAGAAAATGCTTCTTGTAGTCTTATAGCTTACTTGATTCCATACCAATTATCACACTATAAACCCACTATCTCAACCACTATTATCTTCTAATCTTATCCTTACTTCGGGTTGAAAAGCGCTTACCAATTTCCCTTTTTATAGTTAACGGAAATGGATTGGTTTTTGAAGGCAGCGTCCACAGCATCTGCTAAAGAAAGAAGAGCATTTTTTCAATATTTTGCCACCGACGCCTTTAAATTGGCAAAAAAATTTTCGATTGAATTTAAATCTGGTGAATAAGGAAGTAAAAATAACAGATGATATTTTACCTCTTCTATCATTTTTCTCATTTCTATTGTATTTTGTGATTTATGGAAGCTAGTATTATCTATAATGACCGTCTGACCAGGCTTTAACACAGATATCAGACGAATAACTTTTATCACAAGTTTTGCTATAACCTTCGAATATCTTCTACCTGAGATAAAATCGTATACTTCTTGCCCTTTTTCGCATATCCATGCTCTTTATAAAGATATTTCTATATTCCACTTTCATCAATGTACACCAAATTATCTCGAGATATTGATGATATTTTCTCTAAAAACTCTTCTTTTGTCTTGTAGTTTACTTCTTTATAAAGTGTTCTTTTTTTGAAAACAACCCTCCTCCTTAACGAACTTCCCGCACCTTTAACAACTGCCAAGCGAAATGTCGACCTACTATACACCGCAAAAACTCCTCCACCGTTTTTACTGCACTTCCAATTCTTAATTGATGTCTCATCTCTTTATATTTCCATTTTTCTGATCACCATTTTCGTTCTTTTTTAGCTCTTCTCCATCTCTACCCACTTTATTATCTTTCTTATCTTCCATTTCTTTATTACCTTCTAAATTTTTTTCACCTTTATCCTCTTTTTTCCCATCTTTCAACCCTTCTTTTCCTTCTTTTTTTTGTGCTTCTTCCTTTTTCTCATCCTCCTCTTCTTTCTTTTGTAAATCATCTTTGTCTTTTTGCGTCGCAACGTTAGCTGCTTGTCTATCTATCATATTCTTTTCTTCCTGTTTAGCAGCGCCATATGCTTGCATTGCCGCTCTGGCGCTTTCATTGTCATCAAACAAAGTTGCCCCCAGAGCTTCGGCGCCTTTAGCTACAGTACCAGTTTTTGCTGCAACTTTTTCTATAACATCAAATCCACGCTGCAATTTGCCTCTATCAACAAGAGCCCCAGCTGAAGTATATTTGCTGTGTATCTCATGTAACTTGTCACCTAATTTATTAATGTAAAGCTCATCTGCAAGGAAAGCAGCAGTTTTCTGAGCTGCTCCCGTGACACCTCTATAAGCATCAGCTATCCTGCCATATGTCATGTTGCCGCTTAGCCCATCTGCCAAATCTGCAACATTATCCATAAATACGTAAAATACGAGAGTAAAAAATAAAACTCGCAGATAATTTGCTGCACTTAACGCAACATCAACCTCACTAAAATCACTTGGATACCAAAAATTAACAGGAAAAAATATTATTCTAAATACTTCTTTCCAGCATATTCCATAACGTAATAAATCGTCTAATGCAGTTTTCAATAACACGAACATCAGTGCTGTTAGTGCCGTAGTCATTACTATTACAAGAGCACTACCTAGCATATATCTTAGCCAATTTTGAAACAAGTCTTTCGTAAACTGGAATAATATCATGATAATAAAGATAGGAAATACAGATACTAACAATCCTACTTGCAAAAACGCTACAGCATATAGCACTATAGCCCTAAATATGGTAATGATTAGTATTACAATACAAAAATATATGGCTAATATGAAATAAAATTTACTTGTAAACAATAAACCCCATATTTTTGCACTTACCGCTTCTGAAAAAACTGATGTAATGTATTGATCATATATTACTAAATAACTGGCACCAGGTGATAAAGTTTTTGCAGCCACCATAACGCCACTCATATGGTGATTAGCTTGTTGTATAAAAAATGCAGAAGTTGTAATAACATTGGCCACAGAATTTGCTGCTGCCCTAAAAAGATTAAAAAGATAATCATTAAAAAAAGTGTATCCACTCTCAGGGTCCATTGTATTTTTGAAGGGACTTATTAAAGTTACAATAACACCAACTTTGAATAACCGCATTAGCAATTCTTGAGCGCTTATCTGAGTTACGCCCATCATAAAAAGTATGCCCGTGATAGCAATATAAAGCACTAACATAGCTCTTGCGATACTTACTATGTGGTTACCCACTTGCTCATATACGGTCTTTGCAGAATCTCGTATAAGCTCATTAAAAAATGAAAGCAAATCTGTAATAAATCCCCTGTAGTACACACCATCATAAAATTGTACAGTGTACCCCCCAGCATTATCTCCATACCAATTATCCAAAATTTTAAGATATAACCTACCTAAGGCCATAGAGTCACCAGTAACACCTTGCTGTCGATCACGTCGACATTGCAAAGTTTCAGGATCGCACACCACATTATATAGTACTGCAAAATCTCCTTTGTCATTGATGCTGTACTGCCCTACGTGAAATGTGCGAAAAGCACTCGCAGATGGAGCATCAGAAGTTTCAGCGTTGGCATTAGGGTCACTGTATCCACCACCAGTGCTTTTTTGAATCGAAATTAACCCATATAAACCCATTCCATTCTTGAGAGCACAAGGTGCATTTCTCCTAGAAGGCCGAATATAGCTTCCTGTAGCATCTGCTCCATTGCCTGGAGTTAAGCAAGTGGCCATATACCTATCACATGGGGTATTGGTACACAAATTACATAAAACAGAAGCGCATCCAGGAGCAAGATCACCCTTTCCCCACGGGTACCAAACTCCCCTTACATTGCCTCGTATTGCAGCGGCAACAAGGTTTCCACTTTGATCATACGTTGTTCCTATAGTATACAATCCGGTATCTCTCCAAGCCACTACTTGGTGGCTTTTTGGCTCTGGTCGCAGTAAGGGTGGATCGTTTGTACCTTTTTCAGCCCTTGCATTTAATACGATCATCTTGCCATTTCCCATATCGTTGGCATCATAGCATTCCTCTCCACAGCCACTGCATAAGATAAGAGTAATAAGGTAAATAAGCCTTACACATTTGTGTCTAAATAACATAAATGTGCTCCTCCTATCTTTGAAAAAATATTGTATTATAATACTATTCATCTATCTATCGAATCTCTTTTTGCTCTCTTTTCTTTTTTCTCGTCTACGCCTTTTTTTGCTTGATCGCTCCTTATCTTCCTACTTTCACTATCCATACCCGTAACAACAGCAGCACCATGAGTCACAGCACCAGCTCCACTTGTAATAGGAGCAGTAAAATTTCCAACTGCCCCCACTCTTCCAGCATCTAGAGTTGAGAAGCTAACAATCCTTTGTGCTAATGTAGATGCAAAACTACAAAATACAAACATAGCCTGCGCAACGATAATGAGACATATCGCTTCTGCAACATTTGTAAGCGGAATAGAAAAATGGCTTGGTGAATGGCTTGTCATCAACGGATGATATACATTTATCAAACAGAGATTTATAAATGGAGGTAAAACAAGTCCTAAGAGACATACCTTGCACATGGTGAAGCTTAGTGCAACTTGCAGCAGCATAATTAATATTTTTTGAAAAAACCAAATAGAACCAAAAACAAACACCGGTTGCAAGGTAAAAACTGTTAGTTGTTTTAGCCACGCATCAAATATTCCCTTAGTATAGTTAAATAATATTAACGGTATAAAAAATGGAGCCAGCATGAGTAACAATGCTATACCGAATAAAGATATTATATATATCATAGTTGCTTTGATCATGCATGCAAAGTATACCAAAACTCCAGCTAAAACGATAATACCTATGGCAAACCCAACTATACCGGAAAATACCAAAGCCACAAATTTTTGCCAAAAAACTTCATTAAATAATTGCGACAGCACTTTATGAAAATCGCTTAGCACCCTTGGTGTTTTATATTCTTTTTCACCATTGATTGGTGGAGGGCATGATGCGCTCTGATGCTCCGCTCCGCCTTTGCTGTATGTTAAATTGTCTATTAATTCCACCATTCCGTTTGTAAAAAGACCAAATACACGCGTGTTAAAAAAATCCCAGCTATTTGAACTAAGCAATGTTAATACTATTGCAATTTTTACTATTCTTACTGTCGCTTCTTTTTGTGTAATATGCGAAATACCGGCCACAAAACATAATCCAGTATACGTAATATAGAGCAGCAACAAAGCTTTAATCGTACCAATCACCATATTATTGGTAATAAACAAATTAAAAAATTGTGTTACTATTCCAGCATTCCCCTCAAAACTGCCGAATAATGGAGTATAAATTTCATTTTTGATAAGTTTTGCTATAAAACCATCACATTCAGGTTTTGGCAGTTTCTTTACACCAATTGTATACTGTCCACTTGTATTGTAGGTCTTATAAGCATCAGGAAACACTGTTAATAAGCCTGTGGAACTCATTTCAGCTTGAGTTAGTGATTTTATTCTAAAAAACAAATTCATCTTAGAAGTACTCCCTGCAGGAACTGGCAAAAATGTTGAGCTACCATAAGGCCCCTTCTCAGCTTTTTCCCATGGCACATCTTTCCAGCCCTCTTGCTTATTTAACTCTACATCTACCTCTCCACTATTATTCTTCATGACGTTGTTATCAATGAACTTGTATTGCAATCTTTCTCCATCTTGAAATTTACATCCTTTCCATGTTACATTGACGTTATATCCTCCTAGATTATCTCCCCAATTTTCCACTTTCCCTTCATCGTAATGTCTAAAAAGCAGTGGAACAAATTGTTGTTTTGAATATTTGCTAAGTATACCACTAAATGTGTGCATCCTAAAGGCATTGGGGTTATATAAATTTGCATTTATGCTATGGTCTTGTCTAAAAGCAGATGGACTACTTATTGGCACAACCGCACCTTTTAACCCCAGGAATCTCTCCAGTGCATCGTTAGCTTTTACATCTTCATGTTCCCTATCAGCAATTTTTTGAGCAGATTCTTCATCTTTTGGAGGAGGGACAGTCGTGGAGTAAGATTGTAGAAGATTACCTGGTAAATTTTGAGTATCAGAAGTAGATTTAGCTATTTGCAAAATGTAATCTTGTGGCATCGGATTTGCCGATGGATCAGCAGATCTAGATATATAATAGTGAAACCTACCACTGTAAGTAATGCTTAAATAATCCCCATCTCTAATATAAATACCTGTATCAGTGAAAGCGGCATTCCTTGCATTCCAATGTTCTAGCATAGTACAATCTGCCCTACCGGAAGCTGCTCCCGTACATACATCTCTTTCACTGGAATCTTTTGGACAAGATTTGCGATTATCCGAGCACCATTCATTACGCTTTGTACTATAGAAAGATGGATATAACATTACAGTCTTTCGTCCACATAAATATACTGTGTTAGGCTGATCATCCTGTAGTATACTGTCTTGCGCAGGAGGAGTAGCCATGTAAACATTTACTTGCTCACCTGATGACACTACTACGTTAGAATTGTAAAATATATAATCTGGAGATGTCGTAGAAGGAGTAATACTAGGATCTGCTGCTGCAGCGGTGCACACATCTTTTACTGCAACATCAACATTCTCACTCTCATTATATGGTCTTGTAGAATTAGCATTTGTTGGATCTTTATATATCCTTTTCGCTTTTGGGGCACTGAACTGCTGTCCACTCTGACATGTAATTATGCACTTTTCTATTAAATCCTTATTTATAGCAAGAATATTTTTTTGATCTTTTGCATCTGAATTTTTGTTGGAGTCATTTGATGTTGCGATACCAAATGCTTCACTGCATACTCTTTGGCATCGTTGGTAACAAACACTTCCTAGTGGTTTTACTGTTATGATAGATGGTAAAGCATTAAGCATATTATCTAAGTCATTTGTTTCATATCCAAAAACACAAGATTCATACACCCTGGGTGCTTTTCCACCAATTCCAAAACCACCACCATTGATCACATCAGCCATAGCTTGATTTACAAAATATAAAACAAAACTACAAAGAAATACCATTAATGCGACAAAATATTTATACGTACGCCTAAAAAAACTACTCATACACTTTTATTTGCTTTTCACTGGATGTACTACCTATACCTGATATTCATTTTCCTATTTTTGCATCATCTCATTTTTATTTTTTCCCTGTTTCACCGCCACCTTTGCCCTTTAGTTTAGCAGCAAGTTTAGCAGCACCTTTTACAGGAGCCATTGCTATTGTTGCTGCTATTTTACCGGAACGTTTGACATGCTTCCACACATCTATTTCTGCTCCCTTAGATAAGCTGCTGTGTACTCCTACTAGTCCCTCGACGAATTGAATCATAGAACTTGTAAACAGATAGAATACCAACACACATAGGGCCACTCTTAGCATTAATGGATAAAAAGTTGTAGTAACATCATTAATAAGAACTGTAAAATTACCTATAAGTGGGATACTGAAATTAGTCGTCATGCTATCAACCATTTTGCTAAGTGTTACACTGCAATTATTCAAACTTTTTTTATCCCCTATCGTTTTCATTATGCCACAATACATCGAAGCCGCCATTGTAGGATCCTTGCATATAACATTGTAATCACAACTATAGTTATGGCAATTTTGCTTTATAAGATCGTGTAATATTTTTGGATCTCCATAAAACATAGAATCGATAGTAACAAGTATCAGTGCTACAAATGCAAACAATAATCCGGGGTACAGTGTGTATCCCAAAATAGCTTTAGCCCAGTTATCGAATATACCTTTAGTTTGCTCGAACAATAAGAAGCAAACCATGATTGGAGCCACCAATACTAAGAGAGTGACAGTAAAAATGCAGAGAATCGTGATATGTACAAAGGTGAAAATTATTGAACTCAGCAACACAACATAAATAAACGAAAGTATGGCTAACATAAAGCCCATAGGCCCAGAAAACAGCATAGCTGTGCCAATGAACCAGAAAGCGATAAATCCACTTATGCCGTAATTGCATGAATTTAAATTCCAATAATTAACTAGCCTACAATCTATATAGTCCCATACCGATAGCATTACCTTAGGATTATTCTCATTATGATCCAAATTATACGGACTAGACGTGTTGTCTAAAAGTGTACCAGAAATTTTTAATGCATTAGAATCTGCATATTTGCTCAAAAGCAGATTATTGGAGGTTTCATCACCAGAGGATGTACCTTGTGGATAATAGCACATCCTTATAGGATCACTGTAATCTGTAGCTTGCATAAACAACCCTGCAATGGTCTCCATTGTACTCATTAAAACTGGATATAAACCCAGTTTATCGGATTTTTCTGCCTTATTGATTGGAGAATACCAAATATTGCCCAGCCCAAGATACAGCACCAGAACCAATTTTACTATATACACCACAGATTCCTTCATTGACGGAGGATTCGCAGATGTCATGATCTTCAATCCCACTAAGCATATGTATAGCGTTAACACGGCCATTACAATTTGCTTCATAGCCATTTGCGCAGTATGTAATACAGATTTTGTTTGCGTAGTATCGTCAGGAGCAACCATAACTTGTACTAATAAATCTTCTATACACCCTACTACAGTACTAGTAATATGCATATCGCTTTGCAAGAACCGGGGTACAGAGGCATAAGATCCATTCTCTGTTAAATTACCCAACGCCACACCAAGTGACTTCAAATCCGTTCTACTATCACGGAAATATCTGCATCTGGTTTTATCGACAAAAGAGGTATTATGACTATATATCTTTTCTGATGGCGGTGGAACATATGTACATCCCACAAGGAATGAAAATAACCACATATTCGTAACTCCAGCGCAAAGCTGTACTTTGCCACTATTTAAGCGATAATATCCAGCTATTTCAGCATTGGGTTCTAAAGTCCAATTATCACCTACTACGTTCACAACCCTCCCTCCTTTGATGTCATCCCTAGATAATGTTTTTACAACATCTGAAGAGCTAGAAAGCCCTATCGCACTCCAAAAACTCCTTCTACCGATCGTTAAGCTTCCTACCATATCACCATATGTTTCGGCCACTTTTAGTAAATCTGGATTTTTGCAATATAAATCTCCCATATCACCATATTCCCCCCTTTTACATTTGTAAAAAAATGGTAACTCTAGCGACGTGAATTTGCAGTATTTAGTATCGCAATAACCATCTTTATCGGTTACACATCTTTTATCTAGATCTTTATCTTTAATAACTTTACTTTTTTCTGTACCGGTAGCAGCGGTACATTTACAGTGTCTTTTTTCTTTTTCGTTAACATACTCATGTGGTGCTATAATATAACTATTAGTGCACAGATTTAATATCATCAAGAGGTCGCGTCCAATTATTGTGTAGATGATAAGATTAATACCTGGTATTATACTAAGAACTGCAATAGCCGCTATTGCCACAATTATGAGCCATGCATTGTCCATTATAGCATCAATGATACTCGCTAACACTTTTGCTATCACCGGTCCATCAGCCCCTTTGCTCCCATTACAATAAGTATCTTTATCTGGGGGCATTGTACTAGGTATACAGCTATTATCATAGTCTATCCCAAAGTACTGTATTTGACTGATAAAACACTGTCCAAGAAGCTTTACAATGTCTGTTATTACACAAATTACTTTAGCAAGAGAGCTTTTATCATCACAATCGCTGAAGCTAGTACCTTCTTGCCAATCTGCCTTAGTATCATACGCCACCGCTTTCTTAGAGAAGAGCATGGAAAACAGGCAGCAAAAAACCAATACAAAAATAATGTACTTAAAATTGCATAATGTACGTACTGTCCCTAACAATGGCGGCATACAAAATCAGACTTACCTATGTACCACTTTTTTTGATCCAACAACTTACGCAACACCCCAGCTGCACTGCTTTACAGGATATTGCGCAACACTAACTCTTAGAGGGTACACTAATTATTTTTCTCAATCCATACAAATCACATTTCGTAATTATGCTGTTAAAACTCAGTTCCATATATTTGCATATACTCATTTTGTGATGCGCAAGAACCCCCAACCATAAAATTTAAGATAAGCGATCGCGCAACGTAGATGGTTCAGATACAACTGAATCACCATGTGAGTTGGCTTGTCTTCCTATAAAATCTAGTAATGCCTGAGCATTAAACTTCGTACTATATTTATCAGATAACTGCCCATTGCTGCTTAGGTTGATGCTTAGAGGCACTACACCATTTACAGGCATAAAAGAAAAAATCGCAATAGAATTGATAAAATTACTGCTCACATCATAATTAGCGGCAAATATGCCACTCAATCTATTGTTAGCGATTTTAATATCACTCATACTCGCGACCCCATCTTGTATCTTGATACTACCTTGTAAATCGTCAAATAAACTACTACCTCTGTCAAAATGGCTATTTACCTGAGTTATCGCATCTGCAATGTTAGCACTGGGATCACTCCAGTCTTCTGAATCGACAAGCGCAACAATTGAGTCCAAATTAAATCCATTCCATGTTATCATTTTTCCGGCAAATATAATGTTGCCATCCAGATTGCTGCGTAAAGTAGGCATATCATTACCATACGTATTAGACACTCCGTTGATATTCATGTAGCCGTTTATCTTGTCTAATCCGGTGATGAAATGTAGTATTCTATTGGGATTGATGCTATTTAGGGAAAAAATGCAGTCCATACGTGGAATAGTTTCAGATATTATAGCATTCCCCGCAAGAACAAAACTTCCATTGAAAGCATTGGCTTTCATTTCTTTTAGGCTGATGACTCCATTGTTAAAAAGTAACGCAAAATTCAATTTTTCCAAATTAATATCCTGATTTACCTTTATTCTACCAGCACTTACGTTAATTTTACCATCATAATGAGCCATAGAGAAAAAATTAAAATTTTGATGAGGGGTAGGCTCAATATCGATGTTTGAAAATTCAGTTGTGTTAATAATATTGGTAGCATCTTGACTTAATTGCTCTTTTGTGGGAAAAAGCTTCGCAAGCACTTGCAAATCTAAATCTTCAAATTTGATATTGGCTACAATTTTGGGACGAAGAGTAGGTAAAGACATACTAAAATCACCGCTTGCCTTTAGCAATTCAGTGTTGATACTGAAATTTGCAAGCCGAAAGTTGTTGCTATTTATTGATACCTCTGTACTGATATTCCGTAATTCTAACGTTTTTAACAAACATCTATCCACCACTAACTTTAAGTGCACAGGAAAAGCCCACGTTCTTAAAAACATATAATTGTTAAGCAGCTTAAAGTGAGCTTCTCCAGATTTATCAGAATCAGCTGCATAAAGTAAAGCGAAGTAGTGATCAAAGAAATCGCCTATCTGCAATTTATCTAGATTTATTTTATCCACATATAATGTGGAATATATAGCTATCGTTTGACTTTCAGTTTTAGCAAATTTCAATACTCCCTGAATTTTAGTTGCTCCCCCAATACCAACTTCAATATCAAACAATTTCACTAAAGATGGGATCAAGTATATCTTAGCTGTCATTGTAGCAGTGCTAAAATTATCGCTTACAACTTGTTTAAATTTCTGGGGAATACCACTCCAAACCACAAAAGCAGCAAAATTTTTGCTTTTTAAATTTACATTACCAATGAATTTAGGTCTAATGCTATTATGGGAGATCGTTCCCCACAAATTAATTGCGGTTGATCCTGGTAATTCTGCAGATAATGCATTTAAAAGCCCTACCCCTTTAAATATATCCAAACTAAGACTGGTATTCAGTATTACCTCATTTGCTACAACAATCTTTTCTGCACTAAAATCGATAGCAGCAGTAACGTTATTGAGCATGCTTACATCACGCATATTAAACCCGTTAAGTACAACATTCATGATATCTTGCCAAAAATAGTACTCCTGTTTTGTCGCAGTGCTAACGTCAAAATTCAATTTTTTGACACTAACACACCCTCTAATCTCGATACCACTATCCAGTACATCGAGAAATATTTTTCCCTTTAAGTTTTCAATTGCATTAGATGAAATGCTAAAATTAGAAAAAAGTATTGTTTTAGTAGGAAGTAGTAAAGTAACATCACTGTACAAAACCAATTCATCTTTATTATTTTTTTCATCTATTAGTGCATTAGGAAGTATTTCTGCGTTTTTCAATTTTACGCTTAACGTCCCGTACATTTTGCTAAAATTTTCTAAATCAAAATTATTACTTACAAAACTGGCAGTCATTCTATCTGATTTGCAAACAAGTTGCATACGAGCTACTGATGAATACACATCACTTATGTCAAAAGATATGTGATTATAAGCATTATTATACCCCACAATGCCTTCAAGGGCTAATGAGCTACCCTCGTTATACATGGATTGAAGTGATTTTACGTGTAGCAGATTTTTGAATCCTCCTTGTTTGTGCTTTTTTGTACTGATTTCAAGATCATTAAAATCCATGAAGTACGTTGTAAGTTTTTTTTCAGAAAATACTGTCTGTAGATAGTGCAATCCTATTTCTCCAGATAAAATTCCATGATTGAATATAATTTTTTCAACATTTGGGCCAGTCTTCCACGTAAATAAATCGCGTAGCGAAATTTTTATCTGAACATTCTTTGCATACAGCATTAAAACATCACGATATCTAACACTAACATTATCCAAACTCAAATACGGATGCGGTAAAAACACGACGTGAACATCGTTCTTTACATTAACGTCTATATTGTATTTTTCTGCTGCATACTCTTGAAACACCTTTTTATACTGATTAAACGCTATGAAGTGAGATACAAACAACCCGCCTCCCAGAATCATGCTGAGAAAAATTAGAGTAAGAACTACAGTATATTTTTTCAATTTAAATACACCTAAATTTAAACTTAATACGAGTTTTATACTATAAACTTAGAATATTTTGGTCAAGCAATAACTCAGTGTTAGGCAAAGGTCTGTAGCTCACGAATAGCCCACTCTATTTGCAAATACTCATATAGCAAATAAATTTATATATTGCATTGCACAAAATTCCATTACAGTATATGATGTTACCTGTGATGGGTATTGATATCCATGTTATAGTTTGAGGTAAAAAAAATGAATCACTTTTTTCCACACCCCGCTCAATTGATGTCATTTACATCGAAAGGGGCAGAATTTATGGCCAGCATGCAACAAAGATATATGCAGTACTTGCAACAGGCAGCTGGTGTATTTGCTGAATTTACGCAAAAGCAAACTCAAAATTGCTTTGATGCTGTGAAAAAAGCGTCTGCAGCTAATTGTGCCGCAGATCATATGCAAAAAGAGTACCTTAGTTTCGCAAAAGAAGGGTGGCATGGGTACTGTGAGCTCATGGACAGCCTTTTTAAAAACACAAGTAACTTGATGCATGAGTGCTCGGATATGTATTCTAACGTTTGTTGTGATGCTGCATCAGAGGCAAAAAAATCAGCACAGTCGACATCAACATGTAGTGGGGCTGCCACAGGTACTCCTCAAAAGAAAGCAGGTTGCAATTAAAAACTCCGTGATTTGTGGTCTGGTTTCATAGAGCGCGAGTCTCAGTGTGCTTCGTTTGGCGTATTCTGAGGCTCGTATTTTTTTTATGAACGCACTCCTTTTCGTTCCATCAACAGTTATAACCGTTGTTTGTACATTAGACTTCTTCCAAAACTCGCTTACGCATAATGAAATGCAAAAAACATACAGAGCATAGACCTCTTACGTAACCAAAAATTCAACTCGAAATTATAAATCCCTGATATAGATGTAGTTTTTTGTAATCCTTGAAAGCCGGTACCAGCCTTTATATTCATAGTTGGCAAAATAATTTTTGTGATCGTTTAGGGTTAACGTTAAGCTTTTGTCCGCTCTCACTAACCTCTCTTTACATGACCCTATTCCTCTACGCACTGCCTTTGTTGTCCTGGTGCACTCATGTAATACTTGCCCATAAGCTTTTCCTCCTTCGTTTGTGCATTCATATAATACACCACTATTCTTTGGGACCAAAAAATCTCGTTGATGAGAAAAATTTTGATAAACATCCTTTTTTATACAGCTATACCGGCAAATTTTTGGTACAACGAGATTTTTTGCAGCAAGTACATCGCAATTAACTACTTGGTTTTTTTAGGTATTTCATCTAAAGGTGTATATTACAGAAAAGATTCTAACCAATTTATGTGCGAGAAGGTCAATGAAAATAGATGCAAATAACATACGTATAGGAAATGTATTAGAGCATGAAGGTAAATTGTGGATTGTACTTAAGACAATGCATACACAGCCGGGCAAAGGTGGGGCTTACATGCAAGTGGAAATGAAAGAGATAAGAGGGGGGACTAAACTAAACGTTAGATTTAGGAGTAGTGAAAATGTAGAAAAGGCGCAATTAGACCAGGTTGAATATCAATATCTGTATTCTGATGAATCTTCTCAACGTATTATGCTAATGAATCTTGAAACTTTTGAGCAGATTGAAGTGGATAATGGGCTATTTTACCGAGAGCAGTTACCTTTCTTGCATGAGGGAATTACAGTTACAATCGAAAATTACAATGAAAAACCGATTGTTGCCAGCTTGCCAGAAGTAATTGAGGTTGCAATAGCTGAGTGTGAGCCTGCTATAAAGGGACAGACTATTACTTCTTCATTTAAGCCTGCAATTCTAGAGAACGGGGTGCGTATCATGGTTCCGCAGTTTATTAATGTAGGAGATAGAGTGATGGTAAATACCAACAGCAAGGAGTATTTAGAACGTGCTAAATAGATATAATAGGATAAAAACGTGTATTCTCTCGATTCATTAGATAATAAAAAGCAGATCGCATTTTCAGGCGCCCAGCCAACGGGGCACCTTACATTAGGTAACTACCTTGGTGCAATAAAACGCTGGGTAATGATGCAAACTGAGTATGATTGCATCTTTTGTGTCGTTGATTTACATTCTATAACGGTACCTCAAAATGCAAAATCTTTAAGAGAAAATACCAGAAAAAATGTTGCTTTGTATTTAGCAGCTGGTGTTGATGCTGGTAAATCGATAATATTTCAACAATCAGCTGTTGGTGCACATTCAGAGCTAGCTTGGATATTGGGATGCTTTACTCAAACTGGTTGGTTGAATCGTATGATACAATTTAAAGAGAAATCTGTTGGAAAGGGAGAATCGGTATCTGTTGGACTGTATACATACCCCATACTTATGGCAGCAGATATTTTGTTGTACAAAACCACTCATGTGCCAGTAGGGGAAGACCAAAAACAGCATGTTGAATTAACGCGTGATATCGCTGGAGCCTTTAATAGATACTTTGGTGTTGACTATTTTGTTTTACCGCAAGCAGTTATTGACGCCAATATGGGTAGGGTAATGAGTCTGCGCGATGCTACAAAAAAGATGAGCAAATCCGATCCTGTCGATGCTTCCAGAATTAATTTAACAGATAATATGGATGTAATTGCGCAAAAAATCAAAAAGGCTAAAACAGATTCTATCAATGGTATCTGGTATGATGTAGAAAAAAGACCTGAGTTGAGTAACTTGCTGGACATATATTGTGGCTTAACTAACACAACTCTTGAGAAAGCATTACAGGAATTTGCAAATATACAAACGAGTCAGTTTAAGTCTATATTAACTGATGCCCTAATTGAAAAGTTAGTTCCTCTTTGCAATAAAGCTCGAGATATTGCAGATAATAATAGTTATGTTAACGAAATCATAGAAGAGGGAAATTATAAGGCAAGAAGCATTGCGAGTGGCACTTTAAGCGATGTAAAGCATATGATGGGTTTTGATATGAAATTTGGATTGTAGAGAAACATGTCTACAAAAAGGTCTCTCCGTTTACTACTATTTTGTGTGCTTATTACAGTTAATGTAGGATGTAGTTTTAGGCCATTTTATGGCGTACCAGAGGAGATAGAGGAAGAGAGTGCGTTAGGATATGATGGAGTAGAGCTATCTCAGAAATTAGTGAAAAATTTAAAATTAGATAAGTTTTTACCGGAAAACCAAGATTCAAATTTACAAGGCAAGTTCGATAATTTTCACTATCATTTAAAGCATAAAATTGAACTAATGTTAAGTAAGTTACGATCTTTGAACGTGAGTTATGCAGATGAAAATTTACTTTCTATCAAGTATAAAATAGAAAGTATGCCATTTGTAGTACAACAAGACCTAAGCTTTGTTAGAAAAAAGGTGTTTGTAACGTTATATTACGATATCAGCACCAGTTGTTCTGCGCAAACAAATTGCGTAAGTAGTATACTACACAGAAGAAAAATCAAAGCGTTTGATAGCTTTCAGGTACCAACATTAGGGCATGAGTACGTGTATTTACTTAAAAAGAATTTGGACGGAATTGCTGATAGCTTAGTATTTAAACTTCAAAATGAGCTTACTACCAGTACCAAATCTGCTTTTAAAGGGGAGCACACACATAGTAAAAACTAATTGTGCATCGCGCTGCGCTCAACAAAGTCATTGCAAAAAAAAGGTTAGCAACATCAATTGGCGCTCAGTGGATTCACGTTGGAGCCATATTGTTTTATATAGTAGTTGCAAAGTGCGTTTGTGCATAAAATTTTGGATGTAAGTTAGAATACGCTCGAAATATTTATCAAAATTGCAACAATAAGCATTTGACTTCTTGTTGTAATTTATCCTGCTAATCACATATCTACTATATGCCGTTTCCTTCCCGCATAGAAGCCGCCATCTGTGGGTGGGTGCAAGCAAACACACCATCCAATAGTGTTGTAACGCTTAAGCACGCACACAAAATAAAAAAACAAAACAGATAATTGCTCCTAGTGCTCATTTAAAAATAGAAATTAGGATTAGATTTTTGTGTATATCTAAAAACACTTTGTCAGACTCTGCACTTACATTTTTTACTGCAATAAATTACGCAAGAGGTTCTTTCGTATGCTTAGTACACGCTCTTGGTTACTTCCTTCAACTTTATCAAAAATCCATCAAGTATTAGACTTGCCGCTACTTCGTTATCAACTTTATTTCGTTTTATCCTGGGCATATTTATTTGTTTTAGTATTGTGTTGGCAAGAGCTGTAGTAAATCGTTCATCGTGTGTAACCACAGATATCGAAATAGCATGACGTAATACCGTTATAAAATCTATCACCACCTTTGCAGATGTTCCTATACTGCCATTCATTTGAAAGGGCATACCTACTACTATTCCATCTATTTGGTGAGTATTGATAATATCAATTACACTACGTACATCTTGTTGGGGAGTAGTGCGTTTTACAGTACACATAGGTATTGAGATGAGCACAAGATTGTTAAAAAGGGCCACTCCTATCATCTTACTGCCAACATCTAATCCCAGTAATTTATACTGTTTTTTGCGCATTACAATATCAATGAATTCGCTATAATCTGGCTGTAGCATAAAATAATGTTATGTGTAGCTGAATAAGTTTAGTTGTAAAAATATCAAATATTATTTATCATACCGTGGGCTTGTGGCTCTTGGTGCGTTTAGCAAGTGGAATGGGCAGCGAGTTAGGATTGTATACATAACAAATATGCTCTTGTATATGAACAAGTTTTATTAGGTGGTTTGAAATGGATATCTTTGGTGAAGATGGTATAAAGAAGATTGCTGATTTGGCGTGCATTTCACTCTCTTCAGAGGAAATAAGTATTTATAGAAATGAAATCAGTGGTATTGTACAATGGATGGAAACTTTAAAAACAGTAAACACTGAAGGGGTTGAACCTATGCACAGCGTTATAGAGGGAACCACTCCGCTGCGTGCAGATGTTATTATAGAAAAAACGGATTCTACAGCCATATTGGCTAATGCCCCAAAAATTAGGAGCCAGTATTTTGTAGTTCCAAAAGTAGTGAATGTTACTTAAATGAAATGTATGAGTTAAAACAAATAGAGTAAAGGTAGTGAGTAATGATTTTGACTAGTGTTCTGTGGTTTGCGACTGTAACTTCGGTGATTGTATTCGTGCACGAATTAGGGCATTTTTTCGTAGCACGTCTGTTTAAAGTGAAGGTAGAAACATTTTCCATCGGGCTAGGCAAGGCGTTATTCAAACTCACTGACAAGAATGGAACCACGTGGAAGATAGGATGGCTTCCTTTAGGAGGATATGTTAAGATGTTGGGTGACATAGGTGCTGCAAGTACGCCGGATCTCGAACGTCTAGATGCTATGACCGAAGCCGAAAAAAAAATGTCATTTCATTACAAAGAGTTGTGGCAGAAAGCGCTAATAGTCTTTGCTGGCCCATTCGCGAATTACCTTTTAGCTTTAGTTTTATTTGCTGGTCTTGTGTATGTGAATGGGTTACACATAGTAAAACCTGAAATTGCGGGTATAATGGAAAATAGCCCTGCTTCTGCCATAGGGTTGGAAGTAGGCGACGAGATCACTGCTGTAAACGGCAAAAACATTACTAATTTTAGTGAGTTGCACAATACAGTGATACTAAACAACGGGACTAAAAGCATATCGTTAACAATAAAACGTGAGAGCGAGATAAAGCAATTTGAAGTAACTCCAAAAATTGTAGAAAAAGTCGATCCTACAGGTACAAAGGTAAAAGTACCAATGATAGGTGTTGTGGGAGGTGAAACTTTAACGCAGCAAGTAGGGTTACTACGGGCGTTATTTATTGGAGTTGAACAAGCATATGACTTGTCTTCAATGATGCTGGAAACTGTGTGGCAGATGGTAACAAAAACTCGCGGGTTAGAAGATTTGGGTGGTCCTATAAGGATTGCACAATATACGGCAAAATCGGCCGAGTATGGTATGGTTTCCTTATTACTTTTGATTGCCATGATATCCTTAAATTTGGGGTTGGTTAATCTTTTCCCAATACCGTTGCTAGATGGTGGACATTTACTTTATTATGCTCTGCAGGCTATCCATGGGAAACCTTTGCCACGAAAGCTACAGGTGATAGGATTTAAAATTGGTTTTGCAGTCTTGATTTCTATTATGGTATTTGCTACATGGAACGATATTAAAAACTTACTATGGAAATAAAAAAAGGAGCACATAGGACTGTCAAAGAAGTGGCAATCTTGTAGAGGCCGGTGCATAAAAAAACTAAATTTTGATGGTAGTACAACAGATGCGATTTACTAGTGTTTTAGATTACATAAGGATATTAGTTACCTTAATTGGCCTGAGTTATACGGCTGTCGTAGCACAGTGTTTTGCTTTAGATGATGCAAACACCACGTCTACTATATCTACGATTACTGCAATAGAAGTGCGTGGTAATGTTCGTATCCCGGCTGAAACTATCATATCTTACACAGACATAACGTTAGGGAGCTACGATAAAAATAAAATTGACGACGGAATTAAAAATATATATGCAACAGGCTTCTTCAGTAATGTACAAACTGAATATCAGAATGGTAAGTTGGTTATAGTTGTTGAAGAAAGTCCTGTGGTAAATCTTGTAGCTTTTGAAGGTAATAGAAGGGTTCATGATCCTGAATTAAACAACATAATCAGCGTCAAATCCCGTTCTACCTATTCACTGGTGCTGCTGAAAAAAGACACAGAAGCAATAGTAAATTTATACAATAGAAAAGGCTGGTTTGTCGCATCTGTGAATCCTAAAATCATAGAACTGCCGAACAATAGGGTAAATGTGGTCTATGTGATACAAGAAGGCAAAAAAGCTATGATACGTAAGATAGCATTTGTGGGGAACAATGCTTTTGGAGAAAAAGATTTAAAACAATTACTTCTATCAAAAGAAAGTATGTGGTTTCGCCTCTTTTCCTCTGCAGATTCATATGATGCTGAGAGATTAGCGATAGACCAGGAAATGTTGAAACAAAATTACCTTAACGCAGGATATGCAGATTTTCGCGTAATTAATGTGATATCTGAATTATCTCCACGAAAGGATGGATTCTTCGTAACTTTTGTTCTTGAAGAGGGTCAAAAGTACAAAATAAGGGGTATACGAATTGACAATAAATTAAAAAATGTTGGTGATGAGAGCTTGAAGAATTTGTTATTGATGAAAGCAGGGGATGTATTTAACCAAAGTAAAATTGATGATACGGCTGATAAATTTACAAAATTTTTGGGTCAGGAAGGTTATGCGTTTATTGATGTAGATCATAGTTTCGAAAAAGATAGTGAGAAGCAATTGTTGGATATTACGTTTAAAATTGGAGAAGGGAATAAAGTTTACTTAAATAAAATTAATATTAAAGGTAATGTTCGCACTCTAGATAAGGTCATAAGACGAGAAATGCGTGTAGAAGAAGGGGATAGCTACAATTTTGCAAAGATTTTAAGATCTAAGCAAAGGTTAGGCAACACAGGATATTTTAGTGCTTTAGCAATAGCACCAAAAAATACTAATGTACTGGATAAAATTGACTTAGATGTGGATGTTACAGAACAAAGCACTGGGGCGATAAATTTTCAGATAGGGTATAATAGTAGTTCCGGGCTAATGGGTGGTGTTTCATTAACAGAAAGCAATTTATTAGGAACTGGTAGAATATTCGAATTTGGCTATGGACAAGACAAGTTGAGTAAAAATGTTTCGGTTGGATTTACAGAACCTCATTTCTTAAATAGAAACTTACTTGCGGGGATTGACCTGTTTTATGGAAGTTATGATGAAAAAATTTCTCAACATGAAGTAGATGGGAGAAATCAGTGGCTCGCAAAAAAGCAAAAAAAAGAAATGGGGGAGGAGGCACCCGCTTCTTCATCAACAGCACAATCAGAAGTAACAAAATATAACAGATATAGTAGCAGAAACATAGGTGGTAGTGTAAAGATAGGATACGGGTTGACTGAATACTTGAATCATTCTTTACGTTATTCGTTGAGATCAAGTAAAATAGAACATGTAGCCCCCGATCTTTCCATACTGATACAGGAATCACCAAAAAAACGTACTATATCATCTGTTGGACATACTTTGTCTTATGATAGAAGGGATAGTGCTATATCCCCAACTAAAGGGTATGTCTTGCAATTAACACAAGAGGTGGCAGGACTGGGAGGATCGCAAAAATACCTAAAAACTGACCTGTTTAGCGCTTGTTATATCCCAATCTATAAGAAGGATGTAGTTCTAAACATAAATGGGCAATATGGCAATATTTTTGGATTTGGTGGTACGCAGGTAGCTGTACTGGATAATTTTTTCGTAGGACAAGATTTAATTCGTGGGTTTGATATTCATGGTATAGGCCCTAGGGATAAGAAGACTTTAGATGCTTTAGGTGGAAAAAACTACTACGCTGCTACTGTAGAATTAAATTTCCCTATAGGATTTCCAAAAGAGTTAAAGGTAAAAGGTGCAGCTTTTGTTGATTTTGCTAATGTATATGGTCTTGATCTTCCAAAATTGGACAAAATTCAAGCTTCCATGTTTCACGATGAGAGTTACGTGCGCGCGTCTTGTGGTGCTGGTATAATTTGGGAATCCCCCTTAGGGACTATAAGAATTGATTATGGCATACCTATGCGTAAAAGGGGGTACGATGTATCAGAGCGTGTTCGATTTATTTTTGGAACAGCATTTTAACGTGCTGTTCTGTATGTTTTTCACACACTATACGGCGAAAAGTGAGCGTTAGCAGAAGTAGCAGCCCACAAGTAAGGGGGAGCGCATACAGCACATATTATGTGAGCTGTGTTTCTTTAGCCAAACTACCTTTTTTTCATTCATGCCGTTGAGTTATGGGATTCAGGCTCAGTCATGTGGTTTATCTACACTCCTTTACCCACACCATTGCGGGTTATATCTGAAAAATGTTGTATAATGAATAAATAGAGGAGTAACTTGCTTTGCGCTGGGTCAGTATGATCGTTAGGAGAATAAGTACTCTTCTACTTTAATTTTTCTTGAATAAATTGCAAGAAGGGCTAAATAAATAGCCGCTTTGCACAATATAAAAAACAATGCTGGGTATTGGCAAATGTTTGGCTATTCAATTAGTAGTTTTTTGCCAGAATTTGGCGATATAGTCAAATGAAAAAGGATTATAATTATGATTAAAATATTATATAAACATTAAGATTTTAATCATAATTACCAAGGTAACTAAGATGAGAAGGCCATATAGCAAGGATTTTAGGGAGATAGCGCTTAAACGAATTGAAGATGGAAAAGATATAGAAAGGTATGTAGGATGGTAGGCATTAAGAAGGCCGAAGGAGAACTTTATAGCTAGATTATAGCAGCAATGTGCTACAAGAAACTGCTATGTTATTCAAATCTGATACCTGCGTTAAAGCCTGGTCAGACGGTCATCATAGATGACGCTAGCTTCCATAAATCACAAAATACAAGAAAAATGATAGAAGAGGCAAAATATCATCCGTTATCTTTACCTCCTTATTCATCAGATTAAAATCCAATCGAGAAATTTTGGGCCAATTTGGAGGCGTCAGTAGGTAAAATATTGAAAAAATACTCTTCTTTCTTTAGCAGATGCTGCGGACACTGCATTCAAAACCCAACCCATTTTCATTTTACTATATAATATCAAACGGACCATGAGGTGAAAAAAGCATTTTCTACGGATTAAATCTAGAGTGCCATAATCTCTGGAATCACTCGCATTTGCCAAATATAGTTTCGATAATGGTGCGTTTATAGAGCAAAAACTTATCTTGCAAGAGTAATAATTTATTTTTCCCATACGCGCCCATTTACCATACTCAATATGGGTTTTCTGCATCTACATTACCAGGGGTAATGTTCGTAGAAACAAGTTCGTTTTTGTCATCAAAAATTTACACTGTGTGTAATTTTTTTATTACTTAACACGAAGTAAGGCTAAGGAATGGATAATATAATTGCAATAAGATGGAGATATGATATCTGTTTAAAGAAGCCGATAAAGGGTAACAAAGAGGAATCATATGGAAATAGATTTTACAGGAATATATTGTTATGTTGATGATTTTTGCAAAGGATTTATAATTTGGTTGGAAATACATTTATAAAAGGCAAGGACAACGAAAGGCAAGAGGAGTAGGAAGTGCAATATGATCCTTAGTGAGATAGTGACTATAATATTAGGCTACCAAGAGAGTAAGTTTAGTTGTTTTATGTGTATGTAAAACACCGGAGAGATTTCAAAGATTTATTGTTGTATGATAGGTTTGTAGCCGTATTGAAGCGTATTTTGCCTATATTATGTTGCTTATTGCAATGCATTACTGGAGAGGTCACGGTATCCAATTTGTGGGCTCTACACCCCTTGAGACATGTAAGGCTCTACGGCACTAGACATAAGGTTTTCGTGGAATTGCTGCAAAAAGTAAAACAAGCACCGGTTGGTTTTATGGCCTGAAATTACACACAATTTTCAATGATAAAAGCGAATTTTTTTCCATCAGAATTACACATGGTAATGTTGACGACAGAAAGCCAGTCTTGACCATGGTAAAGGGTATGTGGGGAAAATTATTTGGCGATAAATGATATATCTCATAAGAATTAGCAACACAGCTATTGAATCAAGACTTGTTGCTTTTTACTAGGCTTGAGAAGAACATGAAAAATAAATTATTACTCCTCCAAGATAAATTTTTGCTCTATAAACGCAATATTATTGAAACTATTTTTGGCAAACTCAAGCAATTTCAAAGACTATGGCACTCTACGTTCACATCTGTAAAAAATGCTTTTTGTAATCTTATAGCTTGTTTGATTCCATACCAATTATCTCACTATAAACCCACTATCTCAACAACTATTATCTTGTAATATTATCCTTACTTCGGGTTTATAAAGAAAGAAATTTAATCAAAAAGACGTTTTCATAAGCATTTTTTGCAGTCTTGATACACATTACGATAAATTGGCTATGGCATTCCCGTCTTTTGTTTACGCAGTAGCAATATTCATTCGGTGAAAATAAATGTTGATAGAACCTGGATTCATAAATTTAAAGCAAATGGCAGCCCTGGCTTTGCAGTAAGATCTGGGCAAGGTATAAACATCTCTCTTGGCAGAATATCAGTCACATTAGCAGGAGTGCTGCAACCTTATTTATCAAGCCAGATTGCATATCCACGCTTACATGCTTTTTATAGCCATAGCAAAATATTACCTCCCTTACAACCAATTCTCGCCTGTTTGTCTTTTGCAATATTCCGCAACACCTTATTATTCAGCTTCTCGTACTTCTGTTTCCTTCTTCACCCTCTCTTTTTTCCCACAGACTCGCTTTTGATATTATGGGACTGATGCTGGATGGTTTGTATTTTCAGGAGTTAAAGACGCTATTATTTGAATGATTTTAGCTAAGGAATGTGTCTTATAGACTGTGTTTAAAGTTTATTATTTGTGTATTCTAGAAGATTCTCTATATTTTTGGTGATTAGCTATACCAATCCCTTGATTGGCAGGGTCAATATGCACAACGTTTTAAATAAAAACGAATAGCATGCATAAGTGCTGAAAACTTATTCTTTGCTATGCTAAAGAGGCGTGAATATATAGTATCTTTAGAAAAGACCCACTCAAAAGGCGCCCTCCATATAGAATCCGAAGGGTCGAACCCACCATTTTTACCCTTCCTATCAGTCTTCTTAATTCCTCCAAGATGCCCTCTTTTAGCTATGGCTATAGTTTTGGCAGGAGACGTGCAATACCCATTATCTGCGTATATAGAGCGCCTAGACGGGCACACATGTTTAAATCCCTGGGCATCTGTTAACGTTTGCTGGTGTAATCGTCGCCTTATCTACACTCACATGTTTTTTATAACCATACAAAAACTTAGTACCACCTTTACAGCCGATCTTAGCTTGTTTATCATGTGCCACTTTAGACAAAACTTCATTATTCAGTTTTTTATATTTCTTCCGCCTTGCCTCATCTCTCTCTTCCCACAAACTTGCCTTCGATATTAGGTGCGATGCATCAACAAATGTAAATACCTCGCTTATATAATTGCGCCATAAGCTGATCTCTGAAAATACTAAATATCCTAGATAGCTTTGGTCCCTATCTTTTCCCTTAGCTTACTAAATACGCTATAATCTGGAGTCGCATCCCTTAAATCAAACTCACAAAACCACTTTGCTGCGTTGCCATCACTCTATCTTTCAAGTTCTTATCGCTCAAATCTTCCATCAATTGCAGAAGCACTTAAATAGCCTATGAACTCTGTAACCTTTGTAATTAGCTGGCAACTCAACTGCTGATAACTCACCACTAATTGCCGCAAAATTAAATAATGCCTCGAAACTCCTCTATTGATTATCCCTAGATACCAACTCTTCCAAACTCACCATTATTATTTGACTTAATACCATTCACCTACCATTTATCTTGCACACCTACATGAATAATACCTTTTATCTCATCTCTCAACAGCCCCATTGTACGAAAATATGGTAGAAAAATCCATTTTTGTAAGCAGGTGGCTATGGTAAAAATATTTAAGGCTTTTACATGGGGAGCGTTGATATATTATAAGCTCAGAATAGCTCATTTCTGTGACTCTAGTAGGCTTCTTATATGATGCATTCGGTAATAAATGGCTATTTTACCATTTGTCAACACCTTGCAAAGTCGTCGATAAATGTAAACAACTCTGTAGCATCTTGCTTCATGCAGATACATTCCATGCTAGAAATTTACGTATACAGTATCCGCAAATCTAAACCAATAGCCACCTTGCCTCATTCCTAGCCTCGAACTGAGGTTATTAGCACAAGAACTTTATCAGCTCACAACGTTGCCAAGGTTCAATTTTGTGTTCTTACGTATCACAGCTATAGTACTCATCTCGGCCCGCAAAAAGCCCCCCGACTGCGTTTCGCTCCCTTCCTAAAACCATCGCCCATCACTTTTCCGACACCCTTCACATCGCAGTCTCGCCTTTTACCAGCACAAGCGAATCTTGGAAAAATCCAATCTTGACCTCAAATTTTTCAAAAACTGGTTGCGGGGGCAGGATTTGAACCTACGACCTTCAGGTTATGAGCCTGACGAGCTACCAAGCTGCTCTACCCCGCGACATCTAGGATGCTATGGATATGCTTATATTACATACACAAAATAGTCAACAGATAAAATACACAAACTCCACTATCAGGCTAACGGATCACAACAAAATTGCCGAAGAAAATAGGAGCCTACACCCCACTGTAGAAGCCAAAATTACATCTCTGACTTCCACTCTTTTTTTGACAATACCCAACAATTAAGCGGCTGTATTGCTACCACAATCAACAAACATAGTGCTTCCAGTTATCTTAGTAGACATATCGCTTACCAAAAATGCGGCCATATTGCCAACGTCATCTATGCTTACACCATCTTTTATTGGAGCTTTCTCATATGCTGTACCAAGTAATTTATCAAAATTACCTATTCCAGAAGCAGCTCGTGTTAAAATAGGGCCGGGAGATATGGCATTAACCCTAATATCTTTTACACCAAGATCTAAAGCTAAGTACCTGACGGTTGATTCTAATGCCGCTTTTACAGGCCCCATGATATTATAGTTGGTAACAATCTTTTCACTGCCGTAATATGTCATTGTCAAAATAGAGCCACCTTTCGGCATCAATCCCTCTGCATACTTACTAAATTTTATCAAAGAGTAACAAGAGACTTGCATAGCATGGGTAAATCCATCAATAGAAACATCAACCACTCTTCCATGCAAATCATCTATTGGACAATACGCAAGAGAGTGTATTAAGAAATCGATGTTGCCCCACTGCCTCTTCACTTCATCAAAAAAAGCCTCTGTGTCTCCTGCTTTTAATAAATCTAGTGGCATAAAAATTTTTGCATCAATTGACTTAGCTAATGGTTCAACATAAGACTTAGCTTTATCATTTAAGTACGTAATAGCCAACTCTGCACCCGCTTTGCGTATTACTTTGGCACATCCCCAAGCAATACTCTTTTCATTTGCAATTCCTATGACTATTCCCCTTTTACCCTTTAAATTCAGCATTTTTTTCTCCATTAAAAAAATTAACAACATGATATGCCATCATTTGCTCTTCATCCACATGTACCGTACAAACCGCAATCTTGCTACTAGCACTGCTTATAAACTGTTTGTTTTGATTATTTGCGTTTTGATCCAAGTCTAAACCTAACCAGGCCATCTTAGAACATATATTACTCCTCACAATTCCCGCATTTTCACCAATACCTCCAGAAAACACTATTACGTCTACACCACCTAATACACCAATTAATCCAAAAACCTCCTTCAGAGCTATATAAGAAAATAGATTTATAGCTTCATTCGCATGCTCATTGTTTGCTTCTACAAGTTCGCGCACATCATTACTGATTCCCGATACTCCCTTCAATCCTGATTCTTTATACAATACTCTCTCTACATCTTTTATGCTCATCTTATAATTATCCATCATAAAAAATATGATGCCTGGATCTAATGAGCCGCACCTTGTGCCCATCATGAGACCATCTATAGCGGTAAATCCCATACTGGTATCATAACTTTTGCCATCTATCATAGCGCAAGCACTACATCCATTACCCAAGTGTATCGCAATTACTCTCCCATTTGCTTTTTCTGGCAATATTCGCTGCAGTTGCTTCAGGACGTGCTCGTAAGCTATGCCATGAAATCCATAACGTATTACACCATCATCAGTAAATTTTCTTGGTATAGCAAAATGTCTATGAGTTTTTTGTATGTCGCGATGAAATGCAGTATCAAAACAAGCAAACTGCTGTGCTTTAGGTAAAATTCTGCCTATATTTTCAATATATTCTAATGCGAAATATTGATGCAGTGGAGCTAGCACTGCAAGTTTTTTTATCTCTGCGATTACTTCACCGGTTAGAGGTATTGCTTGTCTTCCATATTTTAGCCCTCCGTGCACTACCCTATGGCTTATTGCTATGATATTAACATCATAAGCACGTAACCACTCCTCGATTATCGCAATGTTTTCTTTATTTATATCAAGATCAATTACCTCCCTATCTCCGTTAGCGAGGTATTTGACAAAACTTTTTTTACTACTCAAGATATCTATCTTGGCGCTAGCAACAGCACGCTCTAATTTAGAACAATCACACAGAGCCAGCTTAACGCTGGCAGACCCTGCGTTTATAGACAATACACAGTCCATAATCTCCTCCTCCTATACTCTTCTATGGTTGATTTATTACGAATGTACTTCATGTAATTTTGCAGGCACTCTTAGCCCATCTTTTCTATGTGCATAAAGCAATGCCAATGCGCATGACACTTTACGTGATGCAATGTTACCCTCGGCCCTACTGGTAAGTACGATAGGTACCTTTGCTCCTAATACTATCCCCGCACCTTCTGCATGAGACAAATAGCGCAATTGCTTGTACATAATGTTACCAGCTTCAATATTTGGCACGACCAAAATATCTACATCTCCTGATACCTGCGATACAATGCCCTTCATGTTGGCTGCCTCTTTTGAAATAGCATTATCAAAAGCAAGTGGCCCATCCAAAATCCCCCCAGTAATCTGGCCACGTTCAGCCATTTTGCATAACGCCGTTGCATCCAGTGTTGCTGGTAGCTTTTCGGTGACAGTTTCTACTGCAGATAACAAAGCAACCTTTGGAATAGATGAGTAAAGACACGTAAATAAATCTATAGCATTCTGCACTATGTCTCTTTTTGTCATTAAATCAGGCTGTATGTTGATTGCAGCATCTGTAATAAGTAATGGCTTAGGATAATGCAGAGCTAGTACTACGAAAATGTGGCTTATTCTACGTTCTGTACGTAGTCCTCCCGTTTTTTGGACCACTGGACGCATTAATTCATCTGTATGCAAGTTACCTTTTACCAGTGCATCTACCTCTCCAGTTCTGGCCAATTCCGTTGCTACTTCTGCGGCAGCATGGCTGTGTTCTACAGGTATAATCGGGTAGTCCGTGATAGATACATTAAGATCTTCGGCGAGTTTTTTGATCTTTTGTTCTGGACCGATTAGCACAGGACTTATTATTCCATCTTTTGCTGCCTCAATTGCCCCCATTAACGATGATTCATCAAGGGGATGGACGATAGCAGCTTTAAGTGGTGGCAACCCTGCGGCAGTAGCGCATAGTTGATCGTAATACCTTGGTACTTGGTCTTCTATGAGCTCTATTTGTGGTAATTTTATTACATCACGCCTGATTTTTTCTGTAGGAGCGATAACTACCGCATCCCCAGAAATGACTTCTTTGCCATCCTGATTGATGCAGCTACACTGTAGTTTCACTATGCACTTTTCATTCTCCTTCTCCGTAACTTTTACCGATACTGTAATTCTGTCACCAATTGTCACTGGTCTTAGAAATTTTAAGGTTTGTCCTAAGTAAATGGTACCAGGTCCTGGTAGCATTGTACCCAAAACGGTAGAAATCAACGTGCCACCCCACATGCCATGAGCAACTATCTTTTTGAATATATCGCTACTGGCATATTCCTCATCGAGATGGGCAGGATTTACATCTCCTGACATAATAGCAAAAAGTTGTATGTCATTTTTCGTTAAAATTCTCGATATGCTAGCACTATCGCCTATCTCAATTTCGTTGAAAGTCTTATTTTGTAACACTGTGTCCATGCTATCCCCTTGCGCTAAAAATTCTATGCATTCGTGTATATAGCTAATTGAAGCACTAAGGATGTACAAAGTCAACACAACGATGGATGAAAAAACATATTAAACATAAAATAATATATTTTTCTTAACAAGAATACGATAAAATCGTCAAATAATCGCAATTATATAAAATATATCAAAAGATGCATGCGGCAATAATCGAGAAATAATGGTTACTTTGGGAAAGTGGTAGAGTATAATTCGAAAAAATGCCCTAGAGATAAATATAGGAATAAGGATGAATGCTATACTCTCTATACAATCTCACGTAGTTTATGGTTATGCGGGGAATAGAATTGCTAGCTTTGTGATACAAAGATTAGGAATGAAGGTTTCTGCAATTAATACTGTGCAATTTTCTAACCACACTGGGTATAAGTGTTGGGAGGGAAAGATGTTTAGCTCCGCACATATACGTAAACTAATTACTGGTTTGGAGGACTTAGGAATTTTGGGTTTTTATGATGCGGTCTTATCTGGTTATTTAGGAAAAATTCTTATTACAAAAGCAATAATCGAAGTAGTGCAAAAGATAAAGAAACTCAATCCATCATCCATATATTGTTGTGATCCTGTTATGGGAGATGCAGAAATCGGGTTTTTTGTTAATCCAAATATTTTACCACATGTTGTAAAAATGATACTTGTAGCAGATATCATTACTCCTAATCAATTTGAAGCGTCAATAATTTCTGGCATAACAATAAGAACATTAGGAGATGCACAAAAAGCTGCGCAAAAGCTACATTCTATGGGACCAAGCATTGTCATCATAAAAAGTATTTTTGAAGAAAATAGAAATAACATTATCACTCTATTATCAACTGGGAAGGAACAGTACCTGGTTATCACACCATATATTACACTTACAACATCTGCTGGATGCGGAGATTTGCTTGCTGCATTATTTTTGACACGTTATCTACAGAATAAAAGTCCAGTATTATCCCTAGAATATGCGGTATCTAGCATATATGACATACTAGTAGCTACAAAACATAGTGCTTCTTTAGAGTTAAATATTATTGAATCTCAAGATAATATTGTAAATCCTACCTATATTTTCAAAGCTCAGAAAATTTCGTGTATAGACTACCCCTAGAACAAATAATGCTTTACTTTTTTTCTATTATGAGTACAGTGCGGTCCACGTTTATTTTTAGTGTGTAGTGCAGATGTTTAGCAAAAAGAAAAAGAAAATGCCCATTCCTGAGTATGTCTCCTGTATAATAGCAGGATCGATTCTTTTGGCTTTAATCATAGCTGCGAACGGTTGCGCCGTGATCGCCCCGTTATCCGTGGCTACCACGGGAATGGTGATGGCTGATGAGCGTTCTGTCGGTACTCAATTTAATGATAAAGCAATATATGCCAAAATAAAAAAGGAGTTTTTTGCAACAAATGCATACGACTCGCTAGGTGCTATAAGCATAAGTGTGATGGAGGGTAGAGTGCTATTAACAGGAAATATTGACACTGAAAAAGGTGGTGAAGAAGCGGTTAAGCTGGCCTGGAGTATACAAGGTGTGAGAGAGGTAATAAACGAGATTGTAGTTGGTAGTAAAAATTTGTCTGCTGCAAATGATTTGTGGATAGCTAGTCAAATTAGGGCAAAATTTCTGGTAGAAAAGAATTTTGTGTCTGGAAATTATGCAATATCAGTGAGCGATAGTGTTGTGTATTTGCTGGGAATTGCTCAGACGCAGGAAGAACTAAATCAGGCATTACTAATATCAAGTGGCACTAATGGAGTACAGAAAATAGTGACACATGTGATACTTAAAGATGATCCTAGAAGGTGGGGAAGATTTTGAGTGCTTTTCCTCGTAATACCAAGCGTCCCCTATTGTTGCGCTGTGGGATGATTTCACGCTGCTACACTCCTTTGCTCTCGTCATTGCGCTCCTAGTGCCCATTAAAAAATGGGACTTGGTAAACACCTCTCGAAATTCACGAAAAAGATAAAAAATCACGTTGTACACATCTTAATGCAAAAATTGTGGAGAAGTTGGGGTGTGATTTCAAAGAAAAATAAAAATTTATAATTTAAAATCGTATATTTGTTATACAATTGGCAATAACGTATTGATATTGAGTAAATTTTGAATGATAGAACATTGATGGGAAATAAGTTAGCTATATACCCAGGAACCTTTGATCCTGTAACGATTGGGCACTTAGATATAGTGAACAGAGCATCTTTGCTGTTTGATAAGCTTATTATAGCTGTGGCAGGAGATACACCGAAGAATACACTTTTCTCATTGGAGGATAGGGTAGATATGGTAAAATACGAGGTTAAAAGTCTAAGGTTATGTAATGTATCGGTCAAATCATTTTATGGCTTATTGATAAATTTTGTCTTACAAGAAAAAGCTTGTGTGATCGTGCGTGGAATCAGAGCAGTATCAGATTTCGAGCATGAATTTCAAATGGCATACATGAATCATAAATTAAATAATCGAATACAAACAATTTTGCTACCCTCAACAGAAAATGGTAGTTTTATCTCTTCTTCTTTTGTAAAAGAAATAGCAAAAGTTGGAGGAAAAGTAGGAAGTTTCGTCTCTGATTATGTAGAAGTCAAATTAATCGCAGCCTTTCAAGGGGATGGTGGTAGCACAAAGATATAAAATTTTACCCAATCAATGTGAAGTGAAAATCTACGGCATATTATCCTGTGATATGGAAATAGGATATGTGAAGAGGCGTGCTTTGAATAGATTGACGCTAGTGGTTGTGTTATCGCTATTACTTTATTGCCATATCGCGCTAGCCCAAACCAAGCATGGAGGAGAGGCGCTGCACCCCAAAAGTGGCGCAGTACTAGCAACAGCAAGTAATGAACGACAAAAGGGAGTAGTAACGGGATTAGCAATACCTCGCTTTGTAACTTTGAAGGGCAAGGAGGCAAATTTGCGTACAGGGCCAGGTGGTGAGTACCAGATAAAGCTTACATACAAGTGTAAAGGTTATCCGGTAGAAATTATTGCAGAGTTTGAAAATTGGCGTATGGTACGTGACATAAATAATAATGAGGGATGGTTGCACGAGGGCTTATTGTCGGGTATTAGAAATGTTATAATCAAAAATAATAAACGAAAATTGGATATATTGCTGTACCAGGTAAACAAAGAAGAGACTGTGCTATTCAGATTGCCTAGTGAAAGGTCGCATCCTTTATTAAGGATGGAAGTAGGCGTTGTTGTTAAACTTAGAGAGTGCAGGGCAAATGCTTGGTGCAAAGTGATGGTAAATGGTGCAAAAGGTTGGGTGCAAAAGGAGAATTTGTGGGGAGTATATAGCAATGAATGATATCACAACAATAGCAATAGCCTCAGATCATGCAGGATTTGCGTTAAAGCAGTTTTTAGTGGGTACGTTAGCAAATGTTAGTAGATATTATGAGAAAAATAAGAATGAAAATGAGTACAGCGCAAATACAGATGAAGCGTTGGGTGTTAACGGTAAATACAATATTATTGATTTGGGCACAGATAGCACGCAACTTACGGATTATCCAGATTATGCCATACTACTTGCGGATTACATGAAAAAACATAAAGGGATTGGTATATTGATCTGTGGCAGTGGTATAGGAATGAGCATAGCTGCCAACAGACATCATTGGATCAGAGCAGCCTTATGCCATAATACGGAATACGCTAAGTTAGCGCGAGAACATAATAATGCTAATGTGCTAGTGTTAGGAGCTAAGTACACTGCAGATAAAGCTGCTTCAGAAATAGTAAAAACTTTTTTAAACACAATTTTTTTGCAGAGGCATCACTTAAATCGCGTACAAAAATTATAATTACAAATGCTTCTAAAATAGACTTATTTCAAAACTTGCTTATGCATAATGAAATGCAAGGAATATACGCAGCACAGAGCTGCAATGCCTTAGATGTTTGATTCTAGAGAAAAGAAGTACCCTGCTTCTAGCGCTCATTTGAAAATGGAAATTGGGATTACCCTGTGAAAAAGATGTACTTGAATCACGTAAAAGTGCATTAAAGTCGATAGTAGGTATGTGAAAAAAGGGAGAGGGTTACGAAATATGATATTATACTTGCCGTTTTGAGATAAAGTTATATATTCAGACTAAGTTTGCGTTTGGAGGTTAGTATCAAATAGCGGGTGTGCTTGATGCAGTGTGCGGTAGCAGAGATGTGACGTGGTGCTGGTGTGATATCTGTCTATGTAGAATTTATATATAAAATTGATGGCTCTGCACTATAAAAAAAGTACAAATTTCACTTTTTTAAAATTCGCAATTTTCACCATGAATTTGCTTTTTGGCATGGGTGTGCTGTTCTCGATTTATATGATATGTAAGCACCACAATGTGCTATTTGGTAGTAGCACAAAGCAAGAAGATGGCAGTAGTGGTACATCAAGTGCGGTGTGCAAAATCAGCAACATGAGGTTGGACATGTTAGAACAAGTGGAGCACTTCCAAATTAATGGTAATCAGTTGTTAATTTTAAGTAAGCCACGTAATTCAATTCAGGAACTGACTGTAGTTGATTTGTGTAAAACAGATGCAGAAGAAGGTAAAATCTCCAAGATAGAGATACATCTTTCTGGTAGTAAGGCAGAGAAGTTTGATGATACGGAAACGCAGCCTCAAGTTACTAAGACAGAAAATTCTGCAAAAAACAAAAGTGCTACTGGCATTAGCGAAAGTGTACAAAAAGATATGTATTCCAATAAGATATTATACTAGCTAGCAAATGTCTTTATGTACATCAATATGTGAAAACAATGTATTAGCAAAAAAAAGCGATACTGTTGCTATCGCTGCAGGGGGAACTGGTGGCCATGTTTTTCCAGCACAGGCGGTATGTGAGGTGCTATCAAAAGAATATCAAGTTATCTGGTTTATAGATGAGCGAGGGAAAAGGTACATAGAATTTGGTAAAATTACCGATTATGGCGAGAAGTATGTATTGCTGAAGACCTCTAGTCTACGCAGAAATTTTGCACGCAAGGTTCTTGGTCTTATTAATATATTTTGCGATATAATCCGGTCCGTATTTAATCTAAGGTATAATAAGGTGGATGTAGTCTTGGGTTTTGGTGGGTATCCTGCTTCCCCTGTATTGGCTGCTGCGTTATTTCTGGGAATTCCAATAATATTGCATGAACAAAATGCAGTGCTTGGCAGGGTTAATCGCATATTTTTGAAATACGCTCAACTCTTAGCCGTATCGTTCGAAGATACAAAACTCATCAACCCAAAATATAATAACAAAATTCGCTATACGGGAAATCCCATAAGGCAGTCTATTATAGAAGCAGCTAGCTCCGCTCGAAACACAGATCAAGCGATCAATATAGTTATTATAGGCGGTAGTCAAGGCGCTAAAATACTTTGTGATGTTATTCCAAAAGCAATTGTAAATCTTCCTGAGCAATTGCGTTATCAGATGTGCGTATACCAACAAGTAAGGCAGGATTTACGCACCTCCGTCTTATCAATGTATAAAAACAATGTAAAGAAAATTGCAGTACAAACGTTTTTTGACAATATAGGTGAATTATTAAGTAAGGCTGATTTTGTGATAGCTCGTTCAGGAGCATCTACAGTAGCTGAACTTACATATTTACAAAAACCATCAATTTTAGTTCCACTTGCGATTGCAACAGATGATCATCAGTATTATAACGCCATGTATCTTGCTAACAAGGAGGCAGCTATAGTAATAGATGAAAAAAATTTCACTTCCCATACCTTACATAAAACACTGAATAAGTTATTTTCTGGGGGCCGTATAGATGGAATGAAAAAGGCAGCAAGATTACTGCCGCAAAAAAATGGTACTGCTAATTTAGTGAAAGAAATAAATGCTATATTAAAGTAGACTTCTTTCGAAGCTTACTTACGCATGGTGAAATGCAAAAAATGTACAGAGCACAGAATCGCAAGTATAGCTAAATACGGTTGTATTGATTTTTTATATACAATACATTGCTAATAGAGCGATATATTATAGGAGGCAGTATGGCAAAGGCATATAGCATAGATTTAAGAGAAAGAGTATTGGCAAGTGTGGAAGCTGTGGGGTTGGGCAGTATGTAAGCAAGAGATTTAGGGTGTGTATGAAGACCATCTATTTATGGCGGATGAGAAAAAGAGCCACTGGGAGCATATTGCCAATGCCATGCATTGTAAAAGGACATAGAAGAATTTAAAAAATTTGTAGAAGATATGCCTGATAGAACTATCATTAAAATTTACTACAATTTATAGAACCTAAAAAAGACTGAATTTTAGTTTTAAAAGAAGAGTTTTTGTTATAAAGAGCGAGATGAACTAAAAGTACATGAGTTTATGGAGGAAATAAGGCTCTTGTATTTATAGATGAATCTGGAATAGGTGATAATGAGCATTACCTTTAAGAGAGGGAAAAGGCTAATTGCAACAAGAGTGGCATATAAAAAGCAACGTTTAAGTATTATAGCCGCATTATCTGGAAATAAAATAGAAGCTCCTGTAATATTTGAAGGGTATTGGATAGATTAGTATTCGAAACGTATGTGGAGCATGCATTAATACCAACTCTCAAGCCTGGAAATATAATAATCTTAGACAACGCATCATTTACGAGCCTTGGATATCAAATTATATTTTTACCTCCATACTACCCGCAATTAAACCGCATTGAACATTATTGGTTTAAAATCAAGCATTCCATACGTAAAAATTTGCACCTAATGCATATAGAAAAAGCTGCTTCTCATACCTTTAAACAATTCCGGTAAATATACTTGCAATTAGCTATATCATATCAGGGGGGGCCCCCTTTGCCCACGTTGTTGGTCTGCTGAATTCAGGCTCAGTCATGTAGGTTTCTACGCTCTTTCGCCCTTACCATTGCGCTCTTAGTGCTCATTAAAAAATGGGACTTTGTGTAAATATATCAAATGCCGCGGATAGAGAAATTTTCAAATTTGTTGTGCAATTCCGCTATTAGTGGGTCATTTTTAAAAAACGTTTTTTTCTGCCATGAAATACATTCTGGATCGATCGATGGTGTTTGGAAAGCTTGTAAAACAAACGTTTTTACTCCCAGTTGAGTCAAAACTTCTACTATCTGTAAAATATAATTTTCCGTAAAAGTGCTAGGATCTATGGTTGTACGCACTTCATAATCGACACCAGATTCTAACACTATCCCTAAGCTTTTTTCTGCTTTATCTCCGCTGTTTTTTGTTTTTGTTACTTGATCATAGTAATCAAAAGGAGCTTTTACATCGAAGCCAACCCAATGTACTAATTTTATTATCTTTTGTAAATTTTCTGGTCTAGAGCCACCAGTATGAATGGCGACTTTAAACTTTATGTCCAGTATATCTAGTATGGCGTCTTCTAAGTATTGTTGAAGTAATGGTTCTCCGCCACTAAAAACCACACCATCCAAGAATCCCTGCCTTGCTTTTAGCGCAAGTCTTATCTCTTGCCACGGTATACTTGCCTTACTGTCGAGACTTTGCAAATGCTTGTTATGGCAGTAACTGCAACGCCAAGTGCACCCTTGGCAAAAAATGACAGCGGCAAGGTGATTAGGAAAATCTATAGAAGTGAACGGCACAAAACCCCCCACCATAATTTCATTATGACGGGGCTGATTTTGTGCTAAATTGCCCCGAGATTCCGGGCCTATTGGCAACATAGAGTTGCTTTTTTCTCTTCAAAACATACACGCTCGGCTTGCTCACTTTTTTTTCCAAGGTTAAATTCGGAGACAGGTCTATAATAGCCCATAACACGAGTCCACACTTCGCACACCTGACGTTCGCTATCTAACAGCTTGACTGTCTTGCCGATATCTTGCTCTTTCGCCATACAATAGACCTCCAGTAAACACATTCATTAGATTTGTGCTGATGCTAACATGAAATTTTTCAAGAAGAAAGAGAATTGTGTGCTCTTTTACGAACTAAAATTTCTTCATCGCATAATGGGCAAAAATGATGCTCTCCAGCCAAATACCCATGTTTTGGGCAGATAGAAAATGTAGGTGTTATTGAAAAATATGGTATACGGAAGCGCTCTACAACCCTACGTACTAGAGTCTTACAAGACTGAGCACTAGAAATTCTTTCGGACATATACAAATGCATTACAGTGCCACCTGTATATTTTTTTTGCAATTCTTCTTGATGAGCTAAAGCTACAAATGGATCATCTGTGTATCCAACTGGCAATTGAGATGAATTTGTGTAATATGGCGCTTGAGGTGTACCAGCTTGAATGATATCAGGAAAGCGCTGCAAATCTTCTTTAGCAAAACGGTATGTAGCTCCTTCAGCTGGTGTTGCTTCCAGATTATACATATGTCCTGTTTCTTCTTGAATTTGTACCAATTTCCCTCTTATATGCTCTAAAAAGTGGCAAGCCATTTGATGTCCTTCATCATCGACAATACTTAGCCTATTATTAGTAAAATTGCGTATCATCTCGTTTATGCCACTAACTCCGATGGTAGAGAAATGATTTCTGAACGTCCCTAGGTAACGCTTAGTGTAAGGGAATAATTCAGCATTCAAGAAACGTTTTATCACTTTTCTCTTGTCTTCTAAGCTCTTTTTAGCGAGTTCTAGCAATGTATCTGTACGTTTATACAAACCTGCCTCATTGTCTTTGAATAAGTAGCCTATGCGAGCACAATTTAGTGTTACTACTCCAATGGAACCTGTTTGTTCTGCTGAGCCAAATAAACCATTGCCCCTTTTTAAAAGTTCTCTAAGATCGAGTTGTAACCGGCAACACATCGACCTTACCATACCCGGTTCCAATTCAGAGTTAACGAAGTTTTGAAAATAAGGTGAACCATATTTTGCCGTCATTTCAAAGAGTAGGTCGGTATTGGGATGATCCCACAAAAAATCTTTAGTTATGTTGTACGTCGGAAGAGGAAAAGTAAAGATTCGCCCTTTTGCATCACCGCTTAGCATTACTTCAATATAAGCGCGATTGATTAAGTCTATCTCTTTTTGAAGGTCACCATATGTGAATGGCATTTCTTCACCACCAATTAAAGGTATTTTGTCTCTGAGATCTTCTGGGCAGACCAAATCAAAAGTTAGATTGGTGAATGGAGTTTGTGTTCCCCAACGTGATGGTATATTCATGTTATAAATGAATTCCTGCATTTGCTGCTTAACTTCCTCGTATGTTAAGCTATCACAGCGAATAAATGGAGCTAGATAAGTGTCAAATGAACTAAATGCCTGAGCTCCTGCCCATTCATTTTGCAGAGTACCAAAAAAATTTACAATCTGACCTAAAGCACTAGATAAATGTCTTGGTGGTCTGGCATCAGCTTTGCACTTTACCCCGTTAAATCCCTCAGTTAATAACATTTTTAATGACCACCCAGCACAATAACCACATAGCATGTCTAAATCATGAATATGGAAATCTCCGCTACAATGAGCTTCACTGATGGGTGAAGAATACACGTGCTTCAGCCAATAATTGGCAATAACTTTACCTGATAAATTTAAAATCAATCCCCCCAAAGAATATCCTTGGTTAGCATTTGCCTTTACGCGCCAATCCAGCTGATCTAGGTATTCATTGACGGATTCTACAACATTGAGTAATGTTTTCCTATCCTCTCTTAAACGTTGATGTTGCTCGCGGTATACTATGTATGCTCGTGCAGTTTTAAGATAATTGGCAGCAATCAGTGTATGTTCTATGACATCTTGCACTTGCTCAACGTGGGGAGCTTTGTTATGAAATTTGTGTTTTAGCACCTTTAGTACTTGAGCAGATAAAAGGTGGGCTTCGTCTATTCCAAATTCTTTGGTTTCATTTCCTGCGTTGTATATGGCTGATACAATCTTACTTGGATCAAATGCATTTTTAGAGTCATCGCGTTTTATGATATATTTGTGAGTGGATTTTAGTGTCGGGTTGCTGTCGAAAGGTGGTGGATTAGACGCTGGATTCATCGTTAATAGACTTTTTAGAATTTCTTTAGAACGAATTATAACGTCTCACATTTTAATTAAGCAAGGATAATTTTGCGGTATATGCGACAGTTATACCAATTCTTCTTTTTTACACCCACGTTGTTACTCCGCAGAATCCAGGTTCAGTCATATAGATTACTGCACTCCTTCGCCCTCATAATTATGCTCCTGGTGCTCATTAGTAATACCAAGCTATTTTAAAATAGGACTTGGTATTATAGAGTGCAAGTTTGTGAGCTAAATTTTAGAAATGTACCTGTAAATGTGGACTAGTTGTTGTATTTTTTTATGTGAAATTGTGCAAATAATTGTTATTTGAGGTTGACATTTAAAGTGAGCTGCTTTTAGACTTTACCGTAATATAGCGTGCTAAAAAAAATAAGAGAACCCGTACTGATGCGCCAATTAACTTGCAGCGTGGATGTGTGTGTCGGAGAATTGCAAGACAGAATATTGGCTGGTCTTTTGATGAGGGGCTATCCCGGTTGTAAGCTAATGCTGGATACCGCGTCCCGTTTTTGAGGGTCGTAATATAACAACTTAATGTAGAGAGTTTATATGTTTGTAACACCGTTCGAATCCATCTTAAAAAATATTAACATGGGTAACGTTTATGACTACTCGGTTTTGTCTTTAAATGTTACTCAAGCCATGCTGATCTATCAGCAAGCTGCAACAGAAATGATGCAAAAATTGCAAAAAAATGAGTTAATGAGTGCTGTTAGTACACGGATTTTGGGCATTTTTCTTAGTTCAAATTCAAAATTCTGGGCTAATTCGCAAAATGTGAATTATTACTATAGTAAATTACTTGAAGGGTATGGTAGGTGTTACTTTTTAGGTAATTCATGCAATACCTGCGCAGGTGGAATTGAGGTGAAAGATAAAAGATTTAGTGCCCCCGAATGGCACGAAAATCCCGTTTATCATTGGATAAAGAACTTTTATCAGCTCCATGCAAATGCGTTGTTGGATACGGTGTCACATTACAAAGATTTGGGAAATACTTCAGGTGCTATTACTCCAAAAGAGCTGCATATACTAGAATTTTGTTACAAACAACTCATTAATGCTGTTTCTCCAAGTAATTTTGTCATGACTAATCCTGAGGTATTAAAAGAAATTTATAGTACACGTGGTAACTGTCTGAGACAGGGTGCTGAAAATTTTTTAAGTGATGTACGTAAGAGTCCAGACGGGCACTTTAGGATGAGTACTGTTGATGGGCAAAAATTCGCTATTGGCGTAAATATTGTAGTGACTCCAGGAAAAGTTGTATATCAAAATAAGCTGATGCAACTAATACAATATCAGGCTACTACGAAGGAAGTGAATAAAACTCCTATATTAATCACTACAGCTTGGATAAATAAGTATTATATACTGGACTTAAAGTCAGAAAATTCTTTTGTTCGTTGGCTGGTAGAGCAGGGGCATAGTGTATTCTTGATTTCTTGGATCAATCCTGATGCCAGTTATGCTGATACAAAATTTGAGGATTATATTTTTGATGGGGTGATAAGGGCACTAGAAGAAGTAAGGAAGATTACCAAGGAAGAGCAGGTTAATTGTATCTCGTACTGTTTGGGTGGTACGCTTACTGCAATAGCAGCAGCTTATTTGCAAACTACAGGCAAAAATTTTATAAAGTCGTTGACTCTGCTCACTTCATTTCTTGATTTTTCCAAGTGTGGAGATGTGGGAATTTTTGTGGATGATACGATATTGCAAGAGATGGACCGCGTGATGGCTAAACAGGGATATTTTGACGGACATGTAATGTTTAGTACTTTTTCATGGTTGCGTCCGAATGACATGGTGTGGCCTTATCATGTAAACAATTATCTTTTAGGAAAACAACCTGCAGCATTCGATATTTTGTACTGGAATGCTGATTCCACTAGGATGCCTTATGCTATGCACTCGTATTACCTCAAGAATATGTACATGAATAACTCCCTCATCAAGAAAAATGAGATAAAAATCAAAGAAGTTCCAATTGATTTGTCTAAAGTTATAGTACCAATGTATTATCTTGCTACTAAAGAGGATCATATTGTACCTTGGCATTCTCTATATAGTGGAGTGAAACTATGTGGTAGTTCTAGTATGCGTTTTGTGCTTACTCAATCTGGACATGTTGCTGGGGTGGTTAACCCTCCTGCTAAAAATAAATACGGCTATTATGTGAATGAAAATTTAGCGTTAGATGCGGATGCATGGCTTGCTGGAGCTCAAGAAACAAAAGGATCTTGGTGGTTGGATTGGGAAAAATGGATTGAGAAGTCTGGTGTATGTGGACCAAAGATAGAGGCGCGCACTATCGATGCCAATAAAGCCATCGAAGATGCTCCAGGTTCATACGTCAAAAAATCGTATGTAAATTTTTGAGTGATATACAGAGTTGTGTCTTTTTTTGGTCAGAAGTATTGTATGTAGGCGTTGTGTGCCAAAACGGTTGTCAACTCTTGGATCGTTGACTATAAGGGAAGAGCTTTATACCGAGTTCCATTTTTTATGGGCACCAGAAGCATAATGGTGAGGGCGAAGGAGTGTGTTAATACTACATGACTAAGCCTGGGTCCTATAGTGCTGTGATGTGAGTGTTAAAAAGGGGGGTTTGGTATTGTATGGTACTTCGTTTGAAATGGAGTATAGCAGTGGTTTTGGGGTGCTTAGTGATATAAGGATAGATGTGGATATGATAAAAAAGCTACTAATTGCGAACCGTGGAGAAATAGCTTGTAGGATTATCAAGACAGCAAAAAAGATGGGTGTACAAACTGTTGCTATATACTCAGAGGCTGATTCTAACTCAATGCACGTAAAATTGGCTGATGAAGCGATATATATAGGCCCTGCTACGGCGACATTAAGCTATTTAAACATTCCAAGGATACTAAATGCAGTAAAGATATCGGGAGCGGATGCTGTCCATCCTGGGTATGGATTTTTGTCTGAAAATGTCCAATTTGCTGAAGTGATGGAAAGGAATGGTATTATCTTTGTAGGTCCTACGTCTGAAGCTATACGTAAGATGGGAGACAAAATTCAAGCTAAAAAAATAGCGCAGGCAGCTGGTGTTAGCGTAGTTCCTGGATATATGGGGGCAATTCGTAGCGAAAGAGAAGCATTAAAAATAGCGGGAAAAATTGGATACCCCATTATGCTAAAGGCGGCAACTGGTGGTGGTGGTAAAGGTATTAGAATTGTGCGCAGTAAGGAGGAAATGCAACAGGCATTTAGTTCAACTAAAAATGAAGCAAAAAGTAATTTTTCTGATGAACGTACTTTTATCGAAAAGTATATAGAAAAGCCACGTCACATTGAGATCCAGATATTAGCAGATCAACATGGTAATTACATATGTCTTGGTGAAAGAGAATGCTCAATTCAGCGTCATCATCAAAAAATTATTGAAGAAGCCCCGAGCACGTTTATTGATGAAAAGACTCGTAAAAAAATGTATACACAGTCAATAGCGCTGGCTCGAAAAGTGAAATACTTTTCTGCAGGTACGATTGAGTATATCACAGATGCAGATAAAAATTTTTACTTCATGGAGATGAACACGAGGCTGCAAGTTGAGCATCCTATAACTGAATTGATTACTGGAATTGACATAGTAGAGCAAATGCTATTGATAGCTAATGGAAAAAAGTTATGTCTAAAGCAAAAGGACGTTAGGCTGAAGGGTTGGGCTATAGAATGTAGGATATGTGCCGAAGATCCATCTTGTGGATTTTTGCCGTCTACTGGTAGGATCAGTACTTATCAAGAGCCAGCGCATAGTCCTGAAGTACGCGTAGATAGCGGAGTCTATGAAGGTGGCGAAGTAAGTATGTTTTATGATGCTATGATTAGTAAATTATGTACGTATGCTCCAACTCGCACAGAATGTATTGATAAAATGAAATATGCATTAGGAGAATATGTAATACGTGGTGTTTCGAATAATATAGGATTTTTGCAGGCTATATTGAGTTCCGATAGATTTGTTAAGGGTGATCTTTCAACACATTTTTTGGAAGAAGAGTACAAAGAAGGCTTCATTGGTGCAGTATTGAATGATGAGAAGAGTGCTGTTGTGCTAAGTGCTACTGTTTTTGTTTTTTTAGCAGAACAAAAAAGGGCAGCTAGCATTAGTGGGCAGTACCGGGGGTATCAATTAGGTATTGGTACTCGTTGGGTTGTGATGCTTGATGATAAAAAATATCCTGTCACTGTAAGGCCTATAGATGATGGATACAAGATTAGCTTTGAGAATAGAAGACTGTATATTACAAGTAAATGGGTACTTGGTAGCAAGTTATTTCAGTGCGTCATTAATGGAGTGCATTATAACTTACAAATTGAGTTTTCCAATAGTGGACTTGAACTCAATTTTATGGGGTCTACAGTAGTATCTAATATATTTACGCCACGTGCTGCTGAGTTAAATAAATTTATGAAGAAATCTAATAGACAGGAGATACAGTCTAACCTCATGGCTAATATGTCAGGAATAGTTACAGATGTTAAGGTTTCTGTTGGTGATGCAGTAATTAAGGGCCAGTTTCTCGTTATATTGGAAGCAATGAAGATGGAAAATATATTATCTAGCAATGTTGATGGAGTAGTGAGGAGTATTTTTGTTCAAAAAGGCCAAGTAGTTGCGGTAGAAGAGGTGCTAATTGAAATTGAAAAAGTGCAGTAAATTTGCAATTGAGTTACCCCCAAGTCCCATTTTTAAATGAGCACCAGGAGCGCAATGGTGAGGGCGAAAGAGTGTAGAGTAGAAAAATACCTATGTGACTGTACCCGAATTCTACAACGCAACAATGTGAGCGTTAAAAAGGGGAGATACACGGCGATCTGGAATAAATCAATTTATAGGTTGAGTTTGTAGCAATATTTAGTAGTATCATGTGAAAATTGTTGATTAACAAAATGAATGCTGATGAGTTATGAGTATAAAAATAGCAATACCTGAAAACACCGAACTCAATCCGAATATTACTGTATTTGGCGTTGGGGGAGCGGGAAGTAACGCAGTAGATAATATGATTAAGTCTAATCTGCAAGGAGTAGTCTTTTGGGTAGCAAATACGGATGCTCAGGCTTTAAAATATTCTTTAGCTCCTAATAAAATTCAATTGGGTATTGCATCGACGAAAGGTTTAGGAGCTGGGTCTAATCCTGAGGTTGGAAGAGCAGCTGCAGAAGAATCTATAGATCAGATCACTTACGCGCTGGAAGGATGCCATATGGCGTTTATTACAGCTGGAATGGGTGGAGGAACTGGCACTGGTGCAGCTCCTATAGTAGCAAAAATTGCAAAAGAAAAAGGTATTTTGACTGTAGGTGTAGTAACAAAACCGTTTCATTTCGAAGGAGCCCGCAGGATGAAGGTAGCGGAGTTAGGGCTTGAAGAAATGGAAAAGTATGTTGATACGTTAATAGTCATACCTAATCAAAATTTATTTAGAGTTGCAAACGAGAAGACTACATTTGCTGACGCCTTTAAAATAGCCGATTTGGTACTTGATTCTGGGGTAAGGGGAGTTACAGATCTAATTACAATGCCTGGAGTTATAAATCTAGATTTTTCCGATATAAGAGCTGTTATGGGTGAAATGGGCAAGGCTATGATGGGGACTGGTGAAGCAGAAGGTGAAAACAGGGCAATAAGAGCTGCTGAAGCTGCCATTTCTAATCCTTTACTAGATCATTCCTCGATGCAAGGGGCTAGAGGGGTACTTATAAACATTACGGGCTCTGCTGACATGACTTTATTTGAAGTAGATGAAGCTGCTAATAGAATAAAAGAGGAGGTAGATTCTAATGCAAATATTATTTTTGGCTCTGCGTTTAATGCGGAATTAGTAGGGAAGATACGCGTTTCCGTAGTGGCAACAGGTATAGATTTAAAGCAGAATAACCCGCATATTATGAGTGCTACAGCTCATAATATCAGTTTGAACCTACAGGATCAATTTGGGAATAAAAGCACTTCATATAGTATCCATACTGCAGGAGATGTTGGGAATGTACTAAGGGCATCTAGTACATTAGAATCAAGACTGGGCTCGGTTTCTCATGTTGTGCGTGACAAAGAGGGTACCATACATCACCCTGTAATTGGCGATGGTGGATTTATACCCCCAGCTGCTGAGGAACCAGTGGGGTACAACATGAGCAGCAAGGATATTGAAAATGTATCTCAAGGTAGTGTTGCTTTAAATGGAATAATAGATAAAAGCAGTGGTGCAAGTGGCAGTGATAATAAAATTTTTGCTAAAATTGGCGGTTTGTTCGGTAAGGAAAACAAAATGGTAGACAATAGTAGTGCATCTGCTGCTGATAGTGCAAGAAACAAAGAACATCAAAAAGAAGATTTTTTTGATATACCTGCATTCTTAAGAAAGCATAAACAGTAGTGGTACATTATTGGAAAGAAGGAGGAAAATTTCTTTTTGGTATTTGTTGCAGAGTAAGATGGATGCTGGAAGTGGAGAGGCTGTAGCAGTGAAAAATGGAATTTTCAATAAAACATATGTTTATACCACTTAAAGTACGCTCAGATTATTCCTTAGGGCAAAGTAACATAAAGATAGATAGAATAGTAAGTCATTGCGTTAAAGAGCAAATACCTGCTGTAGGTATTTGTGATGTTGGTAATCTTTTTGGGGCACTGGAATTTTCTTTAGTGTGCAGTGCTCATGGAGTACAGCCTATTGTAGGATGTATCGTGAAAATAGCTTATGCAGATGCTATTGGAATAGATGCAAAGAAGCAGCATTCTAACCACTTTATATCGGACATTAATCGGTGCGGAGATCTATTCCTAATAGCAAAAAACTGGGCTGGATACCGTAATTTAATGAAAATTGTAAGTGATTCCTACTTATTAATTAACGACAAAGAGCAGCCGCATGTCACATTATCCCATCTTATAGCTCATTGTGAGGGACTCATTATTCTATGTGGTGGAGCAAGTAGTCCGTTGGGGCAATTATTCACAAAAAATATGCCTGAATACGCTGCTAAATTTACCAAGATGCTTCTCGATTCATATGCTAACCACGATATATTTATCGAATTGACACGCTATAACGACACCGGATTCGATCAACGTTTGCTGGAGAAGCAGTTTTTAGACACAGCCTACAAGTATGATATACCAGTTGTTGCCACAAATCCAGTGCATTACCTAGCTCCTGAGTCACATTCTTCCTGCGATGCATTACTTTGTATCATAGAAAATAGATATATTACTGAAGATGACAGAAATAAGATACATTCTGAGCATTATTTCAAATCATCAGAAGAAATGCGTGTACTTTTTTCAGATTTACCAGAAGCTATAGAAAATACCTCATTAATTGCGCAAAAATGCTCTCTTCTACTGGAAAAAAGCGACCCTTTGTTGCCTAAATTTTCGACGGATCAGGATGAAGCGCAGCTATTAGCGCAATGTGCGCATGAAGGACTCGAAGAACGAATAAGTCATATCATTGATCCAATAAAAAAGGGAGAATATCTACAACGCCTGGAATTTGAGCTTGAAATTATAAATAAAATGCGGTTCCCAGGGTATTTTTTAGTTGTCTCTGATTTTATAAAGTGGAGCAAGGAGCAAAGTATACCTGTGGGCCCTGGTAGAGGTTCAGGAGCTGGTTCGCTTGTTGCATGGGCTTTAAAAATTACAGAAGTTGACCCGCTAAGGTTTGGGTTGCTTTTTGAACGTTTTTTAAATCCTGAGCGTGTTTCTATGCCAGATTTTGATATCGACTTTTGTCAGTTGAGACGAGATGAGGTTATACAGTATGTGCGCCAAAAATATGGCTCTGATAGAGTTGCACACATTATAACATTTGGCAAATTGCAGGCAAGAGCTGTATTGCGAGATGTGGGTAGGGTACTGCAAATGCCATACAGCTTTGTAGATAAAATTTGTAAACTGATACCAAATAATCCAGCCAACCCAATAACACTCCAAGAAGCCATAAATTTGGATCTTTCGCTGCAAGAAATGCGGGAAGTAGATGCCGAAGTTAATAAATTACTTACCCTAAGCTTGCAATTAGAAGGATGCTATAGGCACGTCTCAACGCATGCAGCTGGCGTTGTGATTGCAGATCGGCCCATAGTTGAGCTTGTGCCACTATATAAAGACCAAAATACGCAAATGCCTGTGGTGCAGTATAGTATGAAATATGCTGAAGCAGCGGGGCTAATGAAATTTGACTTTCTTGGATTAAAAACCCTTACCGTTATTTCTCAAACTTGTAATTTGCTAAAAACGCGAAGTAGCATTGTTGATATATTGAATATCTCATTAGATGATTCGAAAACTTACGATATGCTGACCAGGGGACAAACAGTGGGCGTGTTCCAATTTGAAGGAGTTGGTATGCGTGAGGCCATAAAAACCCTAAAGCCAGACTGTATCGAGGACTTAATAGCACTGGGATCGTTATATAGACCTGGTCCCATGGAGAACATACCGCACTATAATAATCGTAAACATGGATTAGAAGAAATAGACTATATACACCCTGAACTCGAGGATGTACTAAAAGAGACTTACGGAATCATCGTTTACCAAGAGCAGGTCATACAAATTGCTCAAATACTGGCTGGCTACACACTTGGTGAAGCCGACTTGCTACGAAGAGCAATGGGTAAGAAAAATAAGCAAGAGATGGCAGCACAAAGAGAAATCTTCGTTGAGAAAGCGGTGGCTAGAGGGTGGGGCCTACAGCAGGCTGTAGATATATTTGATTTGATTGATAAATTTGCGAGTTATGGGTTTAATAAGTCTCATGCTGCTGCATATGCGATAATTTCTTACCAAACTGCTTATCTAAAGGCTAATTATCCATTAGAGTTTTTGACTGCATCAATAAATTTAGAAATAGATGATAGCGACAAGATAAGTATATTTTGTAATGAAGCTAAAAAGCTAGAAATTGATGTGCTTTCACCTTGCATCAACTTCTCTTCAGTATATTTTGAGATACAACAACATGGCGTTGGAAGTAGTGTAAAACAGGAAAGCATAAGATTTGGATTAGGTGGTATTAAAAATGCAGGAATAAAAATACTGGAAAGCGTAATAGGTGAACGTAATAAAAATGGGCTATTTAGAAACATATTTGATTTTGTTAAGCGCTGTACGCTACTTGGTTTAAATAAGAGGCTTTTGGAAGCATTAGCAAAATCAGGAGCCTTTAATGCGATACACAGTAATGCTGCTCAGATTATGGCTAATAGCACGATGCTATTATGTCATAATGACAAGCATAAAGAGATAAAAAATATAAGGCAAATGACCTTATTTGAGGGTGATACAGCGGGAAAAAACAATACGCAACTACATGATCACAAAAATTATAATATTTCAGAGGTAAATCCGTGGAATTTTTCCGAAACAATTGCTGCCGAATATGCAGCGCTTGGGTTTTATCTGACGTCTCACCCTTTGCATCCATACTTGTCAAAATTAGCAAAAAAAAATGTAGTGTACTCTGACAGAATAGAGGCATATGCGATGAGAAAAGAGCGGATACTTAACATTGCGGGTGTGATTGTATCAAAAAAAGTACGCTCGACTCGTGGTGGAAGAGGTGGAAAATATGCGTTTATCCAAATTTCGGATCACCATGGAATCGTAGATGTATCTGTTTTTAATGAAGAAATGCTATATAAGTATGCAGACCTTTTTACGGAGGGCAGTGCTGTGTTTTGTAGGGTAAATGTACGTAAAGATGATAATGGAATACGTATTGTTGTGGATAGTATAGAAAAGTTGGAAGACGCGTTAAAGACAGTACAATTACGAGTAATTATGCATATATATGATGATAGCGTAGTACCGATAGTGTACGATAAAGTGAAACGAGCAAACGGTAATGGAGTGCATGTGCAGTTGAGGATTCAGTGTGCTGATGGAAGTGAGGTATATTTCAAGACTCCTGAAAATTTTAGAATTTTAGCAGAAGATATATTGTTGTTAAAAAATCATGAGTTTATTAGTGTAAAAGAAGAGTAATATCAAATTTCATTTCTAAATGGACACTATAGTGAATCAAGTTGTAATGGTAGACAATGATATCCTATTGTAGGAATAGAGATGCCAATATTGACTTATGGTGTGGATTTAAGAAAAAGAGTAATTAATTGTTGATATAATCCAGTAAGGTGTAAGTCTTTTTTACCTTCTTATTCGCTGGATTTTCATCCAATAGATAAAAATAACAATATATTCCTGTAAAATCTATTTCCATATGTTTCCTGTTTTGTTAGGCTTTATCGGCTTCTTTAAACAGATATCATATCTCCATTTTATTGCATTATATTATTCATTCCTAATCCAAAGTACATGCAATAAAGTTGCCAGAATAGGTATGATGTGACCAGTGATATTTAGGCAAGAGTGGGAAAACTGTATCCATATTTGAAGCATAGAGTTCGACCCCGAGGAAAGACCCACTCTCAGGTGCTACGAACGGATGCCGAAAGGTTTACCTTGCGTATGAAGTAGCATATTCCATTGCAAAATATACTATACAAACTGGTTTTATGGCAACTTATATTGGTGTTGTAGGCATCACTTTATCTTTACTTACCTATTGTAGATAAAGCTTTGGAAGTTAGTAATCTGAGAGTGGTTTTACTGATTTTCTTTCTTTTATTATCCAATATTACAAAGAATTAAGAGAAGTGATTGTTGTACGAACCTACGGGTGGTTACGAGCATAAATTCAAACAGTTTCTAAAATCAAATCAACTAGCTTTTAATACAGTTCATCCTAATAAAGTCCGCTCTTATGCAAAAGCTAAAGGATGTTTAGCTAAAACAGATCGTGTTGATTGTAAGCTTTTATACGATTACGCAGCAACATTTGCTTTATCTGCCAAAGTAGAATATCAGCACTCATTAATACAACGAAGAGAGTAATTGATTTCGTTTAAGATTCATGATATTGCAAGACTTGAGACTGAATGTAATACCTTGATTGTGAAACTCTATTAAATTACATTTGGAACATCTAGAAAAACAATTGGATGAGATAAAGGCCTCTATTCAAGGGCTTCGCGATAATGATGACTTCTATTCCTGGAATTGGCCTGAAGCCGCAACTACTGCTATATGCGAATTGCCACAGTTAGGTAGCACTCATTTGAGACAGCTGGCTTCTTTAGCTGGTGTTGCCCCTTATGCAAAAGAAAACGGTAAATTAAAAGGAAAAAGATCTATATTTGCTAGAAAACATAAATTACGTAAAATTCTGTATATGGCAGCCGTTGCTTCTTTGGAGCTGTTGCGAGATGAGATAAATATTAAGGTATTATTCATGTAAGTGGGCAAGATATAGGAACTGTTGCTGAAAAACATAAATTCTGTATATGGCAGCCGTCGCTTCTTTACGTCGCAATCAAAAAATTCAAGATTTCTACTCTAGACTGATCTATAATCATAAACCTCCTAAAGTCACTCTCGTATGCGTAAACTTCCGGCCTTCATGCATGCTTCGATCAAAAACTATACTGTTTGGATATAATTAATTAATTTTGCCTTTTTCAAATAAGGATATAACCTTAATTAAATTTATTTAAAAAAGGCAAAATATAAGACTAAACAACACTACTGCTACACAATCAAAATAGCCTATATAGCTACTTTGAGCTGATTGTGTGTTGTAATTTTTACCTCCTTTCTTCTTGACTTCTATTACGGATGCTCGGGGTTATTATATTAAAAAAATAAAACAAATGTTTTTCAAAAATATTAATATATATATTGCAATCTTCTTATCTATTTGATACTGCTCTGGTTATTATTTAACAATATTATTTTGTGTATCATATGAGTATATGCGAAGACGTGGAATCAGTCCCGATAAGATCCGCAACATTTATAAACAATCTTGTTTCTGTACCTCCCTTTATCTTACCGGGCGTTAATGCAAATTGGGGCTATCATAGTTATTGTGTAAATGCATATAATAGCTGTTTGCGCGCAGCTGGTAATAGCGAAGTCAAAATACAATATTGTGAGAATACATATACGGATTGTGAGTTCGGATGCCCAACTTGGGCTAGTCCAGATCCAGATTTTTAGATAATTTATGCAAGCTTATTGAAGCCATACTACTAAAGTACATGTGTTGGCTTTTATTTTTTGCCTAACTTTTCCTTAATTAAGGCTATGGGTGATGCTTAAGTTAAGTGATTTATTTGTGTGTTAATATTGGATAGTTTTTTTGATTTCAGTATGAAAAAAGGGCTGCTCTACTTTTTAATGCTTTTCCTAATTATAGGGATGCTTTGGAATTCTACCAATAAAGGTACCACTAAAGATATTACTACTAAAGAAAGTGATGAAAAAAATAACATAATTGCAAAAGAAAATGCGTCTCAGAATTTGGAAGAATTGATCCCACGTCGTGAAATATTTGGCAGGCTTGAAATTGACTCGGTGCAAGTAAGTCCTGATGGAAGATATATTTCGTACATAGCGCCATATAATGGTGTTTCAAACGTATATGTTGCATCTATAAACGACATAAAAGATGCACATATTATAGTAAAGGATGCGCATAGCGGCATTTTGTTCTACTCTTGGGCTCAAAATAGTAAACAAATTTTGTATACTCAACGTGTTGGCGATGATGTAAGTGCGGAAGAGTATATTTATGTAGTGAACATAGATGGAACACAAGCCGTAAATCTAAGTCTCCTTAAGAGTACTCGAGTTTTTTTAGAGAAGACAAGTGAAAAATACCCAAACGAAATTTTGGTTCGTATTACTAAACGTGATTCAAGATTTTTCGATATCTATAAAATAGATATTACTTCTGGAGAGACTACTTTATTACTTAAAAATGATGAAATGCATAATTATGACACTGGCATAATTACTGACGATGACTTTCGGATTAGATTTGTGAACAAAACAGATAGTGGTGGAAAAACTACCATATATAAGGTCACAAATTATGATGAAATTGCGCATGATAAAAATGCAAAATTGCAAATTGAACCATTTATGGAAATTCCAGTGGAAGATAATTTTACCACAAATATCTGGGGATTTACTGAAGATAGCAATAAAATATATGTGCAGGACTCCAGAGGTAAAAATAACACTGCAGCTTTGTATACATACGACCTAACTAAAAATGAGAAAACATCAGTATACCATAATCAAAAAACTGATGTACGAGATATTTGGACTAATTATCAAGGGAAATTGCTGGCTGTACAAGATGACTATCTTGAGCCACAGTGGCATATAATTGATACTTCAATCAAAGATGATTTTCAGAAATTGTTTACTTTAGATAAAGGCATGCCAGCTGTTGTAAGCACAAGCCAAAATAATAAATTTTGGGTAGTAGTATATAACAGGATCGATATGCCCCAAAAATATTATTTATACAATAGAGAATTGCACAGTGCTTATTCTATAGGGTCCACAATTCCAACATTAGAAAAATACAAGTTCTCGCAGGTGTATCCAGTAATAATAAGGGCACGTGATGGCCTAGACTTAGTAAGCTATCTTACAATTCCAAATCATATAGCACCACATATTGAATACAGTGGTACAGAGCTATCTTCAAAAATACCATCTCCAATGGTGCTTCTGGTACATGGAGGGCCTCACGAAAATGTTGCGTTTAGATGGTATCCCACAGCACAGTGGCTTGCTAATAGAGGGTATGTTGTGCTACAGGTGAATTACAGAGGCTCAACAAGGTTTGGTAAAAACTTTATCTCTGCAAGTTATGGAGAATGGGGCAATAAGATGCAAAATGATCTGGTAGATGCTACTGAATGGGCCATAAAAAAAGGCATTGCTTTCAAAGATAAGATAGCTATTTTTGGCGCTGGATATGGTGGGTATGCAGCTTTGGCTGGCCTTACACTTGCTCCCGATGTTTTTGCCTGCGGAATAAATGTAGGTGGGCCAGCGAATTTAGTAACATTTTTAGAAAATATACCAACGTCATTTTATTGGGGACGTTCTTTTACACTACTCAATAAATCTGTTGGTGGAGCAGAAACTGAAGAGAAAAAGAAGATGCTGCTACAAAAATCACCCATTACTTACATTGGAAACATTAAAAAACCTCTTTTAATTGCGCAAGAAGCCAATAATAAAACTATGCAAACAGAGTCTGAGCAAATAATAAAAGCAATGAAAAAGAATAATATACCTATAGCATATGTTTTATATCCTGATGGAATCCAAAATTTACAAAAATCACAAAACAAATTATCTTTATACGCAATGGCAGAGCAATTCTTGCACATGCATTTGCAAGATGGGCGATACGAACCTTTGGGGCTAGATCTGAAAAATTCTTCTGCACAAATTAGAGAAGAAGAGCAATAAGATCTCTTGCAGAATCCGCTACTATAGTCAATGACGTAGATGTCACTAGAAGTAGGGAGGGAAATATGATTTTAGTGAAATAATGATATTAGGCTATCAAGAGAGTGAGTTTTATTGTTTTGAGCATTATTACGAATATGGAACTGTTGCAAGGTGAATACAGGTATAGGATAATGTAAAACCCGAAGTATGGATAAGATTACAGGAAGCATTTTCTACGGATGTGAACGTAGAGTGCCATAGTCTGTGAAATTGCTTGAGTTTGCCGAAAATAGTTTTAACAATACTGCGTTTATATAGCAAAAACTTATTTTGTAGGAGTAATAATTTATTTTTCATGATCTTCTTAAGCCTCGTAATGAGCAACGAATCTTGATTCAATATATGTGTTGCTAATTCTTCTGAGATTATATCCTTTATAGCCAAATAATTTCCCCCATAAGCCTATTGCCATGGTCAAGACAGGCTTTCTGTCGTCAACATTACCAGGTGTAATTCTGATAGAAACAAATTCGCTTTTATCATTGAAAATTGTGTGTAATTTCAGGCCATAAAACCAACCGGTGCTTGTTCTACTTTTTGCGGCAATTCCACGAAAAACCTTATGTCTAGTGCCACGTGAGCCTTGCACATCTCAAGTGGTGTAGAGTCCACAAATTGGATACCAGTAACTTCTCCAGTAATACATTGTAATAAGCAACATAATATAGGCAAAATACGCTTCAATACGGCTACAAACCTATCATACAACAATAAATTTTCGAAATCTCTTCGGTGTTTTACATACACATAAAACAACTAAACTCACTTTCTTGGTAGCCTAATAGAGTAAGTTTAGTTATAGTCACTATCTCACTAAGGATCATATTGCACTTCCCACTCCCCTTTCCTTTCCTTGTCCTTGCCTTTTATAAATGTATTTCCAACTAAACTATAAATCCTTTGCAAAAATCATCAACATAACAATATATTCCTGTAAAATCTATTTCCATATGTTTCCTCTTTGTTACCCTTTATCGGCTTCTTTAAACAGATATCATATCTCCATCTTATTGCAATTATATTATCCATTCCTTAGCCTTACTTCGTGTTAAGTAATAAAAAAATTACACACAGTGTAAATTTTTGATGACAAAAACGAACTTGTTTCTACGAACATTACCCCTGGTAATGTAGATGCAGAAAACCCATATTGAGTATGGTAAATGGGCGCGTATGGGAAAAATAAATTATTACTCTTGCAAGATAAGTTTTTGCTCTATAAACGCACCATTATCGAAACTATATTTGGCAAATGCGAGTGATTCCAGAGATTATGGCACTCTAGATTTAATCCGTAGAAAATGCTTTTTTCACCTCATGGTCCGTTTGATATTATATAGTAAAATGAAAATGGGTTGGGTTTTGAATGCAGTGTCCGCAGCATCTGCTAAAGAAAGAAGAGTATTTTTTCAATATTTTACCTACTGACGCCTCCAAATTGGCCCAAAATTTCTCGATTGGATTTTAATCTGATGAATAAGGAGGTAAAGATAACGGATGATATTTTGCCTCTTCTATCATTTTTCTTGTATTTTGTGATTTATGGAAGCTAGCATTATCCATGGTGACCGTCTGATCAGGTTTTAAAGCAGGCATCAGACGAAAATAAACTTTGTATCGCAAGTTTCCTTATAACCTCAACTATGGATTAGAGGGAGGTAAGATATGCCATTGAGTTGAGGCAGCGGATATTTTGGATATTTTATGTAAGATTTTTACAAGATACGACAACATAAGGTATCTGCATGAAAAGAGATATTAATCATCAACAAAAATCAGAACTATTCATTTTTGTTGACGATTTTTGTAAAGCGATAGATGCATGGCTAAAGAACAAATTGTTAGCAGACGAAGAGCATCGAAATCCGACTAGAACGCTAGAGATATGGCTATCTGAGGTTATGACAATTGAGCTGCTTTAGCAACAATCTCCATGTAGAAACTTCAAATAGATTTTTCTACTTTGCCTTCATATGAGAGATTTTTAACACTAAAAAGAAGAAGAATACTTGAATGGTATTGTAATCAGGCGAAAAACAGTGTGCTATCCTACATAGATTCAACATCCATAGCCATTTGTCATCCGAAAAGAATTACGCGAAATATTGTGCAAAGCTAGATAAACCCAGTAAGGGCTGGTTTCTTGGATTAAAATTACACGTTGTGATTAATGAAATAGGCGAGATTCAAGGTATTAAATTGACGCCTGGCAATGTTGGGTAGAGTGCCAGTTTCATCCATCACAAAACGTCTAACTGGCTTGTTGTTTGTGGATACAGGGTACATAAAAAAGAAGCTCTTTGAAGAATTATACAGTAGAGGACTTAAATTAGTTACGGGGATAAAAAAGGGCATGAAAAATGTGCTAATACCCTTTTTGAAAAAACTTTACTTCGAAAGCACTCAATCGTAGAAACTGTTTTTGCAGTACTCAAGGGCCAATTCGAGCTTGAACATACCAGACATTGCCCCGTTTGGAATGCTCTAGTACATATTCTATCTTCTCTTTGTGCATACCTCAAATCTTCCAAACCTTCTATCTCTTTTTCTGTTCTAATCCATAGTTGGGTTTGTAGTACATTGCTGCTATAATCTAGCTATAAAGTTCTCCTTCGAATATTCTACCTGAGATAAAATCGTATATTCCTTGCCCTTTTTTCGCATATCCACGCTCTTTATAAAGATATTTCTGTATTCCACTTTCGTCAATATATACCAAATTATCTTGAGATATTGATGATATTTTCTCTAAAAACTCTTCTTTTGTCTCGGGGTCTGCTTCTTTGTAAAGCGTTCTTTTTTTTGAAAACAGCCCCTACCCTTTGAAAGACGCAACATATGCCAGTTGCAGTCATTCCAACCATCGCACCTATTTCTTTCTGTGTCAAATTCGGATTTCCTATAATAATTTGCATCAACTATTCATGATTTGCTTTAGTTGGCTTATTGCCATTTTTTTTAGGAACTTACATCACCATTTTCTTTCTTCAGGCTTTCCCAGTAAAATACCGCTTCCTAATGCCTACCATCCTACATACCCCTTCTCTATACTTCTCCATCTTCAATTCGTTTAAGTGTTATCTCTCTAAAATCCTTGCTATATGCCAGATGCACAATATCTCTCACATCTTGCACAACCCTTGCTATACCAGCGTTAATCTGGCAAATAGGTTTGTGGAAAATATTGAGCAAATTTTTCTTCTCCAAGAAGCGTATAAGCACTAAATATAGCTTTGCCGTAGATATAGCCTTTATCCAATGTTTTACCCAACTCACCTATAGTTTTGCCGTACTTATTCCTTGGCTCATCACTCCATCTAGCATCAAATTTGCTCAATCTTTCTTGCAGATTCTGACATATACCTTTCTTATCATGGGTAATAGCTTGCCTTGCCATTTCATCAACACTGCTTTGCTTGTCCAGAGGGGTTGTAGCTGCGCGTCAATTACGACACCTTTGTTACATCTCTATTTTTTGTATCTTGGTAGTCGTAATGTAGCCTCACCCTCTACAGTTATCCAGTCACCAATCTTAGCTTCTGGCGGTATTTCGGTTATCTTTAAAGGAAAAACTGAATTTAATTTATAGTAATGATAAATTTCACCGCTACTCTCGGATAATATTATATCCTCATAAATACCGGTAACAATAATCCAACCTCCACCACGTGATAAGTTTTTTCTTTTTTTGTTGTTGGTAAAATCTCCTCAACACTTAGATCAATTTGTGCTTCTATTTCTTGATCTACAAGTTGCTCATCTACTTCAATTGTATCGAAAGCTTTTTCATCAGCCGTAAACGATTCGCAATTTTTATATTGAATGATCCACGTCGATTCGGCACAAGGATCGTGCCTTACTTTCAGCACCTTAAACTTTATTAATAATTCTGGAATGATCCAATCCTTATCTTCAATCATTTTTAAACCTTTTATTAAAATAATCTATATCCGACCTTCCCATCTTAGCTACCCTAATAGAACCCCAACATATTATATAAATATGTTTACAATCCTTTTTCATTTGACTACAACCACATTTTTTACATGACATTCACAGCCTTGCACACCAAGGGACTTTTGGAGAGTGCACACACAAATTATGCAAAGCTCGACCGTCGGCTTGATTGTTGTTGTGTGCCCAAATTGTGGATAAGGCATATAATACAAGCGCCCATACAATCTACAAGATAGATATATTCATTGTGTACCTAAAAAATTCCTTGTCCATAATTTAGGTTTGATACTACACTGTTACAACTTCAATAAAGCACAAGCAGCGGTTAATCCGCCGCCTACAGCGGTTAGAGCGATAAGATCGCCGTCTTTCACTTGTCCCGTTTTTACATAATGATCCAAAGTCAATGGAATGGTGGCAGCACCAGTATTAGCGTGATTGCATATTGTAGACATTACTTTACGCAGTGGTATCTTCAATTTTTCCGCCATAGCATCCAATATCCTGCTACTAGCCTGGTGTGGCAGTATCCAATCTAGATCTGCTAAAATGTACCCATGACTATGCGCTAAATCTACTACCATTGCACTCATCCTCTCCACCGCACGTTTAAAAACTTCTCCACCTTTCATCTCTATTTTTGCATTTAAATTTCCTTTAGCAATACCACCATTTACTTTTAATATATCTGTCAAACTACCATCTGAGTACAACTTTGCATCTAATATACCTCTTCTCTCTAAATTAGTAGCAGCAGAAAGTATTACAGCCCCAGCTCCATCGCCAAATAACACACATGTAGAACGATCTTTCCAGTTTACAATACGAGACATTATTTCTGCTCCCACCACCGCTACTTTTTTTACATTACCTGATATAATCATGATATTGGCAAGATACAAGGCATATATAAACCCAGAACAAACAGCCTGCACATCGAACGCAAATCCATGCTTCATCCCTATATTGTGCTGTACTTTTACACCAGTAGCAGGGAAAATTAGGTCGGGTGTTGTTGTGGCTAATACAATTGCATCTAGATCATCTGCTGAAATTCCAGCACTAATAATAGCATTATTTAGCGCATGTGTGGCCAAATCAGAGGTTAATTCAGTTTCAGCTGCTATGTGCCGATTTTTTATACCTGTGCGTTGATATATCCATTGATCATTTGTATCCACAGTCTTAGCTAAATCATCATTGGACAGCGTATGTACTGGAAGGTATGAGCCTGTACCTATGATCAGCGATTTAACCATCTAAATTTATTCCCAAAAATTTTGCAGAAGTATGCTTTATCTTACTTACTATATCTAGCCCAATACCTTTGGCTTCAAACGATTTAAGCTCATGTATAATTAAGTTATTTATATCATGTCTTGCAAGTGTTGCAGCTACCTTTATTGCATTTGCCATACCAACTGCGTTAGAGCTACCGTGACTTTTTACAACTATGCCATTTACGCCGCCAAACATGGCACCATTATTTACTTCAGGCATCACCTTCGCGAATTGTTTTTTGAGGCTATTTTTTAGTAATAGTGCTCCTAATTTCGCAACTAACCCAGAATTCAGGTATGCGTTTCGAAAAAGTTCAAATATGGCATGGGTTGTACCTTCTAGCGCTTTCAAAGCTATATTACCAGTGAATCCATCTGTGACTATTACATCTACATTACCTGCTGTAATATCATGTCCCTCCAGATACCCCATAAAATTCAGCCCAGACTCCTTTAATAAATTATATGTTTTTTGTTCTATTTCTCTGCCCTTTACTTCTTCTATTCCTATATTTAAAAGCCCTATACTGGGATTCTCTAACTTCAAGATGCTTTTAGCAAAGCAAGCTCCCATTAATGCAAACTGAAACAACATCGTCTCGTTACATTCGGTATTTGCACCTAAATCGAGCATTATGCTTCGTCCACGTACATTTGGTACACTACCCACTATAGCCGGCCTCTTTATGTGTGAAAGGCTACCTAAAACCATTTTAGCCATTATCATTAAAGCTCCCGTATTACCGGCGGATACACATGCATGTGCAACTTTATGTTGCACTGCTTCTATCGCTTTACGCATACTAGAGTGCTTGCCGTTGCGTAGAGCACTTACGGGCTTTTCATCATCCGATATCACTGCTTGTGTGGGTACAAAATCGCATCTTTGCACAGGGATACCGTAAGATTGGAGTAAATCAGGTACAACATCTCTATCTCCGAAGATAATGAACGATATGTTATTGTTTTCATAAATTATATTTCGTATAGCCTCAATAACAACCCTAGGAGCCCCCGATCCCCCCATTGCATCTACGCTAATAGTAATTGCCGCATCCGTCTGCATAACAATCATTGAGAAAATTTAATAACAAAACCAGGAATGGCCCATCACTACAAATACACAACAAAGCAAAACTCTACCTTAACGTAAGCTCAATACCAGAAACCAACATGGTGGGGCCTGCAGGATTTGAACCTGCGACAACACCGTTATGAGCGGTGCGTTCTAACCCCTGAACTAAGGCCCCAAGTTCAGACATCACGACATACACTATTCCAACACTCAACCTATCCACAGCCACATCAGCAGCACAAAAACACCACCAACGCTACGGGAGATCAGACTAAATAAAAAATACAAAATTGTCTAGCAAAATAATACTCAGTTCATAATACAACTTCCACCACTAGTTTAGCAATTAAAGACTCCATAACAGCTTTTTGCAACCCAGAAGAGCTTATGAAGTTGCATTAACTATGCGCTTCCCGAGTAATGTACTAAATAGTTAAAATCCAAAATACCTAACTCTTTCATTATGTAATCCCATTTATGTTTTATACGTTGAGAAAATAGCAAATCTATTGAAGGATTTACTATAAACCAACTATTTTCTGCTATTTCGCCTTCTAATTGCGCACTATCCCAAGCACTAACTCCCCTGACTAGTATAAATTTTGATGGTTTAGTTTTACCTGCCACAAATTCTTTTAAAAATCGGCTCATGTCTACGTGTAAATTAACTTTTTGATGTCGTGTAAACGACAATTCTTGCTGTTTTGTAATACTCAATGCAACTACTATCTCGGTATTTATGGGGCCTCCAAAAAGTACGGGAATTTTTTTATTGCCTATATTTAACTTTGGGACCTGCGGAGGGGTATAATTCTTAAGTAAATCCTCCGGTGCAACATTTCCTATCTGTTGATTAATAATTATACCTATAGCACCACTTTCATCATGAGCACAAATATAGATAATAGAACGCCCAAAATATGCATCATCTAAATGGGGGGAAGCTATCAAAAATTTACCTTCCAGTGTTTTTAAAGATTTTTGCTGATAAAGTAAATTATTCATATTACCATGCCAAAAACTTGACTCCTATGCATAACTTGACCCGATACAATTAATCCGTATTTATTAAGCATTATTTTTTCCATTTCATTCTAACTATACTTTTTTTTACTAAACTAGTACTTCTTTTTTAAGACTTATCGAATTAAATAAAATTTCACTACTTTGCAATCTAGTGGTAAAAAGGTGGTAGAATCGTGATTGCATACAGAAAGAAACTGTTGCAAGATGGGGTTTCAGTTTTTTTGAGTGTAGGGGAGAGATTGTGAGCTGGAGTTATCCATAAATTAGTATTAGCACAGGAACTATTTTGTATGTTTTTGCCTAAAATTTATTCATTAGACCACTTGTATAGCTAAAGAAGAAGTAAGAGAGGGAGTTGGGTTGATATTTAAATGACACGATACAAAAATATAAAATTTGTAATAACGTACCCTATCTTAATACGGAAGAGTAGGCGTTTGGCTGGAGTAAAGCATGGAATATTTGATTCAAGATTATAGCTAAAAATATAGGATTGTAGGAAACGTTTCAGACTACTAATCTTATATCGAGTATTATAATTTTTTAGTTATGCCTTTAGTAGCCGAGGGGGTTAGTGGTCATACATACGATGCGCATAATCACCTCGGCCATGAGGACGGCATATTTGCCGCATGCAAATTGGATATCACTCATGCTTGTGGATTATACCACTATTACTAATACATTAGCAGGATTACCTCTTTCCTTTATAACTTGTGAAATTAGGATAGAATGTGCAAATAATGGAAAACACAAAGTAATACAAAATTTACAAAACGAAATAGAAAAGCCAGGCCTATGCTACATCAACGCACCACACGTACCAAGCACACCAGCTAAAATTTGATCCTATGCAAAAGGAGCCTACGCCGGACAGGGAAGGGGCGTGCCACCCCATCCCTCTATTTGTCTCGACGATATAACTTAATGATGCACTCCCACATCTTCATGATTTTGATGATCCCCTAGGGGATGATCATCATACTGATGATGCAGCATATAAGAGCCATCATCTACATCATTATGCGAAATGACTTTGCCTTCGGCACGTGCAGTTGTTGCTGCGACTACCGCCACCACCGCCACTTTGAAACAACATACATGATATTTATGAGCAAAGAATACACCTAACCCTGCAATCACTAATGCTCCCACTCCCCCTGAAACAACACCCAGTATCTTTCCCAACGTCCACCAATTTGCGTCAGTATTGGCTACTTCCCCTTTGAATGCACTGGAGAAATAACTTCCGTTAACTGCAGTGCCAATATACCCACTACTGTTTAAATTTAGTTCCATGGGGGAACCTAGAATTGGATCGTAACCATAGTGTGTAATTGTGAAGGCTCCATATCCACTTATGCTTACCCTGCTTACACCATCTTTTGTGGTAATATTCGTGGTAATATTCGTCTTATTAGAAAAGCTACTCAGATCTATCGAGTCCAACAGTCCAAATCCTATAATTTTCACAGCATCAGTAGTATTTTCATCGCTTAAAGACCGCCCATAATTCTCCGTATTATCCTCTAATCTCCTACCTCCCACTCCAGTAATAGAAAATTTTAATTTACTAGCAAAGGCTTGAACCCATTCTATCGCTCCTGCCTCCTTTGCCTTTATTGCAAGACATTTTGCGGCGATCCCCACCACTTGACCGCATATAAACGTGACAGTACCACTTGCTATACCTAGTGCAGGTATAGTGAATTTCCCAATGCCCTTTACAACATCTTTAAAATAGCTTGCCATCTTATCAGCTGCCCACAGCACGGTATCGTGGCCGCCTTGAGGTATTATTATGCATGCATTATCATCTCTGCAAACTGCACCAACATCAATAGTATCATCTCCTTCTGTACCAATGTACACATCAGCATCACTACTTTCTGTAATCCCAAAGTCACCCCACTTGAAATTTTTCAATCTTACATAATCATCAAGCTCATTTACGTCCTGTGATTGTATAAAGGAGGAATCCCTTAAAACAATTAAGTCGCCTCCATCACGAACAAGCATATACTTCCGCGCCGCTTGATCAACGCCAATAAGCAATACATAAACTACACCAGATGAGTGGTAAGAGTAAGAAGTCCTTAAAGCTACCCCAGTTATCTGGTGAGAATCCAACAACGCTATGTTTTCTCTAGAAGTCTCACTCAACACACCATAATCATCGTTACTAATACCAAAATACAACTTATTATTTCCGCTGGAATCTTCTATGGTATTTTTCCCTATACTACCTGCAACAATCATTTTATCAAAGGGTACCCCATTGCACTTAGAGATAACCTCATAGGAAGCAAATTTGTAAATGTCATCTCCCCCTGAATCAATAATATGGTAATTCTGTCCATAAAGTATGAATTTATCATTACCACTACCGCTATTAATTATATTTTGAGTATTAAGCATGCTACCCCATACAATATTGCCGCTATCATCACTTTTTAAAGCTAATCGATGATTAAAACACGGTGAATCAGTATTAAAATATTTTCGTGAATCAAAAACTAAAGAATTAATGACCGCAGCTACAGAAGGTCCAAGTACTCCTGACCCAGGTATTGCCGCATTCATTCCGGTTGTTACACCAACCTCTAGTAAAACCTTCATTGCAGAAATAACTACTCTTTTAGCTACAACTTCCCATGCCAATGCATCCACTTTTGCATAATAAAGCATCCAATAATGGGGATTGCACTTGAACGAAGCGTAATTATCGTAATTTTCATATTTTTTCTCTAGGGCGGCATATTTAGCAACTACTGGATTACCATAAACTTTGGGACACCCAGTATCTTTATTGAATAATCCTACCATTGACTGCAAATTGTGCTGCTGTAGTGTATAATCACTCTGATATAGCCATGGCTCTGGTTGTGGTCCTTTCCCCCATGCATCTTCAGTAAATGGCAGATATAGCCTATACTCTTTAGGTCGATACTCATTTGCGTAAAATTTAGTATTTCCGTCATTCGGAGCTGTGTTGAAAATTATGGAATGCTCCTTGACATAATTTAGTGAACTCTTTGAGTAGTAATCAGATGATGCACGCATTACGTCTACAGTTCCTAGAGTATTGAACACCACAGATGGACGTAAGAATACTGCTGAGCACAGTATAGCAATATCTCCACCTATACCTTCTCCAGTAAAGGATATTGATAACACCTTATCATCAGGTAGGATGTTATCATCTGCCGAGCCTATTGTTGTACCTATAGTGTCTGCAAGATATTTATTAACAGCTTTTTTCGTGAAGGACACCGCCGCCTCTCTGTAATGATTCATTTCTATCACATTACCATATATATCCTTACTATTATCAGTTCCAGGCATATTTTTAAGGAAAGCAATCACCATACTTGTATCTTTTGCAAAAGCCACAGCATCTACAAGTGTTGAATCACTCACACCAGTTGCCCAAAACGGCACTTTATATTTTATATTGCTTTCCCCTGACGCACTCCATCCTTGTGGTATTGTATTCTCAGATAGCACATTGGGATGTAAGTAGTAATACACCATGTTGCTGAAACGAGCATATTCATACGGGCTAATTCCGCCAACCACCATCTCATTGCACGAAGACGTGGCAAGGTTGGAACCACCTCCAGCAGGAATCTCCGGTATAAACCAATTTCCCTTTATGTAGTCTTTGCATATACCTTCTAAGATGATGGTTTTACCAGCTATTTCTATATGACTATACTGAAAGGCTCCTCCTGAAACACATACACCAGTAATGAGTTTTTTCAGTGCATCAACTGAGGATGGTTTGGTACCTAGCTGTGTTAAGTCAATCCTGTCACTATCAGCGGCAGAAAAATCCGTGATTGTAACAGTACCACTCTCTGAACCAATAACAAACGTATCTGCTCCTGCTTCACCTTTCAGCGTATCATCTCCACCTTTCCCATCAAGTGTGTCATCGCCATCACCGCCTTGTATGGTGTTTGCGTTTGCATCTCCAATTAACGTATCGCCAAACTTAGACCCAATTATTTTTTCGAAATTTCGAATAGTATGAACGGAATTTTGGTCATCTTTTTTCATCCCCCAATTTTCAAACAATTTTACTGTAACACCAGCGGATGTAATAGATTCATAAGAAATTGTATCTGTATCACCAAGAATTGGGTATGTGCCATTTCTCCCATCAAACACCCCTTGTCCACCGCGGTATCTTATGACATCATCACCTGCCATACCCCGTATTTCTTGAGTATACTGATTACCCTCAATATCATCATTCTGTGATGTACCAACTACTTTTTCAAAATACCTTAGTGTATGGGTTATCTTCGGCCTAGTTGCACCCGAAGTCCATGAGGTCCACGCACTACCCTGCGAATTATCCTGCGGATTACTACAACTACCCTGCGAATTATCCTGCGGATTACTACAAAATAGCTGTATCTTAAGACCCACATTCCCCATTATATCTGTAGACAGAAATTCATAAGAAATCGTGTCTATACCATCTCCCCCATCAAACACTCCTGCACCACCGCGGTATCTTATGACATCATCACCCGCCATGCCCTTGATTTCTTGAGTATACTGATTACCCTCAATATCATCATTCTGTGATGTACCAACTACTTTTTCAAAATACCTTAGTGTATGGGTTATCTTCGGCCTAGTTGCACCCGAAGTCCATGAGGTCCACGCACTACCCTGCGAATTATCCTGCGGATTACTACAAAATAGCTGTATCTTAAGACCCATATTTCCCATTATATCTGTAGACAGAGATTCATAAGAAATCGTGTCTGTATCATCTCCACCATCAAATACTCCTGTACCACCATTATACTTTATGACGTCATTGCCTGCCATACCTTTGATATCATTTGTCCTGCTGTTTCCAGTCAATATATCATTGTAATTAGAGCCAATAACGTTTATAACAGAATCAGAGATGGTCTTTATTTTACCAGTACTGGTATGTGTTATTAAATCCGCAGTAACACCTATGATTTCGCTCCGTAAATCAAGTGTTGTTGGACCACCACTACTATACGCAAATATTTTTCCATAAACTCCGAGCCCAGAACCATCTTGACCACTACTATCCCATGTTATAACGAATCCCCCATCACTCAATGGGGAGATTGTAGGATTTTGCTGATCTCCATATGTATATTCATTAACTCTAAATGACACATCTACTGAGATTATTGGTTGCATCATATTTACGTGCATATGTCTCCCACCCAACATCTCCAGTTACACCAGAACTATACCATGTTATAACAAACCCACCATTCTTCAACGAAGCTATTTCTGGTCCATATTGAGAACCTTCTGTTTTATCGTTAACTTTAAATGACACACCTACTGGATTACTGGTTGCACCAAATACACGAGCGTATATATCCGTTACTCCGATATCTCTAGTACCATACCAACTTTCCCATGTTATAACAAAACCACCATTATTTAATGGGGCCACGCCGCCATTTCTTTGACTCCCTGTTGTATCATCACTATTAACTTTAAACGATAGAGCTGACGGATTACCAATTTCATCAAACATACGGGCATATACATCTTCCCCAACATCTACTGAACTGGTACTTCTCCACATTATAACGAATCCACCGTTACTTAGTGAGGCTATATTAGGAGCTAATTGATTCCCGTCTATTTTATCGTTCACTTTAAACGAAGAAGCCAGCGGATTTCCATTGGCATGAAACACACGCGCATATATATTCGCCCTCGACATCTTTAGTAGCATCGGAGCTTCCCCACGTTACAACGAAATCACCATTTTTTAACGATACTATCTTAGACCAATCTTGATCTCCACCCACTACATCATTAACTTTAAATGATAAAGCTAATGGACTACCATTTGCATCAAAGACGCGAGACCATACGTCTGATCCAGTATCCATACTATTACCAAAGCTCCACCATGTTACGGCAAAACTACCATCAGCAAATGATGCTATTTTTGGACTGAAATAACCCTGATATCCACTAGTCTGATCGTTTACTCTAAACGAAGGAGCTAGCGCACCTCCGCTTGCATCAAACCTACGCGCATACACATCCCATCCTACATCTCCAGTACCACCCGAACTACCCCATGCCACGATAAAGCCAGCATCCTTACCAGGAGCTGCCGCCGGACATCTTTGATCCCCTGCAGTATTATCGTTTATCCTAAATTCTGCCATCTACTTCCCCCATATTATGTGATAACTACCTAAATCTCTCAGCCCACTGACGAACAACCCCCCTTCTGAACGCTCACGTTGTTGCGCTGCGGAATCCAGGCTCAGTCACGTAGTACCACCACACTCCCCCGCCCTCACCATTGCGCTCCTAGTGCCCATTTCAAAACGGGGCTTAGCATAACGAACAACCATTCCCGTTTTGTAAAAAAAAGAAGCAACCACGTCCACACCAGGATAGACCCATATTTTTCTTTATGTAAATATATATTTTAAATTAATTTTTGATATTGTAATCTAAATTACAACTTTATTAAATAATCGGAGAAAATTTTGTGTTGTGGCGTGCGCAAATTCTTCATAGCTAATTTTGCGCAGACCAGCGATATGTTTTGCAGCACATAGACCGGCTGTGGCAAGTATTGGCCTTAGATACAATGGTACTCGCATAAATATTACTCTCGGATGAATCACCATTTTGTGCCGTAGTAGCCCATGTAACAACAAAACCATTGTTAGTTAGGGCCTTGCCACCAAAGGATGGTCGTATGTTCCAACATTATTAGAAGTACCAACCGCAACCTGAGAGCCAGCAGTATTGCTATAAGATGTTCCCGTTGATTCATATCTTTGCGCATATACTTTCTGACCTACCCATGAAATAACAAACCCACTATTTATTAAAGCTGCTATCGTAGGAGCATGCTAACTGCTTCCTGTGTTAGGATTGGGATCGACTCTAAACTCAAACATAAAAAACCTCTTTTCTATTATTTCTTCTGTTGTTGATACATTTCATATATTTTCCCGAAATCCACGGGATCAATCATCACTGGTGTGACACCACTCTTTAACGTCACCTCTGCTATTTCGCTACGTGCAAATGGAAAGATTAGTGATGAACCATGCACCATCAAAAATTCCTCTTTTTGTTGTTCAGTGATGTCCCCATCTAATCTGAAAATTCCAGCATACTCCAGGCTCACCTCAAATAACTCTTCATTGCTTTCCTTCAGGGTTGATGTGACTCCGATACCCAATACCACTTCATACTCCGTACCAACCGTACCTTCTGGACCATGTACCTTTTCAACACGAGGTGCGACCTTAAACTCTAACTGCTGTTCTATCTTCTCCAACTTTGATAGCTCAGCACGGCTCTTTTTGTGCTGAAAATTTAATGATTTAATGTATTGACCAACACTAGTCACCTGTAGCTTGGCTTCGTTATTTGATTTATTATTTGAGATTTCTTGCATATCTATTACTACCAACCCATAACCTATGATACAAGTATGAGTGTTCATGTAACTAAATGTTTAGTCAAGCACTATTTTATTTATTAACCCCAACTATGGATTAGAGTGAGAGAAGATAGGCTATTGAGTTGAGATAGCGGATACCGTATGTAAGACTTATTGCAAAAAACATAACTGAGGAATCCGCGTGAAAAAAGATACTATAGAACTACTCATTTTTGTCGATGATTTTTGTAAAGCAGTAGATATGTGGCTAAAGAAGAGATTATTAGCAGACGAAGTGTATCGAAAGCCAACTAGGACTCCAGAACTAGGCCTATCTGAGGTTATGGCAATTGAGCTACTCTATCAGCAATCTCCATGTAAAAACTTTAAATATTTTTATCACAGTTATCTCTAACTTTACAAAGAACTGAAGTAAAAGCTGATTTATTTTGTACAGATTGCTCAGCTTTCTCTTTACAGCCCTCTTTACCCCAATATATTGCCTGTTTATAATATTTATTGTTGATAGCGGTAACAAGGCTAGCTACATCCATGCCTGTTGGATCAATCCTTTTACTTTTTATAACGATTTGCATAAGTCCTCCTTAATTTACCTGGTAGAGCTCCAGAATGGGTGCAAAACAGAGCAAAATTGTGGAATTTTGTAGAGCAAAACGAGAAAAGGAAAGACTCGCAATTAGCTAGAGAAATAAATCTGGCTTTACCTAAAGAGCTCTCAAAAGAACAAAATATAGAACTGACAAAAGAGTTTGTTAAAAAGCATTTTGTAGATAAAGGTATGATAGCTGATGTTTGTTTACATAAAGGGCATGGGGATGAACAGCCTCATGTCCATGTCATGCTTACAATATGCGTGAGGTAAACAAGGACGGTTTTGGGATGAAGGTGGTGGCATGGAATAAAAAGGTGCTTTTATATGAATGGAGAGAGGCTTGGGCTAATACCACTAATAAACACTTAGTGCTAGCAGGCTTTGATATAAGTGTCGATCACAGAAGTAATTTAGACCGTGGTATAGTCTAGAGCCTCAAAACAAGATTGGTCCTAAAAACGGCAGAGAACGTTTTTCTGATAAAGTGCTAGAACATGGAGAAATAGCAAGAAAAAATGGAGAAAAAATATTACAAAACCCAATTAAACCCAATTATAGCAATAGAGGCTTTAACACAAAGTCAGTCTACTTTTACTCATGAGGATCTGGCTAGGTTCGTCAATACACATACGGTAGATGCAAGACAAATGAGAGAAGGCATGTACAGAAATAGTAAGGTTGGGGGTTGATGAAAAAGGCAGGGAACGTTTTACTTCTAAAAGTATGCTTGATCTTGAATATAAGATGCTAAGGCAAGCTGAGAGTTTGGGTAGTAAGGCTCGCATCAAATCAATTTTGAGGAACGTGAGAAGAAGGGTTTACAATATTGTTTAACAGATAATCAAGCAGAAGCATTTCGACATATTACTGGAGATAGGGAAATAGCTTGTGTTGTAGGATATGCTGGTAGTGGTAAAAGTTATATGCTAGGTGCCGCAAGGGAAATGTGGGAAGGGGAAGGATATAGAGTAATTGGTATGACTTTATCTGGTATTGCTGCTGAGAACTTAGAGGCAAGCTCTGGCATAAAAAGCTATACAGTTGCAAATAGTAATTACCAACTGGAATAATGATGGAGAGAAACTGACAAACCGTGATATCATTGTCATTGATGAAGCTGGTATGCTTGGGAGTCGAGATTTGGGGCATATTATTGATGAAGCAGCCTTAGCAGAGAGTAAAGTAGTATTAATTGGTGATCCAGAGCAACTACAAGCAATTCAAGCTGGAGCTGCTTTTAGAGGTATAGTAGAGAGGATAGGGCATGTTGAGTTAAGTGAGGTAAGATGTCAAAAAGAACTGTGGCAAAAAGAAGCTACTAAAAGCTTGGCTATTGGGGCAACTCATGATGCTTTGGTGGAATATCAAAAACACGATATGGTCCATGAGCTTCAAACGCAAAGATACGCTATCCAAACAATGGTGCGAGATTAGCATGAGTTAAGCTTAGAATATGAGAACAAAAGCAGCATTACGCTAGCATTTAGAAGAGCTGAGGTACGAGAGTTAAATGGGAAGGCCAGAGACTTAAAAACATTATGGTGAATTGACTGGAGGACGAATATTTGAAACAGAACGTGGAAAAAGAGAGTTTGCTGTTGGTGATAAGATATATTTTCTAGAGAACAACAAAGATTTAGGGGGTAAAGAATGGTACTCTTGGTACAATTAAAACAATGCAAGGCTTTGAATTGAGGGTAGAGTAAGGGAATGGTAGGGAAGCTATTTTTTATGTCAGAGATTATGATAAGATAGATTACGGATATGCTGCTACTATCCATAAAGCACAAGGTATCACTGTAGATAGAACATTTGTGTTGGCATCAGAGCTATTTAACAGGCACGTGGCTTATGTTGCACTCAGTCGTCATAGAGAAGTTGTAGATTTATACTGGTCAAATGATAAATTTAAGAACTTCGGTAAGCTAGTTAACACCTTCAAAAGAGAACGTCTTAAAGGTTTAAGTTTGGATTATATTAAAAGTAGTCATGAATATGCTGCTAGACGTAATTATTAGATGCTTTGAAAACTAATGTTAAAGATAACTTAGATTATTTAGAAAAAGGTGAGCTTGTATCTGAAGTTGCTAATCTTGTTAAGCAAGAACTCAAGTGCTCAGAAGTAATGTTTGCTTTAGACCCCAATAAAAGCTCTACATCTTCACGTTATTTAGGAGACTTAGTTATTGGTAAGAAAACATATAGTATATTTGGAGGAAGCGATTATAGGAATGCCTATATACCGGAGTCAGTAAAAAAAGAAGGTATTAAACCAGATCAAGATGTAAGGCTTTTTGGGGAAATAGTAAATAATAAAGAGCAGATTAGAGCTGTTGATAAATTTGAGTGGATTGGGGCTAGAACTGAAGAATACTTTAAGGATCAAGATTATAGGAAAGCCCAATTATTCCTAAACAAAGCTGACAGATGTTTTATATCTAGAGAGAATTCATGTAAAATAGAGGATAAGCTTACAACAAAAGAGCTTTATCAAGCACTGTATGATAACATACCTCAAGTATTATCTGAATTTGGTTTTATAAAGAAGGGTAATGCTTATGTATCTACTGCTGGGTATAAATTAGACGGTAGCTGCGGACGAAAGGGTAAAGTGTATACTTATGAAAACAATCTAGGAATGCTTGTAGATTATATTAGAGGCAACCAAACAATTGCTAGATTTGAGCATATCACTTAAAGCTAAGATATTTGAATATATAGCAACTGTATCTGGGCTTTAAAATGGCTTTGAGAAACATATATCAGTTTTAAAAGAAAGGAGACTTCCAGAGGATTTTGAAGTAAATAAAATTATATCAAAGCCAACTATAGAACCCCAAATATGGGAAAAGGTATATCAGTATTCGTTAGACAAGATTAACGTTGCAAACAACCAAGTTACGAAATATCTAACAAATAACAGAGGCTATACCTTAAGCGAGATAGCCAAAATGTGTGCTGGTTAAGTAATTATGTACCTAATAAGAAAGACCTAAACAATTACTTGAAAGTACAAGGTGTAACCCAAGAACAAATTAAAGAAGTGAACAAAGCACTTGGTGTTATTGGGTACACCCATAAATTGGTTGTGCCTTACCGTGACGAAAGAGGTGAAATCATAGGGTTAGTTGGCAAGAAACATTAACAATAATGAAGCTGGAAATAATAAGTTAGGTAAGTAATGTATATAAAAGGTCTTGCAATAGGCTCTACCTTGTTTGGTATACATGAAATCAATAAAAATAAGCTGCTTATTATTGTAGAAGGAATATTTGATTCATAAAATGCAAAAGCCAAGGGAATAGAAAATGTTATAGCACTGGGAGGAAGTGGTATAACTGTTGGACAATTAGATTTACTTGATAAACTAAAAGTAAAGGCAATTAAGTTATGCCTTGATAATGATGTTGCTGGGATAAAAGCAACCAAGAATGTGGCATTACTGATATCAAGCTATAATCCTAAGCTAGATCTTAAACAAGTAACGCTCTTAAGCGGAACTAAAGATATGGATGAAGTCCTAAAACAATCAAGCAAAGAAAAAGCTATGAAATTAATACAAAATGCAAAACATATTAATATTAAAAGCCTTAAATTAGAGCAAAAACAAGAACTTAAAGGAAGTTTGAGCTATAATAATAAAATTCAGGAAGAGCTTAAGGTTAGTCGTGGATTGGAGCTTAAGTTATGGCAGTTGACAATAGGCATACATTGAATATAATTTTGTAATGGAAATAATTTTAATTACGAGAAAAATCTTAAGCTAATAAGTGAAAGAGGGGTAAGCGTTGTTGTAGTAAGCGATAGAGAGAAATCCAAGATAGCTGCAAATAATTATTCTGCTAAAACAGAAAGGGTTAGCTTTGGATTATCAAAAATGGACTTAGAGGGGATAGAAACACTTGAGTGTGCACAAGGCTACAAACGCTATATATCTGGCTTACAGAAGACGTTTTTGATGATTTTATAAAAAAACCTTCCCTAAAAAGTCAACTTGACAGTACCCACTATTACCCCTAGCACTTTCTCTCACCAAATTCAGCCTAATTTTTCTATGTCCTCAATACTAAGTCCTGTAGATTCTGCAATTACATCTAACCCTA
>CAXOVX010000004.1:0-7909 GCA_964213345.1 Alphaproteobacteria bacterium | reverse complement strand
TCTTTTTAACCCGAAGTAAGGCTAAAGAATGGATAATATAATGCGATAAGATGGAGATATGATATCTGTTTAAAGGAGCCGATAAAGGGTAACAAAGAAGGAATATATGGAAATAGATTTTACAGGAATAATATGTTATGTTGATGATTTTTGCAAAGGATTTGTCCCCTGGTGGAGAGCCCATTTATTGGAATATATAAAGAAAGATAAAAAAAGCCATATGTGCAGGAGTGGGCATATGAGTCTTAGTGAGATAGTGACTATAATATTAGGCTACCAAGAGAGTAAGTTTAGTTGTTTTATGTGTATGTAAAACACCGGAGAGATTTCAAAAATTTATTGTTGTATGATAGGTTTGTAGCCGTATTGTAGCGTATTTTGCCTATATTATGTTGCTTATTGCAATGCATTACCGGAGAAGTTTCTGGTATCCAATTTATTGATTCTACACCACTTGATACATGTAAGGATCTACGCGGCAGTAGACATAATATTTTTCGTGGAATTGCTGCAAAAAGTAGAAAAAGCACCGGTTGGTTTTATGTTCTGAAATTACACACAATTTTCAATGATAAAAGCGAATTTGTTTCCATCAGAATTACACCTGGTAATGTTGACGACAGAAAGCTTGTCTTGACCATGGCAAAAGGCTTATAGGGGAAATTACTTGGCGATAAAGGATATGTCTCAGAAGAATTAGCAACACAGCTGTTAGATCAAGATTCGTTGCTCATTACGAGGCTTAAGAAGAACATGAAAAATAAATTACTACTCCAATGCTAGATCCCTTTGGTTGTTTAACGGTTTTTGTAACGCTATCGCGATTTCACCCTTTGGATTCCTGGCATGCGGCTCTAATGCTTCAGTATATAGAATGTTGTTACGGGTATCGGTAGATGACATGTATTTACCTCGTAATTGGTTAATTTCAATATGGAACATACCCTAAGGTAGTAGGTGTGTCAAACCCCAACAGGAAGAAATTTCTTACTGACGTAGTATTAGTTTATTTTGACTTAAACTTAGTATTAGTCTAAGACATCAGAGATTTTAGGATTATTGAAAAATTAAAAAGATTATGGTTATGACAAGATTGGTAGTGTGCCATACACACGCAGATTTATTGATGCATAAATTTTTGGGCGAATATTTGTTCCCGAAAATGAGTGAAAGAGGCTTTAATACGCTTTTTAGCGAAGTAGGTGTACGTAGGGAAAGCACTGATGTATACACAAAATCACAAACTCAAGAACATTTAGGAGTTGTGAGAGCTAAGTACAAAGAAATAGCTGATTACTGGGAAAATGAACTACATCCCATGTTGGAGAAATTGGGTTATACCACAAAAAGTATAAAATTCCTTAATCTGGAAGGTATTGATTATAAAGCTCTTCTCAGAGAAGGTTCTCAAGATGCAGAACATCTCGAGGCATATAATAAAAGAGATGAGATGATGTTTAAAACCGTATTTGAAGACCACCTTAATAGCAAAGGAACAGCGTTTGTCGGAGTAGGACATTGTCAAACTTGGCACGATAAAGGATGGATAAACGATACGATTGAAGCGAACACAAAGTTTACATTCATACATACCGAGCTCCTTAATCATAATCAATGTATTAGGCAATGTACAGAGGGCACACTGAGATATTTCGAATGCATAAACTATGTGGAGCAATTTTTTCATAACAAGCTCCACCTTCCCAATACACAATCTGTTCACTGAGCGAAAAAGGAGATGCAACGCAGATTGACTGCTTGGAGCATATATTAGATGATCTTGGTTATCATACAGAATTGTAAAGTGCCAATTTGCAAACGAAATAAAGGTAATCTGGGTACAATTACTTCCTCCTAATCTTGGCGATATTTTCTTTATGCTCCTCAAACGTAGATGAAAACCTACAAGATAAATTTTTGCTCTATAAACGTACAATTGTTGAAACTATTTTCGACAAACTCAAGCAATTTCAAAGACTATGGCACTCTACGTTCAGATCCGTAGAAAATGCTTTTTGTAATCTTATGGCTTGCTTGATTTCATACCAATTATCTCCCTATAAACCCACTATCTCAACCACTATTATCTTGTAATCTTATCCATACTTCGGGTTGAAAAATCTTTCATATGAAGGCAAAGTAGAAGAATCTTTTTTGTAAAGTTGAAGATAACTGTGATAAAAATATTTAAAGTTTTTACATGGAGATTGTGCTGATAGAGTAGCTCAATTGCCATAACCTCAGAAGGCCTAGCTCCAGAGTCCTAGTTGGCTTTCGATACACTTTGTCTGCTAATAATCTCTTCTTTAGCCACACATCTACTGTTTTACAAAAATCATCGACAAAAATGAATAGTTCTGTAATACCAATTTTCATGCAGATTCCTCAGTTATGTTTTTTGCAATAAGTCTTACATACGGTATCCACGATATTCGCTATCTCAACTCAATAGCACATCTTACCTCTCTCTAATCCAAAGTACATGCAATAAAGTTGCCAGAATAGGTATGATGTGATCAGTGATATTTAGGCAAGAGTGGGTAAACTGTATCCATATTTGAAGCATAGAGTTCGACCCCGAGGAAAGACCCACTCTCAGGTGCTACGAACGGATGCCGAAAGGTTTACCTTGCGTATGAAGTAGCATATTCCATTGCAAAATATACTATACAAACTGGTTTTATGGCAACTTATATTGGTGTTGTAGGCATCACTTTATCTTTACTTACCTATTGTAGATAAAGCTTTGGAAGTTAGTAATCTGAGAGTGGTTTTACTGATTTTCTTTCTTTTATTATCCAATATTACAAAGAATTAAGAGAAGTGATTGTTGTACGAACCTACGGGTGGTTACGAGCATAAATTCAAACAGTTTCTAAAATCAAATCAACTAGCTTTTAATACAGTTCATCCTAATAAAGTCCGCTCTTATGCAAAAGCTAAAGGATGTTTAGCTAAAACAGATCGTGTTGATTGTAAGCTTTTATACGATTACGCAGCAACATTTGCTTTATCTGCCAAAGTAGAATATCAGCACTCATTAATACAACGAAGAGAGTAATTGATTTCGTTTAAGATTCATGATATTGCAAGACTTGAGACTGAATGTAATACCTTGATTGTGAAACTCTATTAAATTACATTTGGAACATCTAGAAAAACAATTGGATGAGATAAAGGCCTCTATTCAAGGGCTTCGCGATAATGATGACTTCTATTCCTGGAATTGGCCTGAAGCCGCAACTACTGCTATATGCGAATTGCCACAGTTAGGTAGCACTCATTTGAGACAGCTGGCTTCTTTAGCTGGTGTTGCCCCTTATGCAAAAGAAAACGGTAAATTAAAAGGAAAAAGATCTATATTTGCTAGAAAACATAAATTACGTAAAATTCTGTATATGGCAGCCGTTGCTTCTTTGGAGCTGTTGCGAGATGAGATAAATATTAAGGTATTATTCATGTAAGTGGGCAAGATATAGGAACTGTTGCTGAAAAACATAAATTCTGTATATGGCAGCCGTCGCTTCTTTACGTCGCAATCAAAAAATTCAAGATTTCTACTCTAGACTGATCTATAATCATAAACCTCCTAAAGTCACTCTCGTATGCGTAAACTTCCGGCCTTCATGCATGCTTCGATCAAAAACTATACTGTTTGGATATAATTAATTAATTTTGCCTTTTTCAAATAAGGATATAACCTTAATTAAATTTATTTGAAAAAGGCAAAATATAAGACTGAACAACACTACCGCTACACAATCAAAATAGCCTATATAGCTACTTTGAGCTGATTGTGTGTTGTAATTTTTACCTCCTTTCTTCTTGACTTCTATTACGGATACTTGGGGTTTTAATTTTACAAAACGCTTCAAAGCATTGAGGAAAAAAGCTCCATGGCAATTTAAAATTCAAGAGTACTGAATAAAATCTCCGGAAATCCTTAGAAAAAACTAGCCCGCACCACTTCTTGACGGGGCTAAACAAGCCTATAATCAGTATCTGCTCACATTCTTATGTATATATTGTATCCTCCTATGAGGACCACCTTGATATAGGAATAATTTTTTGAAGGATTGCCTACTATCCGACATATCTGGCACTTTTTTCAGAAATTTGTGGACTCAAAAGATGCCTCGGTTTTTACTTTGCAAAAACATCGTAAGTTTATGCAGAGAAATCCCCACTTAATTTCATGACAAGCTCTTCATTTGCTGCTATGATACCATTATATATCATATTTTGCTGTATTTTGCCTTCGTTTAATGCTACGATAGTACCTCCAGCTTCTTGTAATATTACCATACCAGCAGCAATATCCCATCTACGCATGTGATCTAAGAAAAGCATATCATACCTACCACTGGCAAGATAAGCTAAGTCCATAGCAATAGAACCAGATATGCGAAACTTAGTATGGTGCTGTTGCAAATTTTTAAAAAGTTTGTCATATTTTGGAGACGGGTTAGACGGCATTACAGTGGCAGATAATAAATTATCGATTTGCGAACGTAAAGCAACTCGAATTCTAGTTTGGTGATTATTGACGTCTATATGGTAGGCTCCTTGCCCTTTCTCCGCCCAATATAGCTCCTGCTTCACTGGAAGATAAATGACTCCAGCGATGATTTCATTGTTACAAGTACTTCTTATAAAATCATCTAAAGAATGCATAGCAGAGGGTGTAGCTATAAAACTCTCATTATAGCTAAATTTTTCTAAAGCTATGGAAATGGCAAAATGTGGATTTCCACGTATAAAATTTGATGTGCCATCTATGGGATCTACTACCCAACAATACTGTACAGAATGCTTTGCATCACCAGGATGTAGGATTTGGGTAGGTGCTATATATCCACTTTCTTCTACCAAGAAGTGATAAGCTGGGTTGAATTTTTTTAACTCATTTATGATGCTCTTCTCTGCTTTGATGTCAGCGCTGCTAACAAAGTCGTGCAGGGACTTTTTGGACACTTGTAAATGCCATAGTTCATTAAAATCTCTTGCTGTTGCTGCTGCCGCCTTATAGCACGCTTTTGACATAATATTTATAGTGCCAGAGGAGTTTTGCATTTTTTTTACTTTTGGATGATCCGACTAAACACAGTTTCTACCCTATTCATTAATAAAAGAAATTGCGGAAATTACAATCCTAATTTACAAGGTATACATGTGCGTCCTTTTTTTAACCCTTTTCAAAATTTATTATGTTACAAAACTTAGATTACGATCATAGTAGTATAGAGGGTAAGTGGCAGAATTATTGGCAAACTGCGAGTGTATATTCCTGGAATTCCGATAGACCACGTGATGAGACATTTGTGATAGATACGCCTCCGCCTGGCATTTCAGGGTTATTACATATGGGACACATTTTTAGCTACACTCACACTGATTTTATAGCGCGTTTCCAGCGTATGCGGGGTAAAACCGTATTTTATCCGATGGGTTTTGATGATAACGGGCTTCCTACTGAGCGATTGGTAGAAAAGGTTAAAGGCGTAAAAGCTGCACAAGTCCCTCGCACAGAGTTTGCACGACTATGTGAAGAGGTAGTGGCAGAATCGGAGGAAGAATTTAGGAATTTATTTAAGTCTATTGCGCTGAGTGTTGATTGGAAGCAGGAATATCAAACTATTAGTGAGCGTTCACGTACAATATCTCAAATGTCGTTTTTGGATTTGTATTACAAGGGGTATATAAAGCGACAAAATGCTCCCACATTTTGGGACCCTATCGATATGACAGCGATTGCGCAGGCAGAAATAGAAGATAGAGTACGAAAAGGCACAACAAATGATATAATATTTGAGACCATAAGCGGTGAAAAGATTATCGTTTCTACAACTCGCCCTGAGTTAATTCCTGCATGTGTGGCCCTATTCTACCATCCGAATGATAAGCGTCATCAGTATTTACAGGGACAAATTGCTATTACGCCGATATTTGGAAAACAAGTACCTATTATACCAGATGTAGATGTAGATCTGGAGAAAGGCAGTGGAATTGTCATGTGTTGCACGTTTGGCGACATTCAAGATATACATTGGTGGCGACGTCATAATTTACCAATTATAGATTGCATAGACATTCATGGGAAAATGAAAAAAGCTGATTTTTTGAATGATATGAAGGTTTTTGATGCTAGGAAGGCTGTACTTAGTGAGCTAAGCAGACAAAGGATACTATTGGGGCAAATTGAAATTACGCAGTCTGTAAAATGTGCGGAAAGGTCTGGGGCTCCTCTTGAGATCCTCGTAACTGAGCAATGGTATATTTCAGTACTGGAACATCGTAAAGCTATATTTGATAAAGTGAATGAGTGTAATTGGTATCCTTCCTACATGAAAGTACGTATGGATAATTGGGTAAATGGACTAAATCAAGATTGGTGCATATCAAGGCAAAGATATTTCGGTGTTCCATTCCCAGTATGGTATTCAAAACGCGTTGGTGAAGAAGGAAAAATATTACTACCTACTGTTGACCAACTTCCAGTAAATCCCCTTGTTGATTTACCTAAAGGATATACGAGAGAAGAAATAGAGCCAGATAAGGATGTCATGGACACGTGGGCCACAAGCTCCATTAGTCCGCAATTATCAAGTCTTGGCATCAGTAAAGATTTTTCACTTGATGAGCAAAAGCATAAAAAGTTATTTCCTTTTGATTTACGTCCACAGGCTCATGACATTATACGTACTTGGGCATTTAGTACTATAGTAAAAGCCTTGTATCATGAAAATATAATACCGTGGAAAAATTTGATGATTAGTGGATGGTGTTTGGGTGCAGATAAAGTAAAGATGAGTAAATCTAGGGGAAATGTAGTTACACCACGAGAATTAATTATAGAAAAGGGGGCTGACATTGTAAGATACTGGGCTTCTACCTCTAAATTGGGAATGGATACTGCTTATTCAGAAGAAATGTTTAAGATTGGAAGGAAGTTAATAGTAAAATTGTGGAATGCATGCAAATTTTGCGGTATACACATAAAAAATTTACCCACGCATGTGCATTCTCCATTAACAGATCATAAATTGGGGAAGATTACTGCAAATTTAGATATTTGGGCATTATCCATGCTTAAGGAGGCAATAGAAGAATCAACCGCAGCGTTAGAGATTTTTGAATATTGTGATGCAAGAACAGTAATTGAAAAATTCTTCTGGAATGTGTTATGTGATAATTATTTTGAACTAGTGAAAGGTAGGTTATATACCAATATAAATGAGGTATCTGGTCAGAGTGCTGTTATTACTCTGTACCATTGCTTAGAACATTTATTGCGTCTTTTTGCTCCTTTTATACCGCATGTTACAGAAGAGCTGTATTTTCAATTATTTGGTGGTAACGAATATCCCTATCGCTCTATACACAACTGTGGTATGTGGCCAAAGCTTGATGAGCAGTTATACGATAAATCAATATGCACAGAAGGAGAAGTTGTTGTGCGGTTACTAGAATTGGTAAGGAAATTTAAGTCACTACGCAATATATCGTTGAGGAAAGAAGTTGTTTTAGTAGAGATCTATTCAGAGAGTAACATCTCACCTTCGGCACTTTCTGATCTAAAGAACACTTCAAATGCAAAAGACGTTGTATTGATACATACCAGCGTGAAAGACATTGGTAACAAGCTGGAAGTGGCGGAAAATATTTTAGTTAGCGAATGTCAGACATGCGCTGTGCAAGTGATTATGCTATAATACCAAGCCCCATCTTTAAATAAGCAAGCACTAGGAACGCGCAACGGCAAGGGCGAAGAGAGGAGCCCCCCTTCCCTTTATAAACCCTAAGTAAGGATAAGATTACAAGATAATAGTGGTTGAGATAGCAGGTTTATTGGGAGATAATTGGTATGAAATCAAGCAAGCCATAAGACTACAAGAAGCATTTTCTACGG
>CAXOVX010000003.1:0-12089 GCA_964213345.1 Alphaproteobacteria bacterium | reverse complement strand
CAAAAAGTAGAACAAGCACCGGTTGGTTTTATGGCCTGAAATTACACACAATTTTCAATGATAAAAGCGAATTTTTTTCCATCAGAATTACACATGGTAATGTTGACGACAGAAAGCCAGTCTTGACCATGGTAAAGGGTATGTGGGGAAAATTATTTGGCGATAAATGATATATCTCATAAGAATTAGCAACACAGCTATTGAATCAAGACTTGTTGCTTTTTACTAGGCTTGAGAAGAACATGAAAAATAAATTATTACTCCTCCAAGATAAATTTTTGCTCTATAAACGCAATATTATTGAAACTATTTTTGGCAAACTCAAGCAATTTCAAAGACTATGGCACTCTACTTTCAGATCTGTAGAAAATGCTTTTTGTAATCTTGTGGCTTGTTTGATTCCATACCAATTATCTCTCTATAAACCCACTTCTCTACCACTATTATCTTGTAATCTTATCTTGTAATCTTATCCTTACTCGGGTTGTTAAGATTCTACCGATCCATATCACTTATAGGCTGCCTCTTTTCCACTCACCCTCAATTCTTTAGATATACCTCGAAAATTAAATAATCTCCTAAACTTCCTATATTGACGAGCTCTACTTACCAAATCTTCAGACTTATCACTCTATTTGCTTTATCGCCATATCACCACTTACTCCATTCCAATCCATACATCCTATATCTCCTTCTTACTCAATCTTGCAACTGTTCCAACATAAAATCAAATCTTCAGAAGCAGCTCCTCTATTAATCATCACAATTCAACGCAGATGGATCAAGCTTTAGAAGGTCTGTTAAGATCTTGCTAGGCCTGAAGTATAGGTACCCTCTTTCTGGGATATCCATCTTCTTTTTGGTTTTGGGATTAGGCAAAGTTTTCTCTGCCCGTACTCTTACCACCATGGAACAAAACCCACGTAACTCAATCCTATCTCCAGAAACTAAAGCTGCCGCTATTTGGGCAAAAAAAAGATCCACAATCTGCATAGCTCGACTCTTATCTAGTGTAGTAGGATAAGAGCGCAATAAATACTCCACAATGCAATCCTTATTTATACTATCAGTCATAATCAGTCACATTCTTCAAAAAATCTTGTCATTGTAGGATATTTATTAGATAGATGTAAATTATATTACTTACGATAACTTGCAATCAAATAATTACCTCACCACACACTCTAGATTTGATGCTTAGTAACTTTCAAGCTGCTTTGTTTTTGGATTTTTTGACGCACGCACAACCCTTGGTGCGCCAAGGCCAATCGCTCGATCAAAACAAATTGTTATACACATTGGTTATATGCTATCTATTTACTCCCTTAAGTTATAAAACCAACCCTTGTAACCATAAATAGGAAAAAATAGATGTTATGCTACTTTTAAAATGGCCTAAGAGCTGTTTAACTACATCATCACCACTACCACTGTTGTTTATACGCAATAACTTCAACCTATCGTCTTGCCCCTCCAAATCAATATCCACTACTTTCAGCTTCGCATCAAAATTATAAGTTTCATGTAACCAGGCTAAAGCTTCTTCTTCTGCTCCGATAGCATCTATTAATCCATTTTCAACTGCTTGACGACCTGTGTAAATCCTACCATCGCACACTTGCTTTACCTTATCAGCAACAATTGTGCTAGCACGTCTTTCTTTTACCATGCTGACAAATATATCGTGCATATCGTATATCACATCCTGAATAGCAGCATTTACCTCTGGGGTAACTTTTTCGAAAAAATTGGGCGTAGCTTTCAACGGGGAAGATTTAAACGACAATAGATTTATTCCTAGCTTCTCTGCTAGTGCAGTAAATTCAAAAGTCTGCAATAGTACTCCTATAGATCCAACAACACTTGCATCATAAGCAAATATCTTGTTGGCAGCCAACGCCACCATATATCCACCAGAAACTGCTGCACCATCAATAAGAGTAACTACCGGCTTCTTTTTTACTACATTTCTTAAAGTTTTGTAAATTGACTCAGCTCCCACGAAGGTACCGCCAGGACTATCTACGTGCAGCAACACAGCCTTGACCTTTGCATCATCTTGTATTTCCTCTAAAATTCGCAACAATTCTGTATTTCCAAACAAAAAACCAGTTATATATACCCTTGCTATGTAACTACTAGGTGAATTGAATTTCTTTGAGTGCAGCGATAAACCGAAGCTCCACAATAAAATTAGCAACAGCAACAACAACGCAACAAAACGCCATCTACACAACCGGCTTTTCAACTTGCTGCGCTCCCAAAAATCGACACAACACTCCGTCTTACACATCCACAACCTCAACATAATAAAGCAGGTACGATTAATTAATCTAATTCCACATACAGATGCAATCAAGCGACAACTTCATCTTTTCTCTTTTTATCTTTTTCTGGATCATTGATATCCTCTTGTTCTTTTTTATTAAGGTCTCTTAATAAGGCATTTTTATCACGCTCTAAATTTAAGTCCTTTATGTCTGCTATAATTGCATTTTCAGGTATAATTTTACCCACGAATTGTGTAAAATCCATATCCTTTAGCCCTCCAGTAAGATTAAGGATACTCAATATGGAATTCAGATATTCTTTTTGGGACTTTATGAGCCTAGTTTTTGAACCAAAGAATTTATTCTGGGCATCTATCAAGTCGGATAAACTTTTAGTTCCTATTATATACTCTTCAGCAGTGCCCTCCAAAAATTCCCTATGAAACCTTACAGCTTCATCTTCTGCTACTACGCCAATCCTTGAGTGCTTATAATTATTCCATGTTTGCGTCACACTCTGCCTTATCGCAGACATCATATTGTCAAGTTCATGCTCTGCTATTTTATGTTTTACCTTAGCCTCTGCTAGCTCAGTATGAACTTCTCCGTTGAATAATGGTAATGATAGTTGCACACCAAATGTAGTACCTTCATCTGAAATTGATTGCCATCTTTTTGCGTTATAATATTTTTTATTAGAAACAACAAAATCAATGCTCGGCAAAAACTTTGCCTTTGCTCTTTGCACAGCGAATTTAGCGGCATCAAGTCCATATTTATCGGAAATAAGGCTATAATTTTGCTTTTGAGCAATTTCTAAAAATCCTTCAAAAGTCGAAGGCAAAACAATCTTATCTAACAAAATTTCAGTTATATCCCGGGGAGGTAATTCACCAACTTTGCGAAAAAAATCTGCCTCTTTGGCCTTTAACTCCGCTAACGCTTCTTCTTTAATTGAGCGATTTGCGGCTAAATTGGCCTGCCCCAGAGATAAATCTGTCTTTGTAATTACACCCACTTCAAATTGCAGCTTTGCAATTTTTAATGAATCGTGAGCCAACTTTTCACCTTGTACACTTAGCACGTACCGTTGTCTGGTATAAATAACATCGTAATATAGCACTACTACTTCATTAATTAATTTTACAACTTCAGCATTATAATCTTCTTGCTTGCTCAAAAGTATTGCATTTTGTGCTTTAAGATGCGCAGTGCTAGCACCTCCTCTGAACAACCCATAACTAGCTTGCAGTGTCACAGTGCTAACTGTAGGCGAAGCCGATTCAATCCCTCGTTCCTCCTTTCCGTCCCTGGCAACGGATAGAGGTGTGTAGAACTTGCTTGCACCAGATTGAGCTGTGACATGTGGCATAAATTCACTAAAAATCACTCCCTTCCTACCCACTTCAGCAATATCAACACCACCCCTTTTCATCTTTAATTCATCATTATAAGACAAAGCTGAAGTCACCGCATCCGCTATGCTATATGCGTGAGCAACATCAACCACAGCAAACACCGACATTATTACACTAATGCAGCTGAACAGAAACTTCCACCTTATTATGTGCACAACTCAATACCTAAATAAAGACCATAAATTCACTCTCATATTACGATAATTATGCACAAATTCAAGTATTTTTAATACAAAACATATCATTTGTTTGAATCAAGCTTTACACTACTTATTTATGTCTCCTCGCCAATGGATGCTTATTTAAAAATAAATCCGCAATTTTATCATCATATACTTTGGTATATATCTGCGTAGAAGTTATGCTAGCATGTCCTAATAAATCTTGAATAATTCGTAGATTAGCACCATTCTGCAACATGTGACTTGCAAAAGAATGTCGTATTTTATGTGGCGACACTATACTGGGATCAATACCATTTGCCATAGCTAATGCCTTCAGTATCTGCCCAAAACGTTGCCGTGTCATATGCGTAACACGCTTATTTTTCGTTAATGAAGGGAACAGCCAATCGTTTTTTTTCCCACCAGATGATTTTATCAAATACTCTCTCACCGATAAATATTTTTGCAATACTACTACAGCTGTATCATTCAATAACACTATTCTTTCTTTTCCACCTTTTCCCTTAATCAGTAACCGATTTAAAATCACTTTACTAATTGCATTACATTCAATCATCTGCATTTTTAACGTTACAAGCTCAGAAATGCGCATACCAGTAGCATACAAAATTTCCAACATAGCAATATTCCTGATACCTTCCACACTATTGTCTTTGTAAACAGCTTCAAGCAAAATATTGATATCTTGCTGTGAAAGAGCCTTGGGAAGGTGGCGAACTCTTTTTGGAAGCTCAATATTTGAAGTAGGATTATCTCCCCTTATATGTTCAGTCATTAAAAAGTGGAAAAATTGGCGTATAGCAGAAATTTTTCGAGACAATGTGCTATTAGCAAAATGCTCAACATTCAAATATGTTATGTATTCTACGAGTTCGTTATAGTTGACATCATGGATGCTTAAGTCACGAGCAAGTAGAAAATTAATCAAAGAGACTATGTCATTACGATAAGCAGTAATGGTGTTTACCGAAGCAGAACGCTCTGCAAGCAGCATATCAAGAAAATTTTCTAAGAAAACCAGACACAACTTGCCGTCTTGATCCTTTGAAGAAGGAATTTGGAGGATAGATCCCATCTTGAACTATTTGTTATTTAATGTATTGTTACTTCTTTGTATTCTGGCTTTAGAGTTACTTTATAATTGGCGAGTAATATTAAAAAAAACAGCAATAAACATACTACAATAAACGACGCATAAAATAGCGTTTTAGACCTTGTTATGCTTCTCTTTTTTTGCATATTTGACATTGATTTACTATGACCTAATTATTTTGCAATTCAATAATGTTGTTTTACAATTGTATTATGTACCTTTATGTAGTTTATACAACGAAATAATCACTCTTTAAAGTGGCAAATGAAACTTTTAATTGTCGAGTCTCCTGCTAAGGCGAAGACCATCAATAAATACTTGGGGTCAGAGTATGAAGTATTGTCTTCAGCAGGTCATGTGCGTAGTATTCCTTCTAAAGCACGGTCTGTGCGTCCAGAGGATGATTTTGATATTCGGTACGAAATTATCGAAAAATCAACAAGATATTTAAAGGGAATTATAGCAAGTGCAAAAAAAAGTACCGAAATCTACCTAGCTACAGATCCTGATCGTGAAGGAGAAGCAATATCGTGGCATATTGCTGAGATTATGAAACAGGAAAATGCCATCACTGGCAAAAAAGTAAAGCGCATTGTGTTTTACGAAATCACGCCCACAGCAATTAAAGATGCGTTGATTAATGCTCGTGACCTAAATATGGACTTAATACATGCTCAACAAGCAAGACAAGCCTTAGATTATCTAGTAGGCTTTACGCTATCTCCTATATTATGGCGTAAATTACCTGGTAGCAGATCAGCTGGTAGGGTACAGTCGGTTGCATTAAGAATTATATGTGCTCGAGAAGCAGAGATACGAAGTTTTAAAATAAAGGAATATTGGAGTGTACAAGGAATATTTTATCATGACATAAATCACAAGTTTATGGCTGAGTTAGCAGTATTAAACGGAAAAAAATTAGATAAGTATGATATTACAAATGCAAAAGAAGCTGATGCTATTGTCCAACAAATTGCAACGTACAAATTTTATGTTGGTAATATTGAAAAGAAAGTAATTAAGCGTACTCCACCTCCTCCTTTTACTACTTCTACTCTGATTCAAGAAGCTGCGCACAAACTTGGGTTCTCTGCGCGTAAGACTGCGCAAGTTGCGCAGAAACTTTATGAAGGGATTGAAATTGGAGGCAAGCTAATGGGGCTCATTACATATATGCGTACAGATAGCGTTGCAATTTCTACAGAAGCGGCGGAAGCAGCCCTAGAATTGATACGACGTAAATTTGGGAATGAATACGCTCTACAAAAACCTCGGATTTTTAAAAATAAAATAAAAAATGCACAAGAAGCACACGAGGCAATAAGGCCTACTAATGCAAAACTGCTACCAGAAGATATAGAACAATTTTTAGAACGTGATCAGCTGAAACTCTATAGTATCATATGGCGCAGACTCGTTGCAAGCCAAATGAAAGAGGCGATTTTAGAAAGTACCACAATTGATATCTGCTGCAAGGAAGAATCAGGAATTGATTCTAGTACAATATTCAAGGCTAAGGGAACAGTTGTAATTTTCCCTGGATTTCATAAAATCACAGAAAACCAGAAAAATGTTGATAAAAAATTAGAAGAAGAGGCGGAAGAAGGAGAAGATAGTGCAACAGGGCAAAATCAATTTTTACCCAAATTTAAAGGTGGAGAGGATATTATTGCAAAAAAAATTAACCCAATACAGCACTTCACCCAACCACCTGCTCGCTACACGGAAGCAAGCTTAGTAAAAAAGATGGAAGCACTAGGCATTGGTCGTCCATCAACTTATCCTACTGTAATCTCGATTTTATTGGATAGGCAATATGTTAATTTGAGCAATAAAGCTTTTATACCTGAAGAGCGCGGAGAATTGGTAGATGCGTTTTTAATAAGCTTCTTTAACCAATATGTGCAATATGATTTTACAGCTAAGCTTGAAGATGAATTAGATGATATTTCTAACGGGAAAAAAGATTATAAACAAGTATTAAGCAGCTTCTGGCAACCATTTAAATACAATGCTGATAGTGTGATGCAGCTGCAAACAAATGTTATTCTGAACAGCATTGAGACAGTGTTAGGCGACTATATATTTAATGCTGCTCAACACAGTGTAGACACAACGGAGGAAAGAAATTTTAGCGAAGATAAATTGGACACAGTAAATAAGGGGAAGATATGTCCAAGTTGTGAAATCGGGGAATTAAAGCTAAAAAATGGGAAATTTGGCTCATTTCTCGGTTGTTCACGTTATCCAGAATGTAAGCATACCAGAAAATTGGCAATGAATGGACTTAGTAGTGACGTACAAAGTAGTGCAACAAAAGATGAAAATAAAAAAAATGTAGATACGAAATATCCTGTGGAATTAGGGATAGACAAAGTCACTCAAGGACTAGTGACTCTAAATTCAGGACCGTATGGGTTCTATTTACGTTTAAATAGCAGTGAAAAAAAGTCTAAAACAATTGCACTACCTAAAAATGTCAATATTAATGAAATAACTTTGGAATATGCAGAACGCTTATTAGAAATGCCTTGTGTATTAGCTAAGCATCCAGGGACTGGGGAGAAAATCAACATAGGGATAGGAAGATATGGTCCATATGTTGAATATCAAAAAAAGTATTATTCAATAAAAAATGGTGATATCTTTACACTTAGTCTGGATCAAGCATTAGAATTGATTGCGAAAGGAGCTGCCAAATCTCAGGGAACAAAATCAAAATACACTAAGGCTGGTAGTAGCGAAAAACGCAAAAAAAGTCCTACAAAAAGTAATTCCAGATTACGCAAAATGGTATAAGAAATCGGTCCGGCAAAATTTAGCTGTACTTGCTGTTGATATAGGTTGGAGAGGTGTGTAGCTTCACCCTAAAGGTTTTGATCAGTTTAACTGAATGTTAGGTCCAGTGTAACTCATGTAATATAATTATGTCCTACAAGTATCACGAGTTGCTAAAACAGCGCTTTCCTTTAGCAGACTATATAAGCAAATATGTCAACATTAAATTGCGAGGAGCCGGGGAATATGTGGGGCTATGTCCTTTCCACCAAGAAAAAACACCATCATTTACGATAAGTGAGCTCAAGAAATTCTTTTATTGTTTTGGATGTGGAGCACACGGAGATGTTTTTGCATTCGTTATGCAGTTGCACAATATTACTTACAAGGAAGCACTGCACAGACTTGCGGAAGAAGCCGGAATAAAATTACCAACGTATGATAATAAAAGCAACACTACAAATCAGATACAAAGATATTATACAATACATAAAGAGATGTCTGAATGGTATCACGCTAAATTGCTACATACTTCAAATAACGAAGCTTTAAATTATTTACAGATGCGAGAAATTAGCATTGAGGTAATAAAGAAATATCAGCTAGGATACGCAGTAGACAACAAGGCTTTGATTAAACAATTGCTCAGCAAATTTTCAAGAGAAGATTTAGTCACGTGTAAAGCACTGTTCGTAAAATCAGGTGACTTATTTAACCCACTTGCAGGTAGAGTTACATTTCCTATTTGCGATACCATAGGACGTGTTGTTGGTTTTGGAGGAAGGATACTACACAACAACGAAACGCAAGCCAAGTATTTAAATTCTAGCGAGAGCGACATATTTCATAAAGGTACACTTTTCTATGGACTGCATATCGCAGTAGCTGCATTACATAGAAATCCCGCAACGAAGCAAGAGCAGCAGCAAAAAAAAGAATTAGTAGTTGTTGAAGGATATTTAGATGTATTAGCGTTGGCCAGCAAAAACATAGATAATGCCGTGGCCCCTCTTGGAGCTAACATAAAGAATACTCAAATACATACTTTATGGCAGTATGTAAATAAACCAGTTTTGTGTTTTGATAACGATATTGCTGGTAAAAAAGCTATGTTACGCGCTGCCCATAACGTGCTTCCAGACGTCACACCAGAAAAATCAGTTGCATTTATTACTCTAAAACAGGGCAAGGATCCGGATGAAATCATAAAAAGTAGAGGTGAAAAATATTGGAAGGAAAATGTGCAAACACAACAAATAGATCTGGCAGATTTTTTGTTTAAAGAAGAAAGCAAAATGTTATTAAATGATCAATTACCAGAAACAAAAGCAGTTTTGAGAGAGAAATTAGTATACCTGGCCAATCAAATAAAACATCCTACACTAAGATCTGAATATAAGTACTACTTTAATTCACTATACTGGGACTTAATCCGTAAACACCAGAAAGAAAAAGTGATGTATAGAAGTAACAAAGAAGGTAGCTTTAATTTTTCCAATGCATATAATGGTAACAAGTACGTAAAGGAAAGCTTAGCCGTGCAAGAGACAATCCTACGAACTACTTTTTTAGAAAATAAAGAAGAGTGGGATGTTCCGGCTTATTTGCGTGTGTTGTTTAGTGTTTTGTTAAAACATACAGAGTTGCTCGATGATGTAGGAATATTAGAAAAGTTAGCTCGTATAAAATTGAATAACAAATATAGTGCACTGTTGCGTGATTTGTTGTTATGTCAGCCAGTTAACAGCGCGGATTTTGTTAGGGAAATTTGCGAACAAGCAGCTCCATTCCATTTGAATAGTGCGGATAATCTGGAATTTAATAAGATGGTGAGATATCTCTTGCAGCACGATGTCGCGATGTTGAGTATAAAGGATATTAACATCGTCAAACAGACGGTATTAAAAATTTTTAAGTTATATGAACTTTATGAGCTATCCACCCAGATGCAGGAAATACAAAAAAACGTAAAGATAGAAGATGATACATCAATACAGAAAAATTTACTAAAGCTAAAACAAGATGAATTGCGATTGCGACAAGAGCTTAATGAACTAGAATTACAGTGATAGAGAATAAAAATGAGCAAAACAGATAAATTGGCCAATAAAAAAGAAATGGGAGTGCAGGAACTTATTAGCAAAGGGAAAGATGCCGGCTTTGTTACTTATGATGAATTAAATAAAGCATTGCCTCCAGAGGCAAGTGTAGACAAAATAGACGACACCGTGTCTTTGCTAAATGATATGGGGGTATCTGTAGTTGAAGGAAAGGACGAAGAGGAGAATAGGGATCTATTTTCAAATAAGGGGAATTATGTTGAGCCCGTTGAACAGGTAAGCGAAGAAGAAGTAGAAGAAAGCGATACCAGGAGCGATACTGTACGTATGTACATGAAGGAGATGGGATACAAAATACTATTAACACGTGATGGTGAAATAGAGGTTGCTAAAAAAATTGAAGACGAAAGATATAAAAGAATGAGATATTTGTGTTGTACTCCCCCGATGTTAAAAACAATATTGCAGTGGTATGATAATATTGCAAGTGCTTCTGCAGCACTAAGAGAAATCATTGACCTTGACGCAACATACTCCAAAGAATTTAATCAGGACAGTTTTAACATTGCTGAATTGCATGAACAAGAATCTGATGGGTTTCCTGATAGTACGCTAAACGATAACGAGGAGCTAGTAGAGCTAAGAAAAGAAAAAAAAGTAGGTATTAAGAAGAAAGAGGAGGAAGAAGATATCGAAAATAATGCTAAAAAAGCCACAGATGAAGATGTAGAAGAGGAGGAGGAGAAAGAACTAGATATTGAAGAAGAGGAAGGCGGTAGTTCTTCTAGAGACGGCGCTTCCATAGCGAACATGGAAAATGCGTTATATCCTAGGATGACTGAGTTATTTGAAAAAGCCAGTCAGATTGCTAAAGGATTAGTTACTGCGCAAATGGAAAAGGTAAATGTGTATGTCAACGAAAATGTGGTCAATAATGAAAATGATGAGGCATACAATAAGCTGATAGGACAAATGGGAGACTTAATGCAAACTACGCGTTTGAACGAAAATGCTATAGATAAAATACTAGAAAAATTATACACCCTAAATAAAAAGATAATTTCAATTGAAAGTGCGTTGATGAGAGCGCTAGAGCAGCATAAAATAGCTCGAACAAAATTCTTAGAATTGTACAATATACGTTCTGCAAGTAGTTATTGGAGATGGAGTGTTGATATCGTCAAAGTATGCCATAAAAGTCACAGTCAGGCAGTATCTAAATTAATAGAAGAATATAAGCAAAAATTAAAAGCTGTAGCCCAAGAAGCCGGACTTGATGTGTTTACATTTAAGCAATTGATACTTAATCTACAAAATGCAGAGCGTGGAGTGAGCAGAGCTAAGCAAGAGATGATTGAAGCAAATTTGAGATTAGTAATATCTATTGCTAAAAAATATGCGAATCGTGGTCTACAATTTTTAGATCTTATACAAGAAGGCAATATAGGGCTGATGAAGGCAGTTGAAAAATTTGAGTACAGAAGAGGATATAAATTTTCAACTTATGCTACATGGTGGATAAGGCAGGCTATCACTCGTTCCATAGCTGATCAGGCAAGGACTATAAGAATTCCAGTCCATATGATTGAGACCATAAATAAGATTTTACGCACCTCCAAACAGGTAATATATGATATTGGCAGGGAACCTACAACAGAAGAAATTGCCCAAAAGCTCGGTATTCCTGTAGAAAAAGTGCGAAAAGTGTTGAAAATTGCAAAAGAACCAATGAGTTTAGAAAACCCAGTAGGAGATGATGAATCTAGCGTATTAGCCGATTTTATAGAAGATAAAAATGCCATACAACCTGTAGATGCTGCAATACTTTCCAATCTTAAAGAAATTACGACAAGGGTTTTGGTCTCACTTACTCCTCGCGAAGAACGTGTCTTACGCATGAGATTTGGAATAGGCATTAATACCGATCATACCTTAGAGGAAGTTGGTAAAAATTTTAGAGTTACCAGAGAACGTATCAGACAGATAGAAGCAAAGGCACTACGCAAATTGCGCAGACCCAACAGAGCTAAAAATTTTAAAGGCATTGTCCAGTAATTTTTGAAGAGCAATGCTTGAATCTCTTTCGAAGCTCTAACTTTTCTACGCACTGCTCTCATCACTCTGATGGTCGAATCCTCATGTATATCCGAAAGCTTGTCTGCAATCCGGTATATTCGGGATTGTTGCAAGGTGAATGTGTGTATCGTTATTAAAACTCCAGAATCCTTTAAAACCCGAAGTAAGGCTAAGGAATGAATAATATAATGCAATAAGATGGAGATATG
>CAXOVX010000002.1:0-105539 GCA_964213345.1 Alphaproteobacteria bacterium | reverse complement strand
TCCTTTTACTGATGCTGTAGATGCTACTTCTAAAGCATAACCATTTTTCATTTGAACTATGCATCAAAGTTTTACCTCAATTAAGGGTATGTCGCTACAAACATATACACCACTTCCTTGATTTGCAATGGGCAGATAATCCACATCAAAACGTACCGGAACATCAAATTCAAAATCTGCAAATATTTTCGTGTCTTGCTTTGGTGGCGCTTGAAGTGTAATTACGCCATTAGTAAAGCTGACTGCAAATTCATGATTTTTTAACAATACGTCATTCAGGTAAACCCTCACACTGTGAGGAACTGGTTTTGTAATCACACGCACTCTGTACATATCCCCAGCAATATAATACTTTACTAATTGAAATTCATTGTATTTTTCATCGCCAGTGCCTATTAACTGCTTACTTGCCTGATAATCACTCCAATCTTTAAAACGAAATGAAATAGCTTTACCGCAACATATCCTAAAAAACTCAATCAATTTCTGCATTTGTTCCTGATTTTGTATCCCTCGCGCTACATTAAATCGCATCATAGATTGAGCCCAATTAATATTGCGTTGCTCGTAACCACTCGCCATTGTTGCAACATCTGTAGAGTACTCCGGCCCCCCAGACGATCCACAAGCGATGTCTACAGGGAATTGCATTTCTAAAAAATTTGGTATAGCACTGTCTTTCATAATTATGTAAAATTTTAAAAAACTCGTTTTTTCTTTTGTTATTATTTGAATTAATACTCAATTTTGTTGGATCTATCATATCAAAATTTAATACCAAGGCTTATTTTTTGCTGGTGCTGCAAGAGTGTAGAGTATACAATCTCGCTAGTTGTACACTATATGATTAAAGGAAAGGTAGCGTATGCAAGGCAAGTTGATGCCGATAACAATCGAACCTAACGTAAAGTTGCATGCACCTTCTCGGCCAGTAGAAAAAATTAACGATGAGATATGCCAATTAATGCATAACATGCTAGTTAGCATGTATCATTATGATGGCATAGGGTTAGCTGCAGTTCAAGTGGGAGTGCATTTAAAAATCATTGTCATAGATGTAGATAAGGTGCATTTTAACAATACTCAAGCTAAAAAAAGCAACTCAATAAATAATGTAGACACCCAATTTTTTATCCACAATGGCAAACCATTATTTATGGTAAACGCTGAAATTTTGGAATTTTCAAAAGAAGTAAGCGTTTTCGAAGAGGGTTGCCTATCTCTCCCTGGAATTAGGGCAGAAGTAGCACGTCCAACAAACATAAAAGTGCGTTACCTAGACTACAAAGGACAACAACAAACAATGGTGATAGAACCAGGAATTTTAGCTGTATGTGTCCAGCACGAAATTGATCACACAAACGGCATCATCTTTATTGATCACCTTTCTAGATTAAAGAAAGAAATGCTGATCAAAAAAATAATAAAAATGGCAAAACAAAAAAGTAATAGAGAATTACCTGAAAGAGGGCAGGGGTTATAAATGCCATGTATGACGTAGATGGTAAGAACAAATGCATGCAGATACAATAAGCAGGCCGTCTAGATGGTTGTATTGGGTTTTAGATGTTCAAGATCAGATAATGTGCGGCTTTACTACTTACTCTACATTTCTCCGATATCAAGAAGTTTCACGAGATTTTTGGAGCTTTTCGCAAGCAAATTCGTTGATAAAGCCGTTGTTTTTCCTTTTGGAGGCGTTAATCGGTAGAATCCTATGCATTGACCATTATAATTGAAAAAAGAAGATAAATTGCACATAAGCTTTGATTTTGATATCAACGCACACACATCTTGGTAATTTTCGTAGAGCACACATATCCACCACTTAGAGGGGGCTCCACCAACGCCTATATCAACAATGAGCATACTCGTTAGCGGTATGTAAAATTTCATTAGCAATACATAACCCATCTTGGATATCACCACTTAAAACATCAGCAGCTTCAGAACTTTTTAGCCAACGTTCCGCTGAAATAATAGCCCTTGAATCCTCTCCACCTCCATATTCTCTAAATCGAATCTCTAAGGTTGAATTCTGGTGTATTGTCATATAATCAAGTACTAAATCTGTCCTGTTTGCTGTACTGTACAGGTTGTCATACATATCCAGAGCAATGATATCGCCTTCTAGCATGTTTGCTATGATGAAAGGGACAACATTTTGCTTGTTTGCTAATATCTCTGGTACCCACTGCTTGAAACTGTCAAGAAGATCCACTCTAATTATTGAGCGCACGGCTAATCCCGGCGTACTGAGATATTCCGTAACGATAGCATCGTATTTTTCTTGAAAACCATGCACAACTTTAAAGTTCGAATTTTGTGCCATTGAAGCATACAACTCATCCGCTGCTCTTATGTTTTTTGCACTTCTTGTCATTTTATCCTCTTATTTATTGAAGTTCATACGTTATTATGCAGTTTCAGCATAACATAAATCATTGCCGTAAATCGAGTTTACGCCCATTAAATCGCTTAAATCATGAGATATTGTTATTGAACTACCCAGCTTGGAGGTCCATTTATCCAATGTGGTATTGTCTAATGTCTCTAAATACCTAGCGCCGTGCTTGCAGTCATCGTTGTCAAAGAAAAAAGCCACTGTGTTATTAGCTATGGGACCATGCGGAGCAGAAACAGAATGCAATTCATCTACAATACCATCTATGTTGCTTTTGTGATTTTGCGGAAATGTTGCATTTTGAGCTGCTATAAACTTGTCAACAGCCACATTCCTTGGCATACCCATCTTAATATAAGAGGTAATTTCCCCTGGATTTAGCCATTTACTAATACCAAGAGACCACCCTATGCAATTATACGTAGCACCAAAATGGCCTCGAAATTCACAGTTATATTTACCAGAATGGCACAAATCCCAAATGTACTGCATTAACCGCATATCACTTGCGACGGAATGCATCGTGCCAACATAAAGACTAGTTGTTGCATCATACATATATACTGGACCACTACTGAGGCACTGGTAATATTTACAATTCTCATCACTAGGCCTGATTGCTCCAACGCCAAGAAAGGTAATCGTATCGAGGTTTGCGTTAGGAAACCCCTTAAATACAGCCTTCTCCTCAATTGTGAGATTTCTACTAAAATTCACACCTTGGGCTATGAAATCCTGCTTAAAATTGGGCATCGAAGCATTAGATTGTGATGTAGAATTGGGTATTGGAACGGCCACATATAATCTCCCAAAACATATGCCCCTATCGCTCCTGCTGCTACGGCAGCGATATAGTACGCACTACGCATATACAAATCATCTTATATTAAGTTGATATTCATCTCTGTGTTATAATATTGTTTAAAAAATATTGCAATAAATCATTTTTATTGACTAATTACGCTGTATAGTTACTCCACTGGATTGTAAGTTGGCAACTTTTGCCTGGGATTTATTCATTTTCAAGTGATAGTCATACCACTTCCTTGGTATTCTGCGATTACTGCTAGTTGCCTCAGCACCTCATCCAACACTATGGATAAGGTCACAAATCAATCATGGTTGAGATATAAGGGGTTATGTGGAGATAATTGATATGGTATCAAACAAGCTATGAGAATAAAAAAAGCATTTTCTAAAGATCCAAATCTAGAGTACCACAATCTTTGAAATTGTTTAAGTTTGCCAAATAGTACTCTGCTATAAGGAAAGATAAGGTGAAGAAGATTTGTTCTCTAAAAATTTTTGTAGTATACATACGTCAGCCTCCGATATCATAACACCGTTTCCGTCATCATTTTTTTTGTCATTAACTACGCAATTCATATCTTTAATAAGACAAGTACCATACACTTTGTGCTCTAAGGGAATTAGCTTTATGAGAAATTGCCCGATTTTTAGCAAAGAAGCCAATGAAGCATTATCCTTACCACCACTCAACATATTCGACAATAATAAAGAAGCATCAGTACGACCACGTTTCAACACCGCTATTCCATTCCCCCTGACCACCTGTTCCCTACCATTTATATCACACTCCGATTCCGTAATTTCAATTTGATACCTAATTAAATTGACAAACCTCTCACAAAGAGATCTGATATCTCTAATCAAACTTTGGTGCTCAACAAGCAACTCTAAAGTCTGTAATTCGCACTTTTTAGACATACCTCATATTATAAATCATCCTCGATCATTACACATCGCGACTTCCACTAGGTCCTAATACAGGCTTTTTCTCCGGTTTTGGTAACCCTTTTACCCCACTTACCGCCAAATCCAACCTAGCAATGACTTTATCCACTTCAAGCTTATTTGCAACGTCTTGTACACTTTTAGGCTGTTGATTTACATCTTGATCTCCCTGCTCTTTGCGTGATTTTAGCGCATCCACCATATGGTCAACATTAATTTCATGCGAGAGATTATCTCCATACGACCGTTCAGCATGCATACCAAGTTTAGACTTAACCCAATTCCATACCTTACCAACTGGCTCAATTTTTTCCTTAATTTCCGAAGAATAAAGCAACAATCCCACGGGCCCCAAAGCCACAGAAGAGATAAACCCATCTGTAAGCAAATCCATCATACTTGATTCTTGCGCAAATTTCCCAGTAATGAATTTTCTAAATCCTCTGAGCTTACTTTCCTTATCATTATAATAGCTCAAAGAATCTATAAGTAACCCATCCCATTCTTTTCTTTTCTTTTTTCCATCTTCATCATCACCTGCACTTTCTATTCCAGCAGTACTGTTCAACAAACTTTCCTTCTTATTGTCTGGCAGACTAGAGAAATCACTTTCTATCAGCTCTCCACCCTTTTTCTTTAAAGCAGCTTGTCCTCTAATATTCCCTACAACATGATTCAAGTCATCGTTAAATACCCTATTTGTAAAACATTTTCTAAACCTACCTGTATCAAACGTCTCTTTCCCTTCTTCTTGTGCGATAACACCATAAGTAGCCAATAAACTCACAGCTTCCTTTTTAATAGCACTCCTTGCCATCGTAATCTTCTTATCTTCCAACTTACTCAATAAAAATTGTTGTATTTTCTCCGGTTGCATTCCAGACCTTTTGAGGATTTCAAACGAAATTAAGTATATTGCTTTTTCCTTATCTAAATTCCCTAAAGTTGCTTCTACCCGCGAAGTTTTTTGATCTTTTTTATACTTATCCTTGTACGCATTATATTCAGTTCTAAGATCCTTCAATTGTGGAGAATTTTTAGCTAAATATTCAACAAACTCCCCTATATCCTTTTTCTCTACTCCATCTTGTTTTAACTGCGCTCCCGCTCTAGATATAATAACATTATTTCGAAAATTATCGTAACTATCACTATTTTTGCGACTATGTAACTCTGCAACGCCAAGGGCCAGATTGTCAAAAGGCACTTTTGCCACATCTTTATGCTGCTTCCTATTATCATCATAAACTTTACATAACATCCCCAAACAATCAAACGCCTTCTTAAATTCTTCTTTTTGCTTGCTAGACTCTACTACTTCCTCTACAGATAACATTTTAAAATAAGCTGGCTTTAAAACATCAGCATCAACCAACGACAGCTTATTCTTGCTTCCCATTAATTCCAACGTACCTGCTAATTGCTGAGCATCAGACTGCTTTACAGCTTCATTCAAAATTTCCTGAAATTCCGCATCTGTCTGTGGTATTCGCATATTCCTCCCATTTCTTTACTATCTAGTTCTACCCTGAGTATTCTGTGATTTCGCATTAGGAATCCTGTCGCTCGATAAATCTGGCACTCGATCAAAAAACTCTACCCCTTTCTCCTTGCCCTTTTCTGCTTCTTTTACACACTTGATCAGTGCTTTTTCCAGTTCTTTCATTATCCCAAATCCATCGCGCCAATAATCAGTTCTATCTTTCGCTTTCTCTTGTTTTTTATCTGTTTTTTCTTCAGCTTCATGTCTTTGAGCTTTTTCTTGAGTTAATACCCTTGCAGTAATGCGCTCTGTTTGCTTGATTACTGAATCCATTATAGTTTTAGACACATCAGCCACTTTCGCATCGCTTTGTGCAGCTTTTTGGTAATCTCCTGCATCAAGCATCGTCTTAGCCTTATCTACAAAAGCAGCTTCTGCTAAAGTTTTTGGTCCATCTTTTACTATATCACCAAACTTTCTATTCGTATCCAGTACGACGCTCCTTCCATTTTGAACTAACTGATCTAGTTGTTCCAATTGGCCGTTTACCCCATGGAATACTTGACTAATACTATTTACTCGCTCGACTAACTCGGAACTCAAATTCACAGAATAATTAACATACCCACTACTCTTAGACTTACTCAGCCCTACACCCACTCCACCGCTCTCTGTCCCACTACTATTTGGTGATGAAGGCTCCTTAGCGTAAGCATCATTTTTTGCATGCGCACCTGAAACACCAAAATTATTATCAGTCATTACATTCATTTTTATTATTTGTTGCAATGCACTACAAAAACCTGGATTGGTATCAAGCAAATTCACCAATTCCTTTGTAGCTTGTTGAAAACTGTCTAAAACATTCTTCATAGTGGTGTCCAATAAAAACAAATATCTATGAACTTTAGTTTAACATTAATTCAAAAAGGATACTAACTAATAAAATATCCCAAGGTAAAAAATTGTTTCAATTTTAAAACAACCATTTTCTTCAACTAAAATGTGATACCAAGTCCCATCTTTAACGCCCATATTGCCACGCTGCAGAATTCAGGCTAGAGTTATTACTTATACCCCTACCCTCCCTAGTGCCCATTAAAAATGGGACTTGGCATGATATTCTGGTTTATATTTTTTTTAATTCTGACAAAAGCACTTTCTCTGCTTTAGTATCGGTACTGGTAGCAAAATCATGTGCACCATTTCTAGATACTTGCAATTACCTTATGAGACGAAGCGAAAATATTATGGTGGTAAGAAGAAATAGGTCAACTATGCAAGACCTTACTTATAACACTGGAGTACTTGAGAATACAGGACTTTCATATTGCGCAGGATGACAGGATTGGTGAAAGATCCGGGCAGGTTGAGGATGTTTTGGTTAGAACAAGACTTTGCACACCCTCCAAAGGGGTGTATATAAAAGTTATTTTCCTCACAATATTACTAAGATGTTTTAAATCATTTAATAAATCTTGTCTATTTAAACCCATTGCCTATCAAGTAACCGCCATCTTTGGCACTAGCAGTACCCATAATAAAACAATCTATCAATCTACCAATATTGGACTTTTGTGAATCAATACACTCTCCAAACTTCACAGTGCTATAATCTTCAGCCCTACCAACCCATTCATTTTCAATTAACACTTTTAGCACCTTCCCTATTTGTTTACTTTGATGCAAATTAAGCATTTTAGCCCCCAACTCACGCAAGATAGCAGCTCTATGCTTTCTTATTACTTTGGGCACCTGTTGCATCTTGGCAGCTAAGGTATTGGCGCGCTCAGAATACGGAAAAACGTGTAAATAAACTATTCCCCCCTCATTTATAAGGTTGTAGGTATTTAAAAACATATCATCAGTTTCTGTGGGAAATCCAGCAATAATATCGGCTCCTAGTGCTATATTTGGACGCAACTGCCGTACCTTATAACAAAACTCCAACGCTTGCGTACAAGAATGCCTGCGCTTCATGCGCTTTAGAATGAGATCATCACCTGATTGCAAACTAAGATGTAGGTGCGGCATAAAACGCGGCTCATTCGCTATAAGATCCAGTAAATGATTATCTATCTCTGCAACATCAATAGATGATAACCTAATTCTAGGCAAATCTGGAGCTAACTTAAGTAATCTCTTAACCACTTGGCCTAAGCTAGGCTTTCCAGGCAGATCCATCCCATATTCAGCAATATCTACTCCTGTTAAGACAAGCTCTTTATACCCTTTTTCTACCAATAAGCGCGTCTGTTCTACTATTTCACCAAATGGAACACTACGACTATTACCACGACTATACGGAACAATACAAAATGTACATCGATGATTGCATCCATTTTGTACTTGAATAAATCCTCTTACTTTGCCCTCAAATCCGTCAACCATGTGTAACGCAGTATTTTTAACGGACATTATATCGCTAACCATTACAGCACAACGAGCAATTGGCACCGATTGCGGGGTAATTTCCGATTTTATCTTATTTTCATCGTACGTACCTGTATTCGCTACATTGCGTAATTCCAATAACTTGTTGTAAGTTTCTTGCTCTAGCTTTTCAATATTACCTATCACAACACTAACTTCTGGCATATTGGCGTATACTTCAGGATTAATCTGCGCGGCACAACCAGTGACCACAATTCGCGCCTCAGGTTTCTCCTTCTTTATACAGCGTATTGTCTGCCTTAATTGCCTCTCGGCTTCACCAGTTACTGCACAACTATTTATAATGATAACAGAAGTTAATCTCGCATTGCTAGCAAACTTCCTTATCAATTCACTTTCATATGAGTTTAATCGACACCCAAAAGTAACTATTTCAATAGACATTATGTATTGCTGCTCACTAGTGGTTCCACTTAAACCATCCAATTATTATACCAAGAACATAAAAACGACAATTACTAATATTAGCATAATATGAGTCAACAACAGCAATAATACCACTTTTAAAATCTTACCGTTATCTCTAAACAAACGTTGACTCAAAACTTGAAAATAATACGCAATATTGTCCTCTAAATAATAATTGGTATTGTGCCACCAAGAACAAGATTTCGGCATTTTTTTATATAAAAATTTTAACTTCTTCATATATCAACAACTATTCGTCAAAAATTTTATTTACAGTATTATAAATTAATTATTGATAAAATGGAAAATTCATGTTTATCATGTCAGGTGGGTGCGTGATAGCGCGCTTTCTCTGTGAGGTCCCATCGGTGAAAAACTCAAGACTCAAAATTAAAAATAAACAATCAATGGTCATTCTGGGTGTATTTATAGCTGGTATCGCTATTTGTTTACTTCTAGAAAGTCAAATGACAGATCAATTTATCAGAAGATCTGAAGCAATTACAAAAGGAATCGCAAAAAATATCGAAGATATCGATAATATGATGACGCAAGTTCTCAAAAATAGCATCATTGGATGGTCAGAAATGATAGACAGCGGAAAAAGCGACACAATGGAACAGGCTATCAAGATACGCGATAAATTCGATGTAGACAACATGGATATTTGGGATTCTAACGGCGGAATGGAGCTTGATACAGATGGGACGCATATCCCAGGAGGGCGGTACTATGAAAAATATAACAAAAGCGTATTTTCTCTATTTCAGGCTGATTGTTGCCCATTATTGCGTGATATGGCTCTTAAAGATCCGGTTATAACGCAGTTCTACAGAGGTGATCGAAGTGGAGTGCCGAAAAAATTTGCAATATTGTATAATAGCACTTCCAAAAAATATTTGACCATGGAGTATAATCGTGCGAATGTTGCTAATATCCTGATAAATAATGTCAATATTTACGATGACCTGATCTATCTTAGGTTATCTGCTCCAGTTGAAGAGATAGCTTCGCATGGAAAACACAGTAATTCTTATGAGATACAAACTAAGTTGGACCAGAATATTGCATATACAGATCCCTCTGTTGTCAGTGATTCCAGACTAATAACAGAGATCGTTACGATATTCGGTAATAAATATAAAGCTATATGCACTCTAGGAGCTCTGGGTCGTTCAAATACATCTGGAGAATACTTTTACGAACGGCAGCATTCTCTAAGGAAGAATTAAATAAGCTAATTTTTACGATTAGGATGCTGTGTGGTGCGATTATTCTGCTGGTTTTAGGAATGATGTACATAGTTAGAAAATCAGAAATATAAATATCTTGCCATACAAAAAATCGCGCATCAAGTACATCACGATATTATCGATTCTCTGCGTGGGTTACAGCTGATATCTGAAAACATAAAGAAAGGTATTCCAGTAACAAAAGAAGATATAAGTGGTATGAAGGATATAGTTCGGAGTATTGAAGCAAATTGCAGCTAATTTATTTGCAGATCACTACTCAAAATGGATTACAGTGTGAAAAAATCAGAAAGGGAGAGGAATAAACAATAGACATCAGAAAGAGAGAGGGATAAATTAATAGACGTATGGTGACGTATTTTTTCTGTGGGAGTCTGTCATGAGAAATTTAAGAATTAAACAATTAATAATAGTTCTGGGTGTATTCATAATTGGTATTGCTGTCTGTTTACTTCTAGAAAGTCAAATGACAGGGCAGTTTATCAAGAAATCTGAAGCAATTACAAAAGGAGTCGCAAAGAATATCGAAGATATCGATAATATGATGACGCAAACTCTTAAAAATAGCATCATCGGGTGGTCAGAAATGATAGACAGCGGAAAAAGTGACACAATGGAACAAGCTGTTAAGGTGCGTGATGAGTTTGATGTGAATTGTATGGACGTTTTCGATTTTGATGGCAGAATGGAGCTTGACACGGATGGCACACATATTCCTGGCGGACGGCATTACGAAAAATTTAACAGAAATACATTTTTCATATTTCAGGCTGATTGCTGCCCCGCATGGCGTGATATTGCTCCCGGAGTTCCAATTGTGACGCCATTTTTTAGAAGCGGCATGTCCGCGGTACCATTAAAATTCGCAATATTGTATGATAGCACCTCCAAGAAATATTTAACCATGGAGTATAACCGTACGAATATTGTCAATATCCTGGCAAACAACATCAACATTTACAATAATTTAATTCATCTTAGATTATCTGGTCCAGTTGAAGAGATAGCTTCGTATAGAAAGCACGGTAATTCTTATGAGGTACAAACTAAGTTTGATAAAAACATTGTATATACAGACTCCGTTACTATTCATAATTCCAAACCAGCAATGGAATTTATGACGACATTTGGCAATAGACACAAAGAAACGTGTATTCAAAAGACCTTGGGTCGTTCAAATACATCGGGAGAATATTTTTACGTTTTAACGGCAGCATTTTCAAAAGAAGAATTAAACAAGCAAATTTTTACGATTCGGACGCTGTGTGGTACGATTATCCTATTGGTTTTAGGTGTAATGTATCTAATTAGGAAATCGGAAAGGGATAAACATCATGCTATACAAAAGGTCTCACATCAAGTGCATCACGATGTAATAAATTCATTATGGGGTCTGCAGCTGTTATCTGAGAATATGGAGAATGGTACTTCAGTCACAGAAGAAGATATAAGCGATATAAAAGATTTGGTTTGGAGTATTGAAGCGATTGCAGCTAATTTATCAGCGGATCATTATTCAAGCATCGATTATAACGCGAGGAAGCCAGAAGTAATCTATTGTATAATTAATAAAATTGTTCAAATATGTCAGAGACAACACAAAGGTGAGGCTGATGTAATTTTCACTCTTAAGAAAGAGCATTATGGGTTGTGTTGTTCAGTAAGCCAATCTGAAATAGAAAGAATTTTTTCTAATCTCCTTAAAAATGCTTTCGAGGCAGTACCAACTGGCAGAAGAGTCATGATTGATGTCTCACTTGAGGAGGTCAACGGTTATGCAGTCATCAATGTTACCGATAATGGTAATGGAATGCCTCAGCATCTAATCGATAGGATCAAATCTGGTAATGCCGCTACTTATAACAAAACTGGAGGACAAGGCTTGGGCCTCTCTTATACTGTGCGAGTTATTCAAGCCTGTCAAGGTTCTGTCGATATCACTAGCAAGGAAAATGCTGGAACTACCATTACCATCTCTATCCCTTGCTCAGATGCCCCATCTTGGTTCCTTCCTAGTATAGAACTAAAGCCAGATACAACTCTCATTATCGTCGACGACTCAAGACCTGTACATCAAGTCTGGCAGGAAAAACTTAAAGATCATCCTAAAATATCAAACATACTGAGTCTCTACTCTCCAACTGACTTCGAAAAATTCATCCAAGATAATAAGCAACAGAAGGGTAATGTGCTCTACATCGTTGACAATCACTTCAAAAATTTCACTAAAAAGGGCATCGCAATCATCATAGAATACAACCTCCAGTCCAAATCCATCCTTTGTACTGGAACAACTTTGAGAGATAAAAATATCGAAATAGAATGTACTAGAAATAACGTTAGGTTACTACCTAAGGACTTTATTAAGGTTATTACTGTGGTGTGATAGAATAACAACCATCCCCCCAGGTTGAGGCACCCCGGGATAGCCTCTCTCAGCCTAAGTTGACTAAATCGCCCGTGTGTGGTGTGCAGTGGCTGTGTAAAAATAGCCGCCGCATAAGGTATTTTGTTGTAACTATAGGTATTTTGTTGTAACTATTTTTAGTAAAAAAACACACCGGGGGTTATGCGAATTTAACGTACCAGTGCAAATAAACTGTTGACAAATTTAAGACTTGGTATTTACCTGTATTCGATAGGTATATTGTGATGCGTTTTTTCTACGGGAGTCTGTCATGAGAAATTTGAGAATTAAACAATTAATAATAGTTCTGTGTGTATTCGTAATTGGTATTGCTGCCTGCTTACTTTTAGAGAGGCAAATGGCAAGGCAGTTTATCAAGAAATCTGAAGCAATTACAAAAGGAGTCGCAAAGAATATCGAAGATATCGATAATATGATGACGCAAACTCTTAAAAACAGCCTTATCGGGTGGGCAGGGATGATAGATAGCGGGAAGGGTAATACAATGGAACAGGCTGTTGAACTACGCGATAAGTTTAATGTGGACAACATGGATGTGTTCGATGTTGGTGGTAGGATGGATTTTAATACAAACGGTTGTCATATCCCAGGGGGGCTGTATTACGAAAAATTTAATAGAAACGTATTCTCCATACTACAAGACGATTACTGCCCAGCATACCGCGACATGACCCGTAGCCCGGGAGTACCCATTGCTGTGCCTCTTTATAAAAGTGAAAGGACCACAATACCGCTAAAATTTGCAATGTTATATAGTGGTATCTCTAAGAAGTATCTATTTATGGAGTATAATTGCGCAACTATTGTCAATATCCTGGCAAACAACATCAACATTTACAATAATTTAATCCATCTCAGATTATCTGGTCCAGTTGAAGAGATAGCTTCGCATGGAAAGCACAGTAATTCTTATGAAGTACAAACCAAGTTTGATAAAAACGTTGCATATACAGACTCCATTGCAACTTATGACTCTAAGCTGGTGATGGAGTTTACGGTAATATTTGGTACAAAATATGACAATCCCACGTGTATTCAAAAGACCTTGGGTCGTTCAAATACATCGGGAGAATATTTTTACGTTTTAACGGCAGCATTTTCAAAAGAAGAATTAAACAAGCAAATTTTTACGATTCGGACGCTGTGTGGTACGATTATCCTATTGGTTTTAGGTGTAATGTATCTAATTAGGAAATCGGAAAGGGATAAACATCATGCTATACAAAAGGTCTCACATCAAGTGCATCACGATGTAATAAATTCATTATGGGGTCTGCAGCTGTTATCTGAGAATATGGAGAATGGTACTTCAGTCACAGAAGAAGATATAAGCGATATAAAAGATTTGGTTTGGAGTATTGAAGCGATTGCAGCTAATTTATCAGCGGATCATTATTCAAGCATCGATTATAACGCGAGGAAGCCAGAAGTAATCTATTGTATAATTAATAAAATTGTTCAAATATGTCAGAGACAACACAAAGGTGAGGCTGATGTAATTTTCACTCTTAAGAAAGAGCATTATGGGTTGTGTTGTTCAGTAAGCCAATCTGAAATAGAAAGAATTTTTTCTAATCTCCTTAAAAATGCTTTCGAGGCAGTACCAACTGGCAGAAGAGTCATGATTGATGTCTCACTTGAGGAGGTCAACGGTTATGCAGTCATCAATGTTACCGATAATGGTAATGGAATGCCTCAGCATCTAATCGATAGGATCAAATCTGGTAATGCCGCTACTTATAACAAAACTGGAGGACAAGGCTTGGGCCTCTCTTATACTGTGCGAGTTATTCAAGCCTGTCAAGGTTCTGTCGATATCACTAGCAAGGAAAATGCTGGAACTACCATTACCATCTCTATCCCTTGCTCAGATGCCCCATCTTGGTTCCTTCCTAGTATAGAACTAAAGCCAGATACAACTCTCATTATCGTCGACGACTCAAGACCTGTACATCAAGTCTGGCAGGAAAAACTTAAAGATCATCCTAAAATATCAAACATACTGAGTCTCTACTCTCCAACTGACTTCGAAAAATTCATCCAAGATAATAAGCAACAGAAGGGTAATGTGCTCTACATCGTTGACAATCACTTCAAAAATTTCACTAAAAAGGGCATCGCAATCATCATAGAATACAACCTCCAGTCCAAATCCATCCTTTGTACTGGAACAACTTTGAGAGATAAAAATATCGAAATAGAATGTACTAGAAATAACGTTAGGTTACTACCTAAGGACTTTATTAAGGTTATTGCTGTGGTGTGACAGAGAAGGGGGCCGCTGCCCCCTAATCTTCCAGTCCTAGGCGTTTGGCTTATAATAATGTCGCTGGTGAAATGCAGGAAACATACGGGAACATGAACCGCAATGTGGTGGATATACATGAGGATTCGAGCGCTAGAGGACGAACAATTCATAGCAAAAGCAGAGGGGAGCCCCTGCCCCCCATAAAACTCGCACATTTTTACAATTCTTGGTAGCTGATTTTACCACTGCTGCATAGCGACACACGCAGCTCATGCGTTCTGTTTTCATCCACAATTAAACAGTATTTTACCACGTAAAAATTTCCTTCAATAACACAGCCACTATTTAGTGTAATGCGAAATTTATCCAATACGTCAAAAAACGAGTTGTAACGCAATTTTGTAGTAGCCTGTAACGGCAAATCTAGACCTTGCACTGTTAATTTTAATCCATTAGTTCCTTTTTGTGGGTACAAAGTGCACCATTTAGCACTAAGTGTACTAGCAGAAAGCATTTTTTTCTCATATTCCATCTCCATCAATTTCATTCCTTTGAGTTTATGGACTTCCTGACCACTGACTACTTCTAAAATAACACCAGATGGCAAATTGAGAAGTTGACGCACTATCATACACCTCCTAAATTATTGTTATAGTCAAATGGAAAATAGTAGTAATGATGATCTATTATACGGGTAATAAGCAAATTATGAGCAGTTAGGGCGGATTATACCAATTCTCCTTCATAACGCCCATATTGTTGCTCTGCAAGATTTGGGCTCGGTCATGTGGATCACTACCTCCATTATGCTCCTAGTGCTTATTTAAAAATGGGACTTGGTATAATGGATAAAACTCTAGCTTCCATAAATCACAAAATATAAGAAAAATGATAGAAAAAGCAGAATGTAGTCTATTATCTCTATATCCTTATTCACCAAATTAAAATCCAATTAAGAAATCTTGGGCGAATTTAAAAAATTTAGTAGCTAAATATTAAAAAAACACTTTCCTTTTACTGATGCTGTAGATGCTACTTCTAAAGCATAACCATTTTTCATTTGACTATAACGGACAAATCGGGACTCTCAGATATACACCATAATTTTGCCAGCATCTCGCCACGCCAAATCAAATCATTTTGACTTTGCTCTACGCTTACCTGCACGACTTTGGTAGGTGATAAAGTCCAACCTTTGATAGCAATATTGCTAGATTCCAAAATTTCTTTAAGCCTGTGTAAAACTTCACAACAACCCTTATTACTGCAGCTATCAAAAAACACTTTTAAGATTAAGTCGCAATCATACCTAGTACAAAAGCTTAAGCGAGTGCTTACTAAAACAGTTTCCGCCACATATATGTACGGCATTTTTGCGGCAGCAGGGATATGCGTATATACCCCGTAAACATTTTTTGTTATTATCTCATCAGAAAAGATGAGATGAAAAATCTGCTTTTGTAAGGCCAGTAAAAAACTCATTGAAAATACCCCATATACATCCGGTTAACGCCCTAATACCAACTCCCCTTTTTAACGTTCACGTTGTTGCGTTGCAGAATTCAGGCTCAGTCATATAGTCATCTATACCGCCTCACCATTGCACTTCTAGTGCTCATTTAAAAAGAGAATTGGCATAACATCTAATCTGATCATTAGAAAAATTTTACACAGCAAGTTATAGTCACAAAAAACAGCCACATAATACCAAGTTTCATAGGTAATTTGGTATAACTCTGTACACAACCAATAGACTTTTTTAAGATTCGCTTATGCTTCGAAATGCACAGAACATACATGGGAGATTGAGCACCAGAGTGACGCAGCAATTCGTGGCGCAGAAGTGGAGTTTTCAAAGAAGTCTAATATTACATAACTTCGTTTGCATGCAGTATAGCATATCGTTTACTGATGTTCTCTATATCCTCTATCAAGAACACCCGACTAGACAAACGCAATCTGATACTAGAGACATCAAAGACAAGGAAATCAATAGACTGAGAACGTGTACCAATGAGATAATTTGCTTTATTCTTAATTTTGTAGTTAAACACTTGTAGTTTATAGCCAGTGCCTATAATCTTTCCCCATATTTCACCTAACCTCTGCCACTGCAACTTATGCCTCCCTGCCTCATCCACTGTTGCATAAAATTTTTCAACCACAAACCTACGGTCAAATCTATAAAAAACGACTTCATGTTGCCTTGACTTATCTAATAGACATCTCATACTCAAATTCCCTTATTGTAGTATCCATAACAGAAATTATGCCCTCTATAACTTCAAAAATCTCAGCTCATCATACTGACACATGGAGAAATTAGCGTCTTTTCCAAATCCTCTATTTTTGTACAAATTACCTATAATCTCCAATAATGCACATTTCACTACAGATGGAACCATCTTACGATCTTGAGCCATACCCACTCGATACTTAATTTTCATTATAAAACAGTATGGGATTGAAGAAAAATGTACTCTATTACCTTCTAGGAAATACAATTCTTTAGGAAACTCGCGCGTTGATTGACAGACATCTGTTAATTGTATTCCCACTATACTTAGTACAGGCACTACAGGTAAATCAATACAATAATCCATTATCTCAGAATAAGAGGCTGTCCACTCCTGTTCTATAATAGCTTTGCCAATATATCGTTCTAATTTATCTGTAGCTGCCTCTAGCAAAATATGTAACAATTCATCCTCGTCACCATAATCTATTTTTAGAAAAGCTTTTATCTCCTTTAGAGTAAATGACATTGGAGCTGGACCTTTTGTGTATTTTTCAGAATGAATTAGCATGGTACTTTTTCTCATAATACTAAAAAAGGCCTATAGATCGGACCTTTTGTTTTTGGATATAATAAAAATTTTTCTACTGTACGCTAAGTTTTAGCAATTTTAAGGCTTCTGGTTTAATAAGCGCCCCTCCCACACGCTTTGTAGTATAAAATTTTACATAAGGCTTTTGGGTGAATGGATCTCGTAATATTTTTATGTCCTGTCTATCTACGATGCAGTAGGCTGACTGAAAATCTCCAAAGATCATACATACACCATCCTTTGCCAAAGTTGGCATATGAGTTGATACTATAATTGGATAACCAAATATGGTATTTGGAGTAGCACCATTTAAACCAGGTTGCCATAGGTATTGACCAGTTTTATCCTTCAAAGTTCTTATCATTTGAAGAGCCTCTCTACTCATTAAAAACTTAGCATTAGGCACATATTTTTCCTTCAAACTACAGCATAAATTTATTATGCTGTCCGAGGTAATCTGCCCATCAATACCAGAATTAATATTTTCAATTTCTTTTTGATAGCTAAGTATACCACGTGGCTTCCCTTGGCCATCTCCATTAATAAATGCCTCAGTTTCTTTTAAGTGGAAACTTTCTACCAGTTTATCAGAAAGCCATTTTTCAATATCTATACGTGGATCATCTATAAGCTTTTGCGTGGCCTTAGGCTGAGCATATAATTCATGTACATTGATCGCAATCTTTTTGAATTGCATTTCACTAGACTTTTCTACTTCAGCTAGCCCAGATTCAGACCATCCCGTAAAAATGCTCTCATCTCCCTCTATCAGTTCGAGAGCATCTGTAGAAATCTCAATAACATTGCAAATTCCACGCATTGGCGACATCTGCATCAAAGTAGTATTAATATACCTCATCATAGACGCAGTAATGGAGTATCCAATATCCCCTCTACCCAACCCATCTAAATTTTGAGCTTTACACTCCATTTCTAACAGCTTATTTTCTATTCCATGACGTAAGTACTGGCAGAAGGCATTTTTGTACTCAAGTTCTGTGTTTTTCTCACACTGTGGGTAAGGTAATGGACGAAGGCTCTCTTCGAGAGCTTTTGTCTCACTCACAGGACGCTGTGGTGTAGCTTGAAAGTAACGTGCTTGATCATTATTTTTCGTAGCAAATTGCCCACCCATTACTGTCTCAGACGTATGCGTGGTTTTAGTTTCTTTTACCCCTTGGTCATATCCTGATTTCAAATTTCCATGATTATAGGGTGCAGTATTAGTTAAATTTTTTAGTTCTTGCGTAGTCATTTGTTATCTCCAATAATTGAAGTTGGTAATTTAATAAGTGAAGTTACGTTTGGTAATTGGGAGACAGAGCCATATAATACCAAGTCCCATTTTTAAACAAGCATTAGTAGCACAGTGGTGAGAAAGCATGACAGCGCTATGTGGCTAAATCCAAACCCTGCAGCACAACAACGTGAGCGTTATAAAATGGAAGTTGGTATAAGAAGTGTGTTGACTGCTGAGTTCAGTTAATGTACGTTTAGATGCTTGTGTTTGTCGTGTCAGGGGGCGGTTAGCTCAGTTGGTTAGAGCGTTACGTTGACATCGTAGAGGTCGGTGGTTCGATCCCACTACCGCCCACCATCTTTTTAAGAGAAGTTTTTTTGCCTATTTTATTTGCTTCTTTCATACTGTGATGACAACTTACTACTGGAATGAGCTGAATGTCACTTATTACAGCCAGCGAATTTGCTGGAATAGTAACTACACTAACCTCCCATAGAAGAAGATCTTTTATATAACGTACTTTTGATACCCGATCAACAAAACTATCCACAACTTGATAACCAATGCTAAGCCCATTGATCGCGTTTGATTGCAGTAAATGTAGAGCTTCTTTACCTTGCTGTAAGGCCAATAATATCTCACCCTCAACATATAGCCCTATCTCATCTCCCTGGAGATAAGTAATCTTACCTATCGGCTTTGCAGTATCATGTTGCCACAATAATTTAACATCGTGCACACTTTTATTAATAGCTCCACATTGAATAATATCATTATTATGGTCTAAAATATTAAAAATACTCGCATATCCGCCAAATTTTAAAACGTGACTTATCAGCATTCCTTCCAAATAATTCATACTTGTATGAAGGGGAATTTTATGTACTATTTCCTGTTTAAACATAATAATTTATTAACTCACTATTAATATTTTCTTATTTCCCACCATTCTTCTTTACAACCGTCTCGATCACATTACTATGAATTGACGGTTAGGCTAATATTGAAACATATATGGGTAAGAAGAGGCAATTGGATGATGCTAGCCATATACTAAAAGCTAGTGCAATATCAAAGAACTATCCAAGTAATATAAAAAACAAGAACCGAAGACGAAATCGCAGTAACAAAAAAACAAAAAAGGACTCATATTCAACAATCTTTACCAATAATGCAACAGAGTTAGAAGATAGTGCCTCTGCCGGCTATTTCGCTCAAGATGTTAGTGATGCTTGCACTGATGCAGCAGACGTAAGTGACGCCTTGGATACTAAATATTTGGGCATATATACGCAAAGCATATCCAAACAAATACTATCTTTTTCACAAAAATTGATATTATGCACGACGTTGATAGCAACGTATTTGCTCATCCGCTTACATTGTCAAAATTTCACAATTTTCTTCTGTTTTTTATTAAACATACTATATTTTTACGTAACTACTTTTAAGCTGTGCTTATTCATTAGAGGGCGTAATGTCGCCTTACACAATAAAACGAAAGAACTGTATATAACTTCAACTCAAAAATTTTACAAAAAACATATCGACAAAAATTGTCAAAAAACTAGATTTTGTATTAATAACGGCAATACATCAAACTTTCCTTATTACTCCATACTACTCCCTTTATATAAAGAAAGTAATGTGGTGCAAAAATTAATCCAGAGTATAACCAATCTGCAATATCCTAAAGATAGGTTACAAGTGTTATTAATATTGGAAAAAGATGATGCAGAAACAATACAAGCAATTCAAAATGTAACGCTATCACACTATTTCCAAGTGATAAAAGTACCTTCAACACAACCAAGAACTAAAGCTAAAGCTTGTAACTACGCATTAAACTTTGTCTATGGTGCATATGTTACAATCTTTGATGCAGAAGATATACCAGATCCACACCAGCTATTACGCGCATTACATGCATTTGAAGACGGTGATGAAACTTTGGTTTGCGTCCAAGCAAGATTAAATTACTACAATTATGAAGAAAATTGGTTAACTAAAATGTTTGGTGTAGAGTATGCCATTCTATTCGACTATCTGCTGCCAGCTATAGCAGAAAAACAGCTACCGATGCCACTAGGTGGGAGCAGTAACCATTTTAAATTCAAAACATTAAAAAATTTACAAGGCTGGGATATTTTTAATGTTACAGAAGACGCTGATATTGGCATAAGGGTAGCATGCGATAAGTTAAAGATAAAAGTTATAGATTCATACACTTTTGAAGAATCTCCAATTACGATAAAAGCCTGGCTAATGCAGAGAGCACGCTGGATAAAAGGTCATACCCAAACTTATCTCATACATATGCGTAATCCGATCAAAATGTATAAAATTTTAGGCAAATTAGGATTTGCTTCGTTCAATTATATGCTAGGACTGCCCACTATAGCGATGCTCTTAACGCCACTAGGAGTACTCATCACACTGGCAAATGCCTGTAATTTATTGAATTTTCCAGGCACAATAAGTCATCTTATATTTTTTTTTGCAGTATGTAATTTTTTATTCTGGGTCATATCTACAATCTATACTGCTGTACTCACTGCTCAAGACAAGGATTGGAACAATTTTTACAAATTATGTTTTCTATTTCCATGCTACTTTGTATTACACATTATAGCGGCATTCCTAGCGATATATCAGTTGTGCACTAAACCTTTCCACTGGGATAAAACAACACACGGACTTAGCAAAAATTCACCTTCAAAACTGATATAATACCAAGTCTCATTTTTAATAAGCACTAGAAGCGCAATGGTGAGGGCAAAGGAGTGTGGAAATGCTACATGACTGAGCCTAAATCTTACAACGCGGCAACATGGGCGTTAAAAAGGGGAAATTGGTATAAAACGTTGCGTAATCACAACAAGTATAACGATATATCCTTCTATATAACAATTTTATTATTGTTTCTATCACAACGTTGATCTAGAACACGTACTATGTGTATTTTTCAATATAAATTTTTTACGAGGCTTTATGAGAAAGTTTTTAGTTTTATTAGGAACAACCGTTTTATCTTCTGCTATAGTCGCAGGAACGGCTTCAGCTGCAGAAGCTGGTCGTTTCTACGCTAGAGGTGAGGTAAATTATAATTTTGCTGGCAAAGCAACTACGAAAGATGGAGTATCAATTACCGCGAAAGGTAAGACTGAGTCACACACCACTGAAACAAAAGATAAAAATAACAGTAAAGGTATTGGGTTCGGCGCCGGTATAGGTTATAACGTCACTGATCAAATACGCACAGAAGCTATGTTCCAATATGCTACCCTAAAACCAAAAGTTGACAAAGACAGCGATAGCAAAAAACAGCCTAAAATTAAGTCATTTGGATTACTCTTGAACGCATACTATGACATAAACAATACAGGCAGCTTTATACCATACGTAATGGGTGGTATCGGCTACGGCAGAACAAAACTCGATATACCGACTGAAGTGCTGGATGCAAAATATAGAGAGACGACGTGGAAATTTTCTGAAGTTCTCAAGCCGAAAAGTACCAACAACTTCTTGTGGAATGTTGGAGCAGGTGCTGCAGTTGAGTTACAGAAAGGCATGTACTTAGATATAGGTTACAGATTTGGGAATGTCGGAAAGATCAAATTTGAGGATGTAAGTAACCTTGATAATGGCAAAACAGGTGATGACAAGATGACGCTCAACGCGAAAGATGTGTCTATTAAAAACCTCAACAAACATACCATTTTCGCAGGGTTAAGAGTTACTTTCTAATTTTAATTTTCATATTATCATCGCATGCTACTGCCACTTAGCGGTAGCTGCGCTTCTTCGTTTTTTCAACAAAAAATTACGTCGCACCTTCTTTTTTAATAACACAGTCGCGTTTGGTATTTGGTGTCCCGCTTGAGTTGTATGTTTGCAACACATGTAACATCATATCTTCTCATTTTTTAAACTAGATATTGATTCTGTGCGCATAGGCGTAAACAATGATGCCGTACTTATTTTTTTAATAAATTTTTAATGAGGCATTATGAAAAAGTTTGCAATCTTATTAGGAACAACAGTTCTATCTTCTGTAATAGCTGTAGGCGCAGCTTCAGCCGTAGAAGCTGGTCGCTTTTACATCAAAGGTGAGGCAAATTACAACTTCGCTACAACAAAAATCACAACTGATGTTTCCCAAACTGCCGCAGCCGAGGGTAGCAAAGCGACAAAGGTTATAGACAATAAAGAATTTACCCAAAATGGTAAAGGTGTGGGGTTTAGTGGAGGGTTAGGATGCAATGTCGCTGATCAAATACGTGCAGAAGCTGCATTCCATTACACTAATTTAAGCCTAAAACCTGATGGTAGTAGCAGCAGTAGCAGCGAGCTGAAAAGCGAAGAAAAACCTAAAGTTACTTCATGGGGTATTCTCGCAAACGCATACTATGACCTCAATAATACAGGCGGATTCATCCCATACGTAATGGCTGGAGTGGGATATGGTAAAACGAATTTCAAGTTACCAAGCACCTCAGATAATTTCTTTGTAAATTACTTCGGTCTTACAGCAACTGAGATTAAGGCACTAAGTGATGCCGGCATTAAAATCACTGATATTATCAAGCCAACAAGCACAAATAATTTCTTATGGAACGTTGGAGTAGGCGCTGCAATCGAATTACAAAAAGGCATATACATCGACATAGGCTATAGATTTGGCAATGTTGGTAAAGTCAAATTTGACAATATCAAAGCCACAGGGTCTGCTAAAGAAGTATACACAGGCACCGTCTCTATGAAGAATGCTAATAGGCACGCTATCTCAGCAGGACTAAGAATCGCTTTTTAAGAACTGCAGGGTTTAGATTTCAACCTACCCTGTGAGGGGATTACCAGGTCCTATTTTTTGATGAGCACTAGGAGGTAAGGGCGAGGAAGTGTAGAGTACTATATGACCAAGCCTGAATCCCACAACGTGAACAACGTGGGTATTAAAAAAGGAAATTGGTGTTGGCAGCATCGCAAGCTGTAGATAAGAGTTACTATCCGCAACTTGCTATAAAGCGGCAATCGTAATTTATGTTGTACAAACACTACATTTTTTTTTGAATTACGTCATTTTTTGAATCATGGAGTTTACTATTTTTTCGTCATTCATTAGACTCCGGTTAGAGTGCTTTTTTAAGTCATATAAAATGTGAGATTATTATCAATTATGAAACGTTTGTCGCTCTTACTATCCGCATTAACCACTTTTCTCCTTGTCAGTGTATGTGCAGGATATGCGGGGGAACCAGGGTTGTTTTATTTCAATGCAGAGGGAAATTACAACTTAGGAAATTATAAGCTGAATTTCAGTAAAACCACAACTGCAAAAGCTACTGAGAAGAACGCAGTGGCTAGCAAGACTTTTGAATATAGCTTCGAGAATGCTAACGGAATTGGAGGCGGAGGCGGCATGGGGTGTAATATGGACGAAGATATACGTGCAGAGCTTATGCTCAATTACGCTCGATTGAGTCGTTCAGTAAAGAATAGTTATGCACCTACACCTACAGATCCCTCCAAGGTTAACGATCAGTTGCATAGCATAAAATTAGTCTCCTATGCAGCACTAGTAAATGGATATTTTGATATCATTAATAGCAGCAGCATAACACCATATTTGATGGCAGGGGTGGGCGTAGGTAAAGTGAAAGTTGAATATACTCCATCTAAAGAAGGCTTATTCAATGCAGATAAAGAAGCTATACTGGATGCTGATAAGAAATCTTTAACCTCTCTTATGTCTTCTACTTCAAGTACCAAAATTTTATACCAAATCGGTGGTGGTATAGGTGTAGAGCTTTTGAAGGGCATATACATAGACGTTGGATATAGACTCAGTAATAATGGCTCGCCCACATTCAGCAGTGTATCTGTGGCACCTGACACTGCTACCGCTGGCACAACTTCCACGCTCAGTATAACATCTAAGAACACCATAAAGCATACGTTGCACGCTGGGATACGCTTTTCTTTTTAGGTCTTTTTTTACGGCAGGCGAGTAAGCGTCGTCAGGGGTTGTTGTCGCTCTTTCTGCATGAGAAGGGTCCACTGTGGGTTCGTGACATACAGGTCAGTATCTAAAAACACAAAGGAAGCGCAGAGTTTACGCGATTGGATAAATATCAAATTTCATTTTTAAATAGACACCATAATCAAATGGAAAAGGATTGTGATCGTGATTAAAATATTATATTTATGAAATATTAAGATTTTAATTCATAATTACTAAGATAGCTAAGATGGGAAGGTCATGTAGCAAGGATTTTAAAGAGATAGCGCTTAAACAAATTGAAGATGGAGAAGGTATAGAAGAGGTATGTATGGTGCTAGGCATTAGCAAAACATCGGTATTTTGCTGAAAAAGCCTGAGCAAAGCAAATGGCGATGTAAGTCCAAAAAGAATGGCAATAAGCCAACTAAAGCAAATCATGAACAGTTGATGCAAATTATTGTAGGAAATCTGAATTATTGATACAGAAAGAAATAGGTGCGATGGTCGGAATGACTGTAACTGGCATATGTCGCTCCTTTCAAAGGGTGGGTGGGCTGTTTCCAAAAAAAAGAGCACTTTACAAAGAAGCAGACCTCAAGACAAAAGAAGAGTTTTTAGAGAAAATATCATCAATATCTCGAGATAATTTGGTGTATGTTAACGAAAGTGGAATACAGAAATATCTTTATAAACCCGAAGTAAGGCTAAGGAATGGATAATATAATGCGATAAGATGGAGATATGATATCTGTGTAAAGAAGCCGATAAAGGGTAACAAAGAAGAAATATATGGAAATAGATTTTACAGGAATATATGTTATGTTGATGATTTTTGCAAAGGATTTATAATTTGGTTGGAAATACCTTTATAAAAGGCAAGGACAAGGAAAGGCAAGAGGAGTAGGAAGTGCAATATGATCCTTAGTGAGATAGTGACTATAATATTAGGCTACTAAGAGAGTAAGTTTAGTTGTTTTATGTGTATGTAAAACACCGGAGAGATTTCAAAGATTTATTGTTGTATGATAGGTTTGTAGCCGTATTGAAGCGTATTTTGCCTATATTATGTTGCTTATTGCAATGCATTACTGGAGAGGTCACGGTATCCAATTTGTGGACTCTACACCCCTTGAGACGTGCAAGGCTCACGTGGCACTAGACATGAGGTTTTTCGTGAAATTGCTGCAAAAAGTAGAACAAGCACCGGTTTGGTTTTATGGCCTGAAATTACACACAATTTTCAATGATAAAAGCGAATTTGTTTCTATCAGAATTACACTCAATGATAAAAGCGAATTTGTTTCTATCAGAATTACACCTGGTAATGTTGACGACAGAAAGCCTGTCTTGACCATGGCAAAAGGCTTATGGGGGAAATTATTTGGCCGATAAAGGATCCCTCAGAAAAATTGCTAGATCAAGATTCGTTGCTCATTACGAGGCTTAAGAAGAACATGAAAAATACATTATTACCCCTACAAAATAAGTTTTTGCTCTATAAACGTACAATTGTTGAAACTATTTTCTGCAAACTCAAGCAATTTCAAAGACTATGGCACTCTACGTTCACATCCGCAGAAAATGCTTTTTGTAGTCTTATGGCTTGTTTGATTTCATACCAATTATCTCCCTATAAACCTGCTATCTCAACCACCATTATCTTGTAATCTTATCCTTACTTCGGGTTGTTAAGGAGCGTGGATATGCGAAAAAAGGGCAAGAAATATACGACTTATCTCAGGTAGAAGATTATTCCGAAGGAGAACTTTGTAGCTAGATTATAGCAGCAATGTACTACAAACCCAACTATGGATTAGAACAGAAAAAGAGATAGAAGGTTTGGAAGATTTGAGGTATGCACAAAGAGAAGATAGAATATGTACTAGAGCATTCCAAACGGGGCAATGTCTGGTATGTTCAAGCTCGAATTGGCCCTTGAGTACTGCAAAAACGGTTTCTACGATTGAGTGCTTTCGAAGTAAATTCTTTTCAAAAAGGGTATTAGCACATTTTTCATGCCCTTTTTTATCCCCGTAACTAATTTAGTCCTCACTGTATAATTCTTCAAAGAGCTTCTTTTTTATGTACCCTGTATCCCCAAACAACAAGCCAGTTAGACGTCTTGTGATGGATGAAACTGGCACTCCTCCATTGCCAGGCGTCAATTTAATACCTTGAATCTCGCCTATTTCATTAATCACAACATGTAATTTTAATCCAAGAAACCAGCCCTTACTGGGTTTATCTAGCTTTGCACAGTATTTCGCGTAATTCTTTTCGGATGACAAACGGCTATGGATGTTGAATCTATGCAGGATAGCACACTGTTTCTCGCCTGATTACAATACCATTCAAGTATTCTTCTTCTTTTTAGTGTTAAAAATCTCTCATATGAAGGCAAAGTAGAAAAATCTATTTGAAGTTTCTACATGGAGATTGTTGCTAAAGCAGCTCAATTGTCATAACCTCAGATAGCCATATCTCTAGCGTTCTAGTCGGATTTCGATGCTCTTCGTCTGCTAACAATTTGTTCTTTAGCCATGCATCTATCGCTTTACAAAAATCGTCAACAAAAATGAATAGTTCTGATTTTTGTTGATGATTAATATCTCTTTTCATGCAGATACCTTATGTTGTCGTATCTTGTAAAAATCTTACATAAAATATCCAAAATATCCGCTGCCTCAACTCAATGGCATATCTTACCTCCCTCTAATCCATAGTTGAGGTTATAAGGAAACTTGCGATACAAAGTTTATTTTCGTCTGATGCCTGCTTTAAAACCTGATCAGACGGTCACCATGGATAATGCTAGCTTCCATAAATCACAAAATACAAGAAAAATGATAGAAGAGGCAAAATATCATCCATTGTTTTTACCTCCTTATTCACCAGATTTAAATCCAGTCGGGATTTTTTTGCCAATTTAAAAGGCGTCGGTAGACAAAATATTGAAAAAATACTCTTCTTTCTTTAGCGAATGCTGTGGACGCCACCTTCAAAAAACCAACCCATTTTCATTTTACTATAGGAAGCATAATGATGAGGGTGAAGGAGTGTAGTAAACTACATGCTGGAACCTGAATCTCGCGGCGCAAACGTGTACGAAAGGTAATTTGGTATTATTATTTATCAAGCCAGATTGCATATTCACGCTTGCATATTTTTAACCATACCCAAATTTATTGCCTCCCTTACGACCAATTCGCACCTGTTTATCTTTGGCAACTTTAAGTCATACTTCATTACTCAGTTTCTAGTATTTCTGTTTGCTTCTCACCACCTTTCTTCCCAAAAGCTCGCTTTTGATATTGAGCACTAGGAGCGCAATGGTGAGGGCAAAGGGAGAGATCTACATGACGAGCCTAAATCCTACAGCACAACAGCATGGGCGTTAAAAAGGTGGGTTGGCATAATCGCACAAGAACACCAGGAGATAGCAGTTCTTATGCCAGTATTATTTATGGATTGACCTCAACTTACAATCTCTTCCCTGCACTCTAAAAAAACTAAAAATCTTATCCTGCAACAGTTCCCTTATGTATATAAATACACTGCGGTTCTGCACTTCCATATGTTTCTTACATTCCATAAGCATAGTGAGTTCCAAAAGGTCTATGACTCAGTAAGGCAGGAAGTAAATGTCAGTGTAGTGGTCTGTGAAACTATGCGCACAGAAAACAAAAACACACCCCAGTGTAAACGGAGTGTGTTTTTTGAAACTATAAACAATCTACGCGGGCATCTTTGCTTAAACTTAGAAGCTAAACCTCAGACCTACAAGTACAGAATTTTGCAAAGTCTGCTTTGACTTCAAGTTCGTGAAAGCACCAGTGCTAGAGATAAGGGTCTCTGATTTCTCACCAGTAGAGTATCCTATCACAAATGGTTTTTGCGCTATGCTATTAAAGTTAGATAGCTTATATGTGACATCTAAGTACAAAGAATCACTGACTTTATAAGCTACACCACCACCGAGTTGGAACAGAGCTTTATTCTTTTTCTCAGACTGCAACTCATTAATGCCTTTGTCCGTATCTTTCGCTTTGCCGGTACTGCCGTCAATATCTGTATAAAACAAGGTTTTCGTGATTTTACTTACTATTGTTTTTCCGTTGCTATCTGCACCTCCCAGATAATCAAAATTTCCTGTTTTATCTGACATTATTTTTTGGTCAATACGCTCCATTCCAACACCTGCTAGTACGAAAGGAGTGACTGGAGAAGTGTTACTGAAGTCATAGTATACAGTTGCGACGCCAGCGTAAGAAGTGATCTTTGAGTGTAAATTTGCTGTATCTTTCGCTGTAGGAAAGAATATGCCAGATTGCGCTGAAGCATCAAAGACAGGCATCTTTTTATTTTCTGCACGTTGATATCTGAAAGCCACATCGGCCCTAAGATTTTCTGTAAAATGATAACCTAAGCCAATTTCGCCTAAAAACCCTTTATGAGCTTTTGTGTCGGATAACAAGAAATCCTTTGACTCGACTCCTACATCTGCCCCTGAGCCAACAGAACTTTTGACTGTTGCGTCATAAGTTAACTTATTTGCAAGAGTATAACCACCAGCAGCCTTAAGGTAGAACTTGCACTGCTGCGCTGCATTGGCTGACGTAGCCACTGCTGCCACGACGGCGCTAACGCTTAGTGCAGCAAGAAACTTTTTCATATTCATATCTGTATCTCCTCGTATAGAGAATTATCATAAGGTATAAACCCAAACTTACATTTCATGGTATATAGAATGCGAAGGAATGTTTCAATGCAGAAAGATGAGGTATTACTGAGAATTGGTATATGCTGTAGTAATATTGCAACATTACCAACATCAAGAGACGCTATGTTTTTTGTGCCCTAAGGCTTCATTGGACTTTTTTAGAAATTTTATTTTTGCTACGAACTACTAATGTTATCTTGGTGCTCGAACCCTCATGTACGTCTCTAATACATCGTAGTTCTATGTCTCGTATATTCTTTACATTTTGAGACTGTCGCAAGATGAATATATGTATTAGATAATGCAAAGAAAAATTTAATAATCTTTGCTGTATGCCATACCCACCATTTTTATCTTAGTAACTACAATTTTCATTTGACTATAGATCTTCTACTATTTGCTCCGCTGACGTACCACTCATTCCTTACATTGTCACATATATCCATCTTGCAATAGCCCCATAAGGATCGAGCACTGGAATCACATAGCAATTCGTAGCAGAAGTAGAGTCTCGAAAGAAGTCTATTTAGAGACTTGCCATAACTTATCTCCTCCGTCTATTGGTCCTAACCCCACTACTTTACGTTTTTCATTGACAGTCATGAAGCTACTCTTTTCCATCCTTCCCCAGATAGCATCAGCTCTTTGAGCTAATGCGCTGATACAATCAATATCGTAACTCAATTCTAAATCATCACCAAAATATGGTACCAACCACCTATTAAAATGGTGCACAGTATTTTCCACCAGTGGTAATATAGTTTGTTCCCATAATGCAATACGTGCTTCAGCTAAATTGCTATATGTGTTATCTCCTGGAATACCAAGAAGCTGAGGTGGAACACCCAACGCTAGCGCTATTTCTCTCGCTGAATTATTTTTGGATTCTATATAATCCATATCTTTAGGAGACATGCTCATCTCTTGCCATTCAAGCCCACCTTCAAGCACCAAAGGTCTACCAGCACTTTGTGGCCCACACATTACCTCGTTAATACTAGTTTTTAAACGATAAAACTGCTCATCACTCAAGGTTGCCCTGTCCCCATTTATATTTTTCACAATAATTGCACCACTTGGCCTTGCCCCGTTTTGAAGCAAAGCTTGATTCCAAGCGCTTGCTTGATTGTGCTGATCAATACTGAATGCCGCCGCTTCTATAGAAGATAAGCCATACCAATCTGAAAGCGGATGGAAATTTTTTATATGAAGCACAAGTGATCTATTTGTGACTGGATCAACCATATAGTCAAAATGCCGCTCACCAACAGTATATCTATGCCCCGCAGGGATAAAATTTCCCCCAGCGATAACCTGTACCCTATCTGGACGTAAATTATATAACTCACAGATAGAAGTCTGTGCTATATCACATCCATAAGCTAAATTAGCCTGACAATGCCTGTTATAGACATTATCACTATCATTTAACATTTGGTTAGTGATAGCCAAAACGTAAGCATTCCCACTGATTTGCCTGCATATATAAACAGACTCTAAAAATTCTTTACCATTCTGCGTAGGATTAGGACGGAAAAGAAGATCTAGTAAATCATGTTTAGCAATAGGATGTCTATCATCTTTTACATATTGGTACAATTTTAGTGGGACACTTGCTGCAGCATGAGCAATCATATTAATTGCCCGATGAGCAACAACATTTTTGATATATGCTTCCCTTGCAAATTCGCCATAATTGCGATCCATCCATACTGGTTTTCCTATACTACAGAAATAAGAATTGCTGCTTCGGTGCAATTCTTCTTTATATAAAATAGTACTACTATTTTTTTTCGAAAAAATACTTGAAAGAGATTTTAGCATATTCAATCAATGTGAATGTTAGTTTATCAATTCGAATAACTCAAATTATAGGCTAAGTATTTGCTTACTTCAGCAATCACAACAAAATCCAGTGGACCTCTTTTGAAACTCACTTACGCTAATAAAATGCAAAAAACATACGGAGCATAGAACCACAGAGTAATACAAAAACATAAGATGCATGCTGTAATGCAATCATAATTTTTTTAAGAAAGAGTTTTTGTTACAAAGAGAGATGAAGTAAGTTTATGGAAAAAATAAGATTAAAAATGAATCTGGTATAGATGATAACGAATACTATTTTATGGATGGAGCCCGAGAGGAGCAAGGCAAGCCATATAAAAAATGTCGAAGTATTGCTGCATTATGTAAAGATAAGATAGAGGAGCCTGCAATTTGGAGGATACTGCAATAAATCAACATTTGAAACATATGTGGGGCATATATTAATTCCAACTCTCAAGACAGAAAATACAATCATCTTGGATAACGTGCATCAGTCCACCAAAGTAAAAGAGTTGTTAACTAATCTAGGACATGAAATTATATTTTTACCACCACATTCTCCAGGGCTGAACCGCATTGATCATTATTGGTTTTAAATCAAAAATTCCATACATAAAAGATTTGCACCTAATGGAAATACAGTTCAATTAGCTATACTACATAACTGGGCCTGAATCCTACAGTGCAACAACGTGGGTGTTAAAAAGGAGAATTGGTATAAAATATTAGAAGAATACTTTTCTTCAACTAAATGCTGTAGATGCCGTTTTTAAGGCACAACCATTCTTCATTTGACCATATTATAACTACACAACTAAACCTCAGTACCGCAGTACAACAACGTGTACGTTTAAAGGTAATTTGGTATAACAGTTCTTGGCCAGAAATAGAGCTCTGAAAGGAAGTCTAAAAGATTGCTGCAGCTCCATCACACTTTGCCTATCCTATAATTACACCATAGCCTGCAGTAATTACACACGGAAGTACCTATGTAAAATTATTTAACGTAGATCCATGTAGAAGGTCAAGATTCAATCTGGTAAGTTTTCAACCATGCTTTAAGCATAGAGTAGCGTAATGTGGTGCTTACATTTTTTACAGCAATAGCAATTGCTTTTTTTTGACCTATCATTACAACCAGCTTCTTAGCTCTAGTGATGGCAGTGTAGAGTAGGTTTCTATTCAACATTATAAAATGTTGTGTAAACATTGGTATAATTACTACAGGATACTCAGATCCTTGCGATTTATGTATGGTAATTGCGTATGCCAATACCAGCTGATCCACTTCGGTAAAATCGTACACAACCTCACGTCCATCAAACAAAACCCGTATTTCATGATCTACACGATTTATCCCCATGATAAAACCAATGTCACCATTAAATACATTTTTATTATAGTTATTTTCAATTTGCATCACTTTATCATTTTTAGTATAGCGATGTCCAAATTTTTCTACGTAATCCCCTTGATTTGCGTCATTAAGCACACTTTGCAATAATACATTTAACGCTTTAACGCCCAAGTTACCACGCTGCATTGGCGACAAAAGCTGCACATCTCGCAAATTGTCAAAGTCTTTACTCTTCATTGACTGCGGAATAGTACATTGCAGTAACTGAACGATAATATTATTAACATTATCTGCTTCACTTACTGGAATAAACCAAAAATCCTCCCTTTTTACTATTTCCTCCCCATTTTCATTATTACTCGATAATTGCGGCATAAATCCTTTGTTTACTAAGTGTGCATTCACTATAATTTGTGAAAAAGCAGCCTGTCTAAAAATTTTCTTTAAATATATGACCGGAACTATGGCTGAATTAATAATATCAGCTAATACCCGCCCAGGGCCTATAGATGGGATCTGGTCAATATCTCCCACAAATATTAAGCTGGTAGTTGGAGATATTGCTTTTAAAAGCGCAGACATAAGATGAATATCAATCATAGAACTTTCATCTACAATCAACATATCACATGGTAAAAAATTATTTTCATTGTACCTAAAATTTGAAATAGACGGATCAAATTCAAGTAATCTGTGGATAGTTGTTGCAAATCCGCAAGTGCTCTCTGCAAGCCTTTTTGCAGCCCTACCCGTAGGCGCTGATAATTTAATTCTTATCTTCTTTCCCTTAAAAGCTTCATTCACTATTTTCAACAACGAGTAGATTAGAGTAGTTTTACCAGTACCAGGACCGCCTGTAACAACACTTACTTTAGACTTCGTTATAACATGCAGAGCTTGTTCTTGAGTCTCTGATAACCTTATATTGCAATTTTCATTTAACCATTTTAACGCATTGTTTACATCTATGTTTGCACTCAGAGATTCACCAATACGCATTACCTCAGACAATTTTTTCGCAATATTTTTTTCTATATAAAAGTAAGGCCTAAGAAAAATTAATATTTCATCTAACTTAAAGCTCAAACTATCTATGAAATCTGTCTCATCACTATTTGTATGCTCTTGATCCTTAATTTCTAGCAGTATTTTTAAATGATCCGAGGATATTATTTTTATATATTCTCCACTCATTTCAAAATCGTCTTTTCTTACTTGCACAGCAATTAACTGCTTTGTCATTATATTGGAGAGCAAAGCCTCTGCAATAGTATTTCTATCAAATTCAAGCCTTCTCTCTACTCTTTCCAATAACAATACAACAGGTAAACCGCAACAACCTTCAGAAGTAGCCTCTAGTAACACGTAATTGATAGCAGCAGTTACTCTTAATGGAGAATTTTCTGGTATTCCTGTATTTAAAGCTATTCTATCTGCTGATAAGAATCCTATACCACGAATATCTTGCGCCAATCTATATGGATTTTCTTTTAGAACTTCTATAGCATTGGGACCATAATGCTTAAAAACCTTTACGGCCATAGTAGGGCTGATACCGTAACCCTGTAAAAAAATCATTACATCACGAATTACTTTATTCGCCGCCCACGATGAGGCAATGGCCTTAGCTCTCACCTCCCCAATGCCATCTATTTCAGATAGCAGATGAGGGCTACTTTCTATAATGGAAATTGTTTCTTCGCCAAAACGTTCAACAATTTTTTTGGCAAAATGTGCACCTACTCCTGTTATGGCACCAGATCCTAAATAACGCTCTATTCCCAAAATTGTATTGGGTAAGACAGTACTGAATGACTGTGCTTTAAATTGCAATCCGTATTTACTATCATGCCTCCACTCGCCTTCCGCCGTAACGGTTTCTCCAGGGTTAATAGTCGCCACGTTACACGTTAGAGTAATCAGCTCTTTTTTTTGCTTTATCTTAATTTTTATTACCGCAAAACCAGTATCTTCACTATGATAAGTGACTCGCTCTACAATGCCCGTAATACTTTCATTTTGCATATACATATGTAATTAGAAAATCCTAAGGACCACTTCCTTCAATTAATAAAATCAAAAATGCTACCACCTTTACTTGCAGCGTTCGAGCCCGATTTTGCACTGCTTTTTTCTTTTTTTATCTTTTTTACTATAGCACTATCATTTTTATCAGTAACTGCCACTTTATTATCTGGAGTTAACGCCATCTTGGTATTTCCCTCTTCCTCTTTGTTAGGGATTTTCTGAAAGTCTACTTCAGTGAGCGATCGTGCCGTTACTCCAGTACTAAAACTCTCACGTATATTATCTGGTACATCTCGATCTCGCACTCTATACGTCCCCAACTCTTGCTTCACTAAGGCAGCCTTTGAATAAGGCTTATCCTTGATAACATCAACATCTCGATTACTTGGAATATTTCCAAGCTGTTCATCATCTTTCGGTACAACATCCATAACTTGAGCTTGTTGCTGCCGTTCTTGTAAAATCCGCAAAACTTCTTCATGTATATTGCCATTTACACCACTTGCAGTATTTGCCTTTGTCGTAACAATACTCTCTTTTTTCTTATTCACCTCATTACTCAGCCTAATATCACGTGCACTACTAACATTTGTAATACTCAACCCCTCGCGCGTTGCTCCACTTTTTCTTCCTTTTATATCATTCGCATCTGTGAGTTCATTATATATACTCCCACCTGGAACAATGGGAGAGTCTTCGATATTTTCGCCATATTGTTGATAAGTACCAACGCAATCACTTTTTTTGACCAAAGACATACTCCTCATATCTACAGGCTTCACGGTACTATTATACGCTTTGTAGATTACGCAAATAAAAATGGACAAAGACATTATTACAAAGAGACAATTTATGACACGCATATACCTTCACATTCCTAGCACTAATTAACAGACGAAGTCCAGCCCAACGCATTATTTGAAAAACAAGAAATATGCAATAACAGACAAAAAAACATAGGGACTCTTGGGTGCGAGTGTAACCAGCCCCCTCTACAAACTATTTTGGCTATTTTCTTTTAGCCCCATACCAACTATGTGATAGCCACCATCAACATGTACTACTTCACCTGTCACTCCACTACCCAAATCACTCAACAAATAAACAGCGGTCTTTCCAACTTCTTCAGCAGTAATATTACGACGTAATGGAGCATTTTTTTCCATCCATGACAGCATAATTTTAAAATCACCAACACCAGATGCGGCTAAAGTACGCACAGGTCCCGCAGAAATAGCGTTAACTCTAATTCCATATTCACCTAGATCTGCAGCAATATATCGTACACTAGCTTCTAATGCCGCTTTTGCTACACCCATAACATTATAGTTTGGAATTACTTTCTCAGCTCCATAATAACTTAATGTGCATAAACTTCCCCCCTCTGACATTAATGGAAGAGCATGCTTAGCCACAGAAGTGAATGAAAAACAAGATATATCCATAGTCATTAAAAAATTATCCAATGACGTATCAATATATCTACCACGTAATTCATCTTTGTTGGAAAAAGCAATTGCATGTACCACAAAATCTATTCTGCCAAACATTTTGCCAATTTCATCAAACGCAGCAGCTATCGATTTTTGGTCGGTTACATCACACATAATTAAAGTCTTACATCCTATACTTTCAGCCAACGGCTCTACTCTTCTCGCTAAAACTTCTCCTTGATACGAGAGAATTACTTCTGCACCACTATTGCTACACATTTTAGCAATCGCCCATGCCAAAGACTTATCATTAGCCACGCCCATGACCAGCCCTCTTTTACCCTTAAGTAATAAACTATCCATTTTTCCCTAAAATAACAAATTCTTTAAAAACTTATCCGGATTAACGGTAGCTTTTACAGCACATATAGTCAAGATTAAAATTACGGAACTATGGGGGGAAGCATCCCCCTTATGCTTACACAACATACTGTCACTATTTTGACTATTTAACATTAGACTCTCGCTTATGCCAATGAAATGCATTCAGATATAAACGTATAAATGAGAATTCGAGCACCAACGTGCCACAAAAATTCGTAGCCAGAAGTAAAGTTTAGAAAGCAGGTCTATTATCATAAATTTTCACCTCCCACGGCACAAAATCCCCTTTTTAACACCCACGTTGCTGTGCTACAGGATGTTTCATGTAGATTAATTACTACACTCCTTCGCCCCCACCATTGCGCTCCTAGTGCGCATTTTAAAATGGGACTTGGCGTAATCCCACTATCTTACCATGTAAAAATTAGGGACATCGACAGTCTTGGGGAAAAGAGCATAATACTGCCCCATAACATTCATATATCCCGCTAACTCTTCCGCTCTTCTTCCTCTTCCAAAAAAAATATCAGCTCTCACAGCTCCTTTAATAGCACCCCCTTTATCTTGAGCAATAAATAACCTTCTATATCCAGATCTTGGGAAATTTGGAGTACGCGGTAGCTCAGTTTCAACCCAAAAAGGTGTACTATATGGGAAAATCCTGGCATCTATCGCAAGAGAGCGTTCTGATTCTAGCGGAACACCCTGGGCACCAATCGGGCTTTTCCCATGTATTGGCCGAAAAAATACATACGAAGGATTTTGCTCCATGATGGACTGCCCTATCTCCCCATTACCATGCAACCAATCCATCATATCGGTTGCCGATTCTATTTTAGTTCTGCTATAAGATCTTATATCTTGAACTACTGATTTATATGGGAAACCATTTTGTTCGGCATACCCCAATTTTAATTCTTCATTATCTTGAAGCTTAATTACACCAGAGCCTTGTATTTGCATAAAGAATAGACGTGCACTATTGTCAACCCACGCTAATTCTAAATTTTGTTTTGCAAGTGATCCCCTGTTAATTGCAGCATGTGTAAGTCTTTCGCTACCTTTTAATGCACTGATATTCTTTGGAGTCGCATACACAGGGTATTTGAATCTAGTTGTCCTATTACGACTACCATTTAATTCAATTTCGTAATATCCAGTGAACCTACCCTTAGCATTTTTAGAAATGTCAGTAATTTGATACGGAACAAACCATGTTTCCAGAAATTTTCTTCCACTAGCCCTATCAGTCACCTTTTTCGCTTCTTGACAAACCCTCTTCCAACTACGAACTTTGCCCCCTATGCTTGTATATCTACTCACTGCAGAATCTTCAAGTTGATTAGCAAAAATACTATTACAAGACCTCAAAAAAGTCTTTACAGCCAAATAATGATCGTCATCCACCCATCCATCTAACGAATTAAATCCTACCTTCTGAAAATACACACCAACTGTACTAAACACCCCAACTCTTCGATGGGCACTGCAACTCGTAAGTACAATAAATAACACCGACAATAAAGCAAATCTAAAACTCAATGTAACACAACGCCACATACAAAATACACTCGCAGAGCTTGGCATGCCAAGAGACAAAAAAAATTTAACTGGTTTTTATAAGTTTCCACACTGGATCAGTGCTACCTAACTGCTTAGCAAAAGTCCAACTATCTACGGCATTTATGACCTTATTCTCATTTCCTTGCAGCACATTCCCTAAATTATCTCTTAATACGTATATTTGATCACTCTGAATAGCAACTGTAATTATAGCCTTATTCTCTTGTAATTTTGCCTCCACTATCTCTATCCCTCTCATATTAATTACGCTCCTTTCGGATGCATAACTCATAGACTTCAATTTATCTATTTCTGCTGCAAATTTCTTATATACACCTGAATCTAGCAAATACTCCAAGGCTCTCTTATCTCCTTGCGAAAAATGACTGATAATCATAGAAAAAGCTTTTCTAGCCCCGTTAAAAAATCTATCAACATCAAATTCTGGTTCAAGCTCGCGAATCCGCCTCATCACTTCACGCACATCACTTGGCAAACTCGCTTCAGCAGCAGATATGACCTCAACATCAGTTATCTGATTTTCAACCTTTTTTTCCTTTTCTGCAGAATGAACCTTATTTTTGAACCATTGTTCTATAATGCTATTACTCTTAGACCTCAATCCCTTATCTCCATCATCATCACTTTTGCCTAACACACTAAACAGCCTATTTAATATGAAAGCAGTAATCAAAAAAAGTATCAGTAAATCCAACATACCTACGCAAATGACAAACAAGATTAACCAAAACATACAAGTGAATATCACAAATCAACGCTAAGCACACCAAATAAAAAACATTAATGTGTGGTTGTATAATTCACCCATTGTAATATATATAGTGAGAAATAGATACTAAAGACAAACAATATAAATTACATAGGCAAATAAAAGAGCAATATGTTAGAACATCGGAATGATCACTCAGCCCCAAGGGGCTCAGTTATAATAAATGCACAATATGTAAAGGATCTCTCTTTCGAAAGCCCTAGGCCTTTGCATGCTCTATTAGCCAATGAGCAACCACTAATCGATATTGCTTTAGATGTTAACGCGCAGTTAGTGCATGATAGTACGTTTGAGGTGATGCTACATGTGCAGGTAAAAGCCACAGTAAAAAATGAAGTAGCATTTATGGTAGAACTCCAGTATGGCGGGTTGTTCTCCGTAGATGAAAAAACTACTCTTGATACCGATAGAGAGATAGTATTGCTCGTACATTGTCCAAACATACTTTTTCCATACGCTAGACGTATTATTTCCGATATTACCCGCGATGGTGGCTATCCACCTCTAATGATAGCACCTGTCGATTTTATGGGGCTATATTATCAACGCAAAAATGCAACAAAAAATAAAGAAAGTAGAACAGAAGAGAATACAATAAATTAAGTCAAAGAAATTTTGTTATAAGTTTGATTAGAAAAATGGAAGAAGCAGCAGTAATAGAGATAGCATATCACGCGATACTGGTTTTGCTTAAGCTAGCATTGCCGATTTTACTGGTAGCTTTGATAGTGGGACTGATAATCTCTCTGTTTCAAGCCTTGACTCAAATACAAGAACCTACTATCTCATTTGTTCCAAAACTTATAGCAATTTTCGTGACATTAGCGCTAATGCTCCCATATTTTGGGAAAGTGATGTCAAGTTTTACAGAAGAAATCGTCTCAAATATCGTGAACATAAAGTAAAATACCACGTACTAACTGCACAAAAAGATTTGTCATAAAAAAAACAAATCTTCCAATAGCAACAAAGAGCGCGCCTCATGGAACAAGTTCTAAAAGTTGCAGGATAGAAGGAGGGAGTGTAGCAGAAGAATCGTTATGACGTGAGGCAAGTCCCCCAGGTATATCTTTGGCAACCTTAGGTAATGCTCTTCATTATTCAGATTCTCGTATTTCTGTTTCCTTTTTCATCCCCTTTCTTCCTAAAGATTCGCCTTTGATATCAAATACAATGCATCTACAAACGTAAATACCTCGCTCATATACTCTTGCGATTTTAGCTGGTCTCGAAGCTAAATATCTCAGATAATTTTCCATGGCCTATTTCGCTACATAAACTCCTAAATGCACTATAATCAGGAGTCTTTTTGCCAGAACCATATCGCGCATTTCACTGCATTACTATCCGCTACATACCTCCCCAACTCCCGATCACTTAGATCTTTCATAAATTGCAATAAAAGATATTGTTTAGATCTTGCTAATCACATATCACTTATATACCTCTTCCTTCTCACTCCCCATTAGCTCTCTAGATATATACGAAAGAGGTCTAATAAAAAAATATCAGATTAATTCTGCCAGAGCGTGGTCGTCACACAGCGCATCTTTTTCTATAGCAATTCTTATGGCACGCATTAAATCTTGATAGTAGTGCATATTGTGCATCGTCATTAGCATTGCACCCAAAATCTCCCTACTTTTTACTAAATGGCGTAAATATGCAGTGCTGTAATTTTTACAAGTATAACATTTGCATTTACTATCGAGCATAGCATTGGATTCACTATGTCGTGCATTGTGGATATTAATTGTTCCACCTCTCACGAAAGCTTGCCCATTACGTCCAGAACGCGTTGGCAATACACAATCAAACATATCAATCCCTCTACGAACAGCACCTATTATGTCAGAAGGCTTCCCTACACCCATCAAATAACGTGGTTTATCGAAAGGTAATGCTGGCACTACCTCGTCTAACGTAGAGAACATGACTTCCTGCCCTTCTCCTACTGCCAGACCACCTACTGCATATCCATCAAAACCTATTTTTTGTAAGCATAACGCAGATTCCCTACGCAAATCACCAAATGTACTGCCTTGCACTATTCCAAATAGCGCATACCCATCACGTTTTACATATGCCGCTTTGGATAATTCCGCCCAATACAATGAGAGCTCCATTGCCCTTTTTGCATTATCATAGGTTGTTGGATATGGTATGCATTCATCAAATATCATCGCAATATCACTATCCAAAAAATACTGAATTTGAATAGAGCGTTCCGGCGTTAATTCTATTTTCCTACCATCAATATGCGAACGAAAGACGGCCCCTTCTTTTGTTATCTTTCTCAAAGATGCTAATGACATTACCTGAAATCCCCCAGAATCTGTCAATATTGGAAGATTCCAATTCATGAATTTATGTAAGCCACCCAATCTATGTATACGTTCTGCAGTAGGTCTTAACATTAGATGATACGTATTGCCTAATATTATTTCCGCACCACTTGATATAAGATATTCAGGCAACATCGCTTTTACAGTAGCTTGCGTCCCCACAGGCATAAAACAAGGCGTATGAACAACGCCATGAGCAGTCTGGACAATTCCAGTTCTTGCCGAACCACATTTAGCCCCAATTTTAAAACAAAATTCCTTCTGCATTTCTCACTTATAAATTGCTCACTTATAATGTAACGTAATGCAGGGCATCCTTATGCATCTAATGAATAGATTACGCGGTTCACCTCTCAAAGCCCCACTTGACTTAATGAAAATAAGGTTTTTCGCAATATTACTACAAAGATGCGATCCCGACGCGATTCGAACGCGTGACCTACTGATTAAAAGTCAGTTGCTCTGCCTGCTGAGCTACGGGATCAAACAAAAGTAAACACTCGACGCTTCATGCGCACCAACAGCGCCAGACCTAACATTCCACATCGTTCAAAAGGGCCCGAGTCCCCATCGCAGACTCTACACACTGTATAACATAACTACCTGGTCAAATAAAGGTATATTTTCTCAAAAAATCGACATGATATATACGTCACGTAAATGGTGCCGTTAGTGGGAATTGAACTCACGACCTCTTCATTACCAATGAAGTGCACTGCCACTGTGCTATAACGGCAATTTTAAACTATACCTAAATCTACCTGTAAAAACTTTACTTTTTTGACAGCCGTATACGTAACACCAGAGATACACGAGAAGATATTCTTTGACAATGAAATTTATAATATCTCAATACAAAATTTAAAAGATCTGATTCTATATTAGACTTTCCCCGAAATTTGTTTACGCTAATAAAAACATGAAGAACATATGAGACATGAAATTGTAGTGTATTAGATATACATAGAAGTTTGCGGCAGAAGTGGGGTTTGAGGTGGGGCTATGGCATTTGTAAACCAAATACGTTATAATGGGCACGCATCTGTATGATAAAGGTCTTGCTTGTTGGGGAACGTGGTACTGGAAAAAGCACCTTTGTTGAAATTGCGAAGGAGGTTTTTCCTGGTGTATATGGGATTCGTATCGCAGTTCCGTTGTATCAAGTGCAGTCGCTTATTTATGATTTTTGCGGTATACAGAAGGATTTTGAACAACAAGATGACGTACTACTTACATTTCTTGGAAAGCATTTAAAATGCATTAATCCCCAAATATACGAAAAACATTTCGAAGAACAGATGGAAGTAGCATTAAGGAAAGCTAGTAGTATGGTTATATGTAGCGATGCAAGACCACCAAATGTTGATTTTATAATAAAAAAAGGGTTTAAAATAATCAGGATTGAAGCAGAAGAACAAGCAAAGAAGTCCCGTTTAATAGCAAGACATGACATTGTCTTTGAGGATGCCGTAACTCCGAGAGGACTTATTTTTGACGGTCACGCTGATTTTGTTATCACAAATAACGCAACAATTCAAGAATATCGCTCAAAAATCCTGGAGATCGTTAGGCTGCTATCATGATACTTACAGGCAAAAAAATCAGACAAGAGGTACTAAACAACAATATCCATATAAAACCATTTGACCAAAATTTTATTAATCCAAATAGTTACAATTATAGATTAGGCGGAGAAATTCTTGAAAATCAGGATGCGATAATTGAAGCAAGAAAAAAGGGAACGTTCAAAAAAATTCATCTCTGCGATGATGGATTTACCCTCCTTCCACATAAATTGTATCTTGGTAGTACTTTAGAGGAGATAGGGAGTGATATGTACGTCACTACCTTAATTGGTCGCTCTTCCATCGGAAGATTGGGATTATTTGTGCAAATCACAGCAGATTTGGGACATCAAGGTTCAAAAAATTGTTGGACCCTGGAATTTAAAGTAGTGCAACCACTGAAAATATATCCTGGAATGATTATAGGACAAGTATGTTTTTGGAACGTACTTGGCAATCAGCCAAAATTTTATGATGGAAAATACGCACAACATCTTCACCCACACCCAAGTAAATTTTATCAAGAGTTTAATAAATGATCTTAACAGGCACATACATAAAGGAAATGGTGGAAGAAGGAAAAATTAAAATCTCTCCGTTTAATCAAGATCAAATTAATCCGAATTCCTATAATTTTTGCCTAGGAGACAGCTTGGTTGCGTATAAAAATATGCATTTAGACGTAAAATTAGACAATCCAATAAAAAAAATGAAAATACCAGAAGATGGATTAGTACTAAAGCCAGATAAAATTTATCTAGGACATAGTACAGAAGTTGTGGGTAGTACACACTATGTACCAACATTTTGTGGCAGGTCTTCGACAGGGAGATTAGGGGCTCTTTATCCATATGGCAACTGGCTTGATTGATATGGGTTTCTTTGGACAAATAACACTCCAAATATATGCAACACAACCTATAAGGATTTATCCTGGAATGCTTATAGGGCAAATAGCATTTTGGAAACCAGACAGAGATATTAAGCTTTATAACGGAAAATATCAAAATAGTATTGGGCCAGTATCTTCAAAAATATTCAAAGATTTCCAATGAAACTGTATAAACAAGTGCCAAAGCAAATTTTATTGATAGGAATTATAGGAGCCCTTGTTAATTTTTCATCAGTAATAGCCACAACGTTTACTCCATTGCTTTTGGTAAATGTATTCAATACAAACTTGCTTTTGATAGGATTTTTAGAAGGTGTCGTCGAAACAATCGCATTATTGGTCAAATTTTTTTCAGGAATTACCAGTGATATAGCAAAAAACAAGAAAATACCTTACTTTTTAGGCATTTTAATGATGGCCATATCGTACTTAATTATGGCGGTAGCACCTTCTTTCAAATTCGTATTTTTAGCAAGATTTATAGACCGCCTTGGTAACGGTATACAAGCAAGCCCCCGTGATTCAATGGTTATAGATCTTTCAGATAAAAAAACAAGAGGTATATGTTACGGAATAAAGCAAAGCCTATCCATCTTTGGTTCAGTTATTGGGATTATATTTGGCATCGTAATATTAAAATACCTTGATCATGCGTACAGAATATTGTTTTTCTTTACTTTCATTGTTTGCCTATCAGCAGCTATAACATTGGCTTATTCAATTCAAAGTAAAATTGACTCTAGTCATAAACGTGAAAAATTTTCCCTCTCTAGTATGTTTAAATTACCAAAAACAGTTCTGTACATGAGTTTAATCGGCTTCACACTTTCACTTGGAGAGTGCAGCACCTCGTTTCTAATAATCCTCGCAAAAACGAAGGGTATGAACGAAATATATTTGCCAACTATTATGCTGATTAAACTTGTCGCAGCTTCTTTGATTGCAACACCCGCTGGTTACATCGCGGATCATGTAGGAATTAAAAAAACATTTTTAGTTGCAATTACAATGACAACTTGCGTCTATTTTATGCTCTCCATAAACAGTCTATTTTTTACAATATTGGGGATAATTATAATGGGATTTCAGGCTAGTATAAGCCAAACTACTATACTGTCACATATCTCAAGACATTTCCCTCCATCTATCATAGGAATGGTAATTGGCATATTTTATTTATCAAACGGTATTGGAATCTTTGTGATAAACACGCTCATAGGAAGTCTTTGGAATTATTTATCGTGTAAAATTACATTTCTCATTATAGCCGCTATCTTTTCTATTCTGGCAACAGTAGTATTTTTTCACACAAAAAAACAGGTCATACAGGAGGGAATACCAAGTTCCATTTTTAAATGAGCACTAGGAGTGCAATGGTGAGGGCGAGGGAGTGTAGTATTACTACATGACCGAGCCCGAATCCTGCAGCGCGACAAAGTAAGCGTTAAAAAGGGAATTGGTATAATTTAGTGATTTAACGTTGCTCTGTTCTATTAGCATAAAATGCCTCCAGCGCCTCTATTCCTTCCTTAAATAAAGTTAATTGATTAAGACCTGTACAATCCCAGGAAACGCTCTTATTTCCGTGTAAAGATTTAATGTTTTTAACTAGTACCACTGACTGTAGTTTGCGAAAGAAAAATTTATCCAAAAAGATAGGATACATGTGATGTATGCAAACAGATTGTACAATTTGCACAGCGCGAATTTTACCTAAAATTTGTAATATTTCCCTATACTCTTGCTGTTTTTTAGATATCCATTTTTCATCATTATACTTACTACCAATGATCCCATTTATCCTAGTGAGATCATAACTTTGTACTGTAGGAACGCCAAAACGCAAGGTATAAAGCCACCTCAACCTCAATGCGTACCTATGTTGGTCTTCAGAAATTATGTTATACTCCAAGCATAAATCCAATGGTTCACTAGTCAAATGCGCTTTACGTTTTTTTTGCAATTCCATAGTACCAGCATCTATCTGCTCTTTTATTATCTTTGGTCTCCCTCTTTTAGCCATATATCCCCTAATACACTATTGATGAAGAAACGCAGAAAAAATACGATAATACACTTTTCTTAGGACAGGAAGGTATATTACTGAACAAAAAAGAAAATATTAGTTTTATATTTGCTTTTTTATAGACGCATGTTAAAGTTGCATGAACGCTCACCGGGTATATATAACTACGAACCATAAAATAGGAGAGATATATGAAATTACAAAGATTGATCGTACAAACAGCAGCAGGTGTAGGAGGAGCATTGGCAATAGAGGTGGGGATGGAAGGACTAAGTTTCTTGATCAATGCATATTGCCCTGCAGTGCCATATGGACTGAATGGAATGAAATATCTTGGTATGATAGCTTTACCAGCACTATCAGAGAAATTGCTGAATTATGCTTTAAATAGGGAAGATGCAGTGCTAACAAACATTATCTTAACTACAAAAACAGCATTGCCAGAATTGCCAAATGTGGTGAAACAAGGGGTTAATACGATCTCTCAAAAAATTTTCCATAAACCACTTGTTAGTGACATACAAAAAAAGGAGGAAGTCCAAAAAATCTATACTAAGTCTTTAAACAGCGCCTTTGATAAAGGTAATTTAGATTTTGCCAAGGTCTTGATACAGCATGGAGCAAAATTGGAGCAAGACACGATAAAAATTTTAAAAGATAAAATAAATGATCCAAAGATTGCAGAAATTACTATTGCTTTCATTACACAGGTAACAAAAGAAGGTATAGTTGAATTACAGGACTTAAAGGGAGAATTAGCCATAGCTATAATACGCTCCGGGCATACTGACACTATAGCACGCTTGTTATCATTAATCAGCAGTGATACGTGCAAGGTGCTATTCGGTAATACTAACATCGTACACCACCTTGTTGCAAGCCCTGATCTTGCGACAGCGCTTAGGGAGAAACAGCTGAATATCGAAACATTTATAACACAAGATACTATAGGTAAACCAACAATCTTAGATGGAAAAGTGCCCGCCGGTAAGTATTTACTTGATATTGCTCTTCACACCCACGGAATTTTTGACAATGTATTGCATAAAGTGCTACAAACAGCACTTGATGCATCTAAAACAGAATCACAACATCTAAATATAGAGGAAAATTTAAAAAATAAAAAGGCTATTGTAATTCAAAAAGTACCGGTAAACATAATTCAAGAAGAGCCGGTAAATATGGAGCAAAGCCAAGCATTTCAATTCCCTATGAAACATCTATCCCAAAATTTGAAAAACATCCCTCAAAAAAACATGCTGCAACTAGTGTTTAAGCAGCCCACACTTAATCAAGATACTAAAGAGCTTGAGATAAAATCTAAAGAAGAGAATCCAATAGAATTTTTGCAAGATTTAGTGTCAACGAGTAAACTATCCGCAAACAACATGCAACAACAAGCATTACAAAAGAAGTCTGCGTTTAACGCTATGAACGTCCGAAATTTCAACATGGGATCTCAAAAAAGGGAAGATTCCGTAAAAAGTACAGATTTAAAAGGACAACAATCACCAATAGAGAAAAAGCCTGGATTTAATCCCATAAGCACTAAAAATTTCAAGCCATGGCTCAGAGAAAAAAGTCTCTCTCCCCAAAAGTCGGTCAGACCGCAAGACGATCAACGTTCTATCAAAAGTACAGATAAAAATCAGATAAAAAAATTAGTCAGCAATACAGACAAACACAGTGATCATCAACTTCATACATTATCATCAGCAAGTCCAAGTATCGTAAAAAAAGATGGAGATTTGGCAATCAAATATACTAGCGATCCATTCTTGATGAGGGAATTATCAGAAAAAGTGTCCGCTAAGCAATTTATGCTCCCATTACTGAAAAATCACATCATAGATCCCAATGCCCTAGATCCAGCTAAGGCATTCCCCGTACAATATACTGATTTTAAAAACGTTCGCGAAGTCCTATCACTGATGGATGTAAAAAACCCAAATGTTATACAATCTTTGTTGCATACGTTATTTGAAGGAAGTAGGTACGAAATAATTGCTGAAATGGATAAAACGCTCAAAGGGGATGTAATTTTTAAACAATTAGCCAACTACTTGGTAGATAAAAATTCAAAGCTTCTACATCGTTTTGTGGCAGATAAGGAGCATTATGACTCTATTATGTTTAAAAAAATCCTCGGTGCCCTGCACGAAAAAACTATAGCAACACAGACAAAACACGGAACAGTAGCAGTACACTGCGATACATCTGTCATATTCGCGCAAAATCAAAATACAGGTCTAACAGTTTTAGGAACGGCTATGTTTAGACAAAATAAAGCTGCTGTTACAGATATAAAAGAGCACTTCTTTCCAGATGGTGCCCACAGTAACGACCTACTTTCATTAGTATCTACAGGAAAAACGACTAATCAGCTGATCGCGCATATGGCATATTTCAACTTTCTTGAGATGTTTTTACCACAACTCAAGGTAAGTGTAGTAAATGTGAATAGAGACTACAACTACGTGTCAGGAAACCTTTTTACAGGCATTGAGACCAATTACCATCAACAACTCTACAACATTTTCACGGGGAAAGATGCGTTTACAGAGGAAATAAAGCAAGCTTTGCATATTCCATTAGATGATACCAAGTACAATACACAATTGTGTACCCCAGATTACAAACTAATCGTCAACAGCAAAGCCAAACAACTATCTGATAGTATTACCCAAAATAATAAAGTTAAATTGGACTTTTCTAACGAAAAAATTACAGAGCATACAAAAGAGTATGAAGATGCCGCATCAGCATTGTATATCATTCCAGCAACTTCTTCCGATGAAAGAGAATATGAAAATACGAAAAGTAAGCATGCTGTTATCGGATCCATGTTAGGTCTTAACATCATAGAAAATAGATTTGCGCTGCTATACTTGTACGATAAAATTTCTGAGTTGTGGCATTGGCTTAGTGGAGAACAAACATCCCTTCAGCACAATGCATTAGCAAAGACATTCTATAATGAATACGTGTGGACTCCTCTGTACGCCGTCACTGCTTTTAGTGCAATTTATGGAAATGCTCCTCAATTGGGCGTGAAGGTTGCGTTGAAGTACACTTTATATGTTACTGTACCTTATGTTATAAAAGCTACGTCCTATAAGCTTCATAACGCAGATGCTTCCTACATAACAGGTACTCAGCACCAATTTACCGAAAAAAGCTTATTCCAGAAAGTGCTGGACGTAACAATAGATGCCGCACTAACAACACTCAGCGGTATATCTATCGCCCTAATAGTAGGAGCCCAATTACATCCCGCAACTATAGTAGGCATGGCCCTTTTGAATGTTGGTGTTAGTGCACTCAAATACATCAGCTCAGGACATCCTGAGCATACTTCTACTACAACTCATATAGTAATACCAACCATCATTGGCGTATACTCTGCGTATAAGGCATTTATATTACTTGACCCATTAGCGAATGGTGATGTTTTGAGTAAGGCAATCGACGTTATCCAAAAAACCACTTTAGTTGCTACAACATTTTCAGCAGCACATGCAGTTTCTACCGCAGTACTTGACACATTTTTGGGATCAACTTTTGAACAGATAGAGTGTCTATTTGGCAAATGCCCCATGACGCCACCTGCCTCCATAGAGGGAGATTTGGGCTATGCACACCACCATTAAGTACGAAACCTAAGTTATTTTTAAAAAAAGCATTGGTTGCATCATATAATGGCGATACTTATGCATGTCTATCACAAAGCACAGTAAATATGTAGATAAATGCTGTGGTACCGCCCCCCGCTAAAATTGCTGTAGCTAAAAAGTCTACACATCTTGGTTGTAAAAAAATAATATGCAAGGTAAAAACCTTGATCTGGACGTACATTCTATAAAGAAGCCGATTCTAAGAAAAAAGAAGAGCTTTTAGAGAAGATATCGCTCATAGCTGAAGATAATTTGGTATTTATAAACGAAAGTGGGATACATAAAGGGACTGATGCTGGCTGGAGTTTTTGTATTTTCAGGAGTTAAAGACGCTATTATAAAAATGATTTTAGCTAAGGAATGTGTCTTATAGACTGTGTTTAAAATTTATTATTTGTGTATTCTAGAAGATTCTCTATATTTTTGGTGATTAGCTATACCAATCCCTTGATTGGCAGGGTCAATATGCACAACGTTTTAAATAAAAACGAATAGCATGCATAAGTGCTGAAAACTTATTCTTTGCTATGCTAAAGAGGCGTGAATATATAGTATCTTTAGAAAAGACCCACTCAAAAGGCGCCCTCCATATAGAATCCGAAGGGTCGAACCCACCATTTTTACCCTTCCTATCAGTCTTCTTAATTCCTCCAAGATGCCCTCTTTTAGCTATGGCTATAGTTTTGGCAGGAGACGTGCAATACCCATTATCTGCGTATATAGAGCGCCTAGACGGGCACACATGTTTAAATCCCTGGGCATCTGTTAACGTTTGCTGGTGTAATCGTCGCCTTATCTACACTCACATGTTTTTTATAACCATACAAAAACTTAGTACCACCTTTACAGCCGATCTTAGCTTGTTTATCATGTGCCACTTTAGACAAAACTTCATTATTCAATTTTTCATATTTCTTCCGCCTTGCCTCATCTCTCTCTTCCCACAAACTTGCCTTCTATATTAGATGCGATGCACCGACAAATGTAAATACCTCGCTTATATAACCTTGCGCCATAAGCTTATCTCTGAAGATACTAAATATCTTAGATAGCTTTTCGGTCCCTATCTTTTTCCTTAGCTTACTAAATACGCTATAATCTAGAGTCGCATCCCTTAAATCAAATTCACAAAACCACCTTGCTGCGTTGCTATCACTCTATCTTTCAAGTTCTTACCGCTCAAATCTTCCATCAATTGCAGAAGCACTTAAATAGCCTATGAACTCCGTAACCCTTGTAATTAGCTGGCAACTCAACTGCTGATAACTCACCACTAATTGCCGCAAAATTAAATAATGCCTTGAAACTCCTCTATTGATTATCCCTAGATACCAACTCTTCCAAACTCACCATTATTATTTGACTTAATACCATTCGCCTACCATTTATCTTGCCCACCTACATGAATAATACCTTATCTTATCCCATCTCGCAACAGCCCCATAAATACATCCATAAAGAGCATGGATATGCGAAGAAAGGAGAAAAATATATGATTTCATCTCGGGCAGAAGATATTCTAAGGAAAATTTCGCGACAGGGAAAGCTAGAGATAAATAGCGCTAGAAGAGCGATGGGACGGGAGATTAGTATGGAAATGTGAAGTATATATAGATTATAATGTAAAAAAATATTCAAAATAAATTGCAATCGAGATTCAAGCAACCCACACTAGAAACCGTCGGGAAACAACACTCATAGATTGCACATCTTACCCCATAAAGCCCTCCCGTAATTCGTCTCATAAGGGGCGCTTTTCAGTCAAATTTCTCCTCTCTTAGTAATGCCAATTGTGAGGTGCGTGGTACACAATTCCTTGGGGCATACATCGGATATCAAAATTCCATACGTATTGGAACAATATTGATCGTGATATATCTGCTAAGGGCATAGCATATGATGCAAAGTCAACATTGGCCGGGAAGGGAAGAGGAGGTAAGTAGTAACACCAAGTTCCCCCTTCTAATGCCCACACCGCTACACTACAGGACTCAGACTCAGTCATATAGTGCACCTGGAACTTGGTATTATTTTTCTCATCTATTAAAGTCAAAGGATGTTTTATAAACTAAAAAACCCCCACAAAGTTTCAGCAAGATATGGCAAGCTTGCCTTGACATTCTCTTCTTTCGGTTCATATATCCGCTTATCTCTGGCTAACCTAAACCCCAACACCACCTAATCACCTTAGGAAAACGATGGATAAGTTGCAACCTAGAACGGCAGAAGTAGCGTTGAGCTATGGCACAAAACAACCTAATAGCACAACACCCCACCACATACTTACAAAAATTCTTGCCTTTTAGTACACAGATCAATTTGTCTGTACTGCTCTTACAATAGGCTAGAAATTGATCTTTAATCCAGCTAAGAATACATACCCTTTATTGGTTTTTAGGTCTTTGCAAGAACTTTGAAGCTTAAAGTGTGTTACTTCCGCGTATGGCGTTAATCCAGGCATAATATTATACTCTGCTCCAAATGAAAGAGCATCAAATTTATTGCCATCTTTCATGTCATTTTGAGAAATCGCCAAATATCTCAACGCTCTGGCAGAGCTCACATTATAAGCTTTTCCGTTTAAATACGTAACGCTAGCTCCCAGTTTGTTGTAGGTATAAGACCCACCAAGAGTCCAATAGTATGTGCTACTATCTGACATTTTTATTTCTTTATCGCCAATTGTCTTATTGACAGGCGTACCGGATTTGCCCCAATTCCCGTAAGAAGCAGCTACAGCCAAACCTTTGTATTCAGCCTCACCACCTATTGCCCATGCTGCAAGATTGTTACGTTTTACGTCTACCCCCAGCTTGCCGGATTCTGTAATCACTAAAATATCCTTAGCTTGACCGAATTCACCAGTTAAAGATCCCGCAAACTTGACACCGTTAGTAGCTTCATTTTCATATTTCAATCCAACTTCAACAACATTTTGATATCCTTTTTCTTTCTCACTTCTTTTACCTACTACGAAAGTTGATCCTTTTACCTCGGAATTAGGCACATAGCTGAGACCAAAAGTAAATCCATTGATTTTTGGAGTATAGTATGTCAATTTATTTGCTTTACCGGCATCAGCGGCATGTGGCAAATACACATCCGACAAGAAAAATAAGCCATCATCTAAAACGAATGGCTGTGGCTTGTCACCCACTGGATCTTTGAAGCTCGTAGAGACCGCTTTATAAGGGATCCAAATCCCATAGTTACCATCAATTCCACCTGTAGCTTTTCCTACATCAGCTCCTGATATTTGCATACTCTTCGATGCACCATCATAGCTACCACCTTCAATTCTACCAAATCCGCCTTCCACATATAAATACGCCTTATTTGCAGGTTTTTTACTACCACTTGCTGTTTCTGCGGAGGTATTTGCGTTAAGTTCAACAAATCCACCGTATTTTATTCCACTACTGTCAGTTTTTCTGATATCAAACTTTATGTTATTGTTGCTGGCAAATCCGTGCTTATTTCCCCAATTTTTGTCATCATTGGCTTTCATAAAGCTGACAAAATCTTTTGAATTGTCAGAACCAAAACCCAAAGCTTCAGCGGCAGCTTTTTGATTTTTGAAAAAATCATCTTGTGAAATAACGCCACCTTGTAAGTTCACCTCGCCACCAATCTTTATCACGAATCCATCTTCTGGCTTATATGGTGTTTCCTCAATTTTAGTTTTTGCAGTAGACTGCTGGACTGTATCTTCAGCTAGGATATCAGGTGCTATGCTAAATGTATTTGGCTTATCTTGAGCATATGCTGCTTCTTTATTTTTTACCGTATTTGAAGGCAATTTAGCCGTATTTTTCGCACCCTTAGCCGGAGCTGCCGCATTGGCAGACGCGACAACAACCATACTGGCAAGTATAGTGCTAAACAAAAACGTTTTGACAGATCTCATAGTATTTTTCTCATAAAAAATATCTTGTTAACCATACATTAATTCAGACAAGCTATACGAGGATTATTAGCAGACCAAGTATTTATTGTGAAATACGATAAATATTTTTTTATATTAGATGCGAAAATACATCACATGAGGTCAGCGACATCATTAATTGCACATTGATCAGTTTTCTTTATGAGAACTGTCGCAAGATTAAATACATTTAGGATTTTGGGGCGCATCTGGAGTGACCATGAACAGAGATAAGTGGCATGAACTATTTTTTCTCTATTTTGCCTATTTTTTGTTTAATTTCAAGCGATAGCCATACTCCCTCCCCCCAGGCGATTAGCAATAATCGCACAAAAACACCAAGGAACAGCATAGCCACTTGAAAATGAAATCATATACAAAATAATTCAGGCTACCATTTTAGAACTTATTTCTACTCATAATGGCTTCCGATACATTCCAAAATCCTAAATATTTTACCTTATCAACGGTCCCATAATGCATTGCGGTTCTGCATAAGTAATATAACAGCTAAAAGTGTTGTGTTTGATAATGAAAAAACATTACTAACCATTAAGAATGATGCAAAACGATTTTTGTATCAATTTCGCAAACCATCACTGATCCAGTCTGTCAAAGCATTGTTCAGACATTAAAATTTTATCAAGCTATCTTCTGACCGCCTTAAGTGCATTACTCATCACCCCTCCTACTTTTCCTGCTGCATATTTTGCCGCCTTAGCCTTCAATTGTAACATTTTTATATTTACTTTGGCTTCTGCCATAAATGCCTTATCAAGCCGTATTGACCCCTTAGCGAAATTGCCAAGTCCCGCTACCTGCATTATTCCATCTATCATACCAATTGCTAATTCCACAAATAGCCCAAACAAAAGGGCAATGATCCCCAATTTAAGGAATGTATCGTAAAAATCAGGAATAATATCATTTTTTAAAACAGTAAATGTTCCTAAAACCGGCACTGAGTACTCTTCTGTCAATGCACTCATTATTTTGCCCTTGGTTATACTACAGTTACCAATAGATGAGCCTCCAGAATTCACTTTTTTCAAAAATTTACAATACGGTGAGTCCGCCAATTCTTCTTTATTACACAGTGTTGTTGGAAGTATTTTACAATTATCAATATTTCCAGCACACTGTTCTCTTATAATCTTGTTTATTTCCGCGGGATTGCCATACATTACTGTGTCAAATGTTGCAAACATAAGAGTAATAAAGGCAAAAAATAACGCAGGGTAAATGCTATAACCTACAAGCATGCTTAGCCACGTTTCATAAAACTTTTTAGTATAATCAAATAGGGCAAAACATAGAATAATTGGAGCAACCAATACCAAAATTGTCACGGTGAACATTGATAATATTACTATATGCACCAATCTAAAAACGATAAGCAGCAACACAAAACATTGGATAGCGGCCATAATTCCAATCAAAAGTGCAGTGATTTGCCATTTAAAAAGTGCTGTACATACACCAGCAACAATAAACCAAAATCCTGTTAAAGTACTTGCCTCATACTTACATGAATTAAAATTAAGATAATTTATTACCTTACAATCTATGTAATCCCACACGGTAAGCATAATATTTCTTTTGCCAGGATTATACACACTATTTGTATATTCACCTCGAACTGGGCCAGGATACCTACCACTTAGGAGTAAATTCTCTCCTTTATTTATTGGATGATAACACATTCGTAGGGGGTCAGCATCATTTGATCCTTGCATGAGTATACTTGCTAAAGTCTCCATTCCGCTCAAAATCGCTGGATATATGCCTAATTGCCCCTTACTTGCCCCACCATCAGATACATTTGCGTCGCTATACCAGACATTGCCAAGAGCAAAATAGAATACAAGCGCAAATTTTAATAGATACATTACCCATTCACTCATCTGTGGCGCCTGGGGAGATGACATGATTCTTATGCCAAGCAGAGTTATGTACAATGTCAGTACAGCTACTACAATCGCCTTCATGTTACTCTGGACTGTAGCAAAGAATGAAGTACTGTTATTCGCTGGATTAATAAAGGCAACCGTAAGCAAATCTTGTATGCACCCCACAACAGTGCTAGTCAAGTGCATATCACTTAAAAGAAATAACGAAGCAGAACTATGTTCACCTGTTGCAGAATTGTAAAGCTCAGAGCCTAAAGCGCGCAAATCTGTCCTACTTCCCTTCAAAAAATACCCACACCTAGTGTTTGTCGCTAACTCTTTTAACGTATCTGCATAATGTATCTCCTCCGTGGGAGGTGGAACATATGTACAACCTAAGCTAAACGGAATTAGTGCACTTGAAACTGCAGCGCAAAGTTGTACGTTACCTCCATGATAGCGATAATATGGTCTAACTAATGCCGGTATAGTGAGTGTACCACCTCCTAACCACTTGCCATCTCCAGTTTTGATTTCCTTACGTGAAAAAGATACTCCTTCATTAACAGCATCATTATTTCCAAAAAATAACCTACCCCATAAATTTACCCTTTTCACAGTAAGACTTCCTATTTTATCCTTAGATGCTTCAGCTACATTTTTCGCCTCTTTAGTAGCGCAATAAGCTTCTCCCATATATCCATATTCATCTTTATTACCACATTGAAAAAAATATGGAACATCATCTTTAGTTAAAGCAGGATTGCATCCAGCATCAGACCCAGGGCAATCTGCTTTCCTTCCTTGGGTATCGTTTATATATTCATGAGGAGCATAAACATAGGTATTGACGCATAGATCTATCATCAAACCTAATTGATAACCTATTATCGGTGCTAGTATGGGAGCAGCAGCACCAGACGTTAGAATGGCGACTGCAACGGCTATGACTATTACAGCTACTATCATACCCACTATGGAATCAACATCAAAAATCTGATTTAATAGGTAGTTATATGGTACCCTATCATCGCAATAGGTGTCTTTTACGTCTTTACCTATTCTATTCGGGAGGCAGTTATTATCCGGATTTACAGCAGCAAATAATGTTTGTGTTAAGAAACATTGACTCAGCATACCAAGAATAGTTTTTAATCCATTAATAATGCCACCAGAAAAAGTGGTACCGTCTTGCCACTCTTGCCTGCTGTCGTAGGCATAAGCATCTTTTGCACAATTTAGGTTATGCCCCAGGAAAAAACACAGCACTAAAATGCACAACAAGGAAAAGCGCAATATTTTTGCAACCACTTTGCTTACAGCAACCTTTCTTGTGTTCCCATGGCTTGGCTCTATCATATAGCTACTATGCTGCATTAACACGCTGTACAAACTTGGGTATCCAAACATTCGGATCATCCCCAAACTTAGCCCTAATCTCATCCAACATTATGACAGTATCTGCTCTTCCTGAGAGTATATTGATTATATCATCCATACCACTCAAATCTATACGAGCAACAACAGCATCATTACCTTGCTTAACTAAAAAATACCTACTTCCGGGCTCGGTTGTTTTTATTAAATGAAATTCTCTTTGGCTTAACATAAATACTGTACGATAAACACTGGTGGCCTTTAGATTCGGCAAAAATATTTGTGTTGCTGTTTGTTGTATCAAGGTATCGCTTATCGAGCTTTTACTGGCATCTTCTACACTTTGGGTAGCAAAAACAACAAAAGTATTAAGTTTGCGCAGGACTTTGAGCCAATCTTTAAGGCGGGGAGCAAAAACAGGATTGTCTATAAGAGCCCATGCTTCATCTAAAACAATCATTGTTGCTGAACCATCTAAAGACAAATTAATTCTATGAAAGATATACGATAAAACCGGTCCCAAACTCATTTTATCTTTCAATAGTTCTGCCATTTCAAATCCGAAGATGTTAGCCTTTGAAAAATCTATAATATCCGACACATTATCAAAAATACTAGCATGAGACCCATTGCCATGCCACATCGCCAACCTTCCAGCCAGAGTGCCCGGTCCTCCAATTCCTAAAAAAGGAGCCACATTGGAGAGCTTCCTATCTTTACAAGATAACTTATAATTACCGCTTATGGCGGTACTCAGTAGATTAATATCATCTGCAGTAACCAACTCCCCATTGACTGTTACCAGCTGTCTCAGCCAATCCAAAAGAAAATTCCTGTTTTCTCCTGTATCAGGTAGCTGTAATGGATTAAATCCACACGGTACGCCTGGGTCAATTGTTGTATATTTACCATTTAAAGCACGCAAAAAGATCTCGGCTCCCCTGTCTTTATCAAAGAAGAATAGTCTACACTTAAATTTTTGCGCTTGTGCACATAAAAAATTCAACATCACCGTTTTCCCTGCACCAGTGGGTCCAATGATCATTGTATGCCCTACATCTCGCAAGTGAAAACTGAAATAATATGGCGTACCAGAGGTAGTATCTAATACCGTAACAGCATCTCCCCAGAAATTACCTTTCGCCTTTCCTGAAGGATAATTATGGAATGAATTAAATGAAGCTAAATTGTATGTGTTTATAACAGACGCGCGCACTATAAAATCGAAATTACCAGGTAACTGGCCCCAAAAAGCCGGTTCCATATTCACTTTCTCTCGTACACCAATACCCCCCATGTTAGTCAACTCCACTGCTGCTATGGACAGGTTGTTTTCTAAAATTTTTACATCATCTGCGATGCACATTACTGTCAAATGATGACGTCCAAATCCCATTTCACCACTCATAGCTTTGTCTAAAGCCTCTGTTATCTCGGCAATCTGCGAAATAGCTTTATCTCCCGCCTGAATCATACGATTTTGTTGCAGCTGCATTTTGTTTATAGCAGACTGCCTATTTGAAAATCTAAAGGATTGTGTAATTACAAATTCGAACGGCAGACGTAAAAAATGGTCCAATATCCCCGCCCATGTTTTGGGTGCATATTCTTTAATACTCACTATACCAGCAAATTTGCTTTTGCCATTCCAACATTTCGCCTCTACAATGCGCTTACCAAAATGTAACCTAGAATAATTTATAGAATTCGCGAAAATTTCTGGCGTGTGTAACACACGAGTCATTTCTCCACAGTTTGCTATGGTACTAAAGAATGCGGCAACTTCTGAGTAATCACCTTGAGGGGTGGATTCTATTCCAAGTAACTTCGGGTTATACTCTTTTAGTGTATTCAAAACGCGGCCAGTAGCATCTTCCAATTGCTCGTATACTTCAAGCATAGAATTAGCCCAGGAGTTTTTACGGCCAGAAGATATTTAGTTTGGACATCACCTTGTCTAAAAACCCGCTAGTACTGCTTAGTTGACATATCAGAGTTATATATAGCTCATTTACAAAAGCCTCTTTGTTTTTGTATTTTCCTACCCACTTGCTATCCAAAAAAGCAGCAAACCCACTAGGTATATCTGTATTTACGTAATTATCAGGATATGGTCTTTGTTTCCTACGTATAATGTGAAAGTATAAGCCTAAGTTATTGCTGCCCATTCCTTTAAATAACGAATTACGTATATTTTTCTTGATGTCAAGATCTTCATCATCCGCAGTTTCAAATGAAAATCCGCCTATTTTTATCACTTGCATTAACTCATTGCGATTGGTAAGTATCGCATTTTTATTCCAATGAGCTACATACGGTAGAAACCCACCAGCCTTGTACTCACTTTGAAAAATTCTGTATTTTTGAGGTGTCGAAGGCAGAAATTTCAACATGCAACTATTTAGCCTTTATATAATCACTTTATTGTGTTATTTTACTAGTATTACAAAATGGCAGTGTCGCCACTCATTTTAGTATGGATCGTAAGAATTACCTCCATGGTAAGCCTTATTACGATTCCTAGAACATTTCTGCGCCTTTATTATGAATAATTCGAGGAATAAAGGTTCTTTGGAACAAACGTAACAACCTAGTGCATGTACGGGGAATAGGGTGAACAAATACTTAAACTGATTTGTTGCCACGTAAGCTAACATGCAAACAAAAAAATTCAGCAACGCAAACATATAACTAACTCCAAAAAGCAGAGGTGGCCTAGTTAAGCCAACAAACAGCGTATCCGCTCTCAACCCCTCTTCCATAGCTACACCCCCTTCCATTTTTATTTTAAAATTTAAAAAAGCAACAACAAACCAACGAATAAGAGGTTTATTTGGTACTTTCGTATATAACACCGATAATCTGAATTCTAGAACATGGAATATAATTATTCAAGTTATTAGAAAAATTTAAGTTATGTTAAGTGAATTAAGTCGTAACAGCGGATAATGATATATTAAGATACCCTATTGGTTATTTTCATGTTGATATAGCTGAAGTTAGAACAGCTGAAGGTGGGATGATTCGTATGTTGCGATAGATAGAACATCAAAATTTGCTTATGCCGAATTACACAAAACCCAAACAAAAACCATTGCAGTCGCGTTTTGTGTTGCTTAATTGGAGCTGTGCCCTATAGGACAATAAAATTCTTGCTGATAATGGCATACAGTTTCCCAATCATGAGCGTCATATACATGCATTCACGCATATCTTTGATCGTGTATGCGTGAACACAATATTGGAACTACACATCGTACCGCCAAAATGAAGCATACGTGGATAAATGACCAGGTGGAGCGCATGAATAGGGCTATAAAATATGCTACAATAAAAATTTTTACATATAAAACATATGAACAGCAAAGATATACCTACATCCCTATTTTATAGGGTATAATTTCGCAAAACACCTTAAAGCATTAAAGGGAAACCCCGCAGCATTTATTCAAAGACAGTGGACAAAAGTACCAGAATCATTTATTACCAGTCCACACTACTTCTTAACGGGACTAAACAACTAATATGAAATTGCTGCAAATTCATTGCGGTAATTTTGTTGTGTCTTGATGCACTAAGTCAAAAAAACAAACAAAATACCTAATTTGCAGCAATTGCTACAATACGTCCATTAGACAGGGTTTTAAAATAACGCAAATAACAGGATCGCTCCTAATATTCCAGCTCCTGCTACTAGCTCCCCACTCCCCCCATCACCTAGGTATGATGTAGATGATGATTCCCAAAAATTATGATGATCGAATCCATCAGAATTGCCGGAGGTTTTAGCATGCTCGGGACTTTCAAATTTTATATTGTTGTTGGTAAAAATCTTAGAATCCGAAGATTCGTTGGATTTCGCGTGCTGCTTAAAGGGATTTTTAAAAATATCACCAAATTCTTTTTTGTGATTGCCCTGATCATTTGTTTTTTCTTGGTTATTCTGCTTGTCATTGCTATCATCACGTTTACCATCTCCTTTTTGCTGCTGCTTTTTGTCTTCTACTTTTTTGTTGTCGTGGGTACAATGATATTGATGATCTTGCCTCGAAAAATAAGCATCACTATTTCCATACTGCTGCTTACATTGCTCCGTGAATGTTGATATTTTGGTATCGTATGCTGCAATCAAATTGTTCAAATCTCCGCATTTCAATGCCATACTACTTGATTTTAAATCATTATAGCAATAATTATAAGAAGCATTCAGTAACCAAGCTCCGCCAAACTTCATACCATCAGGTAACTCGTCTTGCATTGGCTTAAGAATCGTGCGCTTTATACGATTATCATTGAATTGACAACTTTCCGCTTCACTTACAGCCTTCGCAAAGTTTTCGCCCACTAGAACTTGGCTCTTGTCGATCCTTACCAGCTTCCCAAGAGCATGGATAATCTGTGCCCTTTTTTGATTGTCACACTTGCTGTCGGTTAGTACTTGCAGTTCTTCTTCAGGCTTTTTTTGATTTTGCAGCACAAGCTGGTTCGATGGAACCATCAATGCATTTTTCTCTTCATTAGTACGCCCGTTAACAACATCCTGTGGCATTATCACAAGATTGTAGAACATAATATTTTTGAGGTTTACTTCAAACTTGAAAAGATCCAGATGCTTGTTAAATAGTGATAGGTAATAATTATTTTGTGTTGGGGAGGCACTGACCCCAATTTCTCGGGTTTCTATCGAATTTAGGAGGGGGGGTGTGGGTAAAAATACCTTTACCGCTGAGAAGGGTAAAACTTCTACTATTGTCAACTTGCTGAGAACAGCCTTTCCTAGCTGTTTGAGCAACAATCCACTCTTTTTGTAACTTTCCCAACTACTAACATTTTCATCCAGAAATAGTTCGTCTACACCTATTGTCTCAGCATATGCCGTGCCTTGCGGCCTTTCTTCGAGTTTGTAAACACCTTTTCCCCAAAAAGCCACATAGCTCTCTAATATACTGTTCGTATTACTACTCATCATGCTTGTAACCTCTTCTTAATCTATATTTATGTTGCAATTACAATGTATTGTCGATCTTGCTCTGAGAAAGTTGTAATACAGGTGTCATGTTTTTCCTTTGCATTTCAGTATCTTCGTTATGCCAAGGAAGCAGCTAATGCCAACACACTCTACAATTTAAACTTACAATAGAAAACTCTTCCCCGATCGCAATCCTTCATTAGCGTATAGCTATCACGCTATGAACATTCTACACATATATTAATAAATCACAAGGGAATTTTATAAATTTTATTGTATATATTTAATATATATTTCTAGCTTTATATCATCTTTATCTTGACACGCTAGAATACTAGTATCAACGCCCAACATTAAGGAAATTTTTACATATTAAACTTGCTTCAGACCTTGAAATCACTTTTATTGCACATATATAACCGGTGCAAACATATGATTAACTGACAATTAACTATTAAGAGGGAAATGTTATGCCTAGAATTAGACCATTACATGATCGTATATTAGTAAAAAGAATTCAAAAGGACGCTAAGACAGCTGGTGGCATCATTATTCCTGAAACTGCGCAAGAAAAACCTATTGAAGGTGAAGTAGTTGCTATAGGTAATGGAGTAAGAGATGAGCACGGAAATGTACGTCCTTTGGATGTTAAAGTAGGCGACAAAATATTATTCGCTAAATGGGGAGGAACAGAAGTAAAAATTGATAGCGTAGAATATCTCATTATGAAAGAATCTGACATATTAGCTATTATGGAATAAAAGATAAAAATTAATAAGCAGGTTAGATGCATACACACTATTAATATCATCAATTATTAAAAAGGAAGGGAAAAATATGGCAGTAAAAGAAATTATTAAGGGTAGTAAAGCACGAGAAAAACTATTAGAAGGCATAGACATAGCAGCTGATATAGTGGGTGCAACGTTAGGCCCCAAGGGACGACGTATCGTAATAGAAAAATCTTTCGGCGCCCCTAAAGTTACTAAGGATGGTGTTACTGTTGCGAAAGATATTGAGCTAGGTGATAAATTTAAGAATCTGGGAGTGCAGATGCTTAAGGAAGCTGCTAATAAGTCAAATGATAATGCAGGGGACGGCACTACAACTACAACGGTACTTGCTAGAGCGATGGCTGTTGAAGGTGTCAAAATAGTTGCTGCAGGCATGAATCCAATGGATTTAAGTCGCGGTATGGAATTGGCTAGCAAAAAGGTGGTGGATGAGATCAAGAAATTATCTCGTGAAATAAAATCTTCTGATGAAATTGCCCAAGTAGCAACCATTTCTGCTAATGGCAATGCTAAAATTGGTAAGATGCTAGCTGATGCTTTCGATAAAGTTGGTAAAGACGGTGTTGTTACTGTAGAAGAAGCAAAAAGTAACGAAGAATTAGAGCTTGAAGTTGTTGAAGGTATGAATTTTGACAGAGGGTTTATATCACCTTATTTTGTTACAAACTCGGAAAAAATGGTGGCAGAGCTTGAAAAGCCTTATATCCTCGTATTTGAGAAAAAGATAAGCAGTATTCAACAGATGGTACCACTGCTGGAAAGCATTGTGCAATCAGGAAGACCTTTGATGATTATCGCTGAGGATGTTGAGGGAGAAGCTTTAGCCACATTGGTTGTAAATAAATTAAGAGGAGGACTCAAGGTAGCTGCAGTAAAGGCTCCAGGCTTTGGTGATCGTCGTAGAGCAATGTTGGAAGACATAGCTACTGTTACAGGGGCCGAGTTAATTAGTGAGGATTTAGGACATAAGCTTGAGAATATCAAAATACAGCACTTAGGAAGCGCACAGCGTGTCATTATTTCTAAAGATGATACGACAATTGTGGGTGGTAGTGGCGAAAAAGACCTGATAAAGGGACGTTGTCAGCAAATTAAAGCGCAAATTGAGTCAACAACCTCAGATTATGATCGTGAAAAACTACAAGAAAGATTAGCTAAATTATCCGGTGGCGTTGCTGTACTCAGGGTAGGTGGCGTAACCGAAGTCGAAGTAAAAGAAAAGAAAGAAAGCGTGGAAGATGCATATCATGCTACAAAAGCTGCAATCGCAGAAGGTATCGTACCAGGCGGAGGATGCACACTGCTCTATGCTGCACTAGCTTTAGATAAGGTAAAAGGGCACAATGCTGATGAAGATGCTGGAATTAACATTATCAAAAAAGCTTTGTCCGCTCCATGCAAAAAAATAATGGAAAATGCCGGAATTGAAGGTGCTTCTGCAATTCAAAAGCTTCTTGAGCAAAACAACTATAATACAATATTTGACGTGCAAACCAACAAGATGGTGGACGCTTTCAAATCAGGTATTATAGATCCTACGAAGGTCGTTAGAATAGCTCTAGAAAGTGCTACGTCCATTGTAAGCTTACTCATCACTACTGAAGGAGCTATAGTTGACAAGCCTGAGGACAAGAGGGGGGGTAAGGGAGCACCTGGTGGTGGCGGCGGTATGGATGACATGGGTATGGACTTCTAATACAGTAGTCTGTTTTGGTAATGTGCCGCAAAGTAGTTGGAGAGCATCGAGGGGGCAACTTATATGAATGTGGGAGTGTGGGCGGCCATCCCCCACGGCGTGTCTAAGAGCATGGTGCGTGTGCCCCTCGGAGCCCATCACAACCACTCAATCTAGCACGGGATTGACCTGGATATTTCAGGGACCGTTTTGCAACTATATGGGGTAAGGCCAGGACCAGTACCAAATTCCCAGCTAGCCGATCATAACAGTAGATTTATGAAAAGTTGCGTTATCCATTATCACAACCTGTCCAGCACTTAGCTCTTTTATTAAAAACTTCTCAACCCAAAATTCAAATCACTTCATATTACATGAACCATTAAAAAAACCAGCTATGATATTCATCCTCTCATAATATTTACCACACTTCTTTCCTACCAGAATCCCCCACCTCTATCCTTGCAAATATCCATCTCAATGCCACTCTCATCAATATACACGAGGGTTTGAGTAGGTATGTCTTTTACAACTTCTGCATATCTATCACGCTTTTTTTGTCTGCTGCCAAGTAGGTGAAGGCTTTTTTTTATAGCTAAATCCTAGCTTTTTTAATATCCTACCAATTTGTGTTGCCGTAATTCCGAACTTAATACCAGCTACCGACAATGTTGTACTGGGATTGTTTTTTATAAATTCTTCTAATGCCGCCTTATTTACCTCTCTCTTAAAGTCCTATCTTCGTCCCGGAGCAAAATTCCCCTCAGTTCTATACCTCCATCCACCAACGACTTACGGTGTTCTTATGTAGGCCAAAAACCCCAATTGCTGACTTTCGGCTATTACCTTTGTTAATATAATCTATTACTTTCGTCCTTAAATCCGGACTATACGGGCTCGTTGCCATTTTTCCTTTTACTATTAACATCTCTCCTCACCCAATGCAATGTAGTTTACTATAATTACTACTCTATCTTTCATTCAACTATATAGTGTGTTTATTTCGGAGATATGGGTGGAATCACGCTGGATGTGGTAAGTTTGCTCAAATCATATTTTATTTCCTCTAGGTACTTGGTTACTCCGGGATGCATAGGTGCCACCCTTCCTTCATTTATCATGCTATCTATACTCAAATTACTTAAAGATTCATGTAGAGTTTTAAATTTATCTAAACGACTCAATAAAGTTTTTGTTAAATGATATATGGACGCTTCTGCGGTATCAGAGGTAGTGACTAAAGTAGCCTTTACACCCATAGTTTTAACATCTAGTGGTATACCTAGGTATGTCCCTCCTTTTATTGTCACAACCTTGTAGTCATTATTAGATGCTATAAATTCTGCAACATCTTTGTCATCAATATCTAACATATTGACCTCACATAACCTTGTGACCTCTTTGAGATAACTACTAGGGTGTGCATCTAAAACTGCCATTGCATCAATATCTCCGTTACATAGCGCTCGCATAGATTCTTGTGGTGATAATTCCAATACCTGATTAAAATCACTGTGCTGCCAGTGCTTTATTTCCATTAAAGTATTCATGACATTATTGGTAGCAGAGGATTTTTCTCCTATACTTACGCTTTGTTTTCGCAAATCATTAAAATTCTTCACTTTAGAGTCGCTTCTGACCAAAACAGCGAGTCCTTCATCATACAAGGACAATACAAAGCGCAACGAATCATATGGACCAGATGAAGATAAGACGTCAGTTCCATTTAGTATGGTCTTTTGCCAAGTTGCTCTTACAATTAACAAATTGATATTACTACTCTGCAAATCTTTTATGCTCTGTATAGTGTCCAAACTTGTCACAGACTTACAATGCACACCAGAAGTTCGGCAATCGTGATTTAAGTAAAGGCATATACTACCTCCTATTATTTTAGACATCTTATCAAAATGCGTATTGCCCATTAACATGGTGTGCTCAGAATACGCATTTTCATCCTGAACGTCACTTACTGCCTCAAGTGCATGCGTATCCCGCAAATGGAAAATAGCAATAAATGTACATAATGCAATAGAGGCAGCAACAGCAAAGAATACAATACGACGCACTACCCTCAGCTTGCTATAAATCTGCAATTCTGAAAAATCCCCAATATAATTGGAAAAAAGTTCTTGGAGCATATTATATACTACCGTTTTTTACTTAATTCTAAAAATATCTTGCCATCGCGATTCACGACTAAAACACCATTTTGTAACAAAACAGCACTTATAATAGGAGGAGCGACCGTGTAATTTAGTTCTAATTCTATAATATTCACCCTATCTTGTACCAATGTGTAGCTTTTTATTTGTGGAAGATTGCTTAAAATATTACGTACCTCGCTCCATACTTTAGGAGTACTGGCCACCACGTATACGGTAGAGCTATATAATTTTGGCTCTTTAAAGGCCTCTCCGCCTCTCAAATGGGTATCCAATCTAACTGCTACATCATCAATTACCCTACCAGTATACTCTGCTGGTGTTTCGTCAATATCAGATTTATACTCTATAAATTTCACTATATCATGATCACGCCCTACAAACCTGATACTTACTTCCAACTTACTATTACCCTTTTCTCCGAAAATAATAATGAGCTCAGTAGCATTATATTGCTGTAAAATAGGTTGAAAGCGGCTGTATGGTTCTATTATCATAGTTTTAGGATCAAGGGTCTCTATCTCAACCAATTCACCCTCAATGACATTAAACTTAAATAACCCTATCTTGTTTAATGCCGCATTCCACACACTTCCGTGCTCCCCTCTACCCCACACTATGTATTTGCCTTCATCGTACAAAACGGGGATGACGAGCGTTTGAGGTGTGTACTTATCAGCGTGTCTAATCCCTAAGTTATTTAATACATCCTTAACCGCATTATCGTAAAATTTTATGTTTAAAGTAGCCATATACGAGTGCGAAGTGAGTCTTTCAGACACTACGTCATATTCTTTTACCAAAGCTACAATTTTATTTCTGGGAATTTGCTGCAATTTCTCATACGTAATGGCGGGGGTATTAGCAGGCAAGATCTTATGGAGTAACTTAAAAAAAGCCTGATTAGCCCCATTCTCTAATGCAATAGTTTTTGAATCTTCCAAACTACCGGAATCAGCGGCAATTTCCACACCTTCTACGGTGAATACTTCTGTTTCAGTATCTTTTTCACGATCTTTATCTTCTGCATATGCTTTACTTACCAGCATAACGCACAGCACGACCAGGAAAAAACGCAGCAACTGGGAATAACACCCAAACATCTTACACATATAATCTCTCTAGAAACGTTCCCTGTGCTTAAAGTTCGAGCTCAAACACACCAAGCCTCACGAACGCAAAAAAAACAACCAATTACAACACAAATACGCATCGTACTTTCTTCCGATACCAATATACCATATCCCCAATTTCACCACAATATTGATTTTATCATACTTATGACCTCCAAATATAAAAGGAGACTTTTTTCGAAACCATACTTTTACTATGTACTGCTGCGTTACTCTAATGCTCAAATCCTCATGCATATCTAATACATTGCTGTGGTTCTGTGCTCCGTCTGTTCCCTGCATTCCAGCAGCATAAGTGTGTTCGAAAGAAGTCTATCGTATGAAAACTCTTGAGGAATTATTGGTAGTATTCACATTTCTTTTAACAAAGCTTTGATTTATAAGCTAGCAACGCAAAAACGCGGTTATAAAATGGGTTTTGTTTGGTTTTTGTGTAAATTCAGAGCAAATTTTGATGTTCTATCTATCGCAACAGACATATACATCTTATCTTCAGCTGTTCTGACTTTGGCTATATCAACATGAAAATAACCAATAGGATAGTACTAATGGCCGGAGATTTCAGCAATACAGAACATCCATAACAATGAAGACATCTAAATATACGATTCCATCTCAGGTAGGAGATATTCGAAGGAGAACTTTATAGCTGGATTATAGCAGCAATGTGCTACAAGATAGCTGGGCGCAAAGTTATTCGCATCTGATATCTGCGTTAAAGCCTGATCAGACGGTCATCATGGATAACGCCAGCTTCCATAAATTTCTTTCTTTAGCAGATGTTGTGGACGCTGCCCTCAAAAATCAACCCATTTTCATTTAACTATAAACTATCTGATATAAACCAATAATCTAAATGTCTTTTTCCTTACCTAACTAGAATCTGTCGACATTTATTTTAGCCAAATGAAAATTGCCGCTATATAAATAAAAGCAAGGAAAGTAATAGCTACTCTATCGTAACGCGTAGCAACACCGCAAAAATGCTTGAACTTATTAAACATTTTTTCGATTAAATTTCTTTCTTTACAGAGTATCACACATACGTGAGGACACGGGCTTGAACCTCGACAACAAAATAACACAAAACAACACTTTCCCGCGACAACCACATTAAGCATATATACCAGGGTTCGAGCACCGAAGTGACGCAACGAGCCCTCAGCAGAGGTGCAAAAAACCTCCCCTTGCGATCCATTTGTACCTGAAACAACACCCAGTACTAGTGAACCTTACTCATTTTTAATGTAGTGTTCAGCGATCTCAACGCTATATAAATTAATGCAGCAGCATAACCAAAACATGGATCTACAAGATAACGTACACCATGATGAGAATTAGTACCTGCTGTAATACCAACTGCACAAAGCAATAACACAACAGGAGTCAGCCAAGCTATCGCAATATCTTGTTTTGTCACCTTCCTATACACATAAGGTATACTTAGTGACAGCGCTATTAAAAACAAAGGTACCACATGAATAAATTTTATAAAAATTGACATATTCCACTCTCAACTTGCTATTTGATACATATAAAAGACGAACATCAACTATATATTAAACATCATTTCAATGTTCAATAGATATTATATAAAAAGTTCTACCAAAAATGCTACTAACATAAAACATTTCTTTTTTATCCTTAATGAGACTTGTTGCACAATAAGACTTTTAGTCTTTTGGAACGCACCTAAAGCGATTATGCGTAAAGATAAGTTTTTAAATGTGTGATCCCCACTATTTTGTACACTTTTGCCTAAAATTTATTCATTTTTAAGCGATAGCCATGCTATTCTTTTGGTGCCCTTTACAACCAATTCGCGTCTGTTTGCCTACCGACGCCTTTAAATTGGCCAAAAACATCTCGATTGGATTTAAATCTGGTGAATAAGGAGGTAAAAATAACAGAAAATAACAGATAATATTTCGCCTCTTCTATCATTTTTCTTGTATTTTGTGATTTACGGAAACTAGCGTTATCCATGATGACCGTCTGATCAGGACTTTGTATCGCAAGTTTCCTTGTAGCACATTGCTGTTATAATATAGCTATATAAGTTCTCCTTCGAATATTCTTCTACCTGAGACGAAATCATATAGTGATGTTCAGTGTTGTGTGTCTGGGCTAACTACTGGTATAAAAAGTCCACTTTGACATAAATCAGTGATAATTGTAGACTATTTCCCACTTTTGCGTCAGTATGGGGAATACTCTCAATTCTCTGAAGAGGCGCTATATATGGAAAATTTTTCGGAAGATGAGTGTAATGATTATCCACTACAGCATTTATAAATTATCTGAGTATGCGGTTTTTCAAAAAATTATGGGTATATACTGCAACACTTGTTGTGACGTTAGTTTTGCTCAATTTCCTATTGTGGTTTATACATCATAAGTCCGCACATAATGTGCTGAAATTGGTACAAAAAGCTCTAGCTGATAATGGTATTACTCTAAGCTATCAGGATGTAGAGTTTTATAATATGAGAGGATGGCACTTATTCGGGCGATTGCGTGCTGGGGAATTGTATGCTGGTAATAGAAATTTAAATTTTTACATCAACATAGGGGATATTGCGGTAGAAAGCAATCTACTGAAATCTGAGATCATCATTACATTTTCTGAGCAAATGCCAGCTTCATACAAGATGAGTCGCGATCTCATGAAGCATTTCTCGCAGCGTAGATTTGCAGATAATATTAAGCTTAACTTTAAAGAACCTTTGTCAGCCAAATTATGCCTTGCGCATCGTTTGCTGTTTATAGGTGAGCACAAAGATGTGTGGCTAAAATCTGTAGATGCTCACACTGAGCAAGTGAATATTGTAGGAAATGAAGAAAATTTGGTACATATCAAAAATGCAGACATGTCTTTTTCCCAAAACTCGAAAAATAAAGATTTGTTATCGCAAAAACAGGGTGATGCGAGTGCTGTAAAAACTAAAAATGGTACAGATGAAAAAGCCGGAAGTAAAATTTTAGATGAGCTAGACTTAATCCCATGGAAAGCAGTACTTAGCATTAACGACATACAAATATTTCAAAATGATAAGCTGAATAAAGAAAGTACAGATAGTGTTTTAGGCAAGATTAACTTAAATGTGAACATAGAGAAGGATAGCGCTGTTCCAGAAAAACACACAGCACATACAATAAAAAGTAGTGAATCGACTCAGCCAGAAGTGGAAAAAATAGAGGAGGAGGATCTAAATAATTCCGTTGTTGTAAATGTAAATTATAAAATAAACAACCTAGCCTTCACAAGTAAGCTGTTTTCAGTAGGAATTAAGGGTAATTACGGATATGACTTACTACACTCTGAAAAGATGGAGGATAAAGCTAGTGCTATGCTTAGTGTGAGAAACTATCCCGATATGTGTTGGTTTTATGCCAATTTTATCAACAGTGTACTAAAGCAAATGCAATCAAGCTATACTATTACAGACAAGGCATTGCAAGCTCTCAAACTCACTGTACCCAGAATATGGCAAGTTGAAAAAGATGACCTAACACTGGAATGCACTTTTACCCCTAATAATGGTTTAGTTATAGGTGGATACACAATGCAACAGTTATCAGACAAAATAACTCAAATAGAAAAGACTTTAAGTAAGGAGGAGGAAGAAGTTAGAAAAACGAACGATGGGCAGTGCTATAAGAAAGAAACTTCGCAGCGAAATAAAACAGCGAAAGAAAGAGCTGCAGTGAATTAAGTTGTAATGGTGGACAATGATATGGTGTTATAATCATAGAACGTAGATGTGCCAGAACAACAAAGGGAACCTGTAGAGAGATACAGAGATATGAAAGAGAGAGTAACGCCCACTGCAGTCCTATGGGTACTACTGCCCTCATTATTGTTGCTCATAGTGCTCATTTGAAAATGGGACTTGGTATAATCTGTGCTGCAAGAAAGTTTAACGTAAATCCAAAGACAATTATTAAGCAGAGGAAGCATCAAGAAGTGGAAGATCTTCCAGTGGGACCAAAGAAGATCAAGTCCGCTATGCTATCAGAAGCAGAGGAATCTGTAATTGTTACCCTCATGGTTACCTCTTGATGACATACTATATGCGCTACAAAATACTATAGTCCAATGGGAATGGGTTGGTTTTTGGAGGCAGCATCCACAACATCTGCTAAAGAAGGAAGAGTATTTTTTCAATATTTTACCTACCGACGCTTTAAATTGGCAAAAAATTTCTCAATTGGATTTAAATCTGGTGAATAAGGAAATAAAAATAACATTTTGCCTCTTCTATCAATTTTCCTTGTATTTTGTGATCTATGGAAGCTAGCGTTATCCATGATGACCGTCTGACCAGGCTTTAACGCAGGTATCAGAAAAATTTCAATCAAAAATTCGAATAACTTTGTATCGCAAGTTTCCTTGTATGGGGCTGGTACGAGATGAGATAAATTAAGGTATTATTGATGGAAGTGGGCAAGATAAATGGTAGGTGAATGGTATTAAGTCAAATAGTAATGGTGAGTTTGGAAGAGTTGGTATCTAGGGATAATCAATAGAGGAGTTTCAAGGCATTATTTAATTTTGCGGCAATTAGTGGTGAGTTATCAGCAGTTGAGTTGCCAGCTAATTACAAGGGTTACGGAGTTCATAGGCTATTTAAGTGCTTCTGCAATTGATGGAAGATTTGAGCGGTAAGAACTTGAAAGATAGAGTGATAGCAACGCAGCAAGGTGGTTTTGTGAATTTGATTTAAGGGATGCGACTCTAGATTATAGCGTATTTAGTAAGCTAAGGAAAAAGATAGGGACCGAAAAGCTATCTAAGATATTTAGTATCTTCAGAGATAAGCTTATGGCGCAAGGTTATATAAGCGAGGTATTTACATTTGTCGGTGCATCGCATCTAATATAGAAGGCAAGTTTGTGGGAAGAGAGAGATGAGGCAAGGCGGAAGAAATATGAAAAACTGAATAATGAAGTTTTGTCTAAAGTGGCACATGATAAACAAGCTAAGATCGGCTGTAAAGGTGGTACTAAGTTTTTGTATGGTTATAAAAAACATGTGAGTGTAGATAAGGCGACGATTACACCAGCAAACGTTAACAGATGCCCAGGGATTTAAACATGTGTGCCCGTCTAGGCGCTCTATATACGCAGATAATGGGTATTGCACGTCTCCTGCCAAAACTATAGCCATAGCTAAAAGAGGGCATCTTGGAGGAATTAAGAAGACTGATAGGAAGGGTAAAAATGGTGGGTTCGACCCTTCGGATTCTATATGGAGGGCGCCTTTTGAGTGGGTCTTTTCTAAAGATACTATATATTCACGCCTCTTTAGCATAGCAAAGAATAAGTTTTCAGCACTTATGCATGCTATTCGTTTTTATTTAAAACGTTGTGCATATTGACCCTGCCAATCAAGGGATTGGTATAGCTAATCACCAAAAATATAGAGAATCTTCTAGAATACACAAATAATAAATTTTAAACACAGTCTATAAGACACATTCCTTAGCTAAAATCATTTTTATAATAGCGTCTTTAACTCCTGAAAATACAAAAACTCCAGCCACCAACAGTCCCATAATACCAAGTCTCCTTTTTAACATTCATGTTGTTGCGCTGCAAAATTCAGGTTCAGTCATGTACACTCCTCGCGCCCTCATTATTGAACTCCCCTAGTGCTTTTATTGAAGAATGGGACTTGGCATAACTCTCACGAGCGCACTGGCTATAAGAGGTATGATGTTTACAATTTCAAATTTTGCTGGTAGTGAATTCTGCGGAACGCTACCAGTTGTTATAATTTTCTCTATAGGTGCTTGCTCCAACCTAGCTGTAGCGTTGCCTGAAAGAACTGGGTGTGTCACAACGACTTGTACACTGAAGGCTCCGTGCTCCCTGAGTAGTATGGATGCCTTGCATAATGTTCCTCCAGTGTCAGTTATGTCATCAACTATAATGCAATGTTTTCTAGTCACGTTGCCAATAATATCATCCATCTGACACGTATTATGTTCTTTGCGGCTTTTGTTAATAATTGCAAGACCGCAGTCTAAACTCTCTGATAATTTTCTTGCACGAATTAAACCGCCTACATCTGGAGATACGACCACTAAATCTCGAGATTTATCAATGGTTGAAGCAAATAATGGAATAGAGTCGATATTCTGCACTCCTATTTTGAAAAACCCTTCGGATTGCTTCGAATGCAGATCCAAGGTAATAAGATGATCAACGCCAGCCGCTTCCAGCATAGTTGCAACAAGCCGCGCTGAAGTTGGACCCCATTCATAGAAAGGCCGGTCTTGACGGCTATAACCAAAATATGGAATGAGTGCAATAACCTTGTGCGCCCCCGAACGTTTTGCAGCATCCACAAGTAATAATAGCTCCATAAGGTGGTCATTAGCAGGCTTGCAAGTGGATTGCACAATGATGGCATCTTCTTCATAGAGATGCGCGGTAAGCTGTACTCTTAATTCTTCGTCAGCAAACCGTTTTATTTTTACATCCCAATATTCCAGTCCTAGATATTGGCTTAAACCATAAGCTAGATCCTTACAGCTGTTTCCAGCAATCATTTTTGCCATTATCTCCTCATTCTATTTTATAAAAAAAGCAAAATCTATCTCCTACTGTTTTAATAACCCCAGTTTGGGATTAAGAAGTGGGAGAAATGAGGTATTGACGTAGGTTACAAGATATATCATAGGTATTTCATATATATTTTTATCATGAAACATTTACATAAGAGAGCATTGTCTGATATTACACCACATTGTACACCGACAAGAGTCCCAGGGATGCGATATTCCGAGATCATGATTATTGTATTATTATACCATCAATCACCATGTAAAAATTTTAAGTATTTTTACAATAGTTATGCAACCCTCTTATAATCGTTTTATAGAACTAAAAAGTTGTGTATTAGCGCATTTAGCACTATTACTTGAGTGGTATTGTCATGGAGCGAGGGACACCGGAATATCATACGTAGATTCAACGCCAATAGCCGTTTGTCATCCAAAAAGTAAGGTATTTGCGGGAATTGCGAAGATCGGCAAGACTACTAAAGGTTGGCTTTACGGGTTTAAACTGCATCTGATAATTAATGAGAAAGGGGAAATACAATCTCTTCAATTAACAGCAGGAAATGTTGATGATAGAGAACCAGTGCTATACCTAGCAAAACGCTTAACTGGGAGGGATACATAAAACAAGAATTATTTCATGAATCGTATGAAAAAGAAGTAAAATTGATTACCGGCATCAAAAAAGGTATGATAAATAAACTTATGCTTTTATTTGAAAAAATCTTACTCAGAAAACGTTCTATGATTGAAACGGGTTTTTCAGTACTTAAGCGCTATTTCGAACTCGAACATACTCGCCATAGGTCAATTTGGAACGTATTGTACATATCTTCTCAACTTTACTCTCTTATTGCTTGAAACCTACTAAACCTGCCATCAATACTTCGTTCTAATCCCAAACTGGAGTTATAAAGAGTATGGATATGCGAAAAAAGGGCAAGAAATATACGATTTCATCTCAGGTAGAAGATGTTCGAGGGAGAACTTTATAGCTAGATTATAGCAGCAATGTGCTACAAGGAAACCTGCGATACAAAGTTATTCGAATTTTTGATTGAAATTTTTCTGATACCTGCGTTAAAGCCTGGTCAGGCGGTCATCATGGATAACGTTAGCTTCCATAAATCACAAAATACAAGAAAAATGATAGAAGAGGCAAAATGTTATTTTTATTTCCTTATTCACCAGATTTAAATCCAATCGAGAAATTTTTGGCTATATAACCACCCATCACCTTTACCTTAATAACTGTAAATAAAAATTTTCATACTTATACACTTTAATCATCACCTACTACTATTTTTCATTTGACAATAGAATGCAGCTTAAAATAAGCAAGAAGCACTTAAAGCGGTACCAACAAAGAAGAGAAGATTTGGTTGAATTGTTAAGTAACGAGAAGAAGAGAATTGAAAAAAAGAGTGAAATAACATATCTTTAGACTAGAAGCTGCCATCTGCGGATGGGTGCAAGCGAATGCACCATCCAATAGCGCTGTGACGCTTAAAAACACACAAAAAAAAACAAAAAAGACAACTTCCCTAATGCTCATTTTAAAATGGAAATTGGCATAAGCGGGTCCGCAAATTCTGTTTTATAGCATCTATTTGCGGCTGCCCAAACGGATTTATCCCTAATAGACATCCAGTTAATATAGTTTCTACTATCATATGCATCATTAACTCACCAAGAGATTTCATACTTAATTCCTGTAGCAAATAGGATCTAGTTGGTAGTTTTTTTTCAATAAAGCTCTCGACGGTAGTTTGATAGCAAGTATTTAGTACACTGTTGACTGTTAGTGGCTTGCCGTACTCATATGCATTTATATCTGCACTACCCTGTAATACAGAGCAAGAATCATTTACAAAAAACAAAGTAAATAATTTATTTTTTGCTCCATCGAGATATAACTGAAATTGCCTATGCTGATCTAATGGGCATGTAGCGCATGTGTGTGAGATATTTATGGCATCTTTTCCCAAGCTCTCAGTGACAATTTGTAAGTGCCATTGCAAGAAAAAGTCCAGGTTATGCAGGTACGATATATCTACGGTATGAAAGCTGTCCTTAATCATTTTTGTTAACACCAACGCGCTATTAATGCTTTCGTTATCTATGTTGTTATACAGCCTATCTAAAACTGTAGCCCCTCCATTGCAAAATTCTTCTATATCAAGACCTAGAATTTGGGCGGGTAGTAGTACTACATTCGTGAAAGTAGAAAATCTCCCAGTAATATGTGGATCATGTCTCAAGACTATGGCATCTATAGCGTTAGCAATATTACCTAAGTCACTTGCTAAATTGCCTAGTATAAAATAAAAATTTTTGCCCAAGTTTACCAATCCACGTTTGCGTGATATATCGATAAAGTATCTACAAAGTGCTACAGTCTCAGTCGTGTTCCCTGACTGACTGATTACGAGGAATGCTGTTTTTTCAAAATTTAAAGCTAGGCTTAAGCGTTTTAATTCACACAAATCCAGATAATACACATAGTGCACATCGATATCGTCGTTAATACTGCAATATTTACCAAAATTGAGGACAGCCATGGGGTTCAGTATGGCCCCTCCCATACCAATAATCACCAAATTAGTATATTTCTCCCTGATAGAGCTAGCTATATTTTTGATTTTTCCTAATTGCACATTACTATATGGTGGATTACTCAGCATTATTTTTAATTGAGATTTTTTATTACGAGAGAGCAACAATTTTACTACCTCGGAATTTTCTACATCCAAAATGCTGCATTCTTCATCTAATCTTAAAGACTGCAGTATAAAATATAGATCTTCTAGCCTTTTTGCATTCTTCCCTGAAATACTTGCTGGGGCATATGAACAGCTATCATGATACGTATAAAACATATTATCAACGCTATATATTTGCTACACGTTTACTTGGCAGGAGCGAGAGGGCTCGAACCCCCAACCGCTGGTTTTGGAGACCAGTGCTCTACCAATTGAGCTACACTCCTAATCTGCTGAAATTATTTTTTGAGCACTACACACTCCCACTATATGCAAAAAAGAGTGCTATTGATGTTTCTAATAACTTTCGCAATTATTGCAATAGCTTTTTGTTTTTTTGGACAACATCTCCCAATTTTACGTGAGGTTTACATATTTAGAGTCCAGCTTCAGCACGCAACATTTCAGCCATATCTGTATTTTCCCAAGTAAAATTTTGATCTTTTCTCCCAAAATGTCCATATACTGCAGTCGATTTATAAATAGGTCTCCCCAGATGTAACATACGAATTATGCTGGATGGCCTTAAATCAAAATTATTTTGTATGAGCTGTATTATGCGCTTTTTTTCAATTTTCTCCGTACCGAATGTTTCAATATTGATAGCAACGGGTTCAGCAATCCCTATAGCATACGCTACCTGGATTTCGCATTTATCAGCAATGCCAGCAGCTACAATGTTTTTAGCGATATATCTGCAGATATACGCGGCAGATCTGTCAACCTTAGTGGGATCTTTGCCAGAAAAGCACCCTCCTCCATGACGCCCTATACCACCATACGTATCTACCATTAACTTTCTTCCTGTTAATCCGCAATCTCCCAAAGGTCCTCCTATGGTAAAACGTCCTGCAGGATTTACAATGTATTTAGTCTGTTTTGTTACCAATTTTGTCGGTAGAACCGGCTTTATAATCTCTTCAATAACTGCTTCTACTAAATTTGCATGTGAGATATTAGGATGATGCTGCGTAGACACTACTACTATCTCAATATTTACAGGTGCACCATTAACGTATTGGAATGTTACTTGGCTTTTTGCATCTGGACGTAGCCAAGGTAATGTGCCATTCTTCCTCAATTCCGCCTGTTTTTGCATGATTTTATGAGCATAAACAATAGGCGCAGGCATTAATACATCTGTTTCATTTGTTGCATACCCAAATATGATACCTTGATCCCCTGCTCCTATATCATTTTTGTTTGTGCTATTTATTCCTAGCGCGATATCTTCAGACTGCTTGCCTATAGCTGTGATAACAGCGCACGAATCAGCATCAAATCCAATATCAGAGCTAATATATCCGATGTCCCTAATTGTGTCTCGGGCAATCTTATCAATATCTGCCCAAGCATTAGTTGTAATTTCTCCGGCTACAAAGACCATACCAGTCTTAACAAGTGTTTCACAAGCAACACGGCAATGGATGTCTTGTGCTATTATAGCATCTAGAATTGCATCTGAAATTTGATCTGCAATTTTATCGGGATGCCCCTCTGAAACTGACTCGGATGTAAAAAATTGGCACTTGTTCATTGCTTTAATTTTTCTCTTTATACATAAAACTTACTGATGAAGATTTCATAATTTTGTTATGCTATACCAATCTCCCTTTTTAGCGCCCATGCCGTCACGTTGCAGGATTTAGGCTCAGTCATGTAGTATTACCACACTCCTTCACCATCACCCTTGCACTCCCTCCTAGTGCTCATTATCCCCATACTTCCATACTTGCTTGCCATATGATACGATCGATAGTATCATGAACCTTGATATAAAGCATTTAAGTTTTTTTATCAAAGGATAATGAGAAATTACATAATTGTTGCAGCATTAATATTAGCTTGTTTGTCTATCGCCACAAAAGTCTATGCTGAGATCTACGAAATTAGTGATGATCCGACATCTGAATCAAGCTATATTGAATACTCTCATACTTTATCAGATCCATTTGAGAAGTATAATCGCAACATTTTTATGCTAAATAAAAAAGTGGATACTTGTGTCACCCAACATTTTATACTTCTGTATAAAGGATTATTGCCAGGGCCTTGGTTACAACAGAGGATCAAAAATTTTTTTAACAACCTTAATGAACCTCAATACGTCATAAATAGCATACTACAACGTAACGCACGTAATGTCTTTGTTGCTTTATTTCGTTTTGTAGTAAATTCTACATTGGGCCTATTTGGGGTTTTTGATATAGCTGGGGAAAAAGGTATACGTAGTAAACCTCTAACCTTTGGTAGCACATTATATAAGTGGAAAGGGCAACCTGGTCCATATCTGATACTACCTTTTTTAGGCCCAGCTACAGCTAGAAGTACAGCTGGTTTTATAGTAGATTTTATCACTGACCCTATCAATATGTTGATACCAGTAAAATATGTATATGCTCGGTTAGGTATGGAACTTATTCTCATCAAAATTGAATACTCAGCAATCGCTGATGATATTGCAACTATGGCATTAGACGAATATACAATGACACGTAGCTTGTATTCGCAAGCTCAAATTGAAGAAAAATGAGCCATATTAAAAAAGACTTCGCTCAGCCCTCAGCCTCAAAAATGAAATTGTATTCATGATTTATGGCATATACTACTATAGCCAGGCTCGAAGCTATATTCAGCACCCTAGAAATTTTTTAATAGTGCATTCAGAGCCACAAATTCCCAAGGCATAGCAGCTTCAACCGACTCACCATGTTCCAACATGACCACATGGCAGGAAAATAAAAGCTGACGGAACAATCAATGGCTTTACACAGCAAAATACAATCTTGCTCAACAATGACTATTCGACTTAAAACCCTCAATTTTGGATAAGAAAACTGCTTGTAATACCCATAAAATAGGGCTGATGATACACGGTTTATGAATTTGGCTTTCCAAGAATATAAAATGTTATAAGGGCAAATTGGGGTTTCGAGGCGTTTCGATAAAAGCTGATAAAAGAAAATAAAAATAATAATTTCGCTATTTCAATATGTTATGCAAGCCTTATCCATAGTTGGGGTTTAAAACATGAATGCTGGTTTTATTGCCCATCTTTCACTCCACTACTATTGTCCTTTAACAAAATACCATACCTCCAACCTTAAAGAGATAACTGAGCCAACTGCAACCTAATATGCTGAAATGCACACCAAAACCCAATAATAAATCAAAGAACGAGCTATGGGATCACAAGACCTAAAGTCACCCACTATGGCTGCTTTCTTTCGAATCTGACCAGGTTCGTAACATGACCCTACCCTTGTAACCCCAGTGCAAGAGTAACGTAACAGACCCGATACATCAAGGATTTTATATTTTTATGTGTAATACCATTAGCACTAAAAGTGCAATGGTGATGGCGAAGAAGTATAGAGTAATACTACGTGACTAAGCCTAAATCCTACAACACGACAACGTGAGCGTTAAAAAGGGGGATTGATATACATTATCTATTTTATTTTTACTTCTTGTAAGTTAGAATGTGCCTGCAGCCCAGATGGCGAAATGGTAGACGCACTAGCTTCAGGTGCTAGTAACTGCAAAGTTATGGAAGTTCGAGTCTTCTTCTGGGCACCATGATACGATTTAATTTGACACCTTGTCGTGTTTTAAATATCTTACTAAAATTATTTCGGACATTCTTAGACAATATTTATGCAACAAAAGGTAGATGGAAAGCGAAAGCGGTACATTCCGCCCGAGTCAAGATAATAGCGGACATAGGACTAGGTTGCGTGAGAGGTTCGCTAAAGTAGCCATACGCTCTTTTCCCGATTATGAGATCCTAGAACTATTATTATTTCAAGTAATAGCAAGGCGTGACACAAAGAAGTTAGCAAAAGATTTACTGAGTCATTTTGGCTCTTTACATGGAGTAATCTTCGCTGATTCTGGTGAGTTAATGGCAATAACAGGGATTGGCGAAACCGTTGCAAACTACTTACGTCTCTTATCTGATTTATTCTCAAGACTATGTATTCCAATAAGACAACAAAAAATCAATGTACTAAACAACTGGCTCTCAGTATTAAATTACTGCAAATTTACCATGGGATTCAAAAAACATGAATCTTTCAGGGTGTTATTTTTAAATAAGAAAAATATTTTAATTGCAGATGAATTTTTTAATACTGGTACTGTCGATAAAATAGCTATATATCCAAGAGAAATAGCCAGATATGCCCTGTTATATGGAGCTTGCGCAATAATACTAATACATAATCACCCAAGTAGAGATATTAACCCATCCAAAGAAGACATTGAGATCACACAAAAGGTCATAGGAGCCTTGGCGGCTGTCAATGTCACAATGCACGATCATCTAATAATAGCTGGTGATGAATATTTCTCTTTTCGTGGTAACGACTTACTATAATACCAATTCCATTTTTTAACGCTCACGTTGTTGCACTGTAGGATTCAGACTCAGTCATGTAGTATTACTACACTCCTCCCGCTCCTAGTACTCATTTTAAAATGGGACTTATAATACCTTGGCACAAAAGATAGTTTTTTATTTCACAGCTAATTTATTAAACACACCATCCATATAACTCATCTTATCCAATGTATCGTCCAACATAAATCTTATCTCTGGTGCGTACCTCAAGTGCAGTTTTTTTGTAACAATATGCCGTATTTCATTACTTAATTTTTGTAACAATGATAACATTTGTTCTTGCGTATCTTTTGTACAAGACCTTACTATGACAAAAACAGTGGCAATTTTTAAATCAGGACTAATTTTCACTTGCGCAACACTCAACAATTCGTTACGTAGTTCGGGGTGGTGTATTTCGTAGCTTACTATGGCCTCAGCTAATATGCGGTGCATTGTATTAGATACCATCAGTTGCCGTTGAGAAGGTTGCTTAGAATAACGTTGAGTCATTGGCCTGAACCTTTTTATCGTTACTTTATGTATAGCACTATTGATTACAACACTTTATAAAAAAAGAGAACGATTTTCGTATCTATATGGCTAATTTAGTAGAAAAAGATGCACATAGGCCAGTCATAGGAATTACTATAGATTATCATGGTAATGATCCTACTTATTCACCTTATCAGTGGTATGCACTACGTATGCACTATGTAACAGCGTTAGAGAGGTGTGGTGCGATTCCCATTCTATTACCATATTGTCCAAATGCGATATCGCGATATACAAACCTTATAGACGGAGTGCTAATTAGCGGTAGCAGTAGGGATATTAATCCCGTAATATATGGAGAAAACTTAAAATATCAGAAAATGAGCATAATGAGTGATGATCGCATACAATTTGAATTAGGAATACTACTAGCAATGCTAGATAGTAAAAAAGCAATACTTGGGATATGCGGAGGTATGCAATTGATTAATGTTGCAATGGGCGGTAGCTTAATACAAGACATACCATCTGAAATTCACAATCATATAGAACATAAGCAAACTACTCCACGTCATTTACCATCTCATAATATCAGCATTGCACACGGAACATTACTGTACAGCGTAGTGCGTACCACAAATTACAAAGTTAACAGTTCTCATCATCAAGCAGTCAAAATATTAGGCCAACACCTAATTGTTAATGCTATTGCGGATGATGGAGCTATAGAAGGAATAGAAATGAATAGTTATCCATTTTGTGTTGGTGTAGAATGGCATCCTGAGTTTTGTTTTATAAAGCAAGACATGAAATTAATTGAAGCATTTGTTGATGTTTGTGGACGTAGATAAAATTACGTATAAATATATGCATATGAGGTTAGCAAAATTTATCGCGAATTCAGGATATTGTTCAAGACGCGAAGCAGAAATATTAATAGCAGAAGGACGCGTCAAAGTTGATGGGAGTCAAATACATACAGCTGTTACTTTTGTAGATAAAAATCAACATGTTACGGTAGATGAAAAAGATCTAAGCTCAGAATCCAGAACTAGGCTATGGCTGTACTACAAACCGCAAAATACCATAACAACACATCATGATCCACAAAAAAGGGTTACTGTATTCTCTTTGCTACCAAAAAACTTACCCAGGGTAATTTCTGTAGGTAGGTTAGATTACAGTACTGAAGGATTGTTGTTACTAACAAATAACGGAGCATTAGCACATAAATTTGCATTACCCGCGACAGCTTTAGAACGAAAATATATGTGTAGGATATTTGGAGATCTAAGAGCAGAGCATATAAATAAAATTGCAAACGGCATTACCATAGACGGAATAAGTTATGGCAAAATAAAAATCACTTATAATAATACTAGCAAAAAACTAAATTTCTGGGTGACAATCTCCCTTACAGAGGGCAAAAATAGGGAGATACGCAAAGTACTAGCTTATTTTGGTGTACAAGTTAGTAGACTGATTAGAGTCTCTTACGGTGAATTTATGTTGAATGGCATGAAGCCTGGAGATATAAAAGAAGTGCAAGAACAAGTTATATCACGATTATTGCCATACAATAATATATGAAAAAAATACATTACAATAAAGTTAAATTACTAAAATACTCGTTGTTTTTTGCGTTTTTACTATCACTATGTATATTACTTTATTTCAGTAAGAGCATTCTTACCCCTTTCATTATGGGAGCTGTGTTATCTTATATTCTCACTCCATTTGCTAAGATTATAAATAAGTATTTTCTCACTGGAAAGTGTGTAGCATCATTTTTAGCTGTTGCAATATTTTATAGTATTGCATTGGCTTTCATTGTTTACGTTTTTCCTACTGTATACAAACAAGTAATGCACCTATACAATTTTCTAATTACAGCAGATATCAGTTCTGTTGGACAAATATTAAAAGAAAAAATATTAAAGTATTTACCTGGCAATTTACAGGAAGCAACAGATGCGTTATTAACGCAAATACCTCAATACTCCGTAAACTTTTTTACAAAGCTTATTGCTGGAATTGGACAGTCCACAGAATTTGCCCTTCATCTTATTGTCGTAAATATATTGACTCCATTTATCACATTTTATGTACTACGAGATATTGATAAAATAAGTGAAAATTTTATGATGATAATTCCAAAACATTACCACCACTCGTTAACTTTTTGGATCTCAGAAATAGACAATGTATTTATAAGATTCTTGCATGCACAAGTACTAGTAGCATCTATTTGGGCAGTATACTATAGTGTTGGGTTTTCGGTGATAAACCTAAGTCCAGCTATCCCACTTGGTATATTATCTGGAGTGATGATTTTTATACCATATTTGGGTGTTATAATTGGTTTCTGCACATGCTGTGTAGTAGCTGTATTACAATTCGGCCTATCTACAAAAATATACGCAATAACAGCACTCTTTATGTTTGGTAGTGTATTGGATACTGCTATAGTAAGCCCAAAAATAGTTGGAAAAAAACTAGGATTACATCCACTACTCACAATTTTTAGTCTATTGCTAAGTGCTAACATTTTTGGCATATTGGGTATGTTTTTGGCATTACCTATAACAGTGATAATAATTATGTTCTTGCACGTGTTATTAGATAAATACAATTATGAGTGACAGCACAAAGTTGCAATTTAGTTTATAATATTAACTTAATAAAAAAAGGGTTTACATGAGTATAGAAAATACAAAATTACAACAGTATATAGAGAGAATTGAAAGATTAGAAGAAGAGAAAAGAGATATTTGCACTAACATTAAGGACATATATGCTGAAGCCAAATCTAGTGGTTTTGAACCTAAGATTATGCGTATATTACTAAAACTGCGTAAGATGAAAAAACACGAAATAGATGAACAGGAAACATTACTAGAGACATACAAAAATGCCATAGGGATGGATACATAATATCATAATACTCACATAGTATATAATAATTTCAACATTATTGAGTGGTGTTTGTACTTTTGTGTTGGGGTAATGAAATTTCACTATCACATAACATCAATCAACAGTGTTAATTAATGCAATTTTGTTTTTGATATTCGTAAAATGGGAAAATTAAAAATGATAATTCAACATTCAACATATACTAACACCTACTACACTATAAAAAGATATTTTATTATATAAGTTATTATTTTGTATATTTAGTTGGTTATGTTAGTTACTACATCTCATGCTAAAGTAAATTTATTCCTTTACATAGTTGGAAAACATAGAACTAGTAGACGTCATTTACTACAAAGCTTATTTCTGAAATTGAATCTAGCTGATGTTATAAGTGTTGAGGAATGTGATTCTATAGTATGTAATGTAGTTTATAAAGTAGGTAGTACTCCGATAATACACGGTCAAAACACAGTAATAAAGGCATTAAATCTACTACTTGAATACGCAAATTGTGCTTCTATGTTAAGCAGAAAAATTTCCAAATACGGCGCTAAAATACATATAACAAAAAATATACCAATTGCTGCAGGGTTGGGGGGAGGATCTTGTAATGCAGCTTCTGTATTGAAGTTATTACTATCGTTGTGGAAACTAAATATCGGTAATGATGAGATGTTGAAAATTGCATCTATTGTTGGTGCTGATGTACCGTTTGCCTTCCAAGATGCTAGATGTTGTTTTGTTGAAGGTATAGGAGAAATATTTGTACCACTAAAAATTGGCGTAGAGTTTGAACTAGTACTTGTTAACCCAATGGTTGAAATCAATACATCAATGTCTTACGGTATGTTTGAAGTTAATAATGCTGCTAAAAAATTAAATGATGTATTTTATGGTGGTCAAAAAATAAACAAAAATTTTGTAAAATGGCATATATACAACGGTCAAAATGATTTATACGACATTGCTTTTCAATTACAACCTAAAATATTAGATGTAATTAATGTACTAAATCAACAGGATGGTTGTATTGTTTCAAGAATGACAGGGAGTGGTCCTACATGTTTTGGTATTTTTCATGATGTGAAATTAGCTAAAGCTGCGGCATATAAAATACAAAATAGCTACAGGTGGTTTGTACATTATGAGCATGTAGAATTGTAGAGTGGACTAGTGCAGTAGTACTAGTCCACTCTACAATGGTTGGTTATTTTGTGAAGTAACACCAAACCCCCTTTTGAATAATTTGTATAACCGCGCAAAAACACCAAGGAATGGCTATCACTCAAGAATAATAAAATTTAGGCAAAAATATACAGAATACTTCTTATGCTAATACTATTTGGATTAACCTCAGCTTACAATTTCTTTCCTACACTCCAAAAAACTAAAAATCCTATCTACAATAAGTCATTTTATAACTAACTCACACCACTTACTTAACGGAACTAAATCACGTAACAGGAGTAAAGTTTCGCAAGAAGTCTACTGCCACTATTGCACATTTGCGTTAAGTAAGTTTTTTCTATTTTATATGGGAAATTAGCAACAAAACCAATAATCATCGTGTTATATTATTTACCACATTCTTTTACTTTAATTTGACAAAGCTAAAAAAAGATAATATTTTCGGAGGATAGAAGCGGTTTAATTTTTATGTAATGGATTTTTCTGGTTGCTAAAATTTACACTTATTACTATAAGCTTTTTAAGATGAAGTAGAGGGTTAGTAATGGATATTCCGTCAATGTCGGGGCATAGCGCAGCTTGGTAGCGCGCCTGGTTTGGGACCAGAGGGTCGGGAGTTCAAATCTCTCTGCCCCGACCATATTTTGGAATTGCAGCACGTATACAAGTGCTACGTTATATACAAAAATCCGTAAGATTTTAAGTAGAGGGTGTTGAAAGTACTTAGTGTTGTATAGACTAAAATGTACTCAAAATTCTCGAACCATATTAATAAGCATCTACTAAGTGTGCCTTCGATAAGAAGATTACTAAAAACAGCTCATAAAATTCTTAAAAAAATGTGGCCCAGCTTCAATTTTAACGTGTATACTAAATACATATTTAATAAGATAAAACTGGATTTTGACTACATTTTACGCATTGTTGATAAAAATTCTCTTGACTATATATCTCAAATAAAGCCATAGTCATAACTGTAAGCATACTATTAATTGTTCAACACTAGATAGAGGGTTAGGTCGTGAATAAAACAGAATTTGTTGCAGCTTATGCAAAAAAAGCCAGTAGTACAAAAACAGAAGCAACCAGACTTGTCGACATTTTCTTGCAGCTCGTTGTAGAAGCCTTATCCAATGGAGAAGAAATAGTTAGATTTGTTGGATTTGGGACATTTAAAGTGGTAAACGTAAAAGAAAAGACCGTACGTAACCCGCAAAATGGTCAAGAAATGAAAGTACCAGCATCAAGGCGTCCAAAATTTGTTCCAGGAAAAGATTTTAAAGAAATTGTAAATAAAAAATCTAAGTAGTTATATTCAGAATTTTTAGAAACTTTGATAAAACAGTAAAATTGTATGCTAGACATTTATACGTGAAAGTGGTTCTGAGGGGTGAGTGTTTTTGCGATGTCAAGCCTAGGAGCCTTCTTTTGTAGTATATTGTATCAACCTTAATATATGGGATAATGACTTGAAGTCGTTTAATTTTCAAGGATTTTTCAGTAAATTTCCAAATATAGATCTAGGTGATATAAGACTGAGGGACTTAAGTGTGCGCGACCAGAATAACTATTATCAATTATTATCTGATCCAGAAGTTAGCAAGTACCTTTCAGATGAAGATATTCCACAATCAGTTGAAGCTGCTTTAGCTGAAATACGCTTCTATGGGAGTCTGTTTTATAGGAAACAGTCGGTGTTTTGGGCAATTTCTTATGGAGAATCGCAAGAGCTTATAGGCACAATCGGGTTTAACAGTTGGAATTTTCACAATAGACGCGCAGAAATAAGCTATGATCTAATGTCTCCTTACTTTAGACGCGGTATTATGACAAAGGTTTTGAGTAATGTTATAACTTTTGGATTACAAAAAATGATGCTAAACCGTATTGAAGCAAGAACGATGTTAGATAATATTGCATCATGTAAAATACTAGAAAAGATGAACTTCAAGCAAGAAGGTGTCTTAAAAAGCTACAGGATAATTCGCGGACAACCTACAGACATCATACTTTTTTCTCTAATACGCCAGGATTTTCATGCTTTCTTATAATAGACTCCTTTTCGCCACTCTACTTTTGCCATGGAACCTCTGTGGCATTCCGGTGCTTGAGTACGCACACTGTGGTTCTATGCTTTGTATGTTTCTTACATACGGTGCCAAGTGCGCTCCAGGAGGAAAGTTTGCTATCGCCCATATGGAACTTTAGCTAACCACTTGAAAATTGTACAAGGACTGCTGTCATTGGCCTGACAGCGCGCTAGGTTCTGTGTATAGCTCAGTACTTCGCCATGTGAATTCGAATTTAGCCTTAATTATTTTCTAGTAGTTGTTTTATACTACTAGATTGTGGAGATTTTCTTTCCTTTGCTCGTTTTTGTTTTGATTTACCCTCTTCGGTATTAGCACCAATTTCCACTTTCTCGCTTATACCGCCATTTTCCTTATAGTCTTGTGATTGTTGTAATACAGGGGGAATAGATAACGGTGGATAGCTGATAACAGTAAATTCATCTGGCGCTTTTTGATTTAAGCCTACTGTATTTTTTAATTTGTTATTGACGCTTTCGCTGCATCCGGTGAGTGCCATTATGGTCATTGCTATTACTACAGTAGTAAAGACATTTGTAATTTTCATAATATTGAACCAAATTTAAAAAGCCAAGATTAATAACTAATGCCATTTTATACCAAAAATCAACAACAATACCAAGTCTCATTTTAGATGGGATCAATCAAACTTTTATCTTGTACAAATTTTTCGGTACTAAGTTTTTGCGAAACTATCAATAAACTGGAAACTGGCATAGCATGAGATTTTTTTCAAAATTCGTTTATGCCGACGAAATGCAAGGAATATGCAAAGCACAGAATTACAATGTATTTATGCTAATTCTCCTTTTAAACGCCCATGTTGTCGCGCTGTGGGATTCAGGCTCAGTCTATAGTATTACTACACTCCTTCGCCCTCACCGTTGCGCTCCTAGTGCTCATTTAAAAATGGGACTTGGTATTGGATATAAGTGACGGATTAGAGCATCGGAATGACACAGCAGTTCATAGCAGAAGTAGAGTTTTGGAAGAAGTCTCTAATTCTCGCGTTTATAAGTCTCATACAATCCTATAGCAGCTGCATTAGAGACATTGAGACTCTCCACCACCTTATCTGATACAGGAATTCTAAGTAAGACATCGCATGATTCCACAATTAATCTCCGTAATCCTTTTTCTTCGCTACCGAGGACAAGTGCTATTTTATCATAATTTAATTTTTGTTTGCCTATTTCTCCCTTCCCGGCCACATCTAATCCCAGAATCCAGTAATTATCCTCTTTTAATTCATCGATGCATCTCTTTAAATTTACGACTTTTATGAAAGGAATTGATTCAAATGCTCCGCATGCAGCTTTAACAATAGTTCCATTTTCTTCGGGAACACCATCAAACGTGGTAATAACGGCATCTACTTCAAAAGCTGCTGCTGTTCTAATGATAGCTCCAATATTGTGTGGGTCATTTACTTTATCCAGCATTAGGATAGTGCTATATTTTTTACTACACGAAGCAGTGGTAACATCATATATACTTGGTTGTATTAACAGGGCAGTTTTTAGGGCGATACCCTGATGAGTGGTGTATGTGGGGAGTTTGGTTAATTTACCGATTTCTCCGTATGTTACTACTTCGCAGGGGATTTTGTCATGATTTAGATCTATGCCACATGTCAATACATAGTCTCTTGACTCTTCAGTGAGTATAAGACTCATGTAGTCGCGTTTTTTATTCTTCAAAGCTGCTACAACACTATGTCTACCATATAACCAATAGTACCCTATGTTGTGTACTTTTTCTGATTTTTTTTGATTTATCTTCTTAAATTTTGTCATTCTAAATTACTTGGTTGTGATTAATGTGTTGCTATTTTCCTGGTTTGACCAATAAAAATTGTGCTTTAGTTTTGTAGTATAAATTTTTGTGTATAAGCATAAACTTATTGTATGTACATACAAAATTGTGTATAGAATGGGGTACTATTTTGTTGTGATAAGTACAAGACCCCTTCGTCTAGCGGTTAGGACACCACCCTTTCACGGTGGTAACACGGGTTCGATTCCCGTAGGGGTCGCCATGAGTTCGCTTGCTTTTTTCCTGTTGATGATCTTAATGAATTTGCAAAATCTGAAGTGTTTATCCATGCTTTACGTTTTGTAGCAGTGTGAAACTTGTTGCCTCTTATTCGTTAAGTTGAGTACCACGAGAGAGTCTTTTTTTAGCAGCAAGGAAGCATTTTGAAGAAAAGATCAAGCAAAATGCTATAGCTGATGCGATAGTGAATTTGGAAATTGCAGCAAAAATGGAGAAAGATCCGGAATCTATAAAAATGATAAGTGGCGCAATGCAGCAGTTGAAAATAGGGAATCCGGGAGATGCTCAAAGTAAAGTAGATGAAGCGATTGATAAAATATCAAATCAAATACCATTCTTAATTTCTGCTGATCCATTTCGACCTAAAGAGGGTGCGAGTGAGGTAATAAAGCTGGCATTGAGTGGTGCTAAGAAGCAGTTTGAGCTCCAGCATGGAAAGAGTAATGACCACGTACTTGTAGAAGTTAGGGGTGATGGGAATTGCGGTAAACGTACTCTTATGTTTTCTGCTCTAATACAAGCTTCAATATTAATAAATAGTACAGATCAAGGATTACAGCAGCGAGGAAAGGAAATTTTATCTCGAATAAGGGAAGCTGAAGGAAATTTATTAGCTCAGTATGATAACAAAATTCATGAGGGTAAAAGTTACAGAGAGCTTTTTGCTAACCAAATCAATAATATACCGGAAGATCGCACTACAGGAAATGAGTTTACAGAGCAAAGTGGTAATGTCACAAAGTTGCTGGACAAAATTGAGAGTGGTCAAGTAGGGGTTATGTATTTGGCTAAATTGGCAAATAGCGATGTTCGAGATGTATCCGTCGAACACTCTGGTCTTAACATAGCACTGGCAGAGTTAGCAAGTTGTATGATGTATATGGGATGTAACGTAAAGAGTTTGGAAGAAGCTGGCGTGAAGGATGGAGTGAAAGGGCGTATACTTAGCATGTCGAAACAAGATAGCGATGTTATTGATAGGCAGGGGTTTTGCGATTACCTGGGAATTCATGGAAAAAACTTTTACATAGATAACAATGGACAATCTGGAGTAACGGATGAGGTAATTGAACAAAATAAAGGGAAGTTCGATATAAACTACATTACTACTGAAGAGCATACCAGAATGATAATATCGGGACAAGATTTCCAGATAATGCAGAAAGAGATTACGGAATATTGCAAATATGTGGAAACGAGGGCAAAGTGGTAAAGCATGTGGGATGCGAGAAATACCGGAGATTGCAGCGGGTAGCGAAGGCTTGCTCAAACAGCAAGCACAGGGTGAAGTAAAACAGCCTGGCAAAGTGTTAGAAGGAATTGTTCAAAAATACTACGGTATGATCGAGGAAAGTAAGCTCACAGAGAATGAGATGAAGTATTATGATACATTAGTTCAAATGTTGGAGGGCAACAAATTACCTGATTACAAAGCATCACAGGATGCGGTTGCGATTATTCTTAGTACGAATGACTTTAATGGGATAGAGGGAGCAGGCAAGGAGAAGATCCAGAAGTTATACTCTATTCATCGTGAATTTACGGAAAAATATTCTACAATGCAAGCTGTCGTAGGAGAAGGAGAACAAAAAAGTGAGGCAGTAGGTAAACTTGAAAGTACCCAATTTATGTACAGTATAAAAAGTGGCAAAGATCTAGATCCTATATTGAAGGTTTTTACAAGAATAAATGACGGCAAAGATAAATTTGGGGTGGTTTTAGGTAGTGCAGGTACAGACGTTTTACCAATTATACCACCGGTGATGGCTTTGCAATTGTATTCGTTTTCACAAAAAATACCAGAGCCCGAGGGGGGATATGTGCCAGAGCTCGGTGGTCTGTTAGGTGTTAGCTACATACTTCCCTCTAAAGAAATGGCAGGAAGTTATACTGCTAGCTATGATGTGCAAAAATTTCAGGAAGCTTTATGTAGCGTTTTGGGCGTAAATGTTGGGAAAGAAAGAGGAGGGAAGTGATGAGATGGCAAGATATTATTTTTTATAACTCAGGGGGGACTTTTACTGGATTTACTTGAATATGCATTCATAATGTTGTAGGCTTGCAGGACGTGTACTCTTGATGATGTTGTGCAGATGCTAGGCAATATAAGAAATATAATTACAGCAGTTGAGCAGATGCCAAGTGAGTTGGTACTGGGTAAGGTAGTGGCTGTTAGGGGGCTACTGATTGAAGCAACTGGTTTGGATAAAAGCACTAGTATTGGCTCAAGGTGTAGTATCAAAACAAGAGATCGAAAAGATATACTTGCTGAAGTTATAGGGGTGAATGGCAAAAATACGTTATTGATGCCATTTCGTCATACAGTTGGGATAGGTTCGGGGTGTGATGTTGCACTACTGAACTCTGCACAGGTTGTGTATCCTGGTATTAGCTGGCTTGGTAGGGTGATAGACGCGTTTGGTAATCCTGTAGACGGCAAAGGACCTTTGGTTAAGGGAACTCAAGCATATCATTTTCATAACTCACCTCCATTGGCAAATTTACGTAAGCGAGTTGGCCAAAAGATTAGCATGGGGATTAGGGCAATAAATACGTTTTTGAGTTGTTGTGTGGGGCAGAGAGTTGGTATTTTTTCTGGCTCAGGGGTGGGTAAGTCTATGATGTTAGCAATGATTACTAGATTTGCTGCAAGTGATATAAAGATCATTGGTCTTATTGGGGAGCGTGGACGAGAAGTGCAGGAATTTATCCAGGATTACTTAGGTAAAGAAGGATTGTCTAAATCTATAGTTATAGTTGCAACTTCAGATGAATCAGCGTTAAGTAGAAGGCAAGCTGCATATTTGACTTTGACGCTATCTGAGTATTTTCGTGATTTAGGAATGCATGTGTTATGTATGATGGATAGCATAACGCGTTTTGCAATGTCATTACGCGAAATAGGGTTAGCTGCGGGAGAGCCCCCAACAACAAAAGGATACACTCCTAGTGTGTTTTCAGAATTGCCAAAATTGCTCGAAAGAGCTGGACCAGGCACCGCAGAACAAGGTTCTATTACGGGGTTATTTAGTGTATTGGTGGAAGGTGATGATCATAATGAGCCTATTTCTGATGCTGTGAGAAGTATCATAGATGGACATATCACATTAGATCGTAATATTGCTGCACGCAATATTTACCCGGCGATAGATGTGATGAATAGCGTTTCAAGGATGATGCCAAGATGTAATTCTGATTACGAAAATAATTTAGTAAACAAAGCTAAGAGCTTGATTGCTTTATATAATGATATGTCAGATATGATTAGAATAGGAGCATATAAGAAAGGTACTGATCCTATGTTAGATGAAGCAATAAAATATCATGAGGTACTTGATAATTTTATCTCTCAGAAATCCGATCAATATGAGGATTTGGATTCTTCGTATAGAAAGCTTGCTACTATCATTGATTTTGATGAATCTAAGTAATGCATTTTAAGATTATTTAATAAGATTGTTTTGCAGCATAGGAAGGTAATGCTTAAAGGTATTTTTTCGCGCTTCACCCAGATAATGGTAGTATATATTATACTGCTAAAGTTATGTTTGGTAGGCTCTCTTGCTTTTGGAGATGAGTGTTCTGCGGAGATGTTACAAAAAATCGAGAATTATTTCAATAATCTTAAAGTAATACAGGCAGAATTTGTACAATTAGATAATGATGGTACAACTCAGAAGGGCGCGCTTTATTTAAGAAAACCCGATAAAGTAAAATTCGAATATTTATCGCCTAAACATAAGGTATTACTTGTAAATGGTGATAAAGTTACTTACTACGACTATGAGCTTGAAGAAGCCAGTTATCTTCCTGGTAAATCCACAGCAATAGCCTTACTAGCAAAAGGTAGCATCAATATACAGAAAGATCTTGCGGTGAAAAAATGCACTATCATTAGGAATGAACTGGAGGTTCTGTTAGGTAACATTGATCCAGAAACGAATCTTGATTTGCTGATTGTACTGCAAATCGAGCCTATGTGCATGAGCAATATTGCGACAGTAGATGGAGACCTGGTAGTGAGTGAGTTAACATTTCATAATGTTCAGCATGTTACAACTCTTGATAAAAAAATTTTTGAGTTTAAAGATCCTAGATTTTTTAACTTGAATGATGCTGAAAGAGAGTAAGCGATTTCTTATATATATTACATATGCAAAAAACGTACACATTATACGATAATAAAATTACTGCCTGCAAGTTAAGTGATTTTACAAGAGTAAGGCATGCTTTCTTTACAAGGAAAGGAGGTGTAAGTGACCCTCCGTATGATACCCTAAATTGTGGACTTATGAGTAAAGATGCAATAGATAAACTTCTTATAAATTTACGCATAGTAGAAACATCGTTTGATTATCCATTTGTTTTAAAAGTTGTAACCCAAACGCACTCTAACAAAGTAGTTTTAATACATGGGGCAAAGGTCGATACTGAATTGCAATTAAGTGAACTTAAAGTGGGTGATAGTGAATGTGAAGAGTCTGTTTGTGGGATACATGCGATAAAGCATGATAGTACTCATTTAATACAGGCAGATGCTATAGTAACAAAATTAGACTCGATACTAATAGGTGTGCAGACTGCAGATTGTGTTCCAATACTATTTTATGATGTTAAGTATGATATAATAGGAGCAGCTCATGCTGGTTGGCGTGGCGCTTTTAGTGGTGTTATAGAAAATACCGTGAACGCCATGTTAAATTTGGGAGGAGCTATGTCGAAGATTATCGCAATAATAGGCCCCTCTATTAGGCAGCCTAATTACGAAGTAGATAATGCATTTTATAGTATGTTTGTAGATTATGATATACTAAACGGGCAGTACTTTATACCGAGTAAAACTGGATACTTTATGTTTGATTTGCAGGGATACTGTAAGTTCAGATTGCTAAAATCTGGTATATGTCAAGTGGATGATCTTTTACTGGATACATATGCTAGCCCTGAACTGTTTTTTAGCTGCCGATATGCCAAACAAGATGTGTTGGATAGTGATAGGAATGACATCTACTTTGGATCACAGCTATCTGTTATAGGGATGCTGCCTAAAATATATTCTCAATGAATTTTTCTTTTCAAAACTCAATATATTGATGAAATGCAAGGAAAATATTAAGCACAGAACTGCTACGTTATACCAAATCCCCCTGTGCGCTGCTGGATTCAGGCTCAGTCATGTGATTACTACCTCCTTTGCCTTCACTATTATGCTCCTAGGATTTTTGTCATATTTAACTTTTGGCAGAAGTCAATACACTTCCCAAATGATGAAATATCTTCAGTATCCCTCCCATGATTTCCAAGATTTCTCTTCCATATTTGGGTTGCTTTAGAATGAAGAATATATTGATTTTGTCATTTGCGGTAGCAAATAGGCGATATAAGCTGTTTATAACATTAGCATCTGCATCTTCAGGAATTATGCTTAAAGATTTTTGAAATTCTTTTATTATGTTTTTAGCATTATTGGTGTCTTGAGTAAATTTCACAAGTTTTTCAGTTCGTTCTGCATCATCACTATTTAAATTTTCTAGAAGCTCCATAGACCTTTTTATAATTTCAATAACATGCTCTATTGCTTTAACATAAATATTGTAGGCGCTATCAATATCCACATCAGATACATACCCCGCTTTCCCCGTTTGCTTTACAGTTGGATGAGCGGAAGCATCACCTGAACCATCATCATCTTTTTTATCATTTTGTTTTTGTAATTCATTTAAGATGTAAAAATTGTCCATACTTTTATTTCTTCTTTGAGTCTGTATTAAGCATATCATTTAAAGTACCGACCATTTCAAGTCTTGCCTTGGCATTTTCGTAAGCAGCAATGCTTGCGGCATATCTTTGCCGTAACGTTTTTTTCTCTTCTTCAAGGTTTAGTTGCAACTTCTCCTTTTCGCTTTGAAGATTTTGCTTGTCAACACCAAGTTTTTTTACTATTTCTCCCACTTCGTTATAAGCAAACTCGCTTCCTCCTGCTTCTTTTCTCACAAATTCTCTGAGCTCTTTGGCAACACTAGGTGTCCATACAACATCTGCTCCTACTACTGATTCCCAATTTTGACACTTGAGGCTGAAATTATAAATTTGTAATTCTTCATTATTCGAACTACCTTTGTCAAGATTTGCAATAGCAATCACCCCGCCTTTGTTAAAATCATTAAAGTCGGTAAATTTGAAGCTCGTGTGGAGGATGTGGTCATCATTACCAATTTTTGCTGTAATCGATACAACCTGAGTTGTGTCATAAAACATTTTACTTGTTTGTGTATTAGCAGATCTTAAGAAATTTTGAAATATATTTTGTAAATCTTCGATCACTACTGAATTAGATTTTGTAGGTTTAAAAAGAATACGACTTGAATTTGATGGTATATCCTCATAATAGCTGATTTCCACACCAGCTTGATCTTTGTATGAGTAAACTGTATTGATAAAATCTGCTATACTTGTCGGCTTTACTAAAAACGATATTTCGACTCCATTCAGAGAGAATGTCCTTCCTACTTCTACAGCGTTCCATAAATCGCCTATTTCAGTATTCGTTAAACTCTTAGTTTGTACGTACCCACAAAACGCATTGCTTAGCACGTTATCTGGATCACGTATTTCAATATTATTAAATTGATCATTATCAGTACTACTTGGCTCAGCACCATTGTATTGCACAAAGCGCAAGAAAAAGCTTTTACTAGTATCAGAATTATCTTGTTCATCTATCACACAATTAATTCGAGAATCTGCACTAACACCATTAATTCTACTGCATACAGTTGTCAAACTATCCCCGATGCTTAGAGTTATAGCCCTGTTATTTACGTAAAATGTTCCTTCCTGTAAGAAGAAATTTTTCTCATATTCAGAGAGAGCAACATACTCAGTCCCGGACTTCACTACTGCCGTAGTATTGCTGTCAAAATTAATGCTGCTTGTAGAACGCACTGCAAGATTGCTAGTATTAACACCAACCAAAAAAGAATCAATTGTTCTAGAAACGTTATTTATATAGGCCGCAAAATTCGTACTAGAAAGTGATCGTATGATGCTTGTAGAGCTACTTTGAAAAATGCCGTTAAATGCTTCTCGCACTGTTTTCAAGTTTGTATTTAATGCCTCAGTTAGCGTTGCAACATTCAGGGTCATTGCATCACCAGCATCAGTGTAATACGGAAAATCTATACCTATATTTGCAGCACTAAGTCGCATTATAATAGAATCTAACTCTGTAACTGCTCTAGGTAGCTCTGGACTATCTATTAATACGGACGTATCAAGTGGTTTATGTCGGTCATCTACTTGTCGCATACTACTTGCAAAGGTTTTTATGCTGTTGTAGGTATCCTGCAATTCCTTTACGACATATATTATACTCTCTACATCGTCTTGTATAGCGATTGAAAAAGTCTCTCCTATTGTAGTAGGTTTTTGTTTTAGGTATATTCTTGTACCATCTATTAAATTTGATACCGTATTTGTGGTATACCTTCGAGGAGCAACAGCATTTTCTATTGACACTACGGCATCACTTGCTGCTTTGCACATCCTAAAATTGCTTAAAAACTTTGTTACAACAGAATCTATAGGATTAAAAAAAGCTAAATCATTTGCAGTACCTGTTTTTAGGTTAAGAAGTTTGAGATCATACATCCCTCCATCTTCCTGGATTACAGCCTCTGCACCTATTTGATTCTTGTAATTATTAATGGCATCTTTAATACTAGTTAGACTGTTGCCATTTGCGAGAGTAATTTCTACGTATGGCTTATATGCAGCATCTCCAAAATCTGTCAAACCTACATCTTCATAACTAGCGGTAAAATATGACGCGTTCCTAGTACGTACTGCGGGAGCTAACACACCGTCATTATCTTGCATATTATATGTAGTACCATTATAGCTACGTGTTATAACTAGCGTATTAGCGTCTAAAACAGTCGCAATATTTGTACTTACAGCAGTATTTATTCTCTGAGCTATTGTATCTAGAGTGTCATCAATTGCTAGCGTTATTGTAATTGTATTGATTGAAAAACTCCCAGATTTAAAAGAAAAATTCTCACCAGCAGTAGTTACAGGAGAAGAGTTATAGACGGAGTACAGTGACGTACTTTTTTTGGTTAATCCTAACAATATTCCGCCTGAATCTTCTATTATTGGGTCAAACTCAGCCCCTATTTGAGTAGAATGCAAACATAATACATACTTACTGCTAGTATCCTGACCTATAGTAGCAATGACACCGGCTTCTGCATTATTGATTTTATCTACTATATTCTGCAATGTATCTGCTACTACCAGCTGTACAGATTGACCATTAATATTGAAGCTCCCAGCCATAAATTGGCCATTCCCCCCATTTTGGGTGACAACAGACGTGGTTTTGCTGTCAAATGCTTGATATGTGCGTTTAAAGTTATCCTTGATTTTGATTTTTAAGGTGCCAGGCTCAAATGGCTTGCCCGTATCTGCAACAACACTTGTGGTTTTAGTATCAAAAAGGTCATCTTTACTAACACGCTGCCCCGCTGCTGCGGTAGTGTAAATAATTACTTTGGCTTCTCCGCTTTGTAATTGACAGGCGCTCTGACTATCATTACCCACACTTAGATAAGTTGCGCAATTTTGTGTAGTACAACTAATAATTTTATTACTAAGAATACTAGTACTCACCTTATCTGTATCAAGCTTATCCATTACAGGGCCAAGTGCTTGTACCAGCCCCGATACTTTACTCCATGCCTGTACTTTTTGTGCAATAGCGCCCACTTCTGTGTCCACTGCCTTTATTTCGTCAGATTTTCGCTTAGTCTGAGCCTCTATTATCCTATTTTGGTCTTTAAAATCATAAGACTTCCCATCAATAGTTATCGACGGGATATAAATATCTGCTGTCATATATAAATCATCAAAAATTTGGACTATAATTATTGGGTATTATATTAATAAAGCTCATGAATCTCAACACAAAAATCGTAAATAGTGTTTTCTCATAAACGTTAATTTATGCGTGTGTACTAATTATTGGTCACACGATAGCAACTCAAGCCTACGATAATTTATTAGAATATATTGATGACGCTACAAATAGGTAGAAAATTAGTAAAAAAAAGCTGGTCTAAAGAAATATATGTGGTATATAGTGTACCATCAGGGGCGTGAGCCTACTGCTTTTTGTTTATGACTTAACTAGAAACATATTTAAAGGAAAAAAAATGAGCAAGAAATTATTCTCTTCTTTGTTAGCTGCTGCGTTCGTCGTGTCAGTATCCGCTTTTGCTTCTGCGGAAACACCTGCCGCTGATAATGCAAAGTCAGTAGAAAAAGTTGCTGCTACCGATGATGCTAGTAAAATTCTTCCAAAGGACGGTAACGTCAAGAAGGAAGTTGCAAAAGAAGTTAAAAAAATCGAAGAAAAGCACTAAGATTTTTGATTTGTCTAGAATAAGACCTGTCTATGGCTTTGATTGCAGTGGGTGGGTCTTTTTTTTAGCATGTGGTCATCCTGAAGTTATCTTTGCAAAATTTTTTTTGTCAGCGGTCTTGTGTTGACAATGTGGCGCGGGGGTATATCATCGGTAGAGCTTACAGGGTTTATTTTATGCCCCAATTTAGTTGATAGAAATTTTTTTTAAAAAGGCTATTGTGTCAAAAAGACAGAACAGAAAGTACAGAACATCTAGAAGATTAGGTATAAATCTTTGGGGACGGGCAAAGGATCCGTTTGGATCTAGGAATTATCCCCCAGGTATGCATGGCACTACAGGGTATAGAAAATTAACAGATTATGGTGTGCAGCTTCAGGCTAAACAGCGTGTGAAGAAGTACTACGGAGATATCACCGAAAAACAATTTAGGCGCATATATAAGGAGGCGGTCCGTCGTAAGGGCGATACTGGTGAAAATTTGATTGGGCTGCTTGAATCTAGGCTAGATGCTTTTGTGTATAGAGCAACGCTTGTTCCAACAATTTTTGCGGCTAGGCAGTTCGTGAACCATAAGCATGTAGCGGTGAATGGCAGAGTAGTCAATATACCTAGTTATACACTTAAAGTAGGAGATGTAGTGGCGGTTGTAGACTCTTCGAAACAGCTGGCTCTTGTGCAGGGTGCCATGAGCTCAAATGAACGCTCTGTACCCGGTTACGTCGAGCTAGAAAAGGAAAAAGTATGTGCCGTTTATTTGAGAGTACCGCAATTAATCGAGGTGCCATATCCAGCAACCATGGAACCCCATTTGGTAGTTGAGTTTTATTCTAGGTAGAGGAAGCGAGTTTTAGATGGATTTCTCTATAGCTGTTTTTTTGGCTCGTGCTTGGTTGTGTGTGGATGGGGGTGTATGAAAAAACCTTTGAGTGTTCTATCTGAATTCGCCTCGCTGCTGTTGTTTTTCATGACATACAAGCTGACAGATGACATACTAAAGGCAACGATGGCTTTGGTAATTGTGAGTCTTGCGGTGATAGCTGGGAAAGTGGTGACAAAACAAAAAATGTCAAGACATTTTTTGATCTCTACAGCTTTTCTTTGTTTTTTCGGTATATTAAGCGTTGCTACTGGTAATCCAATGTTCATAAAGATAAAACCCACAATTGTATATATATGCTTCACAATAATTACTGGATGGTCTCTAACTATAAAACAGCCTATACTAAAACGAATGTTTCAGCATACTATAAAAGCTAGTGAGGAAATGTGGAGTAAGATGACGTTTCAGTGGTTTATATTTTTTCTGGTGGCTGCAATAACTAACGAGCTAGTGTGGCGCTGTTTTACGGAAGCTGCCTGGATAAGATTTAAGGTTTTTGCGATGCCGGTGATAACTATAGCGTTTTCTACATGCCAGATTTTGGTTCTGCAAAAGAACAGGTCGTAGTACCTAGAGCACTACTTATGAATGTTTATTTTGATTTATAAAAAAGTATATGTAGAATGGAGCAGGTTGTTTCACAAAATGAATAGCCTGTTTTATGAAGCTTGATATCAATTCTGCGTGAGTTGTTTTTTAGTGATAGCTAGTGGGCGATTTTTAGTAAATGTTTAAATGTTAACGAATAGTGGCTTATGAAATCTACAAATTTAAATCTATCTGCTAACAAAGATGCAGATAGTGGTTCTCCTGTTTATAAGCATAATAATGGTGTTAACGTTGAAAGTGGCGAAAAGGAACGTGGTATAAGAAGATTGCTAGCATCTCGCACCTTACAACTCATCATTTTAGCAGTAGCGATAATGCTGATGGGAGGAGGTATATTGTACTATAGAGAGCATAAAAAAATTGCTCAAGAATTAGCAAAACAAGAAGAGTTGAAAAAAAATGAGTTAGTTTTTCATGATCTTAATGAGCTTATAGTTAATCTAGACACTATGGACAAAGGGTCATCTTTTTTAAAAATAAAAATCTCGTTACAATTACGTGGAGTAGACAATTTACGTGCAATAGATCGGTGGACTCCTAAAATAATAGATGTAATACAAATTTATTTACGTGAATTGAGACCGATAGATCTGCATGGATCTTTCGGCCTGTACAAATTAAGAGCCGAATTGGTTACCAGAATTAATGCTATAGTCTACCCAGCAAAAATAGAGGATGTGTTATTTAGAGATGTTTTAATTCAATAAAAAGAGTTTTAAAAATTGATAGTATGCGTGAAATTCCAATGAGAGCGAAGCCTAATAAAGATAAGGGGATGGCAACATTGCTCAATAATGATGCGGCGAAATCCATAAAATTACCGATGCTGAATACAATACTTACTAAATTTGTTTACCTAAGTGCGCGTTCTTTGCGGGTATCTGTGACAGAAAAGCTAGAGCTCGATGTAGACGCAATACTGCCATTAAAGCTTTCGGAATATATAGGCTCTCTCGCAACATCTGTGATGGCGATTACATTTAAAGCTGTAGAATGGAGCTCCAGTGCGGCGTTCTTTATTAATAGTGAATTAGTATATTATTTATTAGAGTCAGTATTTGGTGGTACAAGCTTAGCCCCTTCTTTAAGAGTTGAAGATAGGGTGTTTACTAATATAGAAAAAGCAGTTGTTACTGGTATCGTGGAAGGAATGCTGAACAATTTGAGTACTGCATTTAGCGATATAACAAGTGTTAGATTTATTATAGAAAAGATCGAAAACAACCCTAAATATGCTTTATTGATTTCGGGAGAAGAGTTAGGTGTATTGCTGAGAATACGGTGTAGTATTGGAGAACAGCGAAGCAGTAGCATAGACTTGGCGCTACCTTATATTGCACTACAACCTATAAAGAGCTTACTGTCCAAACCTTTCGCCAATAGCAGTTTAAAATCAAACCCAGAGTGGCATCAGTACTTCAAAAATTTGATAGCCAGCATGGCACTAAATGTACAAGTGGAAATCAATCACACTGCTTCTACTATTGGTGAATTCGCAAAACTTAGCGTAGGGCAGACTATAATCATAGATAAACTGATGCACGAAGAAGTTAACGTCAAGATAAATGGGACTTTGATTAGCAAGGGCAAGTTGGGAAAAATAGGAGATAATCTTGCAGTACAACTCACAGAACAAATTTGATCATTGAATTCGATAAAATATTAGGCTGATATGGGCGCATTGTTAGATATAGTAGTTATAGTTTTGCTAAGTTTTACAATATCCTTCTGTCTGCGCTTGAACAAAAAAATTTCTGACCTAAAAGATAGTAGAAAGGAATTGGTAGACTTAGTACGCACTTTTGACACTGCAGTGATTAGTACACACAAGAGTATCTCTGCGCTCAAAGAGACTTCTTCTATCGCATCAGGAGAATTGAAAACTTACATTAGCAAAGCGGAGGGCTTAACTAGCGATTTATCTTTTATGACAGACGCAGCGTCTAGGATAGCAGATCGTTTAGAAAATCTTATAGATTCTTCGAAAAAACTTGAACAATCTATAAAAATTGGTAGCGCATCATTAGAGAACGTATTATCTGAAAAAAGAAAAAAAACTATCAGCAAAAAAGGCGAAGAAGCTATTAGTAAAAAGAAAGGAGCAAAAAGGTAATTCAGTTATAAAATATTCTATAACTATTTATTAATGATGTACGAAGTAAGGGATATCAATGTTACGTTTATTACCATATCTTATAATCTTCATGTTGATTTTAGGGTTTTCTAAGCTCATGGATGTTCTAGATGGTGAAGATAGCATCGGAGATGTGTTAAAGGTGCTGGATTTGCGCGCAGAAAATCCGACAGATAAGCCTGATGTTGCACAAAGCCAGAATCAACAACAAAAGAGTTCCGTTACGGGAAGTGTGGACGTTACGAGTACAAACAATACGAAACAAGGTGTATCAAAAAACGAAGACGACAAAGTTGCACAGTCTATTCCAAACAAATCAGACAGCAACTCCAAGTCACAAGAAAAAATTGCTAGTGGCACCTCCACCAGCACGTTACTCAATGATTCTCAAGCAGCTTTTGCAGAATTAAGCTCAAGTGAGATTAACATATTGCAAAGCTTGCGAAAAAGGCATCTTGAACTAGAGGATTTAGCAGAAAAATTATCTGTAAAAGAAAGCGCTTTAGGCGCTGTAAAACAAGAAATACAAGATAAAATAACGTATCTTGAAAAGTTGCAAAATAAGTTGGCAGACTTAATGAAAAAATACGACAGTAAGGAAGAAAACAAAGTGGGGCGTTTGGTAAAAATATACGAGAATATGAAATCAAAAGAAGCTGCAAAAGTATTTGATAAGCTTCAGATTAATGTGTTGGTTGAGGTGGCAGAAAGTATGAAAGAGGGCAAGCTATCCGCTATTATAGGAGAAATGATGCCGGAAAAAGCCAAAGAGCTCACCGTAGCATTAGCCAATAGGTCCCGACAAGCACTTGAAGTTGATGCGCAATATTAGGTGTTGACATGGGTACAGGTTAGAGAGTAGCATTAGTGTAGGGAGGAGGGTCGGTGTTAGTATTAATGGGAGGGTAAAAATGCAAGTAAAAAAAGGTGTTGTTGTGGGTGTTGTCACGTTTTGTTTTTTATTGATGAGTGCGAATGTTTTTCCTATTGGGTCCAAATTGCAGGTCACTCCACCCCTTCATAAGGATGGGTGCGGCTGTGGTGGCGGCAGGTAGCGTTCTGTAGGCAAATTAGGTCGTTTTTTTGAGTCTTTCTTGGCAGTGAGTTTGTGAGAAAAAGTCTAGGGTGGGGTGGCGTACGTGTGGTGCCACTCGCAGTTTTGTGTGGGTGTCTGATCTTTTTTTGATGACCACTGCTAAAGAAGGGCTAGCTGTGACTGGGGGTTGTTGTCAGTATGATAGTGTTCGTATGCTCTCATTTGCTGGGGATATGATGGTGGGAGCGGAGGAGAGTAGCCTGAATCCTGCAACGCAGCGGTGTGAGCATTTAAAAGGGGAATTAAAGCGTGTTTGTAGGTGTTGTTGCGTGTTGTTAAGTGCACATAAAAAGGTGGCTTTGGGTTTGTTGTATTTTCGTGCAGTGTTGCCTTTTCATATTTGTTACCATCCAATGTTTGTTGCAATTGTAAGTTTTATTGGGCACGCTAGGCGTGCTTTCAAGTGCGTATGTTATATCCATTGATGATTGGTGGGGTAGATGTGGTGTGTGTATGTAATACTCGCTCTTGCATGCTGTTTGCTGCAACATTGTTGTTAATAGGATTCATAAATGATGGTGTGAGCAGCGCCACAGAGAATGATCAAAGAATTGAGAAATTTCAAACTACTAAATTTGAAAAATCTTCTTACGTAGTACGGAGCAATCCAGTTACATTACGCAGATTAAAAGCCAAAATAACATCGAATCCTGCCTATTATAACGCATTCCATGGCCACAAAGTGATTGGGGTTGCATCATACTACAATAATTCTTTGCATGGAAAGATAACCGCTAGTGGAATACCGTATGACATGCAGGCCTACACCGCAGCTAGTGCTGTACTACCTATACCATCCATTGTAAAAGTAACGAATTTAAAGAACAAAAAATCAGTATATGTTTTGATAAATGACAAAGGACCACGTAACCGCGATTTTTTGATAGATCTATCTCAACAAGCTGCTATTGATTTAGGTTTTATCAGACAAGGCGTAGCAAAAGTCTTAGTAGAGTATTTGTCTACAGAAACAGCTCAGATAGCAAAAAATTCTAGGTATTATACAATGTTTGGTATAAAAAGTGTAGGATGATGTGCCAAATTTCATTCTTCATGCATCAAGTCATTGAGTGGCACTGGGTAGTTATGAAAATTTAGCTATATATTAATTCATTAATTTGTAATAAAGTTTTGTGATTGTGAATCTTTTTGGAAGAGTTTTCCTACTAAACCACGGTTATATAAGTAAAATTTCGGTATTCCTTTTAGGAGTGTATCTGGAGTGATTGCGAGTATAGATAAGCCCCTAAATGTATATTAGCATAGCACTATTTTTGTATTTTTGTCGAGGTAAAGCCATTTTTTAAGCGATAGTCATGCTACCGCGTTGATGTGGCAATCACTGCCAGTTGCTTGAGATTGAAGCCACATAGCATTCATAAACTCTGCGAAGTGATTTTTTGCGATTTCAATATATTTTTGCGTTGTTTTTGTTGTGAAGATACCCTTTCAAAGGGTGCTCTTAGTCTGGTATAATGTTATCAAGATCAAAGTTTTTATTTTCTGTATTATTTTTTCTTCACAGCTCCGAGATGCACGGTCTTCCTAGCTGTGGTGATGGAAACGGGAGCGGTACAATAGCCTTTATCTCTGTATTATGGGGCTGTTTGAGTTATCAGCAGTTGAGTTGCCAGCAATTACAAGGGTTACGGAGTTCATAGGCTATTTAAGTGCTTCTGCAATTTATGGAAGATTTGAGCGATAAGAACTTGAAAGATATTTGAGTGATAGCAACGCAGCAAAGTGGTTTTGTGAATTTGATTTAAGAGATGCGACTCCAGATTATAGCGTATTTAGTAAGCTAAGGGAAAAGATAGGGACCGAGAAGCTATCTAAGATATTTAGTATTTTCAGAGATCAGCTTATGGCGCAAGGTTATATAAGCGAGGTA
>CAXOVX010000001.1:0-12178 GCA_964213345.1 Alphaproteobacteria bacterium | reverse complement strand
TTTTGTATTTTTGCCTTAAGTACTGCATATATTCGTAAAATACTAAATTATTATATATAGATGCTGTTTGTGTCCCAAATTTGGCACGATATTCTTCTAATTTTTCTTGTGGTATATACCCTATTTTTAATACCTTACCAAAATAATAACCTTTGTTGCTATTATACACTTCTGAAACAGCATTAACATCTACTTCAAATATCTCTTTAATGAAGTCCTGCGAAAATTCTGCAGCTATAGGCTGAGAGTAGCTCAATTCCAAAATTTCAGTCTGAACTTTCTCCTGCATAATCTTTTCTAAAGCTTGCTCACCAGCTTCTTCAGTAGCAGGACCAGACTTATCATCCAGCTTTTCCCTTAATCGATAAACTAAATGCCGTAATCCTTTTTCTGCTTCCACACCATACCAGGCTTTTTCCACATCTTGATGAATTTCTCTTAAAGTAGGTAAGGTACTAGAAATAATTGAATCAATGTTCAAAACCACAAATACACCTTTATCAAGTATCGGTAATTCTAAAATGTGATTGAGAGGTGTGTTAAAAGCAGTTTGTAGAAACTGTGGACTTTTCTCTAATTTTATCTCAGATAGTAATCTACATTTTTTACTTTCCACCATATCACTACCCTTTACTCTTGAAAGTACTACATTTTTACATTCGGGTGCCTCAATTACTTTGCCTGTAGCATCAATAACAATAGTATAAATAGAAAGCTTGTTCTTTTTTTTGATAAGTTCATCCCAGCTTATCCCACCGCTAATATCTTGTTCTATTTGTTGGGCTAAATTGCTTAAAGCATTATAATTTTTTTCATGAGAAATTTCTTTATGTAGTTCTTGCTCTACCTCCTGTAAAGTTTTGGTATGCTCAGTGTATATTTTAACAACTTTGAATATATGCCATCCTAGTGGACTTCGAACAGGCTTACTAATTTGATTTTCCTTTAAAGAAAAAATTGCATTGGCAATTCCTGCCTCCAATCCTTCAATAGTTAACGCTCCCAAGTCGCCTACAAATTCTAGTTTACTTTTATATTGCTGCAAAATATCGTCATAATTTTTTCCACTGTGTATCGCTTCATAAGCTCGCTTTGCATCTGCCTCGTGCTCTATTAGTATTTGTTTAACTTTTCTTCGCTCTGGCTCACGAAAAACATCTATTTTTCGTTGATAATACTTTTCTAGTTCTTCTAGCGTAATCTCTGGAGCTGCTATATCTTCATGATTGATAATAAAATAGGAAATTTTGCGTTTTTCAGGTATTGCAAACTGGCTCTTATTTTCTTCAAGAAATTTTTGTAACTCTTCAGTAGAAGGTATTGCTGCACGTCGTGCGAAGTTATATCGATCTATCTTAAACAGCTTTACCGTACGCTTCGCATAAATAGCTTGTAGCATAAGGTCGGCAAGTTGTGTAGGAACTACCTGTTGCTTATTATTAATGTTAAAGATGCTCAGCAATTGGTTGTAAGCTATCTGCTGTTTTACTTTATCAATAAAAGCGGCTTCGGTTAACCCCGCATTCTTTAACACATTTTTGAATATCTGCTTATTAAATTTTTTTTCTTTATCCTGAAATGCCTGTACTTTTGCTATATCTAGTTTTGCCATTTCATCACTAACAATTATTCCTAAATTTCGCGCTTCTTGCGTTATCAGAGCACTTTCTATGAATTCGTTTAGTACTTTTTGTTTTAAAGACCCTGGCTCTTCATCTTCTTTTGCATTTGTTGTTGCTAATTGTAGTGCTTTATTCCACTCTTGCTGCCCATAAACCATATCTCCAACTTTTATAACCCAATTGCTGGTATTTTTTACCCATAATTCACCACCAACTCCCCAGAGTACAAATGTTATAGCAATGAATATTAGTATGATTTTAACACTCAAGCTGTTAATTCTTTTTCTGAAGAATTGCATTTTCTATTTATGAATGTGATACGCTGAGTTACTATTTAATATTTATGAAAGAAATTCAAAAAACCCAATAAAACAATTTTTAACGCAACAAAAAAGGCAATCCAACCCACTAGTTACAATACAACGAGTCAAAAAGCCCTTTTTATTTTCGTTCAAATCTTATTACTTATTAGATTTTTTCTGAGAATTAATAGTTTTATCATCAACTTTATGACTTGCTACTCCCTTTTTTTCTGTACTAGCTGCCTGCTCATTGATTTTCGCATCTCTTTCCTTTTGAGCTTCTTTGATACTTTTCTCGGCTCCTTCAAAATCGACTTTTATAGAGGATACAGTTTTGTTGAGATCCACAAGAACACCATCTGTAATGTCTAAATTCGCACTGTCATCGACGTAAAATACGCTATTTTTTTCTAATATAACGCTATAGCCACTGCTTTTTGCTTTATTTTTTGCTATCTCCGCTATTTTATTACCAAGCACTTGGAAAGCCTCTTCAGAAGCTTTATTAAAGATATCGTGTTTTGTACGTGAGTCCTTCTCGAAATTTTCAAACTCCCGCTTCAGTTCTTCTTGTTTAGCTTCTCGTGTCTCTTGAGAAAGGGCATTTTCTTGCGCTTTTAAGTCTTTTAAACGGCTTATAAGTGATGACTGTACCTTGCCAACTGCGTCCTTGTACAAGACCTCTTGCGTCGCTAGCTGCTTACTAGCATCTTGTGCAGCTGGAGCATCTCTCAATATTTTTCCCATATCTATGATGCCTATTTTAAAGTCTGCTGCATTTACTGGAGCAGACAAAGCAACCGTGACACCAAAAGCAAATATTCCCAGTCCTAAAATGCCAGATTTCAATTTAGCTAAAAAATCTCTATTTTCCATATTTTAAATTCCTTTTTTTCTTATTAATTACAGGAGCTATCAGTGTCTACGAACTTAAGCAGAAGTACATGTTTTGTCAATTTATTTTAGTATAAAAATTGGCATTTATAAAAAATAAGCACAAATCATTTTCCATAATATCAATTATCATGTTTATAGATTTTCCCACTTTTCCTACTTTTTTATGGTAATCACCGCTTATCTAACGCATTTATAGTATAAATCATTAGACGTTGTGAAAGTTTTTGCATACAATCACGTATGAATTTCATGGTTTCTGAACAAAATTATAAACATAATTTTGAAAGCATGTTGTGTGGCTTTTTTCTTGTACTTATAAAATGTTGTATAAAATCTCTAATAGAATTATAAGTCAGTGCTTTTGTATAGCATTTTTACTAATAGCTGTTGTATCAAATAGGCTATCCTTTGCCACTGATAATGAATCCAATACTGGTATTCTAGATTCTCCCTCTTATGCTGCGATTATCGTTAATGCGGACACTTTTGAAATTCTTTACAGCAGAAATGCCCAAGATTTGCGCTATCCTGCTTCTTTAATTAAAATGATGACTTTATATCTGACGTTTGATGCATTAGAAAAAGGTAAATTGTGTCTAAAGCAGAAGATTTTGATGTCGCAAACGGCAAGTCAGCAACCTAAAAGTAATTTAGATCTTGCTCCCAAAGATAAGATAAGTGTACGTGACGCAATCTATTCAATTATAGTAAAATCTGCAAATGATGTTAGCTATGCTATAGCTGAAGCTATAGGAGGAGGAAGTGTAGATAAATTTGTTTCTATGATGAATAACAAAGCAAGACAGTTAGGCCTAAAGAACACAAGATTCATGAATCCAAACGGATTACATCATGAATTGCAAGTAACTACTGCCCATGATATGGCTAGGTTGGCTTTAGCATTGCAGGTACACTTTCCTCAATACTATCATTTATTTTCTACACCATTTTTTAAATTTCGCGGAAAAACAATACTAAGCCATAATCATATATTAAAAATGTATAAAGACGCAGATGGCCTTAAGACTGGGTTTACAAATGCCTCGGGATTCAATTTGGTCACTTCAGCACGAAGACCTGAAGGTAGATTGATTGGTGTAGTATTGGGTGGGCAAACCGCAAGAATACGCGATGTACATATGGTAGAATTATTACAAGTTGCGTATGGCAAGTTACATACCAAGTACTATAAAAAGAAATTTGATTCTGGGGTAACAACGCAATCTTCAACGATGATGCTAAGCACGTTGTATGACAGCATAGACACTAAAAAGCGCTCTATTCCCCATATGCATCTCCAAAAAGAGGATAGCATTTTTAAAGTTATTAACAACAACGCTGCTTTTGAACGTCATGATGCGCCGATTCAGCGGCTAATATCATCAGTAACAGTGAAACAAAAAATTGCTAATGGTAAAAAAACAAAGCAAAACAAATTTACAATTACTGCTCATAAAACGCTCGGTAAGCACCCTGATAAATTGCCCAAGCAATATTTTTTAGCTAAGAGATAAATGGAGACTTATGAGATTAGCAAGGAAAATACATTTCTCGGATTGGAAAGGTGTCTGATATACGTCTATACATAGACTGCGGCATAACGCATAATAAGCAGATAGTACTCAAAGAATATCATGCACATTACCTTTGTAACGTGATGCGTTGTAAAAAAGGTGAGCAAATCAGGATATTTAATGCTATAGATTTGGAGTGGATTGCTGCTATCGATAGCGTAATAAGTGGTAGACATGTAACTTTGTTAGTGGTAGATAAGTACCCTGCCCTGCCTCCCCCTACTCAACCTCACTACATATTACAAAAACAATTTACTCCTGTAGTTACACTTGTCTTTGCTCCGATAAAGGCCTTCACTCCATCTTTGATAGCTCAAAAAGCCACCGAATTAGGTATAGACGCCGTATTCCCAATAATTACGGAACGGACTATTATAACAAAGGTGAGACATGATAAACTTTTAAGTTCAGTGATAGAAGGGATAGAACAATGTGGAAGGTTAGCTATCCCACAAATCTATCTTTGTACTAGTTTTAAAAATTTCTGTACTTTCTTATGCAACCAAATATCTGAATGCACCAAAGATACCATAGATATCGTTTTATTCTTTCATGGTACACACAATAAATCTGAAACTATCGTCTCGCCAGCGCAATTGCCACAAACAATAGCAAAGAGCGTGTTACCTTATAATGGTGTTATGGAAGGAGTGCATAAAGTAAACTACATCATAATTATTGGACCAGAAGGAGGATTTACCGAGAAAGAAGTGGGAATGATAACCGCAATAAATACACCAGTTATCATTGTAACCCTTGGTAACCTCACACTACGCGCCGAAACAGCAACTATAGCCGCAATTTCAAGTGTGAAAGCAGTGCTAAATTTGTATTAAATACATTTCATTATTTTTAAATTTTTTTTATATATAGTGGTATTCAAAAGCTTGCTTACAGACGAAACTCAGACTCGGGTGGTGGAGATGACTTGAGTTTTGCGTGCGGTGAAACCGGAAGTATCGAGGTGGAATTAGAAGAGCATGATACGATCAGGAACGACTGGGATGGAACAACCCATCGCATATAAAAAAAATTTAAAAATAATGAAATGTATGTAGTGTGTGGGGATACAGCAAAAATCAAGATTGCTCTGCGGTAATGATGTTGACGATAATTCCATGTTATAAGGAGGATGCTTTTGTCAGCTATTTCTCACTAAAAGGAAGCAGCCCAGCCCCATTGCTTGATTGAATTCACTTCCGATATGGCTAGAGTTTAGCCTGCAACCTTAAGGATTATTAAGGCAGCATATACTTGTATATTGTACGATATCATGTAGCCAGGGGGCGAATAAAAAAATAATGTAACGGCGAGTATGGCTCTTTTGCTGCAGGATCACAAGATTGTTTTGCAAGGCAGTGCCCCTGTTGCTGGTGGTGGATGTTGCCGGAGTACACACGGATTTCATAGACATAGTCAATGGATACAGAGAAAAGGCTTACAGGTCATGGTACTGGTGTGCCCCAAAAAAGAGGGAGAGAGTCTTGGTAATAATGTGGCTGCGAGGGTCAAAAGTACATATAATAATGGGCAAAGATGAGGCAATATGCTGGATTGCCAGCGGCAGGAACACGCGATTCGAAAGTTGCCATAGAGATGTTGAATCTACTAAAGAACCCGAACTAAGGGGCTAAGGAATGAATAATATATTGCAACAAGATGGAGATATGATATCTGTTAAAGAAGCCGATAAAGCCTAACAAAACAGGAATTATATGGAAATAGATTTTACAGGAATATATTGTTATGTTGATGATTTTTGCAAAGGATGTATAACTTGGTTGGAAATACATTTATAAAAGGCAAGGACAACGAAAGGCAAGAGGAGTAGGAAGTGCAATATGATCCTTAGTGAGATAGTGACTATAATATTAGGCTACTAAGAGAGTAAGTTTAGTTGTTTTATGTGTATGTAAAACACCGGAGAGATTTCAAAAATTTATTGTTGTATGATAGGTTCTTATAGCTTGCTTGATATCATGTCAATTATCACCCTATAAAAACCACTATCTCAACCACTATTATCTTGTAAGCTTATCCTTCAGGTTGGAAAAGTTATACCTTTTAAATGAGCGCTAGGAGCCAATGGTAAGGGCAAAGGGGTGTAGAAATAACTCACAACTGAGCTAAATCCTACAGAACAACAACATGAGCGTCAAAAAGGAAATTGGTATTAATCGATTGCGAGAGAGCCCCCCATTACAAGGTAGGACCCCCCAATAATAATGCGAGCCAGTAATGGACTTGTATTTACCCGTGTTGAGCTTCAACTTGCGCACCGTCATGATGCAATTCACTAGCATTGTGAGCATCTGCCCCCATGTCGGTAATGGTAATGTTTGTTTGTTTTTCCACAGGCGCTGGAAAATATATCACTATAGCCTCTTGTGCGAGTTTGTTGACCAAATTTAAGCCAAAAGTGAAAAGTAGATTTGGAAGAAATGCATCTCCCACATTTATTTTCATAGCAGCGTATTTGATAGCAGCGCTAACAGAACTCCCTATCGTGGCAGGATCTGCCACACTACTAAGATCGATGCCTACATTTTCAGCAATATATCCACTCACTAGTGCTAAGTAGAACTTGTATTGTCCTACCACAGGTGTTGTTGATGAGTGTTTTATAAGTTCCTTTACTGTATTTGTCAACTGCACTGCTGTTGCATTATAATAGCTATCAGTAGAATTATTGATATATTGAGACAGCAAAGTAGCAGTTTCAGGGAAAAGTCCTAAGCCTATCGCTTTGGAAATGATTTTAGAAACCTGGCTTTTATCATCGGGTGATACCGTTAATGTGTATCCTGTACACTCAACCCCGATTTTATGAACTCACGCATTGCATCCACGCTGCAAGACAAAATCATCGTACTATTTTTATGCGCTACTAAATTTCCAATTTCAGCCAAACAATTTTGATCTGGGGTATTTTCTGGAAAAAACTTGTCCCACAACACCTTGGCACCGCTAAAAGTAACCAAAGAAGCGCATTTATATAAAAGAGCATTCTGAAATCCATGACTCTTTATATTACTATACGAACGAAAAACAACGTACGAGAAACCTACTACGTTAAGCACTACCGGTATAAACATAGCTATCATAAAACACCCACCTAAAAAAATGACAAATTTCCAACTTTATTGGATTACACAACAAGTCTCCATGGAAGATTATTTTTTCTCAAGCTAAAATGTAATTAAATATTTGTGAATAAGCATAAATTTATGTTAAACCTCATAAAATTAAAGAATAAAATATTAATAATACATTATTAGAAAATTTTATAATAATGCTGCTAACTTGCATAACTGCCCAATACTCAGTTCTTCTGCTCTAGCATTAGCGTTAATTCCTATATTTTGCAGCTGCGCTATGATATGCTCATACGGTCCTTCTAGATTCTTCTTGATCATTTTTCGCCTTTTATTAAAGAGCAGCTTGCATAGACATCTTAATTTGTCCATATTCAGATCCACCGGTATGGCTGTTTTGGGAACTAGATGTATAACCGATGAATATACTTTTGGTTGTGGCCAAAATGCTTCTGGTGGCACATCTATCAATACTTCTGCCTCGGTCAATAGCTGGCTTATTATACTTATCCATCCATAATTAGATGAATGAGGAGTTGCTGTGATCCTTTGAGCTACTTCTTTCTGTAACATAATTGTTAGGCTACTAAAGAGCTCAATATTATTTAACCACTTGAACAACAATTCTGTGCCTATATTATAAGGCAAATTAGCAACAATTCTAATTTCTTCTCCAAATTTACGTACTTTGTTTATTAACACACTTTCATCGATCAATAATGCATCATCGTGTAATACAGTTAATATTCCATTACTTTCGGCCTGTAGCTTGTGAAGTGCCGGTATCAACCTTACATCCTTTTCTACAACAATTACGTGTTTTGGTTTGCCGATCTTTAGTATTGCTTTAGTAAGTGCTCCAATACCCGGACCTATTTCTAATACTATACTGTTTTTGAAGTTTCCTATGGAATAAACGATACGATCTGTAATCTCGCTATCCATCAGAAAGTTTTGCCCCAAATGTTTCAAGGGCTCAAGTTTTATTGAATTTTTCATTTCTAAACCTTAGCTTAACCTCTGTACTAGCGGGATTGATTAAAACTTGTTGTTTTTATTTATTTGGTTATAGTACTTCTCATCACTAGTGAATAGCAATATATAGGTGATGAAGTGGGTTTGGTGCCAATAGACCAGTATACAGGACAAATATGGTGGAACGGACAATTTATCGAGTGGAGTAAAGCTTGTGTGCATGTACTAACTCACAGTCTCCACTATGGCGGAGCCGTGTTTGAGGGTATAAGGGTATACAATGGAGTAGCGTTTAAATTGTATGAACACTTACAGCGATTAGAAGCATCTGCAACAAGCGCACTGCTTAAAGTGCCATTTGATATCAACACGTTAGGTCAGCAAATTAATGAAGTCATAAGGTTAAATAATATAAAAAATGGATATATTAGACCGGTAGCATGGCTCGGAAGTGAAGAAATGTTTGTTGGAGCTACAAAGTGTAAAACACACGTTGCTATTGCAGGATGGCCTAGTTTTGAGCAATATGATATAGAAAAGCTCAAACAAGGCTATAAAATGACAATAGCAAAATGGAAAAAAATACCAGCTGCATGCATGCCAGTTCATAGTAAGCTAGCCGCTTCTTACCTGATGTACCGCATAGTTCAAGCAGAAGCTAGAGAAGAAGGCTTTGATGATGCTATTATGTTAAACATTGATGCCAATATTACTGAATCTAGCACATCAAATTTCTTTGCAGTCGTAAATGGTAGCTTACACACTCCTAGTACTGGAGATTTTTTGGACGGCATTACCAGAAGAACTATCATTGAACTTGCTAAACAGCATGGTATTAAGGTAATAGAAGAGCCGATGAAAGTAGAAAATTTAAAGCAGGCAGATGGGGCATTTTTAACGGGAACAGCAATTGAGATTATGCCTATAACAAGTATATATGACTATAGGAATGGGGGAGCCATCTATGCATTCAATCCAGTGCATCCACTAGTTTTATCGTTGCTTGGTTATTACAGGGAAATGGTGAATGCAGAATAGTCACAAAATAATAAATTTTCGGTTCATAGCCCTGCCAAGAAAGGGAGGGCTTTATAGCTAATATCAAATTACCTTTATAACATACACGTTGTCGCACTGCGGGATTTGGGTCCAGTCATGTAGTTTGCTACACTCCTCCCCCCTCCCCCCGTGTTTCAATATCCATTTAAAAATGAAATTTGGTATTATTGAATGTGCACAATAAGTACAAGGTTGAGTATCTGCAATAAAGAATGATGCTAATGGCAAGTAATGACAAACAGAAATGTTTTTTCGAGAACTCATAAATTCATACTAATCTTACTGTATTATCTTTGCATTTTATTCTTGGGCACCGTATCAACATATGCTTCAGCCAACAATAAGGCAGATGTAGGAAATTTAAGTATTACCACTAATCATTTTGCTTATAATGAGCAAAAACAAGAGGGAGTAGCAGAAGGTAACGTTAAGATCACACATAAGGGATATGTAATAACAGCAGATAATGCCATCATAAATCGGCTAAGATCTGATCTGTTTGCTAAACACAACGTCACTTTAGTAAACACTGTAAACAACGACACTTATTACGCAGAAGAGGTACAGTATAACTATTCTACACAGCAAATACATGTGTTGAAATTAGAAACAAAATTAGCACACAATATCCGTATATCAGCTCATAAAGTAGAAACATCCAGCCAAAATACATATATTTGCAATGATTTCGCCTTTACTACATGTCAAACTACTGCTAGATCTGCACCACTATGGCAGGTAAAAGCTAAGACAGCGGTTATTCAAAAACAGAAAGAACAGATAAATTATAAAGATGTATATATAACTATCTTTGGGTATAATGTTGCATATCTCCCATTTTTTCAAACTCCTACCCCTAACGTAAAACGGAAAAGTGGATTTTTGTTTCCTAAAATAGCTAAATACCAAAATTTGGGACCAGGCGTACAGATACCATACTATCTAAGTGTAACTCCAAATTTCGATATTACTTTCTCCCCTACCCTATTTTTTTCAAGCAATACCTCATTGATGCATGATCTCGAGATACGGCATAAACTTCAATCTGGGGGCTATAATTTTAAACTAGTGGCACTACCAGAAACTAAAATTGGCACGTATGATAAATACTTTAAAGCACGTGGTAATTTTTGCTTGAATCAGAATAATGAATATGGCATCTCACTCGAAAAATTTAATGGCGCAAATAAATTAGCATTAAAAGAGTATAAAATTACAGATAACGATATTTTGATAAGTAATAGCTATTGGAATTATTATTTTGGCAACAATGGCTATTTTACGCTAAATCCAGTATTAATATTTAACGACCTGCGTTCTGCTACTAGTGGTACCGCATTTGGTGCTCCGCGCATGCAATTTTATTACGAAACACAATTACACAAAAATCTCCACAAGGGGTATAGTAGTAGAATCTTATTTAATGGAGATTTTATAAATGTAATAAATAATGATGGAACATCAATTATAAGACACCTAAATACCGGATCTGCCATAGATTTTGAGTATATCAATAAGTACGGCCATGTTTTTAATATACAGCCAATGATAGCCATAACTGGAGAAGCTTACGGATTTAATGTGAAGCCGTTGCAACAACATGGTACAGCAACCAATACAGATAACTATGCCATCACCCCAAAACTAACCGCTGGATGGAGATGGCCATTATATAGCAAAAATACATATGGCTCGTTAATAGTAGAGCCTTTATTAAATTTTACACTAGCAGGTAGCAAAAAGCATAACCCTTCACACCTAAGTCAAATATTTCAAAGTACCAATTTTATAGATAACTCACTAACCACAACACTACGTTCCATAGACTATGAGGCATATTATGGAAATAAATTAGATTTTGGATTAAAGAATAGTTTTTTTACCTATGATAACTTTAATTTTTCTTTATTGATTGGTGGTAGAGTTACCTCCAGGAACATACCAAAATCTCAGAATGATTTAATCAACGGGCCAGACAGCCAAAAATTACAACGCCCTATTATTTATACGCTACAAGGAACAGCAGAATATGGAGATACGGTGATAAGTGATAGACTGATGCTCAATTCTAAAGGAAAACCAATCCATAATGAGCTAGATGTACAGTTTAATTTAGCCGACGTGCAAGCAGCACTAGACTATACATTTGATGATGGTTACATCACCCAAATTGCAAATTATAAAAATGAAATTGGCCTCAATTTATGGTATAAGCTAGCTCCAAAATGGTGGATTAATGCTGGCTTGCGAGCTAAATTTGGAGAAAAACCAAAGGATTGGAAACAATCTCAAATAATACAACAAGGCATTGGTATAAGATACAGAACTGACTGCCTGCAGGTAGATCTTGGTATCATGAAAGATATGTTCAAATACAAAGATTTCAAACGTCCTATTAGTTACACGGTTAATGTAAGTATTCCACTATCTACGGCGGTTGATCCTTGATTGACTTTGTGTTTACCAATAAACTTCTTTCAAAATTGCCACATCAATGCGATGCTCGAATCTTCATGTATACACGTTGCAATTCTGTACTCTGCATGTGAATTTTTGTGGGGGACTTTTGAAGACGGTGCTTTGGTTGCTAGAGCACTTTAAACTCCAGTTTGGGATTAGAACGAAGTATTGATGGCAGGTTTAGTAGGTTTCAA